>JAKPDW010000026.1 GCA_029552245.1 Deltaproteobacteria bacterium
AACCACCTGATTACCCACGGCAAGGCGGTCGCCGCCATCAAGCGCGGCCTGTGAGACGTAACAAGTTCGGGGCGAAGAAGACCACGGTCAACGGGATCAGGTTCGACTCCAAGTGGGAGGCGACGAGATGGCACCAGCTAGAGTTGCTCCAGAAGGCGGGGAAGATCGCTGGACTTCAGAGGCAAGTGAAGTTCCCGCTGGTGGTGAACGGGCACCTTGTCTGCACCTACATAGCGGATGCGACCTATGTGGATGTGGAGACGGGGGAGAGGGTGGTGGAGGACTCGAAGAGCCCTGCGACCCTTACACCGGAGTTCCGTATCAAGGCGAAGCTCTTGGAGGCGACGGCGGGCATCGTGATCCAGTTGGCGATGGCAAAGCCGGTCTGGGGCCTGGATGTCAAACGGGGCAGGTGGTTGCCGCAGACCCGAACTGCACGCTCCCCCCGGACGCCCAAGCGTGGGGTAGGCTCGCCAGAGAGCTTCTGATCCAGGCGGCGAGGGACGTGGAGGGGAAGGGCTGCGTGGAGACGACGGAGGACCGGAGGGACGCGAAGAGGTTCTTCTACTCCAATGACCCCGAGAGGGTCTACTACCGCACCCTCTGGTTCGGGATGGCAGGGATACCGATGCCGAACCACCACGGGATGCCCGCCTTCGTCCACCGTCTCGTGGTGGCGGGGAGACAGGTCCGCCGTGTTGAAGAATAGAGGGGCCCCCTTCCCCACTGCGGGGGATTCGGCGCTGGGCCGTGCGCGTCCGTGAGTGCGTGAAGGCGGGCTTAGTTGGGATACCGCAGGAGGACCGAGACGCGGGGGGCCATCGCCGGATCGACTACCGGCTCGTTGCTCGGATTTCGCCAGCCTTCTGAACCCGTCACTGAAACCGGGACCGCGGGGTACGTATCGCCCTGTATCGCTCGGGAGATGAAAACTCGCGCCGCGGGGTCCGGATGCGCTAAGATGGTCCCGCGGTTGTTCACACCCGTAGTTTACCACGGGCGCGAAGGTAAACACGAAGCCCCCGGTAGATCCGGGGGCTTACCGTTTTCTACTTGGGGGATGGCGTAGCAATCTTCGGGTGTCTACCGGCGTCCTGTCCCATGTCTTCGGCGCCAGCGGCGTAGGCTTCCTTGACCGCCTGACTCGTGAGCGCCAGCCGAACCGCCTGCCCGATCTCCGAGTGGACCTGCTGGGTGAGCGCCGGGTTCGACCCGGCCTTCGCCATCAGTTCGATTGCCGCCAGCAGCTTGCCGGAAGCCTTCGGGTCCATAAGAATGTGCGTCGCCACCCACGTCGGCCCCAGCTTCGCCACGCCGTTGACGACCGTGCCTAGCCCGAGGGACCGGCCAGAGACGACGTTGGCACCAGCCCCCATCGCAAC
>JAKPDW010000057.1 GCA_029552245.1 Deltaproteobacteria bacterium
CCGTGAGGCTGAGCACGCCAGCCTCGTCGAGCCTCAAGCTCGCTTGAACGTCCCCCACCCGGTACTCGCGCCAGGCGAGGCCCCCACCCCTGACCGTGCCCGAAACCACCGGCCGCTCCAGGGTGCCGGAGATCTCCGCCCGCACCAAGACCGAGCCTCGTGCCTCTTTCGTGAGCGCAGGGGCGACGGCCTGCATCTCCCGGACATCAAGGCCGGCCTGCGCCTGGACCGTTCTCGATTCCAAGTCGAGGCCGCCCCGGATGTCGACATCCATGCCGCCTGTGCCGGTGCCGGTAAGTGCATAGGTAAGGGACGGGTAATCGAGCCCTGCCTCGCCCCGGATGGAGATCTCCCCCGGAGAGATCGGCCATTCTCCAGGTGTTCCCGAGACCTTGAGCACATAGCTCGACCGCGCGTTGACCCGCGGTGGTACAACCCCGGTGCCCGACACCTCGACCTGCGCCGAGACCCGCTTGGGGAGCGCCGGGGCGGATGAGACGACCGCCGAGGGGTCGATGTCCGTTGCGACCATGCTCAGGGTGTAGGAGGCGGCATCGAGGTTCGGGCCGCCCCGGCCGATCCAGTCGGGGAAGACCCTGCGGAGGTCGAGGGTGCCGGCGGCAACAGCCCTGCCCGAGGCGATCATCACGAGGGAATCCTTGAGCTCCACCACCCTGTCCTTGAGCTCGGCCTCGAGTTCGGCGCTCTCCACCTTGACGTCCTCTATGACCCCATCCTCGAGCCTGCATCTCATGCGCGCCCGGGGATCGCGGGCGGTGCCCTCGAGGGTCGCGTCCCCAGATACCTTCCCGGAATAGTCCCCCTTGAGCTCGAGCAGGGATGCGAGGTCCGAGAGCCGGCCCCCGTACTCGGCCTTGAGGTTCACGGCCGGTTCTTCGGCCAGGCCTGTGACGCTGCCTTCAAGCGATGCCTTGAAGCCACGGTAGGAAGTGGCCAGGAACAGGGGGTCGAGCTTCCCGTCATGGTATGCCCCTCCGGCACCCACACCGGTGAGCTCCAGGGCGCGTCCGCCGGCTCGGATAAG
>JAKPDW010000036.1 GCA_029552245.1 Deltaproteobacteria bacterium
GCCATGCAGGCCGGCGTCTTGGCCAAGATGGACACGTGGATGTAGTGCTCGTGCAACGGCTGAGGAAGACCCCGCTCCTTCATGCCGTCGAAGTACGCCCGCTTCAGCTCTTCACGGAACGCCGTGGTGTCGAGCCCGCAGGAAGCGCAGACGCCCTTGTCGCGCTTCTTCACCTGCCGACGCTGATGAGCCGCATCGTACCGGTCCTTGTAGTCGCCCACGCACTTGTCGGAGCACCACGACTGGCGAGGGGGAAGAACGGGGCCCCTGCACCAGCGGCACAGGGGCTTCCCGTTCTCGTCCTTCGGGTACGGCAACACGACACGCCGCGCCTTCTTGTCGTGCACGACCTACTCCGTGACCTTCTCGCCCTTGAAACCGATCTCGCCGTTCGGGAGGATCTCGAACGTGACCCGCGTCCAGCCGGCCTGCTTGTGCAGAAGGCCCATGAGGTTGCGGCCGAGCTCCACCAACGCAGGCGTGTCCAGGCCATCCTGATGGACGTGGTGCATCGTGTTGTGGGCCACGACGGCCATGCAGAGATCGCAGATCGTCGGCTTGTCGAGGACCCCGCCCACCGTGCTCTCTTCGATCGGCGAGAGCCGCTTGAAGCAGTCCTCGCAGATCTCCCGGCACGTCGGTCCCGTCTTAGCCACTGAACGCCTCCAGGGCTTTCGAGACCTGCTGGAGCACGTAGCTCGCGAGCTTGAAGCACGCGGCCACCAGCTCCAGGAAGGCGATGTACGCGTCCAGCATGGCTACTTCGCCTCGCGGAAGTAGAAGGACTGCCCGCGCTGGACGATCTGGTACTTCGCCTTCGTCTTCGGGTCCTCGAAGGGCCCGATGCCCGCGGCCTCCTTCAAGGCCCGGAGCGCGACGTCGCGATCCCCCGTCGCGATGTCCATGTCGTTCTTGAGCTCGTCCAGGGCCTTGGCGGCCTTGAACGCTGCCTCGATCAGCTTGCTCTTGTCGTTCACGAGATGGTCTCCTTGATGGTCTGCTGGACGACCTCCGGGAGGTCCTTCAGCTTGCCGAGGTTGCCGAGCACGACGGCCAGCACGTTCGAGACGGTCGTGCAGGTCGCGTTGTCCTTCGCCTTGAGGGCCTTCTGGAGAAGCTCGAGCTTCTTCCTCGAGAGCATCCGGGCCGTGGTGTTCGGCTTGGCGGGCTTGCCCTTGCCGGCGTTCTGGGCGGCCTCCTTGCCCTTCATGCCGTGCGTGGCGCCGCTCTTCACCATCTCCTCGAGGGCCTTCGGCTGGTCCGCGTGCGGGACCTTCGCGAGCTCGATGGCGGCCTCGGTGGAGATCTGGAAGTTGTCCACGGCCTTCTTGACCGGCGTGGACAGCTCGAGCAGCGCCTTGTAGTTGCGGACCGTGCCGGAGCTGATGCGAAGGTCCCGCATGGCCTCCTGGTCGGTCGCGCCGAAGTCCAGGTAGCGCTGCATCTGCGTCGCCTTGTAGAGCGGGCTCAGCTCCTTCCGGTGGATGTTCTCCGAGAGCATCATGCCGAAGAGCTTCTTGTCGTCACCTCGCTTCAAGATGACGGGCACGCGGACCTGTACGCCGCCGGTCTTCTTCAGCCGAGCGTTCGCGAGACGAGCAGCGCGAACTCGGTCACGGCCCGCGATGACCTCGATGATCGGCTTGCCGTTCTTCTCGCCGGCCTTCCTGGCCGTGATGGGCTGGATGATCCCGTACTCCATCACGTTGAGGATCATGTCCTCCGGGATACCCTGCCCGTCCTTCCCGAGCCCGTCGTAGAGCGGATGCTTGGGGTCGTCCTGGACGATCGTGAGAGCGTCCGGGTCCATCATGTGTGCGTCGATGCGGCCCTGCGCCCCGACGGCCTTGCTTGCGTTCTGGCCCATGGTCAGTAGTCCTTTCGATGAGACGGAAGGCGCGGCGCGGCGTCGTACGGCACGAGGCGCGGCGCGAAGGGGTTGCGGGAGAGCTCGTCGGGATCCGCGAGCTTGACCGGGAGAACCCGGAAGGTGTCCACCCAGCCGCGGATCTCCGGGAACGCGCCGGTGTTCGCGAGCGACTTGATGTTGCTCTCGATCTCCGCGCAGGCGGAGTACACGACCGCCGGCTTGATGGGCTTGTTGACGTACTCCGGTCCAACCACCTGCAAGATGCCCTGGAGGATGCCCTTGAACTTCTCCCAGAGCTTCGGGTTGCGGGGGAAGAGCCGGAAGAGCTGCCGGTCTTCTTCGATGAGCAGGAAGAGGTTCCACGCCTCCGGGCCCTGCACGATCTCGGCGACCTGCTCGGCGGAGGACGACTCGAGCAGCGCGTCCGTGACCACGAGCGGTCCCGAGTAGGCAGCGGGCGGCTCCTCGGTCACCGCGTCCGCCGGCGCCGGAGGCTCGCGCTCCAGCACGCGACGGACCTCCATGGGCTGCTCGTGCAGAACGTAGCCGTCGAGCCCCGAACCCGCGATGTCGAGGATCTTCTCGACCTGCTCCTGCGTGAGGCGCTTCTTCGTGAAGAGCTTGAACTCGAACGTGCTCCAGGTGCTCATGCCGTTCGGATCTCCCGTCGGACCGCCACGAGCAGGGCCTCGAGCTCCGTGAGGTTCATGATCTCCTCCCGGTCGTGGAGGTGGACCTTGCAGGCGTGCGGGGCGTTGTCGAGGCTCGTGACCCTCAGCGGACCCACCTCGTGGGACCACCGGGACAAGACCTCCTTCTTGCTGTCGTCTTCGTTCATCGCGACCTCCGAGGGTGCTTGCCCCCGCCCGTCTTCTTCCGCGAAGCAGAGTTCTTCTTGCCGAGCTTCTCCTCGAGGCGGCGCGTGACCTCGTTCGCGACCGCGCTCGCGAGCTGCCAGTCCCGCTGGGACAGGGCCCCCAGGGCCACGTAGTCGATGGGCCGGACCTGCACCTCGCTGTCGTGGGGCATGTGCACGGCCATCCCGTCCCGGAGCTCCGGCTTCACGGCACGCAGGAGCATCAGGGCCTCGGTCAGGAGGTGCATGGCCGTTGGGGTCGCGGTGTCGACCGACCGCAGCTCCGTGCCCGGCTGCGTGGCCCCGACCTCGATCGTGATGCGCACGGTCTGCCCCGCCCAGGCGGAGTTCAGGAGCGCATCACCCATCAGCAGCTCGCCGTCACGCCGGCGAATCACCAGGACACCGTCGTGCTGCTCGACGGTGCCCGCGACGGACGTCCATTCGTTCGACATGCCCGTGTTGTACTGTAACACGGGCGTGTGTCAACAACTTACGCTGGAGGGCTCAGCCTCGCTGGTCCATGCCCTTCTTGGCGAACCACCAGAAGTTCACGAAGAGGCCCAGGAAGCCGATCGCGGCTGAGCTGGCCTCGCGGTACTCCGTGAGCGGGCGGAGGTAGAGGTTCAGGGTGAGCAGGACGCCGCAGACGCCCAGCACGTAGAGGTTGCCGTTCGCGCAGTACCAGAACGCTGAGCGGACGGGCTTGTTCGGGTCCGGAGGCAGGAGGGTCGACATCCCTCGATGCTACTCGGGCTCCGGCAGCACGGCCATGTGCTCGACCTCGAGGTCCAGCCAGGGGATCGAGCGCAGGAGCTGCTCGTTCTCCTTCCGATCGCCCAGCACCACAAGACGGGCCTGGGCGGATGGTGCGGGCCTGTCGGCCTCGACCTCGAAGGTCAGGGACTGGAGGAGGCCGACGGGCTGCCCGTTGACCCGCACGTGGGTCATGAAGGCATCGCCCACCCGCGTGACCTTGATCTCGAGAACCGGCTCCGGCGTGTTCGTGTCGTCGGCCATGCCGACCAGTCTACAAGAACAAGCTCGTGAGCGCAGGCTGCCCGGTCTGGTTGAGCAGCTCGATGGTCGGGATGAGGGCGCCCTCGTTGCGGTTGAAGTTCACGCTCTTCAACGTGGCCCGCATGAGCTTCTCGTCGGGAGGGATGGTCGCGTCCTTCGACTGCGTGGCGATGATCTGCTTCACGGTCGTGTCGACGGAGATCACGAAGTCCGAGACCACGCTCTGGCCCGCCTGGCTCGAGAACGAGCGGCCGAGGTTCTTCAGCCCCGAGCCGCCCATGCGCGGCATCCAGATGTCCGAGCCCTTCGTGGTGAACAGGACCTTCACGAAGAGCTGGCAGAGCCGCAGGATGCCCGAGACCTTCGTGGTCGTGCGGCCGAGCCGGAAGCGCAGGAGGTTCTTGTCCGCGATGGTCAGCCGGTTCGAGATGACCGTCACGCTCGTCACGCGGTCGAGCACGTTGTCCGGCACCTGCACGATCATCCGCTGCGGGGACAGGATGACGATCGACGGCGACGGCTTGTCGTTCACCCGCACCTCGTCGATGGCCGTGAAGTCCTCCCCGATGACGTCGAGTGTACGCGGCTGGATGCCGGCCATGTACGACACGCTCGAGAGCGGGACGAGGTTCTGTGGGAACACTACCTGGAAGTCGACGCTCATGCGTGGGCCAGCACCTTCCCGATCGCACCGACCGCGGGCTTCTTGCCGAGCACCTTGCCCATCGCACCCTGAGCCGCACGAGCCGCCTCGGGCACGAAGGTCGCGTTGGGATGCAGCATCTTGTTCAAGGGGCTCGAGGGCAGAGCTCCCTGGAGAGCGCCGCCGGGCTGCACGCGGAGCTGCGGGTTGAAGACCTCCCGACGAAGCTGACCGAGCTGGCCCTTCTCATGGAAGACGCTCTGCTCGCTCGAGGGCACGTACTTCTCCATCGAGCTGACCATCGGGCTCTTGCCCGCGCCGGCGCGGAAGTCGCCCGGCATGAAGTCGATCGCCTTCGGGCCCTGAGGCGTCATGACCAGGTTGCCCGGGTTCACGTCGCCCTTCCGGCTGATGAGGTCGCGCATGTGCATCCCCTGCTGCTCCATCGGCTTCAGGAGCGTGCGCTGGGCGTGCTCCTTCATGGCCGCGACCTGCTGGGGGTTCATGCCGTGCACGTCGGTCATCTGCGGCACGTGCTCGTGGAAGCTCACGGCTCGCTGGAGCTCGGGGCCCTTGTCGGCGTTGAGGACCTGGTGGCCGTACATGGCCGGCACCATCGAGCGGGCCTCCGGCGAGAGAGTGCGGGCCCGATCCGTGAACTCCTGCTTCTGCTGGAGGACCTGCGGCGTGAACTCGCCCCGGTGGAGCGGGGAGTCGGGCTTGTAGAGCTTCCGGACCAGCACCCCGGACTCGTTGACGCCCGGCACGGCCGCCGGCGCCGAGGCAGGCGCCTGGACGCCCAGGATGCCTCGTCCCTGCGGGCTCTGGATGACCCCGGGGGCCGGAGCCCGGCCCTCGAGCCCCAGACCGGCCTTCTGGGCCTTGTACCCCTGGAGCCGCTCCTGGAGGGACGGCATGGCCGCCGGAGCCCCACCGGGCGCCGCGCCGATCATCTTGTCGACGCCCGCCTCGAGCCCGCCCTCCGAGATGTCCCCGACGTACCGGGGCTTCAGGCCGAGCTGACCAGACGCTCGAGCGATCTCGGCCTGCTGCTCGGGCGTGCCACGCTGGTACTCCCGGACGGACCGCGTGATGGCTTCCTTGATGGCCCCGAGCTTCATCTTCGGGTGGAAGGCCGGCAGGGCCATGGCCTGCGGGGCGGGCCGCGGGAGTCGGGGGATGATGGGGCCCTTCACGGTGGCCGCCATGGCGCCCTGAGCCGCACGAGCAGCCTGCGGGAGAGCCGGGGCGCCACCACCGCCCGGGCCCACGCCAGCCGCTCGAGGGTGCATGGGCGGAAGGGCCACGGAGGTCGGGGCGTGCTGGAGAGCCGCCGGGGGTGCCGGGGCCTGAGCCCGCATGGCCGCTGGCGAGTGCGCTCCGGTGGCGGGCATGGCCGCGTTCGCGGCTGCGGCTGCCTGCTCTTTCTGCGCCACGTGCCGCTGGGCCCACTCGGCCTCGAGCTGCCGATCGCTCTTCCCGAGGTTCTCCCGGATGGCCGGCACCTGCTGCCCCACGACGTCCGTGCGCTGCATCGTGTGCTGGGCGTTCTGGTCCCACTGCTGCCGAAGCGCGTTGAAGTTCGGCTGCTGGTTCTTCGCCGCCAGAGCCTGGAGGGTCGCGGCGCTGTGCCCGCCCGTGGCCGTGTCCCACAGGTCCGCCGCGAGTTTCATGAGCTCGTCGAAGAACGCGCTCGCGACCTTGTCGAGGTGTTCGCTCTTCGGAGGCACGAGCTTCTCGCCCTTGTGCATGATCTTCTTCAAGACCTCGATGGGCATCGAGGAGATGGGGCCGAGGAACTTGGGGCTGTTGTAGTGGGCCAAGTACGCCTTCCGGGCTGCCTCGAGGCTCGGGAACCCGAGCATGACCTTGTCCTCGTCGTAGCCCTTGCCGTTGCTCTTGTGCTGATGGACCACGTGCGCCTCGGGGGCCTTCTTGTCGGGCCCCACGTACACGTCGATCTCCTCACCGTCCGCGCCCTTCGTGCCCTTGATGTAGCCGTACGGGTGCTTCATCTCCGTGCGCCACGGCTTCCCGTCGCGGTCGACGCCCGAACGCACGGAGCCCTTCCGGTTCTCGATCGCGATGCGCAGCCCCTGGAAGGTCGTGTGGCCCTGGAGCTTGAACTTCTCGTCCGCATCGGCCTTCTTGGGAAAGCCGAAAGAGCCAGCCAGGTACTTGGCCAGCTCTTCCTCGCGGGTCGTCCGGTTGATGAGCTTCCCGTCGCCGTCGTACTCGACCGTCAGACCCGAGGCCATCTTGGGGCTCTCGAGGTGGCCCGGGTTCGCGGTCTTCCGGTCGTCCTTCGGGGTGTCGAACTTCGCCTTCGCGGCTGCACGCCCCTCAGCCGTTCCGTAGCCCTTCGGCGACTTCCCGAGCGAGTGCATCTGCTGGGTCGCGAGCGCGAACGCCTCGGACTTCGGCATCGAGGGGTTCTTGGCCAAGATGTGCTCGGCCCGATCGTGCATCCACTTCGGCATGGCTCAGACCCCGGCGAAGGGAGAGTTCGCCATCGCGTCGGTGCCGGGGGCCTTGCCGTAGGGCGCCGCGCCGGCCGCGGCTGCCGGACGAGGGCCTGCCGCGAAGAGGCCACCGGGGGCCTGGCTCTTCGCACGGGCCGCGGCCAGGTTCGGCGGAGGCATGGCAGGCTTCGGGGCCGCGAACGCGGCCTGCGTGGCTCCCTGGGCCGCACGGGCAGCGCCACCGCTCGTGACGCTCTGGGCGATGCCCTTCGGGTTCAGGGCCGCCGGGGCACCGTGGAACATCCGGGCCATCGCGGGGTTCACGAGCGTGGCCGCCAGCTTCGCGAGTTGCTCGGGCGTCAGGGCCTCGGCGAACTTCGGGATCTTCTTCGGGATGACCTGGGTCTTGGCGGCGCCGGCCCGCATCTTCACGAACGGGTCCACGGCCGCACCGCCCATGCTCCGGGTCGTGGCCTGCTGGGCGGCGTGCGCGGCGCTGTTCCGCTTGGCCTGCTCGAACGCGCCGGCGGGCACGTCACTCGAGTCCTTGCCGCCGAAGATGCTGGACAGGAAGCCGGCCTCCTTGCCGAGCGCGGCCTCGACGTCGATCATCAGGGCGGGGTTGGCACTTGCGAGCTTCTCGAGCTCGTCGCGGAATGCAGCGTGGGTGACGGGGTTCATGCGTACCTCCAGACCAGAAGTACCACGGGAACGGCGAGAAGCAGAAGCGCCACGGCTCGGGCCCGAAGCACCCTCGGCTCCTCCCTGGCGATCACGACGCGCCGCAGCTCCGCGGCCATCAAGTGTCGGTTCTTCACGTCGTCCCGAAGACGCTCACGCAGCGCTCGCAGCCTGCTTCCCGAAAGGAGTTCCCAGAGGCGTTGAGCGCGTGGTTTCCGCATGGGTCACCGGAAGAAGAACTCGACCAACACCGCGTAAGGGTACACGATCTTCTCCATGAAGCGAGTCTGGCTACGCCGAGAAGACGAACCGGTTGGAACCATCAACGAGGAGGTGCTGCGCAAGGCCGCGGTCGCGAACGCGGCCTGGGCCACGAACGACGGCGCAGGTGCGAACCTCGACGACCCGCGCCACGAGGAGGTCACGGAAGGACGACGCAAGCAGTACGAAGTCGCCCTGAAGGCGGGCCTCGAGTGGGCGAAGAAGATGCGAGGCAGCTACAGCTCGTGCGGGGACCTCCTGCACTGGCTGCTCCGCAAGCTCGGCGTCCGCGACGAGAAGCTCGTGAACCGCACGGACGACGGAGGGCAGCACCCGTGGCTGGCCGGCGCCAACCCCGCGCTGGGCTCACACGCCCACGAGGCCCTGCGGCCCATCACGGAGCGCCCCGAGCCCGGCGACCTGGTCATGAACAACAACCAGTACGGCGGGCACATGTACGTCGTCCGCTCGATCGACGAGGACGGCACGATGGTCACCGAGGACTACGGCCAGCCGTACGGGAAGCGCCACACGAAGAAGTGGACGCCCGGCAAGGTCGACGGGAACTCGATCCTCTGGGTCATCAACATCGCGAAGCTGAAGTACGAGGAGTCGGCCTCGGTGCCGGACGACTTCGAGGACGGCGTCCTGGACGACAACCCGTACCCCGAGGTCGGCGTCCCGAACTGAGCCAAGCACCAGAGGCCGAAGTACTTCGTACTTCTGCCTCTGTAGATCATAGAGGGATGGAAACACCTCGCGCGGCCCGGCCTGTATGCACTGGAGGAACGAAGTTCCTCCACTACATACAGGTGTCCTTTTCGCCTCTCCTGAAGACGAAGTCCTATAGAACAAGGCATTCCAGGATCGAGCCGAGAGGGAGGCAGAAGGGCGGTACAGCGCCCGTCTCAACCCCCTGGTGGGGGTGAGACAGGGCTAAGAAGAACGGCCACCCCGAGTAGGAGTGGCCGTTCTTCCGTCTGCTCAGTCCCAGCGGTCTAGCAGGTACTCCTGCTCGCCGTTCACCCGGAACACGAAGTGCCACCGGTCTCCCGGGCTCGGCCGGCCCTTCTTGAGCATGACCCCGCAGACCGTGGCCGTCATGCGCTCCTCCGCGCGCTTGTCCTTCGAGTACGCCTCGATGACGGCCCGAACCCCGTGCAGCTCCGACCGGAGGATCTCCGGGAAGAGGCACAGGCTCGGGCTCCGCTGGTCGACCGCGCCAGCCAGCACGAAGAGCACGCCCTCGCCCTGGTGAACGAGCGGCTGGTCGCCCCACATGTTCGGCTTGAGCGCGACGCCGGTCACGTTCACCCACGAGCTCTCGTAGAGCCCCCAGGTCCGAGGCGATGACCCCCCGTGCCAGAAGTACCAGGAGAACGGGTTGCGCTTCTCCTCCCGGTCCCACTGGAGGATGGGCGGAGCATCCGGGTTCACGGCCGTCAGGAACGCCGAGAAGTTGCCGACGCGCGGGTCCGTGTAGAACTCGATCGTCTCGGCCGTCGGGAGCACGGTCCGCTGGAACTTCTCCCACGTCATCGTGATGCGGGGCGTGGCCATGCTCGAGGACTTCTTCTCGACCTCGCCCTTGGCCTTCACGTTCCCGAACACGCCCGCACGGCGCGGGACCATGCGGGGCGGCTGCGGCTTCCAGATGGTCTCGATCTCCTCGAGTCGGGCGAACCGACGCGGGAGCGCCCGCGCGAGACCGAGCTTCTCGAAGAGCTCCTCGGCCTGCTTGATGTTCCCCGCCGCCGGCGCGGCCTGGGGGCGCTGGTACTGGAGCGGGTGCATCTTCTCCGCGAACTTCCGCGAGACGTCCGCGAACGGGAGCCCGGCCGCGATGTCGTCGAGCAGGGTCCCGATCATGCTGGAGCGCGGGTGGCAGAAGCCCGCCGGGGCATCCGCGACCGCACGCCAGATGAGGTTGTCCTGCGCGTCGTTGCCCCGACGCATGACCACGTTGGCCCGGGCCTCGTGCAACTTCGCCAGCCACTCCGCCGGGCCGATGACCTTCTCGGCGCGGTAGAGCTGCTCGGAGCGGAGGAGCTTGAGCGCCTGGTCGACCGTCGCGAGCGAGTACTCGGACAACGCGCGGGCGACGTTGTGGTGATCCTGGACCTTCTCGGCCATGGCCTGGAAGGGCGTGAGGACCTTGCTGCGGTGCAGCCGCTCGGTCGGGATGGCGCCGTTGAAGTGGAACCAGTCGCCCTTCGGGCTCGGGGTGTGGGGGTGCCCGAGCGTCGCCTCACCCGAGATGAAGACGCCGGTCACCTTCGAGCGGTTGATGACGCGCAGCATCTCCCCGACGGACTCGTGGAAGAACAGCGGCGTATCCTGGAGGTCCCAGACCGCCGACGTGGCGTTGCCGTTCTCGTCGATGGTCACGAGGCCGCCGAAGCGGTTGATGAAGTGCTGGCACGCACGGCAGTTGTAGTGCTGCCGCCGCTGTCCCGGGATGTTGTCCAGGAAGAGCGTGAAGAGCTCCGGGCTGCTCGACGAGTACCAAGAGACGGAGGTCAGGAAGAGCGGGTTCTTCGCGGCCTCGTTGAACCGTGCCGTGACGGACTTCCGGAAGCTCTCGTACTGCTCGTCCTCCGGATGCGGGTCGTGCTGATGGGGAACGTCGTGCGTGGTCTGCATGATGGTCATCTCCTTGTTGAGGCGCCTGTTGTAGCACCCATGTCTCTTGTTCCTCCTTCTGCCTCCCTTCTGCCCCGAAGTCCCTGTACCACCCGCTCTTCCTCCCAGAGGCCCAACAGGGAGGTACAACGAGGTCAGGGCCGTGTGGGCGCTGTACCTCCCCCGTTCCTTCGTGCGGCACGGCGTGCTTCACGAACAGCCGCACGGATAGGACCAGCGCACTTGACGCAACGCTCGGAGTACCTCCACTTCTTGTTGCCACAAGCACATACCTCAGCCTTACCCGCCTCCTTTAGCCGGCAGGGCTTACAGCGACCTTTTCGACCAGAGCGCGTACTGCCACACCCCGGACAACGAGAAAGCCTCGCTGCTTTCTTTTCTTCCCAGCAGACCTTGCAGACTTTTGACTTGCCGAACTTCGCACGTCCGCACGCACAACGTAGAACTTCTGGACCGGCCTTGTTTGGGTAGCGACAGTTCAAACAAACCTTGGCCGCCGCCGCCTTAGCACCGCCGCAGGTAGGACAGAGCGTTCGAGCGGGCTTGACCGTTGCGGCGTGCCAACAGTCCCAGCACGTAACCGCTTGCACGGCTTTTCCGCCGCCGCACTTAGGGCAGCGAAGACTCTCGGGCTTTGCACGCAACGCGCTTCGACAGTCTCGACAGAGGATCGCATCCTTGTCCTTCTTCTTCCGACACGTCGGACAAACGGTAGCTACTGGTTGCACACCGAACTCGATATCCGCCCGCTTCAACAGGCGCTTCACCAGTTCGTTGCCATCTAGCTCCTTGGTCACCTTCCCGTGCGCATCTAGTACCTTCACACGGCCCGGCACTTGAGCGTTCCGCAGCAAAGGAGCGAGAACACTCCCGATGGCTAGACGATCAAGCTTCGACAGCTTCTTCTTCTTCTTAGGCACACGTCACCTCCATGATTCTTATCCCCATCACCGACCCGTTCTTGATGCAGGGGCTAGAAGAACAGCACCACAGGGGCGCCGCTCTTCCACGGGGAGTCAGAACTTCGGCTTCAGCCGTCCGCGAATCGGAGGGCTCTGCTGAACGCCCTGCGGGTACTCGTGCGGCTTGTGCGGGCCCGGCGACCCGCGCCCCCGACGGACCTTGGTCATCGGCGGCACGGGCACCGCCCGCAAGGCCGGAAAGACCTCCAGGAGCCGGTAGTACACCTCGACGCTCATCCCCTGCTGTCCCGTGATGAGCTGGTTCGCATTCGTCGCTCTGCACGAACTCATGCTTCCTCGCAGACTTCCGCCACGGGCCAGACCGACCCCCGCGGGATGGCTCCCCATCGACCGGTGTAGACTCTGGCCTGATCGAAATCGCGAGCCAGGCGCCAGCGCCGCCGCAACTCGTTACACGGCTCCTCGCGGCGTTCGCCGTTGCGAAAGAGCAGCGTCGCCATCATTCCGAATCTCGCTCTCGCGGTCTCGTCATCGTCGCGGATGTCGCAGACCAGCGCCGAGCACCACAGGGGATTGCCGTCGCGTTCGCAGTTCAGGCAGTCGTCTGGATGCACGATCATCCCGACCTGCACGAAGGGCACTTGTCTCCCGGCGACGACGATGTCCGATTCTTCGTCTTCGCTCGCGGGGTCGGCTTTGGAGCACGACGCGCGTGACTGGTCGCAGTCCGACTCGATGCGACCGCACGCACAGAATCTCGGGCCAGGCACGTAGACGAACCCGTAGCCATCTGGCGCGACGAGCATGCGATCGGTCGCCCGCGCGATGGCGATCTGCTGCGCCGTCATGGCGGCAGACGAGACGATCGATCCTCCCGTCATTGCAGTTCGACGCAGGAAAGCCCATGTCTCGTCGCGCTCGCGCACCAACTCGCGGTTCCGCTCCTCCCAATGCCGATTGCATCCCGGAGAAAGGGCGCACACGCCATCCTGGCCGCAGTCCTCGATCTCGCTGCGCTGCCGGATCTTCGGCAA
>JAKPDW010000083.1 GCA_029552245.1 Deltaproteobacteria bacterium
GCGATGAGTTTCGCGATGAATTCCGTGTGGTGGTAGACCTCGAAATCCCCGCCGAAATGGGGATAATCCTTCTTCAGGGCGTTGTAACCGTGCGGGCAGGTGGTGATGATCTTCTTCACCCCGTAGCCCTTCATGACCTCAATGTTGGTCTGGGCCAGGGTCTGGTAGAGATACTCGTTTCCACCCCTCATGGCCGAATCGCCACAGCAACCTTCCTCGGCCCCCAGGATACCGAAGCTTACGCCTGCGGCCTGCAGGATCTTGGCAAAGGCTACAGATACCTTCTTGCCCCGATCGTCGAACGAGCCCGCGCAGCCCACGTAGAAGAGGTACTCCACATTGGAGTCTTCCGCCAGGGTCTTGATACCCAAATCCTTCGCCCACTCACCCCTTAAGTGGGAGCCCACACCCCAGGGGTTGGAGTTGTTCTCCATATTCCGGTAGGTGAGCTGAAGCTCGGGGGCAAAGTCGGCTTCCATGAGCACCTTGTACTGGCGCATGCCGATGATCTTGGGTACGTGTTCGATGGCAGCGGAGCAATTCTCCATGCAGTACATGCAGTTGGTGCAGGCCCATAGCTCGTCGAGGCCGATGACCTCACCGACGAGCGCCTTTTCCCCCGCCTCCGGACGGGAAGGCAGGTATTTATCTATCGCCTGGTCCACCTTATCGAGGCAGGCCAGGACTTTGGTGCACTTTTCCACCTCTTCTCCGGCGGCTATCTTCGCCCGGAGTTCTTCTTTCTTTTTGGCGATCGCCGCGGGGGCCTTCTCCACCCAGTAGGTCTTCAAGTCCTGGGTGAGCTTCTTGGGAGAAAGGGGCTTACCCGTGAGATAGGCTGGGCACCCGTCCTGACAGCGCCCGCAACGCGTGCAGGCATCCCCGTCGAAGAGCTGCTTCCATGTAAATTCCTCGATGGTCCCCACCCCGAAGGATTCAGCGTTCTCGAAGTCCCGAATGGGCTCGATGGTGCCCGTGGGACGCAGGGTAGCCATGTAGTAGTTGGCCGGCGTGGTAACGATGTGGAGAAGTCGGGAGAAGGGAATATAGGCGATAAATCCCAGGGCGAGAAAGGTATGGACCCACCAGAGCCCCTTGTGGAGCGCCCGTGCCGTGGGCTCGGAGATGCCGTTCATCGCAGAGGCGAGCGTCCATCCTACGAACGACCAGACCTCCCAGGGGGTCTGTCTCCACGTGACGGTGATGCGCAAGGCCTCGATGAAGAATCCCGTGATGACGATGCCCGCAATGAGGAGGAGGGCAATGGCATCATCCGGCGTGTTATCCGGTTTACCCCGGTAC
>JAKPDW010000011.1 GCA_029552245.1 Deltaproteobacteria bacterium
GGCAGTCCACGACCTCGAAGCCGAAGTCGTTCGGGTTCCAGAACTCCCTGGGAACCTGAAGGTGGTTCTTCGTCTCGCGGTACATGTACAGGTACTTCTCGGTCCGGCCCTGACCCTCGAAGTACGTGAAGGTCAGGGCCCGCTTGACGCCCTCGACGTTGATGGCGCCCTTGGGGATCCACAGGTTGCTGTCGAGGTAGGCCCTGTCGGCCTTCCTCCGTTCAGGCACGATCATCAGCGACCTCGGAACGCGTGGTTGTCGAAGAAGTGGGCGATCGAGTGGCCGAGCGCCTTGCCCATCCCACGAAGAACCTCCCGTCCCATCGTGCCCCAGAACGTTCCGCCGGTCGGCTCCGGGACGCTCAGGTACGCGGGCATCCCGTAGTTCATGGCCATCATCTTGATGGGATCGATGTTCCCGTGGATGGGGAAGTTGCCCGGGTAGATGGGCATCGGCGGCGGCATGTGGCCGGGCATCATGCCACCGCCGTACAGCATCATCATCATCTGCATCATCTGCATCTGATCCATCTGCGGCATCGCGGCCGGGGCGGCAGCCGTCGTAGCCGCTTGCCCCTGCTGCGGGGCGCGGAGCTGCGGCTGCTGCACCGGGGGCATCCACGGCCAGGGGTTCTGCTGTTGCTGCTGCTGCTGACGCGCCAGCAGCGCAGAAGGCGGGACCAGGTTGTTCGCTCCCTGGTTCGACTTCGCGAGCTGCACGCGCACACGGCACGACTCGTAGAAGTCGCACCGAAGCCGCGTGTGCCCTCCACTCGGTGAGACGTACCCCGGATCGTAGCCTCCGCTGCATTCCTTCGCGGCCGAATCCCACTGCTTGCCGAAGCACTCCGGCGGTTGGTTGCTCATCTAGTTCTCCTTCTGAAGAGGCGAGGTTGTCCGGCTCTTCGGTTCCCTTATCCCCGCAGGCTCGGTAACCTTGCGTCGGTAGCCTTGCGGATCACCAGGTCGAGCTACTACCCTTCAGGAGACCACCATGGAGAAGCTCAGCGGACTCGTTCTCGACCACTACGACGATGCGAGGGGCGAGGTGCTGAAGGGCATCTTCCCCACCCTCGCGGACGTTCCGGCGTTCATCAAGAGCGCTCACCGCGTTACGGATGCCGATCGTGAGGCTCTTCCGGATGACGCCTTCGCGCTCGTGATGAAGAGCGGGGACGTGGTCCTGCGGAAGTACGCCTGCATCGACGCCGGCAACACCGCGCTCGCGGTCGAGTACTTCCTGCGGGAGGGGCACAAGCTCCCGGCCGAGGCGCAGAAGACGGCTGCCGCGAACCTTCTGGTCGCGTGCGACTGGTACGACCTCCCCAAGAACGAGATGCTCGAGAAGGTCGCGTTCGGGGCGCTCCTGGCCGGTCTCGGGCGAGCTGCCGTGGGAGCCGCGGGACGTCTCGGAGGGGCCATGAAGGCGAACCCGATCGGCACGGCCATGGACCTCTTCGGCAAGTACCAGACGGCGTCGTCCGTCGTCGACACCGCGAAGGACGTCGCAGGGCGCTTGAAGCAGGTCAAGTCGACGGGCATGTTGCCGACCGGTCAGCAGGCGTTGGCCACGTGAGGAGCTCCAGATGATCAAGTTCGCCGAGATCAGCAACACCAGCCTCGCCCCCGCGGCAGGTCCGACCCGTCCCGCCGCTGCCCCGAAGGCGGTCATCCGCAAGATGGGCGGCATGGGTCACCTGGTGCACGACGGGCACCCGAAGGCCGAGGGCGTGTACGAGCCCGAGGAGGGCCCGGCCTGTCACGACTACGTGCACGGGGAGAACGTCAAGAAGCTCCCGCAGATGAAGCTCATGAAGCCGCACGTGGACGTGACCGCGCAAGAGCCGCCCACCAAGATGCAGGAGAAGAAGGCGAGCGTCACGGCTCTCCCGGGGCAGTACCCGCTCGACTCCTACGAGCAGGTGAAGGCGGCCTCGGCCTACTTCGACGAGTGGAAGGACCACTTCTCGATCGAGGACCGACGCGCGTACGCGGTCAACATGGTGAAGCGGGCGAACGAGCTCGGGATCCCCGTGAGTGCCACCGCGAGGAAGTACGGTGCCGAGACCTTGGCGCCCGTCGAAGAGCTGAAGTTCGCCTTCGCGGCTCGTCGCGCTCTCCTGTCCGACGCCGGCGCTATCGGCGCCCTGAACGACCTCGAACGCCTCGTGCTCGAGGTGCGGGAAGGCGCGGACAACGGCGTGAAGGTCGCGGCCATGGGGCACGTGATGTCGCCCGAGATCCTGGCGGAGACCCTCAGCCAGCTCGACCAGCAGACCGGCCTCGCGTTCTACTACGAGACCAAGTACGTCCCGGACCCCTTCTTCTCCATGTACGGTGTCGAGAAGACCGCGGCCTTCAGCGAGACGCTGGGCAACCAGACGGTCACGGCCGACGACCTCGAGTTCCTGGCCAAGAACCGCATCCATCTCGTGAAGGGCACGTTCGACCTCGAGATGGCCAAGGAGTTCAAGACCGACCCGGTGGGCATCTACAAGTCGCTGCCCGTCGCTCAGAGGAAGATCTTGGCGAACCTCGCCAAGTCGATGAACTCGAGCGATCCGGTGGTCTGACGTGGGCCCGAGCTACGAGCAGGAGCTTCGGAGGGTTCTCGAGGCGGTGCAGAAGAGCGCCGACCGTCAGGGCGAGGACGCGACCGAGGAGCTCGAGACAGACCAGGAGAAGGAGACGCTCGTCGCGACCCCATCGCCGCCGATCGCCTCGAAGGTCACGTCCAAGACGCTCTTCTCCCATCCGGACGCCCACCCCATCGTACTCGACCTGGCCCTCCTCCAGAAGTACGGGGCGGAGTGGCTCTCCTGGGAACCGGAGACGGTTCGCTTCCGCGCCGAGCAGGAGCTCGGGCAGGTGAGCGACCTGAACTTCGCGAAGATGATGGCGTGCAAGACCCTGCACCTCGTCGACTCCTTCTGGACGTCCTGGGAGGTCTTCGGCTGGTGCGCGATGGCCTTCAACAACGTCTTCCCCGACTTCTCGGTCTTGCAGGTTCCGAGCGCCGCCGACGCCGCGGTCGCGGTCGACATCTCGAAGCGGATCCGAGAAGACGTGCCGTGGTCGAACGAGGTCACGAAGTACCTCGAGGTCGTGTGCGCCCATGACCACGTCTTCGTGCCGATCCCTCCTCTCGACTTCCTTCACGTCGACGCGTCACACACGCGAGTCGACGTGGAAGAGGTGAAGTCTCGATGGCCTGAAGTACGCACGAGCGGGACGGTGCCGGCTGGTGATACAGTCACGGACGAGCAGCTTCGCCGGATGCTCGACATCCAGCAGCAGCTCTCCGTGGTTCGCTCCCGCCTACGCACTCAAGTCGCTCTCGTTGCATGACCCACCTGACCGAGCCCGTCCTCCACGCCTTCCGCGCCGAGCTGCGGAAGATCGCCGGCATCAGCCC
>JAKPDW010000024.1 GCA_029552245.1 Deltaproteobacteria bacterium
GCAAGATGGTGTCTGTGCTGTGCAAGACCAGCGCCTTTCCGACTCTCAAGGTCGGCGACACCTGGACGGTGGACGGTGAGACCTACAAGGTCCACGACCGCCTGCGCCTGGACGACGGGCGCGTCACCAAGATCCTCTGCAAGGTGTGACCATGGCCTCCATCCGTTCCCAGATCCTCGACCACCTGAAGGGCCTGCTGGAGGCCACAGGGAAACCTGCGGGCCTCACGGTGGACATTCTGCGCCTGGGGAACCTGGAGGCCGTGGACCTACCCCATGTCCTGATCCGTCCAACCGGGGAGGATGTGGAACTGGCCAACCCAGACAGCCTGCGCTGCCCTGTGGTGGTGCGGGACCTAAAGGTGGCGGTGGATTGCAGGGCCACGGCAACGGCCGGGCAGACCATCGAGGATGCCCTGGACGCCCTGCTGGTGTGGGTGACGAAGGCCATCCTGGCGAACCCACGCCTGGGCGGGCTTGCGATCCACACTGAGGAGAACGGAACCGACTGGAGCGGGGAGGAGACGGCAGACGGGACGCAAGCCCTGGCAACCGTCAACTTCACTGTCAGATACACAACCAAGACGCAGGACCAGGAGGCGAAGGCATGAAGATCAGGATCAAAACGGAAACCCACACCCACGAGGGGAAGCCAGTTCCGGTCGGGACGACCCTCGACGTCGACGACGCGACCGGACAGCACCTGATCGAGATCGGCGCGGCCGATCACGTTCACGTGAATAGCAAGGAGAGCTGACGATGGCCACCCCTGACGCGAACAACCTCTATCTCGGCGCTGGCGAACTCTGGATCAACCGCATGACGCACGGCGCCCTCGGGCTATGGCGTCATCTCGGCAACGTGACCCGGTTCGAGCTGACTCCCAGCGTCGAAACGCTGGAGAAGCAGTCCAGCATGGAAGGCGCCCGCGGGGCGCTGATCTCCATCGTCACGAAAACGACGATGGAGATCGGGCTCACGCTCGACGAGTTCGATCCAGAGAACCTCGCGCTCGCGCTCTTCGGCTCAGTGTCAGCATACTCGCAGACCAACGGGACCGTCACAGATACGAGCCT
>JAKPDW010000060.1 GCA_029552245.1 Deltaproteobacteria bacterium
CACGGCTCGATGGTCGAAGTGCCGTGCGAGTGCTCCCCCAAGAAGGCCGCGAGGCCGTCACGCTGGGGGCCGGGGGTGTTCCTGGTCTTGGCCAAGATCTCGTCGGGCCGGTGGAACTCGTCGGTCTCCCGCTCGGTGTACCACTGGTCCTCGAAGACGAACATGTCCTGGCAGGCCGTGCAGGACAGCGCGAAGCGGTAGAGGCTCACGGCGCCAAGAAGAGGCTGACCGACTTGAAGCCGGTGGGCGACTCGACGTGCCAGACCACGCCCTTGACCTCGAGACGGGTGCTCTTGCTCGGGTCGCCATCCACGTCGTCGAACATCATCGACTCGCCCATGCGCGGGATCGCCGGCGGGTCCTTGATGGTGAAACGCGGGGTGGTCTGGTCGGGGATGTAGATGTTCAGGTACATGGCGTTGTTCTCCTACTTCTTCATGATCTTCGCAACGGCCTTCCGGAGGGCGTCCTTGTCCTGCTCTTCCTGGGCCTTGATCTTGTTCATCATGACCTGGTCGACTTCGGCATCCAGGGCCTGACGGATGATCCTCGAGAGCCGCTCGGGCGGCAGGGCGTCGACCTCCCAGGACTTGTCGCCGTACTTCTCGATGTACGCTTTCGCCCTGGAGTCGGTGATCTTGGCCGGGTTCGGCGGGGGTCGGTACTGGCGAACCTGGTCCATCGTGAGCGCGAGCTTCTCGACGCGTAGGAACGCCCCGAACATCTCGAGGCGCTCCTTCACGTCGCGAACCATGTCCTCACCCGAGGGGTCGTGGTCTCCGAGGTACAGGAGCACGAGCTCTCGGTCGCCGTCGTCCTCGAACGACTCCTTGAACCGCTCGGCGCTCTCGTACATGGCGCTCTGGCTGGAGTACCCGCGGTTCACCATCAGGACCACGTGGTACTCGTGCGCGATCGGCCAGAGCACGCCCGCGAGCGCGTCCTTCTCGACCCAGAGCTCCACGTAGGCTGCCTGTCCCTTCCAGCGAGGGAGCCGGTAGCTGCGAAGAGCGGCCTGGACCAGCTCCTCGAGGTTGTTGAACTCCGAGGCCCGCTTGGGCTGACGGACCCGGTCCTCGATGGCGGACCAGTCCATCAAGCCGGCCAGGCGGGCATCCGACACGAGCCCTCCCAGCGACTTGTAGGACTTCTCGGAGTTCGGGATCACGTCCCTCGAGACCAACTGGTAGTAGAGCTGCCGCAACGTGAGCCGCAGACCCTGCCCGAGGTAGTCGTCGATGATCTCGTTGCAGAGGTCGATCCGCTCCAGCGACTCCGCCCGGAACTTGATCTCGCGGAACTGCTCCTTCACGACTTCTGCTCGACCTCGGAGATCGCGACGTCCACCCCGAGAGCGCTGGAGCCGTACTCAGTACTCACCCTGGTCACCGTGACGGCCAAGATCTTCTGCGCCGGCCCAGACCAACGCTTGTCGAGGTACTCCTGGATGGCCTCGATGAGGGTTGCCTGGTTCATCTGGATCATGTTGTTGCCCTTCATGCTTGTCCTTTCGGCAGACCGCGCTTGAGCGTCCCGCCTTCTTCGAGAAACTTGTCGACGTCACGGGCCGGGTCGTAGCTGGCGCACTTCGGCGCCATGCAGTTCTCCCAGCCCTTCGCCTCGGGAGGCTGCGCGGGGCAGACCGTGAAGTCCTCCCCGCACGTGTCGCATCGGTGCTTGCTGATGCGCGTCCCGTACTCGTTCTTGTCGTACCCGAGGTGGGCCATCCCTACTCCTTCACGACGTAGGCCCGGACCGCACAGTCCTTCGCTTCCAGGAGCTTCAGGAGAGCCACGGTGGTCTCGGGGTTCTGGGGCCCGCGGGCCACGGCCTCCGCAAGGTCCGCGAACTTCCGGGAGACCTCCTGGAGATGCGGCGGCAGGTGCGACCACGCGAAGAACCGGAGGACGTGCGTCACGGGTGCCGAGAGCTGCTCGAGCGGCTTCGGCTCCTTCTTGCCCGCCTTCTTCTTGGCTGCCTGTTCCTTGTCGTACTCGACCACGGGGTTCCGCTGCTCCCGGGCCAGCACGTCAGCCGCAGTCAAGACCTCCACCGGGACACGGCCCTGGAAGACCTGGCAGTGCGGACACGACTCGGGACACTGGTTGTTGCTCATGACTTGTTCTTTCTGGCCGCCGCCCGGCGAGCCGCTAGAGCCTTGGTTTCTCGTCGATGGCAGGAGGAGCAGAGCGTCCTGAGCTCCTGCCAGTGCACGCCGCCTCCACCTTCCACGACAGGCACCGCGTGGTCGGCTTGCCAGAAGTCCTGCATGCCGTGGCCGCTGAACGACACGTCCTTGAGCGTGAAGCCGTGCTTCTCCAGCAGCGCCATGCAGGCCGGCGTCTTGGCCAAGATGGACACGTGGATGTAGTGCTCGTGCAACGGCTGAGGAAGACCCCGCTCCTTCATGCCGTCGAAGTACGCCCGCTTCAGCTCTTCACGGAACGCCGTGGTGTCGAGCCCGCAG
>JAKPDW010000065.1 GCA_029552245.1 Deltaproteobacteria bacterium
GAGATGGTGATGCCCGGGGACAACGTGACGATGGAGGTGAAGCTGATTTCGCCGATCGCGATGGAGGAGGGTTTGCGATTCGCCATCCGCGAGGGCGGCAGGACCGTGGCCTCCGGCGTCATCGTCAAGGTTATCGAGTAAAACGGATACAGGCGGTAAGACACCATGAGAGACCTCGTGACGCTCGCGTGTTCCGATTGCAAGAGGCGCAATTACAACACGACGAGGAACAAGAAGAAGTCGACGGACAAGTTGGAGCTCAAGAAGTACTGTCCCTTCTGCAGGACGCACACGCTCCACAAGGAGACGAAGTAGGCGAGGATGGTGCAGGCCAGTAGCTCTAATGGCAGAGCGCCGGACTCCAAATCCGGAAGCTGGGGGTTCGAGTCCCTCCTGGCCTGCCAGTTTTGAACGGCGGAACGCATATGGACGAGAGAGATAGGTTTGCGGCCCTCACAAAGATCCGGCAGTTCTTCCACGAGATCAGGGCCGAGTGGAACAAGATCACCTGGACGGGGAAGAACGAGGTCACGAGCGGGACGATCGCGGTGGTCATCCTGAGCGTGGTGATAGCCGTGTTCCTTGCGACCATCGACTCGGGCCTGTCCTGGATCGTGCGCCTGGTGCTGGGGGCTGGATAAGCGTCATGGCAGAGCAACTCGAACACAAGTGGTACGTGGTCCACACCCACTCGAACTACGAGCACAAGGCCAAGAAGTCGCTCGAGGAACGCATCAAGGCCCACAACGTGGAAGAATACTTTTCCGGCATCTTCGTGCCCTCCGAGCAGATAAAGAAGGCGACGCAGGGCAAGAAGAAGTCGCCCGCCAGGAAATACTTCCCGGGCTACATCCTGGTGAGGATGGCGCTCACGGACAAGACCTGGCACGTGGTTATGAGCACGCCCAAGGTCACGGGATTCGTGGGCGGCAAGACCTCTCCGTCCACCATCCCCGACGAGGAGGTCGAGCTCTTGAGGGCCCAGCTCGAAGACGGGATGGAGGCGCAGACCCTCAAGTGCGAGTTCCAGGTGGGAGACGAGGTGGTGGTGAACGAGGGCCCCTTCCAGAATTTCAGCGGCGTCGTGGACGACTGCAGGCCGGACAAGGGAAAGGTCCGCGTCCTGGTGAGCATCTTCGGTCGTTCCACGCCCGTCGAGCTCACCTTCGACCAGATCACCAAGAAATAGACACGATTCAAAGAGGTAGCACATGGCAAAGAAGCTGATGGCAAAGATCAAGATCCACATCCCCGCGGGCGAGGCCAAGCCGTCACCGCCGGTGGGGCCGGCGCTCGGCCAGCACGGCGTGAACATCATGGAGTTCTGCAAGGCGTTCAACGCGGCGACCGACAAGCAGAGGGGGTTCAAGATCCCCGTGGAGATCTCGGTGTACCAGGATCGGTCGTTTACCTTCGTGACCAAGAGCCCGCCAGCATCCACCCTGCTCCTCAAGGCCGCCGGGATAGAGAAGGGCTCCCAGGCGCCCAACAAGGACAAGGTGGGAAAGGTCACCAGGGCGCAGGTCATGGACATCGCCCGGCAGAAGATGAACGACCTCAACGCCCAGGACATGGACAACGCCTTCAAGATCATCGCAGGCACCGCCCGGAGCATGGGGATCGAGATCGTCGACTGAGTGAAGGAGAAACGCGAACATGGCCAGAAGCGGTAAGAAATACAGAGAGGCGAGGAAGAAGATCGATCCGCAGAAGAAGTACCCCCTCGGTGACGCCCTGGGGCTGGTGTTGGACAGTTCTTTCGCGAAGTTCGACGAGAGCGTGGACGTGGCCCTCAGGCTCGGGGTCGACCCCAGGCACGCCGACCAGATGGTCCGCGGTTCGGTGGTGCTCCCCCACGGTACCGGGAAGACCGTGAGGGTCCTCGTGTTCGCAAAGGGCGAGAAGGAGAAGGAAGCCAGGGACGCAGGCGCCGATTACGTCGGGGCGGAGGACCTCGCGGAAAAGATACAGGGCGGCTGGCTTGAGTTCGACAAGGTCATCGCCACGCCCGACCTCATGGGCATGGTGGGCAAGCTGGGAAAGATCCTCGGCCCCCGCGGCCTCATGCCCAACCCCAAGGTGGGTACGGTCACCTTCGACGTCGCCAAGGCGGTGGCGGACATGAAGGCGGGCCGAGTGGACTTCAGGGTCGACAAGGTGGGCATCGTCCACTGCTCGGTGGGCAAGGTGTCCTTCGGCAAGGAGAAGATCCTCGACAACGTCAAGGCGTTGCTCGAGATGGTCATGAAGCTCAAGCCCGCGTCGTCCAAGGGCACCTATCTCAAGGGGTTCGCGGTGTCCAGCACCATGGGGCCGGGCGTGAGGATAGACACGGTAGAGGCCGCGAATCTTCTGAAGTGAGAAAAGATCCTGGTCAAAGACAGCGGGAGCGCCGCTTTTGCGCTTAAACATTCCCGCCGAGACCCGGGCACGGATACCCCGAGGCACCCTTTGACAGGATGAATCCAAAAGAGAAAGGGGTGAGGTGTTTCATTGAAGAGGGAAGAGAAGGCACACATCGTACAGGTCCTGCACGATGAGCTCCAGCGTGCACAGGCCGTCTTCGTGACGGACTACATGGGGCTCAACGTGGAGAGGATCACCAGGCTCAGGCGGGACGTCGCCAACTCGGGCGGGTCCTATCGCGTGGTCAAGAACACCCTGCTCAGGCGGGCCACGGGCGGCACGAACGCGGATGTCGTCTCGGATCTGTTCGTGGGGCCCACGGCGGTGGCGGTCGCGCTCGGCGACCCCGTTGCGGTGGCCAAGGCCCTGGTGAATTTCACCAAGGAGAACGAACAGTTCGGCATCAAGGGCGGCGTCCTGGGGGGGCGTCCCATCAAGGCGTCGGACATCATGGAGCTCGCCAAGATGCCACCCAGGGAGGTGTTGCTGGCGCGCATGCTCGGCTCGCTGAACGCGCCGGTGTCCAACTTCGTCGGGGTTCTCGCTGCGATCGTCTCGCAGCTGGTCTACGTGCTCAAGGCAATCGAAAACAAGAAACGCGAAGGAGAGTGAAACATGTCCCAGATCACACGTGAGGATGTCATAAAGTTCATCGAGAGCATGACGGTTCTGGAGCTCGCCGAGTTCGTCAAGGAACTCGAGAACAAGTTCGGTGTCACGGCGGCGGCGCCGGTGGCGGCGGTGGCTGCGATGCCGGCGGCCGGGGCCCCGGCGGCGGCCGAGGTCGAGGAGAAGACGGCCTTCGACGTCGTGCTCAAGGAGGCCGGCCCGCAGAAGATCCAGGTCATCAAGGTGGTGCGCGAGCTGACGAGCCTCGGCCTCAAGGAGGCGAAGGACCTGGTCGAGGGCGCCCCCAACAAGGTCAAGGAAGGCATCAGCAAGGAAGAGGCCGAGGAGGCGAAGAAGAAGCTCGAGGGGGTGGGCGCCGTCGTCGAGATCAAGTAACGTCACCTGGAAAGGTGGATATCAGGGGGGAAGGGGCATGCCTGTCCCCCCTTCTTGCCCTGGGGAGAGCATCACACACAGCCAAATACGAGGTGGACGAGGAAGATGAGAGAGAGCATCCTGTTAGATCCGCACACGAGGCGGAAGAACTTCGGCAAGCGACAGACCGCGCTCGAGATGCCCGACCTGGTCGAGCTCCCGAAGTCGTCCTACAGCGCATTCCTGCAGAAGGACGTCCCGCCGGAAAAGAGGAGGAACATCGGTCTGCAGCAGGTGTTCAACTCGGTTTTTCCCATCAAGGATTTCAACGAGGACGCATCCTTGGAGTTCGTGGAGTACCGCCTCGGAGAGCCCAAGTACGACATGGAGGAGTGCATCCAGAAGGGGCTGACCTACGCCGCGCCGGTGACCCTCAAGGTGAGGCTCATCATCTTTGACCGCGACGAGGAGTCGGGCACCCAGAGCATCCGCGACATCAAGGAGCAGGAGGTCTACTTCGGCGAGATCCCGCTCATGACCCCGAGTTCCACCTTCATCATCAACGGGACCGAGCGCGTCATCGTCAACCAGCTCCACCGCTCGCCGGGCATATTCTTCGACGAGACCACGGCGAGGGCGGCAACGGGCGGCAGGAAGCTCTATTCGGCCCGCATCATACCCGCCAGGGGCTCCTGGCTCGACCTCGACTTCGACGCCAAGAACATCCTCTACCTGAGGATAGACAGGCGAAGGAAGATGCCGGTGACCACCCTCTTGAAGGCCCTGGGGTACACGAACCAGGACATCCTCGGCGTCTACTACCCCAAGGAGCGGTACACCATAGAGGGCGAAGAGGCGCACAGGCACGTGGACATCGAGAGCCTCGTCGGGCTGAAGACCGATATCGACCTGAAGCTCAAGGACTCGGACGAGATCGTGGTGAAGGCCGGCAAGAAGGTGACGCCCAAGACGGCCCACAAGTACAGGGACAAGGTCTTCGAGCCCGTGGTCCTCAAGAAGGAGGACCTGTTGGGCAAGGTCCTGGCCGAGGACATCGTGAACATGGAGACCGGCGAGATCATCGCCGAGGCGAACGACGAGATCACCCCCCAGCTCTTGGAAAGGCTCGAGGCCATGGGCATCAGGGAGATCAAGACGATCTTCTACGACGAGATCTCCTACAGCTCTTCGCTCAGCAAGACCCTCGCCCTCGACAAGGTGGACACGGTCGACGAGGCCCTCATAGAGATCTACCGGAGGCTGAGGCCGAGCAACCCGCCGACCCTCGAGATCGCCGCGCACTTCTTCGAGAACCTCTTCTTCAACCCCTCGTACTACGACCTCTCCCGCGTGGGCAGGATGAAGGTCAACCAGAAGCTCAAGATCAGCGAGGACGAGGCGCCGCTGGATTACACGGTCCTGCGCAAGGAAGACATCATGCTCACCGTGAAGTACCTCCTCGAGCTCAAGGACGGCGCCCCCGGCAGGACCGTGGACGACATCGACCACATGTCGAACCGCCGCGTGCGCTCGGTGGGCGAACTCCTCGAGAACCAGTACCGCATCGGTCTCGTGCGCATGGAACGAGCCATCAAGGAACGCATGAGCCTCCAGGACGTCGAGACGATGATGCCCAACAACCTCATCAACCCCAAGCCCGTGACCGCGGTGATCAGGGAGTTCTTCGGGTCGGGACAGCTCTCCCAGTTCATGGACCAGACCAACCCGCTGTCCGCGATCACGCACAAGCGCAGGTTGTCGGCGCTCGGACCGGGCGGGCTCACCCGCGAGCGTGCGGTGTTCGAGGTGCGCGACGTCCACCCATCGCACTACGGGCGTATCTGCCCCATCGAGACCCCCGAGGGCCCGAACATCGGCCTCATCGTCTCCCTGTCCACCTACGCCCGGGTCAACGAGTTCGGTTTCATCGAGACCCCCTACTTCGTGGTGAAGGACGGCGTGGTCACGGATGAGATCCGGTACCTGAGCGCCATCGAGGAGGACGAGCAGGTCATCGTCCAGGCGACCGAGCCCTTGGACGAGAACGGGCGGATCATCGCGGACATGGTCAGGGCGAGGGTGAAACAAGGCCAGTACTCGACCATGCCCAGGGAAAAGGTCACCTACATGGACGTGGCGACGAACCAGCTCTTCTCGGTGTCGGCGAACCTCATCCCGTTCCTCGAGCACGACGACGCCAACCGGGCGCTCATGGGGTCGAACATGCAGCGTCAGGCCGTGCCCCTGCTCTTCCCCGTCTCGCCTCTCGTGGGCACGGGCATCGAGCAGCTCGTGGCGAGGGACTCGGGCGTCTGCGTGGTGGCGCACCGCAGCGGGGTCGTGATCGACGTGGACAGCCAGAGGATTGTGGTGAAGGCGGACACGGTGGGCAGGAAGTCGGACGACACGGGCATAGACATCTACCGGCTCACGAAGTTCAAGCGCGCCAACCAGAACACCTCGTTCAACCAGAAGCCCATCGTGCGCAAGGGCCAGCACGTGCAGAAGAACCAGATCATCGCGGACGGCCCGGCGACGAAGAACGGCGAGCTCGCCCTGGGCAGGAACCTGGTGGTCGCCTTCATGCCGTGGGGCGGGTACAACTACGAGGACGCGATCCTCATAAGCGAGCGGGTCGTGAAGGAAGACTTCTACACCTCGGTGCACATAGAGGAGTTCGAGGTCATGGCCCGCGACGTGAAGCTCGGCAGCGAGGAGATCACCCGCGACATCCCCAACGCGGGTGAGGAGGCCCTCAAGGACCTCGACGAGTCGGGCATCATCCGCATCGGCGCCGAGGTCAAGCCGGGCGATATCCTCGTGGGCAAGGTCACGCCCAAGGGCGAGACGCAGCTCTCGCCCGAGGAGAAGCTGCTCCGCGCGATATTCGGCGAGAAGGCGAGCGAGGTCAAGGACACCTCGCTGCGCGTGCCGCCGGGCATCGAGGGGACCGTCATCGACGCCAGGGTTTTCAACAGGCGTGGGCAGGAGAAGGACGAGCGCACGCTCCAGATAGAGCAGGCCGAGATAGAGAAGCTCCGCAAGGACCAGGACGACGAGATCGACATCATCACCCAGGGCGCGAGAGCCCGCATCGAGGACCTCCTCGTCGACAAGAAGCTGACCGCGCCGCTGCTGTCGCACCTGGGCGACGCGGTGATCGGCAAGAAGGGCACGGTGATCACCCGCGAGATGCTCTCGCAGCTGGCCATGGACGACTTCAAGGACGTCGCCGTGGAGAACGGCGAGGAGACGGCCCAGGAGATCGAGAAGATCATCGCCTCCATGGAGCGGCAGAAGAAGCTCATCTTGGATTTCTACGACGCGAAGATCGAGCGGCTGTCGGCTGGCGACGACCTGCCCCCGGGCGTGAACAAGATGGTGAAGGTGTACGTAGCCATCAAGCGCAAGCTCTCCGTCGGCGACAAGATGGCGGGCCGCCACGGGAACAAGGGCGTCATCTCGAGGATACTCCCCGAGGAGGACATGCCGTTCTTCGCCGACGGCCGACCGGTGGACATCGTGCTCAACCCGCTCGGCGTGCCATCGAGGATGAACGTCGGGCAGATACTCGAGGCGCACCTCGGCTGGGCGATGCACGGCATCGGGGAGGTGATCAACAAGATGGTGGAGGAGCATGTCCCCGAGGAGGAGATCAAGGGCCTGCTGAAGAAGGTGTACGGCTCCCGCAGGATAAGCAGGATGCTCGACAAGGCCGACCGCGAGGAGCTCCTCGACCTCGCTGCGAAGATCAGGGAAGAGGGTTTCTGCGTGAGCGTGCCCGTGTTCGACTCGGCCACCGAGGAGGAGATCTCGTCTTTGTTCACCCAGACCGGCATAGAGGACAGGGGACGGGTGACGCTCTACGACGGCAGGACCGGCGAGCCCTTCGAGAGCAAGGTCACCGTCGGGGTGATGTACATGCTGAAGCTGCACCACCTGGTCGACGACAAGATCCACGCCCGCTCGATCGGCCCCTACTCGCTCGTCACGCAGCAGCCGCTCGGCGGCAAGGCCCAGTTCGGAGGCCAGAGGCTCGGGGAGATGGAGGTGTGGGCGATCGAGGCCTACGGCGCGGCCTACACGCTCCAGGAATTCCTCACGGTCAAGTCCGACGACGTGGCCGGCCGCACCAGGATGTACGAGTCCATCGTGAAGGGCCAGCACGAGCTGGAACCCGGCATACCGGAGTCGTTCAACGTTCTCACCAGGGAGCTCAAGAGCCTGGGCCTGGATATCTCCCTCATAGAGGGGCAGGTCCAGCATTAAGGAGGGACGGCATTGGAAGACCTGTACAGCTATTTCGAGAAACCCAAGGATCCTTCCAACTACATGGCGGTGCGCATCGGGCTCGCCTCGCCCGAGAAGATCCTCGCGTGGTCCTACGGCGAGGTGAAGAAACCGGAGACCATCAACTACCGGACCTTCAAGCCTGAGCGCGACGGTCTCTTCTGCGCCCGCATCTTCGGGCCCATCAAGAGCTACGAGTGCATCTGCGGGAAGTACAAGCGCATGAAGCACCGGGGCGTGGTGTGCGAGAAGTGCGGCGTCGAGGTGATCGACTCGCGGGTGAGACGCGAGCGCATGGGCCACATCGAGCTCGCGACGCCGGTGGCCCACATCTGGTTCCTGAAGAGCCTGCCGAGCAAGATCGGCGCGCTTTTGGACCTCTCCATCAAGGAACTCGAGAGGGTGCTCTACTTCGAGAGCTACATCGTCACCGACCCCAAGAACACCCCGCTCGCGTTGGGGGAGCTCCTGACCGAGGACAAGTTCCGCCAGGCGGTCGACAAGTACGGGATCGGCAGTTTCACCGCGAAGATGGGTGCCGAGGCCATAGACGAGCTCATCGGTTCGCTCGATATCCTGGAGCTGTCTTCACGGCTCAAGGAGGAGATCCAGAAGACCAAGAGCGAGGCCAAGAAGAAGAAGCTCAGCAGGCGGCTCCGCATGGTCAACGTGTTCAGGGGCATCGAGCCCGCCGACCTCATGGCCTTCATCGAGGACCGCTTCCACCTGGAGAAGGACGAGCAGTTCAGGAGGGCCCTGGGCGAGTTGCTCACGGAGTGCCGCAAGGTCGTCAAGCGCTGGGAGGAGGCGAACGGGTACCAGGAGAAGAAGGCGGTCATCCCCAAGGTGAACGAGGTGATCGAGCGCCTCGTGGAATCGCGCAAGCTGTCCCACGACGAGATCGACTACATCAAGCCCTGGCAGGACCCCTCCTGGATGATCCTCAAGGTCATCCCGGTGTTGCCGCCCGACCTCAGGCCCCTGGTGCCGCTCGACGGCGGCAGGTTCGCGACCTCCGACCTGAACGATCTCTACAGGAGGGTCATCAACCGCAACAACAGGCTCAAGAGGCTCATCGAGCTGAACGCCCCCGACATCATCCTGCGCAACGAGAAACGCATGCTCCAGGAGGCGGTGGACGTCCTGTTCGACAACGGCAGGCGCGGCCGCGTCATCACCGGCGCGAACCGCAGGCCGCTCAAGAGCCTCTCGGACATGCTCAAGGGCAAGCAGGGGCGCTTCCGCCAGAACCTCCTGGGCAAGCGGGTGGACTACTCGGGCCGCTCGGTCATCACGGCCGGGCCCGACCTGAGGCTCCACCAGTGTGGCCTGCCCAAGAAGATGGCCATCGAGCTCTTCAAGCCCTTCATCTACAACAAGCTCGAGCAGAAGAGCATCGTGAGCACCATCAAGAGCGCCAAGCGGATGGTGGAGAGCGAGACGCCCGAGGTCTGGGAATGCCTGGCCGAGGTCGTCCAGGAATACCCGGTGATCCTCAACCGCGCACCCACCCTGCACCGGCTCGGCATGCAGGCCTTCGAGCCCATCCTCATAGAGGGCAAGGCCATACAGCTTCACCCCCTCGTGTGCCCGGCGTTCAACGCCGACTTCGACGGCGACCAGATGGCGGTGCATGTCCCCCTGTCCATCGAGGCCCAGGTGGAGGCCCGCGTCCTCATGATGTCCACCAACAACATCCTGTCGCCCGCGCATGGGAAGCCCATCATCGGTCCGACGCAGGACATCGTGCTCGGCATGTACTACCTCACCCGCGAGAAACCGGGGGCCCTGGGAGAGGGCATGATCTTCTTCGGTCCCGAGGAGGTGCGCGCGGCCTACGACGCGGGGGTGGTCTCGGTGCACGCCAGGATCAAGGTGCGCATCGACGGGAGGCTCGTCGAGACCACCGTGGGCAGGGTGATCTTCCGGGAGATCGTCCCCAAGGAGATCCCGTTCGAGGCCATCAACAAGCCCATGACCAAGAAGGCGCTGGCCGACCTCGTGGACATCTGCTTCTCGAAGGCGGGCGACAAGAACACGGTGCTGCTCGCGGACCGCATCAAGGACATGGGGTACCACTTCGCCACCAAGGCCGGGATCTCCATCGGGATCGAGGACATGAAGATCCCCAGGACCAAGGCGGAGATCATCGAGAAGGCGAAGCAGGACGTCGCGGTGGTGATCAACCAGTACAACGAGGGCCTCATCACCGAGGGCGAGCGCTACAACAAGATCGTCGACATATGGGGCAAGGTCACGGACGTCATCGCGAACGACATGATGGATGCGATCAAGAGCGAGACCTACACTCGCGGTGACGGGACGACCGTCGAGTACCCCTCGTTCAACCCCATATTCATGATGGCGGACTCGGGGGCCAGGGGTTCCACCCAGCAGATCAGGCAGCTCGCGGGCATACGCGGGCTCATGTCCAAGCCGTCGGGAGAGATCATCGAGACGCCGATCGAGTCCAACTTCCGCGAGGGCCTCGACGTGCTCGAGTATTTCATCTCGACGCACGGCGCGCGCAAGGGTCTCGCCGACACGGCCCTCAAGACCGCGAACTCCGGGTACCTGACGAGACGTCTCGTGGACGTGGCGCACGATGTCATCATCACCGAGGAGGACTGCGGGACGCTCGACGGGATCGAGCTCGAGGCGCTCGTTGAGGGGGGCAACATCATCCAGCCCATCGGCGAGAGGATCATCGGCCGCGTGACCCTCGACGACATCCGCGACCCGTACACCGGCGATGTGCTCGTGCCGGCCAACACCATGATCAACGAGGACCACGTGGCGGCGATCGAGGACGCCGGCATCGAGAAGGTCGTCTGCAGGTCGGTCCTGTCGTGCCGGTCCAAGCAAGGGGTGTGCGCCAGGTGCTACGGGAAGGACCTCGCCCGCGGCAGGATGGTGAACGTGGGCGAGGCGGTGGGGATCATCGCCGCCCAGTCCATCGGCGAGCCCGGCACCCAGCTCACCATGAGGACGTTCCACGTGGGCGGCGCCGCCATGGTGGTGGACCAGTCGAGCGTCAAGTTCAACCACGCGGGCACCGTGAAATACAAGGACCTCAAGGTCGCGCGGGGCAAGGAGGGCGATCTCGTGGCGGTCAACCGCAACGGCACCGTTGCCCTCGTGGACGACTCCGGGAGGGAGCGGGAGACCTACGCCATCGTGTACGGCGCCAAGGTGAAGGTCCAAGACGGCGAGAAGGTCGAGGCGGGAACGCTGCTCGCCGAGTGGGATCCCTACACCATCCCCATCCTCACGGACGTCGCCGGCAGGGTGAAGTTCCAGGATCTCGTCGAGGAGATCACGGTGGTCGAGCACATAGACGAGGTCACGGGCCTGTCGCGCTCGGTCATCATCGAGCCGAAGGATCCCGAGCTCAGGCCGCGCATCCTGATCACCGACGAGGCCGGCAAGGTCGTCAAGATCCCCGGTACGAAGAACCAGGCGAGGTACAATCTGCCCGTGGGCGCCCACATCTTCGTCAAGGACGGCGACGAGGTCTACCCCGGCGACGTGCTCGTGAAGATCCCGAGGGAGACCACCAAGACCAAGGACATCGTGGGCGGCCTGCCGCGCGTCGTGGACCTCTTCGAGGCCCGCAGGCCCAAGGAGTGCGCGGTGGTCACCGAGATCGACGGCGAGGTGACCTTCGGCAAGGACACCATGGGCAAGCGCAAGGTCACCATCACGCCCGAGATAGGCCAGCCCAAGGAGTACATGATACCCAAGAGCAAGCACGTGACCGTGCTCGAGGGCGACCTGGTCCGGGCCGGCGAGCCGCTCATGGACGGCGCGGTCGACCCGCACGACATCCTCAGGATCAGGGGCGAGAAGGAGCTCGCCAAGTACCTCGTCAACGAGATCCAGCAGGTCTACAGGTTGCAGGGCGTGCGCATCAACGACAAGCACATCGAGGTCATCGTCCGCCAGATGCTCAAGAGGGTCAAGATCAAGGACCCCGGCGACACGGAGATGATCGAGGGCGAATTCGTGGACAAGTTCGTCTTCGAGGAGGAGAACCAGCGCATGATCAGCCAGGGGCTCAGGCCTGCGCTCGCCGAGCCGTACCTGCTCGGCATCACGAAGGCGAGCCTCAACACCGAGAGCTTCATCTCGGCGGCCTCCTTCCAGGAGACCACCCGCGTGCTCACCGAGGCGAGCGTGGAGGGCAAGGTGGACCACCTGGTGGGGCTCAAGGAGAACGTCATCATGGGCAGGCTCATCCCCGCCGGGACGGGTTTCCCGCGTTACAGGAAGGTGGATATAGAGGTCAGCGATTACGACCTTTACGAAGAGGAACTGGCTTAGAAAGTCCTTGACAGATCGAAGTTCGCGTTGATAGAAGACTGCGTCTGTCTGATCAAGCGGTCAGGGATTTTCTCAGCGATTACGTGAGAAGGAAGAAGGATCGATGCCCACACTGAACCAGCTCGTCAGGAAAGGCAGGAAGGCCGTCGGGAGGCGGCAGAAGACGAGGGCTCTCCAGGCGTGCCCGCAGAAGAGGGGCGTATGCGTGAGGGTGTACACCACCACGCCGAAGAAGCCGAACTCGGCCCTCAGGAAGGTCGCCCGCGTCAGGCTCACCAATGGCTACGAGGTGACGTCGTACATCCCGGGCGAGGGACACAACCTCCAGGAGCACTCGGTGGTGATGATCAGGGGCGGCCGCGTGAAGGACCTGCCCGGAGTCAGGTACCACATCATCCGGGGTGTCATGGATTCAGAGGGTGTGGCGGAACGCCGCAAGGGCCGGTCCAAGTACGGTACCAAGAGACCGAAGTAGAGGGTGTGCCATGCCGAGGAAGAAGAGAGGAAGCCTGAAGAGAGAGATCGCCCCGGACCCCAAGTACGGCGACGTCCAGGTGGCGAAGTTCATCAACTCACTCATGTGGGACGGGAAGAAGTCGGTGAGCGAGCGCATCTTCTACGACACGCTCGAGATCCTCGCCGGCAAAACCAAGGAGGATCCCCTCGTGGTCTTCAGGAAGGCGTTCGAGAACGTCAAGCCCGCCCTCGAGGTCCGCTCCAGGAGGGTCGGCGGGGCCACCTACCAGGTACCCCAGGAGGTGAGGCCCGACAGGCAGGACATGCTGGCCCGCAGGTGGATCATCAGCGCCGCGCGCGCCCGGGCGGAGCACACGATGAGCGAGCGCCTGGCGGCTGAGCTCATGGACGCCTACAACAACCGCGGCACGGCCATCAAGAAGAGGGAAGACACCCACAAGATGGCCGAGGCCAACAAGGCATTCGCGCACTACCGATGGTAGTCGCACCGGCAAGGGAAGAGAACAGTGAAACGCTCCGTACCCATAGAGAGACTCAGGAACATCGGCATCATGGCGCACATCGATGCCGGGAAGACCACGACCACCGAGCGCATCCTCTACTATACGGGTCGGAGCTACAAGATCGGCGAGGTCCATGACGGCGAGGCGGTCATGGACTGGATGGAGCAGGAAAAGGAGCGGGGCATCACCATAACCTCCGCCGCCACGACCTGCACCTGGAAAGACCACGTCATCAACATCATCGACACCCCGGGCCACGTCGACTTCACCATCGAGGTGGAACGCTCCCTCAGGGTCCTGGACGGGGCGGTGGCCGTTTTCTGCGCGGTCGGCGGGGTCGAGCCCCAGTCGGAGACGGTCTGGAGGCAGGCCGAGCGCTACCGGGTCCCCAGGATCGCCTTCGTCAACAAGATGGACCGCGTCGGAGCGGACTTCCACCGTGTCGTGGCCCAGATAGCCGACAAGCTCGGCGCGCGGCCCGCCCCCCTCCAGATCCCCCTGGGACAGGAGGAGGGCTTCGCAGGCGTCATAGACCTCGTGGAGATGAAGGCCGTGGTCTTCGACGAGGAGACCAAGGGGTCGAACTATTCCCGGGTGGAGATCCCGGCGGAATACAGGGCGCGGGCCGAGGAGTACCGGGAGCGGCTGGTGGAGACCCTGTGCGACGTCGACGACTCGCTCATGGAGGCCTACCTCGAGGGAGGGGAGATCTCCGAGAAGCAGCTGAAGACGGCGATCAAGAAGGGCACGATCCTCGGCGCCATAACGCCCGTGCTCCTGGGCTCCGCCTTCAAGAACAAGGGCATCCAGCCGCTTTTGGACGCGGTGGTGGAGTTCCTGCCGTCGCCCATCGAGGTGGGCGCGGTCAGAGGGAAGACCCCGTCCGGGGAGGATGCCGCCCGGGCCCCGCGCGAGGACGAGCCGTTCAGCGCCCTCGCCTTCAAGGTCATGAACGATCCCTACGTGGGCCAGCTGACCTTCATCAGGGTGTACTCGGGCGTCCTCGAGTCGGGACAGAGCGTCTACAACGCGAACACCGGGAAGAAGGAGCGCGTCGGGAGGCTCGTCCGCATGTTCGCCGACAAGCGCGAGGAGCTCAAGGACGTCTTCGCCGGCGAGATCGCCGCCGTGCTCGGGCTCAAGAACACCATCACCGGGCACAGCCTGTGCGACGCGGACCGGCCCATCGTGCTCGAGTCCATGGACTTCCCGGAGCCGGTCATATCGATCGCGATCGAGCCCAAGGGAAAGACGGACGAGGAAAGGCTCGGCTTCGCCCTGTCGAGGCTGGCCATGGAAGACCCTTCGTTCAAGGTCCAGACGGACAGGGAGACGGGTGACACGCTGATCTCGGGCATGGGCGAGCTCCACCTGGAGATCATCGTGGACCGTCTCAAGCGCGAGTTCGGCGTGGACGCGAACGTGGGAAGGCCGCAGGTCGCCTACCGGGAGACGGTCACGAAGCCCGTCGAGGAGACCTGCAAGTACGTCAAGCAGACGGGCGGCCACGGCCAGTACGCCCACGTGGTCCTCACGGTGGACCCCCTGGAGCCCGGCGCTGGTTTCGAGTTCGTGAACAAGATCGTGGGCGGGGTCATCCCGAAGGAATACATACCCGCGGTGAAGAAGGGCGTGGAGGAGGCCCTCCAGGTGGGCCCCCTGGCCGGGTACCCGGTCCAGGACGTACGGGTCACCTTGATCGACGGATCCTTCCACGAGGTGGACTCCTCGGACCTCGCCTTCAAGATAGCGGGGTCCATGGCCGTGAAGAACGCCCTCAGGAAGGCCGCCCCCATCATGCTCGAGCCGATCATGGACGTGGAGGTCGTCTCGCCCGTGGACAACGTGGGCGACGTGATCAGCGACCTCTCCTCGAGGAGGGGAAGGGTGCTCGGCATGGACACCAGGGGCGACGTGAGGGTGGTGGCCGCCCAGGTGCCGCTCGCGGAGATGTTCGGCTACGCCACGGCGCTGCGTTCCCTGTCGCAGGGCAGGGCGACGTTCACCATGCAGGTCGCCCACTACGAACCGGTGCCTGCCAATATATCCGATAATCTCAAGGTTTCCCGAGGAGGTGCAAGTCATGGCTAAGGAGACGTTCATGAGGACGAAGCCGCACGTGAACGTGGGGACGATTGGTCATATAGATCATGGGAAGACGACGTTGACGGCGGCGATCACGAAGCATTTGGCGAAGAGGGGTTTGAGCGAGTACGTGGCGTACGATCAGATAGACAAGGCGCC
>JAKPDW010000081.1 GCA_029552245.1 Deltaproteobacteria bacterium
GGACCGATCCCACCCTTGAAGGTGCCGTCGGGCGCGTACCCGCCCGTGAACGGGTACGAGGTGGTCGTGTTCGGGCCGTACTTCGTGAACCCGAGGCCGTAGGGATCGCCGGACGGGTTGCCGATCGGGTTCTGGTTGAAGGTCTGGGCCATGGGGCTGCCGGCCTGAGGGAAGTTCGGGTTCCCGTACGAGCTCGCCCCGTAGCCCCCGAGGGCGCCGCCGACACCAGGACCGATGCCGCCTCCCATCATGCCGCCGTACGCGCCACCGACCCCAGGCGTCGACCCCGGCGTGCGCGAGAAGGAGGGCTTGAACCCTTTCCCGAAGCCCAGCACGTAGCCTCCGTAACCGGCCGGGAGGTAGTTCGGGTTGATGCTCGCGGGGCCGTTCCCGGTCCCACCGAACCCCACCGCTCCCCCCTGGCCCCCACCGAACCCCAACGGGCCGCCGGCGGAGCCGAACCCCACGCCCGTGCCCGGCAAGCTCCCGGAGCCGCTCGAGCTCGAGAAGCCCTGCCCGGGGCTCCAGCTCACCAGCCCGAACGCGTAGAAGGTCTGAGCGCTCGACTGCGCCCCGCGCTTGCACATCTCCTCGTCGATCTGGTTGTACGGGTCCTTCGAGGGACCGATGGGCTGGCCGAAGCGCTGCTTGAAGATGTCGGCCGCGGAGCCCTGTCCGACCTCGGGCTTCGTGTACTCGTCGTAGTTGTCGCTGATGAGCGAGCGGAACGGGAAGTTCCGCTGCACCGTGGGCGAGGGCTTCTGCCCCTCGAAGACGTTGAACTGCGCGTTCTGGATGAACGCGTCGATGTTCTGCCCCGGGTACGGAGTGGAATAGAAGACCGCCCGCCGCAGGACGTCGGCCAGGTTGAACTCCCCGCCGAAGCCGTTCGGGTCGGGGTTCATCTGGAAGTTCTTCTTGAACTGCTGCTTCAGGTCGGCCGCGGCCTTGCTGGCCTCCTTCGAGACCGCGCTCGCGACGTCGCTCGCGAAGATGCTGCCCAGGCTGCGGTTGTCGGTCGCGGGCTTCTTGCCCTTGATGGCGTTGAGGGTGTCCTTGAACGCGTCCCCGAGCGCCCCGAGGATGTCGGTCCCGAGCCCGAGCTGCTGGAGCTGGTAGTCGCGCTGGAGCTTCTGGGCCTGCTCGATGGACTGCGCGTTCGCGATCTGCTGCTGGATCTGGATGGCCCCGACCTGCTTCAGGTAGGCCGTGTAGACCTCGGCGGCCATGTCCCCCGGCTGCGGGTACCGCCCACGGGCCTTCGGGGTGAGCTTCGAGATTGCGTCCGCGCTCGTGAGGTCGATGCCCTCCGGCACCTGCGCGGAGTCGCGGGTCGGGTAGAAGGGATCGCCGATCAGCGAGATGTTCGCGTAGTTGGTCAAGAACATCTGGAACTGGAGCTGGACGAAGTACGGCTGCTCCGCTGTCTCCACGGCCGCGGCCGAGACGATGTACCCCTCGAGGACGATCTCGTCGTAGAAGAGGTAGCAGCGAGCCCCCTGCTCCACGAGCTTCGTGCCGCGCAGGTACTTGTCGTAGTTCTGCCACCACTCCGCCCGCCAGTTGAAGTCGAGCGTGTTGAGCAGGATGGCCGAGCAGTTGATGAACCGCGGGGCCTCGCCGAAGAAGTAGATGTACGGGTCCCCGAAGGTCTCGACGATCTGCTGCTTCTCCATCCGCTGCTCCTGCACGGATTGGAGGAGGAAGTTCGAGTAGCGGTTCGAGGTGCCCGCGGAGTCGCTCGAGTCGAAGAGCGGGATCTCGGTCCCGTCCGCCTGCACGACGCGCATGGTCGCGTACGTGTCGTCCTTGATCTCGATGCCGCGCAGCGGACGACGAACGTTCGGCTCCCCCGCTCCACCCCTTCTGCCGCCCGAGTAGCTGTTGTCCTCGACCTGCTTCAGGAACGTGCGCTGGAAGTCATCGATCGTGAGTTCGATGAAGACGCTCATGGACAGAGCCTACCACAGCGAGAAAACGCGGGCGGTTCGGGAATAAGAACCTTGGAGGCAACCAACATGACCATCGAAGAGCTATCCGGAGAAACCTTGCGCCTGTTCCGCGCAGGTCAGAAGTACTTCAACGTCGTCGACGTAGAAGCAGTGAGTCGGTGGGGAACGCCCCGCCTTCGCGTCACGGCGAAGGACGACTGGGGAACGTTCAACGCGGAGGCGGAGGGGCTGGAGCTCACGCTCCTGCGCGTCTGCTACAAGTCCCTCCGCAGGAGGGCGTTCGGACTGGGGAGGATCGCATGAACTTCATCACCGACGACACCTCGGTGTCCGAACTCCGCTCCGCATTCCAGAGCCTGGGTGCGAAGTTCTCCTGTGCCTTCTCGCCGGAGACCGGCGTGAAGGTCACCCTGGTCACCTGCAACGGGGATGACTCGATGCAGTTCGAGGGCGAGAACCTCGCGAGCGTCCTGGACCACGCGTTGCAAACGGCTCGCGTGGCCTACTACCAGGCGAAGGTCACGGAGTTGTTGACCAGCGCCAAGCTCCAGATCCCGAGCGACGCCGGCGACGACGTCAAGAGGGCCCGGGGGTTCATCCTCGACGCCATCGGGACACTCGCGAAGTGACGTGCCGCCGGCTTGTGGGCCGACGCCGGACCGTTCCTGTCCAACAGCGGTACTGTTGGGGATGGTGGTGAGCCACTCGAAGAAGACCTCACCAGGGTCCTTCTTCGTTAGCCCCTTCTTCAGATGGTCACGTGCTTCCAGGTCTCTCGCCGAACGATCCGTTGAACTACCGAACGAGGTACTCCGTACTTCTTTGAGAGTTCGATCAGGTTGCCGTACCGCCCGGTGTACTCTTTCAAGATCTGTCGAACATCTGCTTCTTGAAGAAGAGCCCGACCATGCTCTTCGCCACGAGGTAGCCTCTCAGGGCTTCTCCGGCTGTAGTGCGCGTCGCCGGAAGGCTGGCATCCAGGGTGCGTCACAGATCCGTGGCGCCGTCCACGAGCCGCCTGCCCTCTCTCCGACCGGTCTCGTCCGTTCTCGGCGTCGGTACCCAGGTACAGATGGCTCAACCTGACGCAGGAAGGGTTGTCGCAGATATGTAGGACATCGAGCTTCACGAAGACCCCCCGCTCAAGTTCCCACGCAAGGCGGTGGGCACGGACAGCCCGCCCTTTCAACTGGAAGGCGCCGTAGCCCTGCACAAACTTCGCCGCCGTCCAGACCCAGCAGCAGGTCTCCATGTGCGGCATGGTTGGGCCGTTCTTGTTGACCTTGGACCAGAACCTTTCCTCAACGGACAAGGGCATGTGACGATCATATCGTTATGTTACTGCGGATCAAGAAGTCCCGAACGTTCCTCGGCGGTGGGGTGCCCCGGTACTCCTCGGCCCGGGCGATCGAGAACGCCGCCGCCTTCAAGGCGATCAAGAACGGGTCCTCGGGCACGATCTTGTCCCGCATGACGAACTT
>JAKPDW010000088.1 GCA_029552245.1 Deltaproteobacteria bacterium
CTGGAGCGATACAACCAGGAGCTGAAGCGCAGGACCAGGGTGGTCAGGATCTTCCCGAACCAGGAATCCTGCCTTCGTCTGGTAACAGCGCTGGCGATAGAAATGACCGAGGAATGGCTCGGCCGCCGATACCTCATCTTCGAAGATGAGGTATCGGTCAAGAAGACGGAGGATCTCCTGGCTGCATGATGCCTACATCGCAGATGCCAATGTACAGAAAATGGGGGACTTGACTGGGCATGTGGGGTTTCAGCGGGAAGCGGCCGCTGTAAAGAATCGAGAAGAAGACCACAGGGCTGAGAAACATCGCAACGCCTCAAACGACCATTTTCCAGCATCGGAGGGGCTTTCTTCGTGATACCCACAGGCCGGGGCCTCTCTTCGCATAATCGAGCAAAGGCTCTCCCGGGGGAGACACAGCCCTGCATGCCTCGGCCTGATACCCGCCGAGCGCGGCTGTACCCGGTATGGCTCGGCAGTATCTCCTCTGTGCGTGATCTAATTGGGACGGCTCGGCTGCATTCCCGCCGTTCGTGATCCAACCGGGGTGGTCCGGTCTGGCTCGGCGGGTGCCACGCAGGGCGCGAACACACCTCGATTAACCAAGGAGAAGCCCCGCTAAGTGCGACCTTGTCCGGGATGAGGCAGCCGAAGCCCCACCGGGCGGGATCTCACCCATGGTAACCGGTGGTACGCCCCTGGAGCGCCCTCACTTGGGGTAACCGACGGGCAGGATCAACAGCGGGGAGATCCGGGCCTCGAGGCAGAGGAGGTTTCGGACCTCGGTGTCGACGAACGCTCCCACCGGGGCCGATGCCAGCCCGAGCGAGACGGCCTCGAGCATGATGTTCTGCGCCACGTGGCCTGCCTCCAGGAGGGCGTACCTCTCGCCCCTCTGCCCGTACTTGGACGCGACCCGGCCGTACTCGGCCGCCACCACCAGGCTCACGGGCGCCTTGGCCATCCAGAATTGGGAGAGAGAGGCGCGCGCGAGCTCGTCGCGGTGGTCTCCCTCGACAAGGAGCGTGGTCGAGTGCGTGCGGCTCTCGTAGAGATACACGCCCGCCTCCATCTGCTCGACCGACCCCGAGCCGATGACCGCCAAGAGATCGATGGGGTACAGCGCGCCGGCGGAAGGAGAGGTCCTCCTGAAACCGGCCTCGTCGGTGGCCCCCTGCCCTGCCCACAGGAGCTGGGAGAGCTGTTCCCTGGTCAGGGGTGCGGGGGAAAACGAACGTACGGTCCTCCTCTTTGCCAGGGCCTCGTCCAGGCCCATGCCGCCCTTGAGCAGAGGTTGCACGAGTCTCATTCCAGCCTCCCTGATCGGACTGTGAAACGAGCGGTCAGAGATGAACGATCCGAGATCAAGGATAGGACGTGTCGCGACCATATGCAAGGGCCTTCCCTGCGGGCACGGTCGGAAGGTCATGCCCGCCCGTCTCTTGAACCGGCTTCACGGCCATTCCCTGTGGGCACGGTCCGAGGCTTCCTGGATTACCCCGATCTGATGGATCAGGGGCCATTCCCTGTAGGCACGGGCTGAGATCCTGATGCGGCCCCCGCAGGACCGCCCCATCAGGCCATTCCCTGTTGGCACGGTATGATGACATCCCGAAAGCCCGGATCGCTGCCGATGCCGCACTCGAGCCTTGCCTGGGGCTCTCCTCGTCGTATAATGTCCCGGGGATACCGCATGGCACAGAACACGATACCCCTGGAGGAGATCCGCCTGCTGGCCTCAGGTCTCTTCGATGAGACGGTCAGGGTCCGGCGGGACATCCACGCGCACCCGGAACTGGGCTTCTCGGAGGAAAGGACCGCGGGCATCGCGGCGTCGTGCCTGTCGGAGCTGGGGATCGAGGTCTTCACGGGCGTCGCGAAGACGGGCGTGGTCGGTGTGCTCGACGGGAAAACGCCGGGCAGGACGTTGCTGCTCCGCGCCGACATGGACGCCCTGCCGCTACAGGAACTCGCCGACGTGGCGTTTCGTTCCCGGGTTCCCGGCGTGATGCACGCATGCGGCCACGACGGCCACACGGCCGTGCTCATCTCCGCCGCCCGTCTCCTCGCGAGGCTTCGCGACAGGCTGAAAGGCAGGGTCGTCTTCGTGTTCCAGCCCGCCGAGGAAAACCTCGGCGGCGCCAAGGCCATGATCGACGAGGGCGCCTTTAGCGGCCTCGGGATAGAGGCCGCCCTCGGCCTCCACCTCATCACCCTCCTGCCGTGCGGCACCGTGGGGTTGAGGCCGGGGCCGTTCATGGCCTCGGTGGATCTCTTCAGGGCGCTCATCCTCGGCGAAGGCGGGCACGGGGCCATGCCGGGCGGCTCCGTGGACGCCATCGAGATCGCGGCCAAGGTCGTGAGCGGCCTCAAGGCCCACCTCGCGGGCGCGATCACGCCGGGCGGGCGACCCCTCGTCAACATCGGCACCATCAAGGGAGGCACCGCCCCCAACATCGTCGCGGACACGGTGGAGCTCGAGGGCACGGTGAGGTGCATGGACGACGATGCGAGGCCCGCCCTCAGGCAAGCCATGGAAGCCTTCCTCGAGTCCGTAGCCAAGGATGCGGGCGGGTCTTACGAGCTCGCGTACACGGACGGCTACCCCATACTCGTCAACGATCACCACATGACCGACATCGTCAGGAGAACGGCGCAGGACCTGCTTGGCGAGACACGAGTGTTCGAGCTGGAGCCCACCATGGCGAGCGAGGACATGGCGTTCTTCCTCCGCATGGTGCCGGGCTGCTTCTTCTTCGTGGGGGCGGGCTTCGGCGACCCCGCCATGGACTATCCGCACCACAGCCCCCGGTTCGTGCTCAACGAGGACTCGCTCCTGGTCGCCCTCCAGGTCCTCTGCACCGCGGCGGTGCGCTTCCTGGAGGGCGCGTGAGCGGCCCTCGGTGCGGCGGAATGCCCTTCTTTGCGGCTCGACGGCTGTACGCCGCGGAAAACGGCGATCGCGACGAGACGTTGCCTGGTGGACGAAATGCCCCGTCAGCCGTACCCGGAGAAATCCCGGGTCGGCAGGGGCCGGCAGGAGACTGTGCCTTCGCGGGCTCCATCCAGGGCGGGCGAGCCCGAGGTCATGAGTGAAGCCCATGCGGAAATGCCGGGCGGGAAAGGCATCACGTGACGAAGAGCCGTGTCCGCCGGGACACTGGCGGGGAAACCCGCCTGAAGCGGCCCCGACGGAAAAGGCCATGTGCAGGGAGCGACTGACATGCGGCCGGAGTTGAGCGATACGGCGGAGTACATCCTGAGGCTACGGTACCTCAAGAAGGATGCCGAGGGGAACGTCGCGGAGACCCCTGAAGAGCTGTTCCGGCGTGTGGCCGACCACGTGGGTCGCGCCGAGACGGTGTTCGGGGCCGACGCACGCGAGGCGGGCAAGGTCGCGGACGAGTTCTTCGAGACGCTCACAAGGCTCGAGTTCCTGCCCAACTCGCCGTGCCTCATGAACGCGGGCAGGGAGCTGGGGCAGCTCGCGGCCTGCTTCGTCCTGCCGGTGAACGACTCGCTCGAGTCCATCTTCGAGGCGGTCAAGGACACGGCCCTCATACACCAGAGCGGAGGCGGCACCGGGTTTTCCTTCAGCAGGCTCAGGCCGAAGAACGACACGGTCTTGAGCACCAGCGGCGTGGCCTGCGGCCCTGTCTCGTTCATGGAGGTCTTCGACAAGGCGACCGACGTGATCAAGCAGGGAGGCGCGCGCAGGGGCGCGAACATGGGCGTGCTCAGGGTGGATCACCCGGACATCGAGGAGTTCGTCACGGCCAAGCGCGTCCCGTCCAGACTGAGCTGCTTCAACCTCTCGGTCGGCGTGACCGACTCCTTCATGGAGGCGGTGCTCGAAGACGGTCTCGTGGGGCTCGTCAACCCCAGGAACAAGGCGGTCACCAAGACGATTAGGGCACGAGCGCTCTTCGATCTCATCGTCCAGTGCGCGTGGGCGACCGGGGAACCCGGCATCCTCTTCCTGGACGAGATCAACAGGGCGAACCCCACCCCGGATCTCGGGACGATCGAGGCCACCAACCCCTGCGGTGAGCAGCCCCTCTTGCCGTACGAGTCGTGCACCTTGGGGTCCATCAACCTGGCAAGGATGTGCAGGCGGGAAGGAAACGGCTGGGTCGTGGACTTTGACAGGATCGCCAAGACCGCGAGGACGGCGGTGAGGTTCCTGGACGACGTGGTGGAGATCAACAGGTACCCGCTCGTGCAGATCAGGGAGATGTCCCGGGCGAACCGCAAGATCGGCCTCGGGGTCATGGGCTTCGCCCATCTCCTCGTCCGGATGGGGATCCCGTACGACTCGGACGAGGCCGTGCGCCTGGCCGGGGACATCATGCGGCACATCCGGCTGCACGCGCACGAGGCGTCGCGCGAACTCGCCGTCACCAGGGGCCCGTTCCCGAACTTCCCGCAGAGCATTCACAGCCGCCGTGGCGACCCACCTCTCCGCAACGCCACGGTCACCACCATCGCCCCGACAGGGACCCTCAGCATGATAGCAGGGTGCTCATCCGGCATCGAACCCATCTACTCGCTCTACACCACGAGGATCGTGCCGGGCGGCATCTCGGTCTCCTCGATGGACCCCCTCTTCGAGGAGACCGCGCAGGCGCTGGGCATCCTGGACAAGACCCTCGTGGAGGAGGTCAAGAAGACCGGGGTCATCCCCCCGCACTCGAGGATCCCCGAGGGCCTGAGGGCCCTGTTCAAGACCGCGCTCGAGATCCCGCCGAGGCGCCACGTGGAGATCCAGGCCGCGTTCCAGGAATACACCGACAACGCGGTGTCGAAGACCGTCAACTTCCCCCGTGATGCGACCCTCGAAGACGTCAGGGACGCCTTCATTCTCGCCCACAGGCTCCGGTGCAAGGGGATCACCGTGTACAGGGACGGGAGCAGGCCCGGCCAGGTGCTCACCTGCGGGCTCGCATCCCCCTGCCCGTGAGGGGCCGGCGGCCGGGTCCTACAAGTCCTCGGCGGATTCGAGCTTGGAGGTCACGTTGTCCCTGATCCAGTGAGGGTCCCACCACTCCTTGGGGTCCACGAACACCCCCGAGACGAGCATGCTGAAGTGGAGGTGGTCGCCTCCCGCGAAGCCGGTGGCCCCGGATGTGCCCAGCTGCCCGCCCTTGGAGACCACCTCGCCGGGCTTCACCGAGATGGTGCTCAGGTGTGCGTACAGGCTGAAGACACCCTGGCCGTGGTCAAGGATCACGCAGTTGCCGTAGATGCCCAAGAAATCGGCGAACACCACCTTCCCGGCATTGGCCGCCTCCACGGCCGCTTGGGCCAGGGAAGCCAGGTCGACACCCAGGTGCACGCTGGAGCCCAGGGGCACCCCCCGGTAGACGTACGTCCTCTCGTCCCCGAAGAGCGCCTTGGGCGCGGCGTTCTTCATCCGCAGAAACGCGTCGCCGTCCCATATCCTCTCCGGCGCGGACCGCGCGCAGATGGACCTGATCTTTGCGTCGTTCTCCTGCCTCACGGTACTGTTCACGAACGAGAAGATCTCCTGTGGGCTCTTGTTCGCGAGGCGGCTGTCAGCCTGCTGGAACTCGGCGGCCTTCTGCTGCAGGAAGGAGTCGCTCACCGCCACGGTGTCGCTCATGAAGGGCGCCGTCTTCCTGAGGTACACGGGGACCGCCGCGACAGCGCTGTTCCCGCCCTTGTCGACCGCGGTCACGGCAACGGGGGTGGAAGGCGTCATGTCGCGGGGGACCGCGAAATACGCGATGAAGTAGCTGCCCTTTTGGCCCCGGACCTCGTAGCCGGGGAAAAAGGAGTCCTGGCACTTCACGCCGCTTGCGGCGACCTCCTTGGTGACCCGGTACACCACGAGACACGTGCCGCCCGCGTTCACGTTGTGGGCCCTGCTCAGGACGGCTATGCGCGGAGGCACCTGGTCGACCTTGACCTTCGCCTCGTACACGGCGGTGTTTCTCAGCGGCGAGAAGTCGGTCACCCTCACGGAGAAGACGGCCTCACCGTCCTTGACGCCGAGCCTGCCGGGCGAGATCTCAAGCTGGAGCCTCTTGTCGTGGAAGCCCTTTTCGGGAAGGTCAGCGCCCTCGACGATGAAGCGCTTCCCGCCCTGGACGAGCGCGACCTCGTAGGAACGGATGCCGCTCTTGGCGTCCTTCATCACCACCGCCACGCTGCGTGCCGAGCCGATGGTGTCGAACGGCCTGTCCACCTCGATGACGGGCTTTTCCCACTCGAGGTAGACGAACGTGAACGCCGCCCCTGCCGCAAGCAGGACGGCGATGAGAACGTACTGGATGGTCTTCACCGATCGCTTCATGTGAACTGCCCCTCCCCTAGCTCCTTCGCACGGTCTTAACGTCCCAGTCTTTTCGCCCCATGCCTACTCGATCGGCCGGGATTGTTCAACGCATTTTTCATGCACCGGGCATGATCCGCTCGAGAACGGTCCCGCCTGTGGGGCAGGCCCTCCTGGTCACCCACACGGGTCCTGCCTGAAGGCTCGGGTGGGCAACAGGGAGTCACCCGAGCGAGCCCGCCCTATACCATCCACTTTGCCGACCGTCTCGTGTCGGGCCGCGCAGGGATCGAGCCACCCCTTTTTCATGCACGCATACCCGGGTGTTCCACCCGAGCGACCCCCGCGGTCACGGGCCGTCTTCTTCGGTCAGACACCGTCTGCTTTCGCGGGCCTCGTCCCCCCGGCGGGTCTCCACCTGAAGATGGATGCTGGCGCTGCCGGGAGCTCTCTGGTATACCTTCCACAGAACCGCTCGAAGGTCACCCCATGAAAAGAGGATCGCGCGACAACGCCAAGGTATCCGCGGCAAGCCTGTCCGTGGCTTCCAACACGATGCTCATCGTCCTGAAGACGGCATCCGGCATCGCCATGGGATCCATCTCCATGATCTCCGAGGCCGCCCACTCGGGCGTGGACCTCGTTGCGGCCGTGATAGCCTTCTTCTCGGTGAGGACCTCGGGCAAACCGGCGGACAAGGACCACCCCTTCGGCCACGGGAAGATAGAGAACCTGTCCGGGGCCGTGGAAGCGCTCCTCATCTTCTTGGCGGCGGGCTGGATCGTCATCGAGGCCGTCGGGAGGATCATGCATCCCTCCCCGGTGACGGCCGTCGGGTGGGGCGTAATCGTGATGCTGGCCTCCTGCCTGGTCAACCTGGCCGTCTCTCACAGGCTCTTCACGGTGGGCAAGAAGACCAAGTCCCTGGCGCTCGTCGCGGACGCGTGGCACCTGAGGACCGACGTGTACACGTCCGCGGCCGTCATGTTCGCGCTCGGCGTGATCTGGGCGGGCCACCAGGTGACGCCGGCCATTGACCTGCACTGGGTAGACCCCGCGGCCGCGCTGGTGGTCTCGGTCCTGATCCTCAGGGCCGCCTGGGACCTCACCCTGAAATCCGCCCGCGACCTCTTGGACTCCACCCTTCCCGAGCGCGAGATGAGCCGTATCAGGGACCTGATCCTCAAGAAGTTCCCGGACGTGCACGGGTTCCACAAGCTCAAGGCACGGAGGTCGGGGCACGTGAGGTTCGTGGAGTTCCACATGGTCGTCAACCCCGAGATGAGCGTGGACCACTCGCACAGGATCACCGACGACATCACGAGGGAGATCAAGGACCTGTTCCCTGACACCGTCGTCACCATCCACGTGGAGCCGTGCGACGGCAGGTGCGACAGGGAGTGCGAGGAGAACTGCGGGCTCAGCGAGGAGTCGAGACACGCCCGCTCGCAACAGGAGAGATGACCGGGGCTTGGCCCCTGAACCGCCGCCTTCGGCACGACACCCGGGGCCGGGGTAGAGGCCGTCGGGGGGAGTGCCGTCGACGGCGCCGCCCTCACCTCCCCGCAGGCCTTCCCCACAGCCGGCAATGGCGCGCACAACGAAGCCGGCCGGTCATGCCCCGGCGTTCCCGGCGGCACACCCCGCCCCGGTCGTATCGCCCGGCCGCCCTGCCACAACGAGTCATTGCCGTACCGTCACCCGGCGGCAGAGCGTGGGACGCGCCCAAGATCAGCCGCCTCGGCGAGGCAGGGCAAGGGGTTCGACCCCGAGGCGGGCTCAGCAGGCAGGCACGGCCTAGCCTTTTCCACAGGCAAGACACGCCGCCCTTCAGACGGGGAGGCCGGCGGCCCTTGTTGGAACATCACCTCTGCAGCCCACCGAGCATTCCCATCCGCTGGAGGCTCCCCGAGCCACGAAGGCCGACCGGGGTGAACCCCGGCCCTACTCCACCACCCTCAGGATCCTGGGGTCAGACCTCGGCGGCGGCGCGGGGACCGAGGCCGGGTATCCCACGGCGATCGCGGCCACGATCACGTGGTCGTCCGGAAGTCCGAGTTCGCCCCTCAGGCCCTTGTCCCTGATGGCGCTCCCCAGGTCCACCCAGCAGGTGCCGAGCCCCCTGTCCGCGGCCGAGAGCATGAAGTACGCCCCTGCGAGCGCGCAGTCCACGAAGATGGACCTGACGGCCTTGCTTCCCGAGATGAACACCACGCAGGGGGCGTTGTAGAACACGTTGAATCCGGCATCCTCGAGGATCGCCCTGTACGTTTTGTACGGAGAGGACGGGTTCTCGTCCATGTCCCAGAGTATGTTCTTCTTGCTCTCGTCCGACAGGCGCCTGATGAGGTCCCTGTTCGCGACGATGCTGAAGGCCCACGGCTGAGCGTTTCTCGCGTTGGGCGCCATGGTGCTGTCCGCGACGATGAGCCTCAGGACATCCATGGGCACCGCCTTGTGATCGAACTCCCTGATGGAACGCCTCGCTCTGATGAGATCCTTGAATTCCATCGAAAACCCTCCTTTGTGACATTTTAGACGACTCGCACTCCCCGGGGGCTTCTCTTCACACCGACCCGCGCACCTCCTGCAGCCAGGGTATGCCTCCAGGCGGTCTTTGGGAAGGGGGGGAGCGTGGTCCGACTCGCAACCCCGGCAATCAACCCGGCACCGGGTTCACCCCCGCCGTTCACGCTCTCCATTCTTCGTCTTCCCTTGCCGCACCGGCCACCCGAACCCCTGCCTTCATTGGAGGACATAGTATCATCTGTTCCTCGAAGGCGCCCACGCCGCAGTGGGGCAATGGGCCCCACCATGGGGTACTTTTCCCCTCTCTCCTCGGGCCGGTTCCTTGGTGCCTCACCCTTGCGACTCAATAATATCGGAATGTTGCATGACGTGGCACCGTTGTTGCTGATGGGTGCGCAACGACCGGGCGGCCTGCCCACCGGTCTACTTTAACTGAGAGGTTCTCGTGCCATGTGGATTTCAACCTACCAGGGGAACGCAGCAGTGGAAGCGGCTGTTAAGCAGTTTCTGCCGCCGTGCCAGGAACGCTGTCCGATCAACGAGGACATCCAGAGGACCAACGTCCTCGTCTCCATGCTGCCCCGTGACCCGGAGAGGGCGAGGGAAGGGATCGTCCAGATCGGGGACTATCTCTTCGAGCGCAACCCCTTCTTCCCGGTGTGCGGGTATGTGTGCGGCGTGTGCGAGCTCGGCTGCAACTACAAGACCAAGGGCGGTTCCATCAGGAGAAGGCTGATCAAGCGTTTCATCGCGGAAAACTACCTCTCCCACCTCGACAGCCGGGAAGAGTACGACGTGGTGAAGGGGAAGGGAAACGTGGCGGTGGTGGGAGGCGGCCCTGCCGGGCTCATGTGCGCCTTCGAGCTGGGCAGGAGGGGGTACAGGGTCACCGTGTTCGAGGCGTTGAACCGCCTCGGCGGTGCGCTGTGGCTCATACCTCACTATCGTCTCCCCAAGGACGTGCTCCACAGGGTGATCCAGAACATGGTCAGGATGGCCTCCATCGAGGTCAAGCTCGGCGTGCGCATAGGCGAGGCGAAGAAAGGCCTCGACTGGTTGCGCAAGCAGGGCTACCAGGCCGTGTTCATCGCGAAGGGCACCCCCCAGCCGAGGATACTGACCTTCGGCAAGGACCCCGTCGAGAACCAGGACCTCTCGGGTGTCATGTACGGCCAGTCGTTCCTGTACGAGGTGAGCCGCGGCATCCTTCCGGGCGACTACTTCGACGGGAGAAAGGTGATCGTGGTGGGCGGCGGCAACGTCGCCTTCGACGTGGCCAGGTCCGCGCGCAGGCTCGGCGGAGATGTCACCGTGGTCGCCCTCGAGAGCGAGGACAAGAAGAGCAAGGACGGGCTGCCGGCGGACGAGGAGGAGATCAGGGGCGCGTGGGAAGAGGGCATCGACCTCATGTGTTCCCGGGGCGTGAGCCAGATCATAGGCAGGGGCGGGAAGTTCACGGGCATCAAGATGCCCCTGTGCACGTGCGTGTTCGACAAGGACGGCCGGTTCAACCCAACCTTCGACTGCAGCGACGTCATGACCATGGAAGGCGACGTGCTCATCATCACCGTCGGCCAGGGACCGGACAGGTCACTGCTCGAACGCGAGGGCCTGATCGACGAGACAGGGCGGCTCGCGGTCGATCCGGTCACCCGCCAGAGCACCATCAAGGACTGGGTCTTCGTGGGAGGGGACGTGCGCAGGGTCGGGTACATGGTGGACGCCGTCAAGGACGGCATGGAAGCGGCCGAATCCATCGAACGCCACCTCAAGGGCGTCGACCTGACCACCGGCAGGAAGAGGGTATTCGAGGCTCTCGACATCCCGCAGCTCAAAGACGACAGCTACAAGCCGGAACCCGAGGTCGTGTGGATACCGCCCGAGAAACGCATGCATTTCAGGATGTTCGAGCGCGGCCTCACGCTCGAGGAGGCCGTCGAGGAAGCGCGCAGGTGCCTGTGCTGCGGGCCGTGCGTGTCATGCAAGGCGTGCGTGTCCATCGGCATCCAGAAGGATCTGCCCGCCGTGATCGTCAGCGAGAGGCTCTGCAGCGGGTGCGGGATCTGCATCTCCTCGTGCCACTACGGGGCGGCCTACCTGAAGAGGGATAACGGCGATATCGTCTCGTGCACCGACACGTACCGGTGCAAGGCCTGCGGCATGTGCGTCTCGGCATGCCCGGCTCAGGCGAGGGAACTGACAGGGACGGACATGAACGACCGCATAAGCCAGGTGTTCGCAGGTCTGGAAGGAGGTGCGAGATGAGCGTGAAGGCGACCGGCCCGCTTCCTTTCTCCCCCAAGCTCGTGTGCTTCACCTGCAGGTTCGGGTGGGGATACCTGAACGGATCCAAGGCCATCGAGAGCCTCCACAACGTCATACCCGTCACCTGCAGCGGCAAGGTGGATGCGTCACACATCATGGAGGCGTTCAAGAGCGGCGCCGATGGGGTTCTCATCCTGGGGTGCCCGGACGGCGAGTGCCACTTCCAGAACGGAAACTACCAGGCCCGCAAGAGGGTCCTCCTCATGCGGAAAGTGATCGAGGCCTTCGGTATCGAGCACGATCGCCTGGCCATCGAGCTGGACATGGATCCTGAGGGCTCGAAAATCGAGCCCCTCATCGAGGGCATGCGCGAACGGATCTCACGCCTGGGACCGCTCTCGCCCAAGGGTGTGACCGCAAACCAGGCCTGCACGGGAAAGGAAAATCTCCGGTAACCCAGAATGAGAATCGAGGATACACGATGAACGAAAAGCCCAAAGCAGCCATCTACTGGCTTGCCGCCTGCGGCGGCTGCGACGAGACCATCGTCGACCTGAACGAGGCCCTGCTCAGCGTGGCCGATGCCGTGGACATCGTCCTGTGGCCGGTGGCCATGGACTTCAAGTACTCATCGATCAGGAGCATGAAGGACAAAGAGATAGCCCTGTCGATCATCCACGGCAGCGTGCGGAACTCGGAGCACGAGGAAATGGCCAGGCTCCTCAGGGAGAAGTCACAGACGGTCCTGGCCTTCGGCTCGTGCGCGTGTTTCGGGGGAACGCCGGGGCTTGCGAACTTCAGGAGCAGGAAAGACATCTTCCAGTGGGTGTACAGGGACGCTCCGACCGTGGTGAACCCCAAAGGGGTGTACCCCATGACCGAGACGAAGGTTCTCGACCACACCTTGAAGCTCCCCGAGCTGTTCGAGAAGGTCTACCCCCTGGACAGGATAATAGATGTCGACTACTACCTCCCTGGCTGCCCCCCTCCCCCGGACCTCGTGGCGAACGCGGTCTCCGCGGTGCTCGAAGGCAAGCTGCCGCCCCGCGGCTCCACGCTCGCGCCGCACAGGCCCCTGTGCGACACCTGTCCCCGGAACGAGTCAAAACCGCCCAAGATCGAGATCCCCGAGGTCCGCCGGGTCCACATGGTCGAGGCGGACGAGGGCAAGTGTTTCCTGGCCCAGGGTCTCCTGTGCCTGGGTCCTGCCACGCGATCGGGCTGCGGCGAGACGTGCATCAGGGTCAACACCCCGTGCAGGGGGTGCTTCGGCCCTGTCGAGGGGGTCGACGACGGGGGCGCCAAGTTCGTCTCCTGCCTCGCAGCGCTTCTTTCGGCCGAGGACGAGGCAGAGGCGACGAGGGTCACGGACGGCATAGCCGACCTGCCGGGTACATGCTACAGGTTCACGGCCGCATCGATATCCCTCAAGGGGAAATCGTGACCTGGGTCTTCCCGTGGGCCGCAAGCTTGGATGGAAACGCCATATCCACATACGAAGGACGAAGAGATGACGCAGAGGATCACCATAGACCCCATAACCAGGCTCGAAGGGCATGGGAAGATCGAGATCTTCCTCGACGAGAAGGGCGAGGTTAAGGACGCCTACTGGCAAGTCGTGGAACTGAGAGGTTTCGAACGCTTCTGCCTCGGCAGGCCGGCCGAGGAAATGCCGAGGATCGTGCCGAACATATGTGGCGTATGCCCGTCGGCACACCACATGGCCGCGACCAAGGCCCTCGACGACCTCTACTCCGTCGAACCGACCCCTGCCGCACGGTTGATCAGGGAGCTCGAGTTCAACGCATTCTACATCGAGGACCATTACATCCACTTCTTCTTCCTCGCCGCGCCCGACTTCATCGTGGGGCCGGAGGCGGACCCGAGGGAACGAAACGTCCTGGGGGTGATCGCCAGGGTGGGCAAGGAGATCGGCAGCAAGGTCATCGAGGTGAGGAGGAAGAACCGGGATATCATACGGCACATCTTCGGGAAGGCGCCTCACCCGGAGGGCGGCCTGCCGGGCGGCGTACCCAGGGGGTTCACCGAGGAAGACAGGAAGTGGGTGGTCAGCACGGCCGAGTCGTCGCTGGAGTTCGCGAAGTTCGCGATCCAGCTCTTCAAGGACGCCGTCCTGTCGGACAAGTCGTGCGTCGACCTCATCATGAACGACGCCTACAGCCTCGAGACTTACTACATGGCCCTGGTTGACGACCTGAACCGGACCACCTTCTACGACGGCACCGTCAGGGTCGTCGACAAGGACGGGAAGGAATACACGAAGTTCCACCCCCGCGACTACGACAAGGTGATAGGGGAGTGGGTGGAACCGTGGACCTACATAAAGCTCAACCACCTGAAGACCCTCGGCTGGCACGGTCTCAAGGACGGCGATGGCACCTCGCTGTACCGCGTTGCGCCTCTCGCCCGGCTCAACGTCGGCGATTCCATGCTCACCCCGCTCGCCCACAAGGAGTCGCAGATCATGTTCGACACCCTGGGAGGGAAACCCGCCCACCAGACCCTCGCCACCCACTGGGCGAGGCTCATCTGCGCGCTGCAAGCGGCCGAGCTCAACGTGGAGATCGCGAACCATCCCCTTCTCACGAGCAAGGACATCCGCAACATGAACCTGAGGCTGAGGCACAAGGGCGTGGGGTGCGTGGAGGCCCCCAGGGGAACCCTCTTCCACCACTACGAGACGGACGACGACGGCATCCTCACCAAGGTGAACCTCATCGTCGCCACGCAGAACAACGCGGCGCCCATCTGTCTCTCGATCAAGAAGGCGGCGAAGGCCTTCGTCAAGGGCCCCGACGTGAGGGAAGGCCTGCTCAACATGGTCGAAATGGCGTTCAGGGCGTACGACCCGTGCCTGTCCTGCGCAACGCACTCCCTTCCCGGCTCCATGCCCCTGACGGTGAACATCAGGGATCACGAGGGGACCCTGCTGAGGACCATAAAGAGGTGACCCCCATGAACCCCATGGGGCCCGGGATGGATGGATGGTCGCCGTTTAACCTTGCGCACCGGTCTGGGGGGTGAGGGCCGTGAAGACCCTGGTGCTCGGGATGGGCAACCCGATACTCGGGGATGACGGCATAGGGATAGCCGTCGCGCGAGCGCTGGGAGACCTGCTGCCCGGGGTCGACGTGGCAGTGTGCACGACCATAGGCCTCGATCTCATGGACCTCTTCTCAGGATACGACAGTGTCGTCGTGGTCGACGCCATGTGCACACGGACCGGAAAGCCGGGCGAGGTGAGGCAGATCGATCCGGACTCCGGCCCGGGCACCCTGCACCTCTTCAGTTCTCACGGCTTGCACTTCTTCCAGGTCATGGACCTGGGCCGCAGGCTTGGGCTAAAGATGCCCACCTCGACGAGGGTCTTCGGCATCGAGATAGGCGACATGGTATCCTTCGACGAGGCGCTGTCCGAGGGGCTTCGGGGAGACCTCGGCCGTATCGTGCAGGCCATTGCGAAGGAGGTGGCGGGTCTGCCTTGCACATCGACAAACGGTACCCCGACCAAGGGGGAGGATGACGAGCCTGCCCCGACGGATGGGCAGGCTATCAGTAGGGAGAATCGGAGACCCTGAGCGGCGCAGGAGAATCGAGGCAGAAGAAGAAGCACCTCTCAAAGAATCCTCTTCTCCAAGTCCCTCTTCTCAGCGAGTCCTGTTCTCCAAGGCCCTCTTCACGGTGAGGAAAGAGCGCCGGAACGAGGCTCTCCAGGCATGGCCCGGGAGAGCGGCAAGCCCCCCACAAACGGTGGGAAGGCATGGGTTCGAGGCCTCAGCCGCAACCTCGTGACCGTCAATGAGCCGCCTGGTAGCTCTCCGGTGAGGGTGTCGTCTTTACGCCCGGACCCGATGACGCGGAACACCACGGAGGGATCGCCCATGCACCTGTCCGGGGCCCTGATGGGCGAGGTACGACCCCGGATTCCTTCCACCCCGGGTCTCCATCGTGCCGGGCAGCGCGGCACAAGGCGGGATCAGTCGAGCCTCTTGTGGAACCTGGCAACGGCGCCGGAGAGGAACACCGCGCCGAGTACGGCCATGGCCGCGTACTGGGGCCACAACACGTCCAGGGACACGCCCTTGAGAAAGATGCCCCGCACGACCTCGAGGAAGTACCTCAGCGGGTTCAGGTAGGTCACGATCCTGACGGCCAACGGCATGTTGGCTATGGGGAAGATGAAGCCCGACAGCATGAACGCCGGCAGCATGACGAAGAACGTCGTCATCATGGCCTGCTGCTGCGTGGCCGAGACCGTCGAGACGAAGAGCCCTATCCCGAGCGTGCTCAAAAGGAACAGGCACGTGGCCGCGAGCAGGAGCAGGGTGCTTCCGGCCATGGGGATGTCGAACCACAGCCTCGCGAATGCGGTGATCAGGGCCATCTGGGCTATCGAGATCACGATGTACGGGATGGTCTTGCCGAGGATCATCTCTGCGGGCGTCAGGGGGGTGACGAGGAGTTGTTCCATGGTGCCCTGCTCCTTCTCCCTGATCACCGCTATGGACGTGAGCAGCAGGGAGATGAGCATCACGATGAAGGCCACGATGCCCGGCACGAAGAACAGGCTGCTGTCGAGGTTCGGGTTGTACCACGTCCGTATGCGGTCGTCGATCCTCCCATAGGCGAGCTTCGTCCCGGCGATCCTCTGGAGCGCCCTCACGTTGTACCCGCTCACCACCGCCTGGCTGTATGCGAGCCTGATCTGGGCCATGTTGCTCTGGGTGCCGTCTGCGATGAGCTGGACGGGGGCGCTCTTTCCGGAGCGGATGCGAACGGAGAAATCGGGCGGTATCTTGAGGGCCAGGTCCACCTTCTTCTCGAGCAGGGCCTCCTCGAGCTCCCTGTCGTTTCCAGGCCTGAGAGTCACCCTGAACACGGGGCTCGCGTCGAAAGCGCGGACGAGTTCCCTGCTCTGGCTCGTATTCGCCTGGTCGAAGACGGCGAGCGTCACATCCTTCACGTCGTAGTTGACCACGTACCCGAAGATCACGATCTGGATGATGGGCGCCATGAACAAGATCCTCCTGTTCATCCTGTCCCTGAACAGGACGATGAACTCCTTGATGACCAGCTCCCTGACCCTGACGAGGCTCACATGCCCTCCTTCTTGAGGATCTTCACGCACAGGAGCGTGAGAACGACGAACATGGCGCACAAAACCGCGATGTCTCTCCACAGCTCGACCGGGCCGGTACCCCTGAGGTAGATGCCGGCAAGCACCGACATGAAGTAACGCGCAGGCACGATGTAGGTCAGCGCCCTGAGCGGGGCGGGAAGGTTGCTGATCGGGAACACGAAATCGGACAGGAGGAACGACGGGAGGTACGTGAGGAGGATCGCCGCCTGGTTCGCCAGGAGCTGCGATTTGACGGCGGCGGAGATGAAGAGCCCCAGCGAGAGGGCCACCATGATGTAGAGCGACGAGGCGGCGATCATGAAGAGGAAGCCCCCCTTCATGACCGCGCCGAAGAGGACCTGCCCGAGCAGGATCGCCACCAACACGTCCACGAGCGCGATCATGAAGTAGAAGACGGCCTTGCCGGCCAGGAACTCGCCCGCGCTTATGGGGAGGGACTTCACCGTCTCCATGGTGCCGTTCTCGAACTCGCGCGCTATCACGAGGGAGGTGAGCATGGCGCCGGCGATCATGATGATGATGGCGATGATCCCGGGCACGATGAACCTGGTGCTCTCGAGGTCCTCGTTGAACCAGACCCTGACCCTGGGCTCGACCGGCGCCACGACCGGCTCCATGTTGTTGCGCGACAGGTAGTCCAGGAGCAGCCGCGAGTTCCTGCCCTCCACGAAGGACGACAGGTAGCCCCTCGCGATGCTCGCGACGTTCGGGTCGCTCCCGTCGATGATGACCTGGAGCGGGGACGATCTGCCGGATGCGATCCTCGAGGCGAACCCGGGCGGCACGATCACCGCCATGACCGCCGCAGCCCTGTCCAGGTACCGCGCCGCGTCCGAGGTCCTCTCGAGACGGTCTATGACCCTGAAATACAAAGACGCGTCCAGGGACCTCACGAGGTCCCTGGACGCAGGGGTGTGGTCATGATCGACGACCACGAGGGGGACGTCGTTCACGTCCAGGCTCAGCGCGTAACCGAAGAGCATGATGAGGAGCAGGGGGAAGAGGAAGGCGAGCACGAGGCTCCTGATGTCCCTCACCAGGTGCAGGAACTCCTTGCGGGCCACGGCCCTCACGACAGCCATCTTCACCGCCCGCCACCTCCCATGAGGGCGACGAAGGCGTCCTCCAGCCTCGCACCTGGCCTCCCCGGGCACGCGCCGGAGACGATCTCGGACGGGCTCCCCTGGGCCACGACGGCACCCAGGTCGATCATGACGATGCGCGAGCAGTTCTGTGCCTCGTCCATGTAGTGGGTGGTCACGAACACCGTCACCCCCTGGTCCGCCAGCGCCCGGATGGAGTCCCAGAACCTCCTCCTGGTGAGCGGGTCGACCCCCGAGGTGGGCTCGTCGAGGAAGAGGATGCCCGGTTCGTGGACGAGGGCGCACCCGAGCGCCAGGCGCTGCCTGAACCCCTGGGGCAGGTCGCGCGTGAGGCGGTCTTTCATGTCCGCAAGGTACGCGTTCTCGATGACCCACCCGATCCGCTCGTCCCACCTCTTCGGGTCGACGCCGTACAGCCCCAGGTAGAACCTGATGTTCTCCACCGGCGTGAGGTCCTCGTAGAGGGAGAACTTCTGGGACATGTACCCGATGACCCGCTTGACCTCCTCGGGGCGTCTCACCACGTCGATGCCCGCCACCGAGGCGCTGCCTGAGGTGGGGGAGATGATACCGCAGAGCATGCGGATGGTGGTCGACTTGCCGCTGCCGTTGCTCCCCAGGAAGCCGAAGATCTCCCCCCTCCTCACGGTGAACGAGATCCCCTTGACCGCCGTGAAGTCCCCGAAGCGCTTCTCGAGCCTGTCGACGACGATCACGTCTTCGCTGCCGCCTGTCACGGGGACGAGCCCTCCTCCATGGTTTCGAGCAACGCCACCATGGCCGCCTCGATGCTCGGGTGCGATCCCTTGAACGACGCCGGGTCGCCTGCCTTGACGATCCTCGAACGGTGCATGAACGCCACCTCGTCGCACAGGTCGCCCTCCTCGGGGTAAGAGGTCGCCACGACGACCGCCATGCCCCTCTCTCTCATGTGCACGAGGATGTCCCAGAATTCGCGCCTGGAGACGGGGTCCACCCCGTTGGTGGGCTCGTCCAGCACCAGGCACGAGGGCTCCGTGAGCAACACGCAGGCCAGAGCCAGCTTCTGCTTCATGCCGCCGGAGAGATTCCCCGCGAGGCGGTCCGAAAAGGGCTCGAGCCCCGAGAACCCCAGGTACGTGCTCTTCCTGCGCTTTCTGTCCTGCCCCCTCACGCCGATCACGTCGAGGAAGAAGTCCATGTTCTCCGCCACGCTCAGGTCCTGGTAGAGGCCGAACCTCTGGGGCATGTACCCCACGAGGCCCTCCCTGCGGATACGGCCCGTGGCGGTGTCGACCCCCCCCACCAGGACGCGGCCCTCGTGCGGCTTTTCCATGCCGGCCACGAGCCTGAGCAGAGTCGACTTCCCCGCGCCGTCGGAACCGATGATGCCGAAGATCGTCCCCCTCCTCACCACGAGGCTCACGCCGTCCAAGGCCTTGACCGTGCCGTAGCGCATGGACACGGATTCTACGACGACGACCCCTTCACCTGATCCGTGCATCCGCAGGCATCCCCGTCTTGAGCTCGTAGTTCGGGTTCTCGAGAGAGACCTTCACGAGGTAGACCAGCTTCACGCGCTCTTTCCTGGTCTGGATGAACTTCGGAGTGAACTCGGCCTCGGGCGAGACATAGCTCACCACCCCGTGGTAGACCTTGCCCGGAAACGAGTCCACCGTGACCTCGACGCGCGCCCCGGGTCTCACCTTGGCTATGGCGGTCTCCTCCACGAAGATCTTCAGGTCCACCCTCGACAGGTCGGTCACGGTGATCGCCTCCCTGGAGGGGTTGACCACCTCCCCGGGCTCCACGTTCCTGCTCGTGACCACCCCCGTGACCGGGGAGACCAACGTGGCGTAGCCGAGCTGTATGGTGGCCTGCTCCAGCGAGGAACGGGACGAGAGCACCTGGGCCTTGGCCGCCTCGAGCTCCTTCTTCGTGGCCTCTATCTTCTCGAGCGCGGCTTCGGCCTGGATGCGGGCGGCCTCGGCCTCCCTCACCGCCGAGAGGGCGGTGTCGTGGCCGAGCCTGTAGGCGTCCCTCTCCTTCTCGGAGACCACCCCCTCGGCGTAGAGCCTTTCGTAACGCTCCTTGTTCCTCCTCGCCTCCCTCTCCGCGCTCCTTGCCCTGTCCAGGACGGCCCAAGCCCTCCTGAGGTCCTGCGGAAGCACGGACTTCATGACCTCGAGCGAGGTGGCGAGCTGCTCTGCGAGCCTCTCCGCGCGCTCGAGGTTCGCTTTCGCCATGAGGACCCTGGAAGCGAGTTCCGCGTCGTCGAGCCGGGCGAGCACCGCGCCTTTGTCCACGCGCATACCCTCCTGAGCCAGGACCTCCCTCACCCGTCCCGAGGTCTGGAAGGCGAGCCCTATGTCCGTGGCCTCGATGGTGCCCGAGTAGACCAGGTCGCCATCTGCCGAGCCTCTCTGACCGACCCACACGATGACGCCTACCGCGGCCAGCAGCAGGGCCAGGATCACGACAACCTTGCGCACACGCATGCTCACCCTCCCGGTCGAGCCTTGGAGGCCGAGACGGCCTTGATGACGAGGCGCTCGATCTCCCCGGCAACCTCTCCCATGAGCCTTTCCCCACCCGTGCCGCCCAGGTGGGATGCAGCCCTGAGCATGGATTTCAGCCTGGCCGGCATGTGCCGTGAGATCGCGGCCGCACCGACTACCATGAGGTGCACAACGAGCGGCATGACCTCCTCGAACACCCCTTCCTTCCTGCCGGCGTCGAGGATCTTCGCCAGCCTGTCCAGGATGCCTGAGACCCCCTTCAGGAAGGCCTCGGGCAGGTGCGACCCCCCCGAGGCCATCTCGCGCATGATGATCCGTGGCATCTCCGGGTGTTCGTCGAAGGTCTGCATGAGAACCCTCACGTACGTGCGCAACATCTCGTCCGCGCGGGACGTCCCCGAGAGTTTCTCGTCGAGCCTGACCGCTGCCGCGCCGACCACGTTCAGGATGACCCGCTCGTAGAGCGCCTTCTTGTTCCCCACGTGGTAGTACAGCGCGGCCTTGTTCACCCCCGCCCTCTTCGCTATCGCCTCCACCCGGGCGCCATCGAACCCCTTTTCCGCGAACTCGACCGTGGCCGCGCGCACGATCCTGGCGAGGGTGCCGCCGGAACTCCGCCTCTTTCCTCGGGTCGATCCCATGTTTTTAACCAACCGTTTAGTTATATGACAAGGAGGCCCCTGTCAACATCCCCTTTTCCTCACCAGGAGAGACCCGTAGACCGCCACGTTCACCGCCGCGACGATCACGGCGAGCACGACCTGGATATCCCTCGTGAGCCACCCGGGGTATATCATGGAATCCATGAGGTGGATCAGGATGTCGCCCGCGTACGGGTCGATCCCCGCCCTCGCCCTGAACTCGTTCTCGAGCGGGGTGAGGGGACACGTGAGCCCGAAGGCCTCCACCACGATCCCCCAGAACACGCACGGGAGGTGGATCCAGGCCAGCCTGGGCGACCACCTGACGGCCACGCCCCCGGCCACGACAAAGAGGACGAACGCCGCGTGAGCGACCATCACCGCGTATGCGAGGACCCGGAAAGTGAGCCCATCTCCCATACCATCGAAAGGTAATGACTGAGGCCCGGGCGTACAAGCGTATTGGTTGTCTTTTTAGCGTTCCGGCGGGAGGCCCATCGGGGCCGCGCCATCAATCGGCGTATCCCCCCTGAAGGCGGCCACGGGAGAAACCCTTTCACTCTTTTCACATCCTTCATTCAGGTCCATCCAGGTCTGCCGTCAACGACACAGGCCCAACGCCACGAACCTCGCCGCCTTCGCCAGGACCATCACCCGTTCCCCTGGAGGGCTGCCCCGGGACACGCCCTCGAGCCTGGCAGTGCGCCTCTCTGCAGGCCTTACGGGTTTCATGCCCTGTCGATGCCGGCAACCAAACACCTCTCTTCCCCGGGTCGTCGTGCTTTTCCCTCAGGTCCCCACAACGATTATTGCGCGCACGCCATGGCCTTTTGCCCTTTGCTGATCGGCCATGATCATGGGCATGTCCATGATCGTCCAGGGGCTTGCCATAAGAGAATCACGAAGAATAGTCCATTTTCGCGAGCTATCGAGACATCTTTTCGCCGCTTCCGTGATATCGGGATGTTACAAGGGCGACCGGTCCCCGCGATGTTTCTATCCCCTTGTTTTCCATTGCGATTTCTCGAAACCTTGACTGCCGTGGCCTATCCTGGTAGTGAACACACGTACACACAACGACATCGGGGCCATGCATCCTGGCCGAATCAATGACCGACAGCGCTGAGAACGAGGAGGTATGTCATGTCATCGAGATATGCTCTCGCTCCAGTTGTCTGCCTGACAGTCTTGATGTTCGTCGCTGCATCCAGTCATCAGCTGTATGCGCGTCCCTTGCCGGAAAAGACGAACCCGTCCGAGCTCGCCCGCATCCACAGCACGGGCAAACCGGAGGCCCGGTCACACGCGGCCGGGCATGAGCAAAGGGATGCCAAGACTGTTTCCCCGACAAAGGCACAACCCCAAAAAGGCGCATCTTCCCTGGGGCGCGATAAGACGGGTAGCGCAACGAACCGGACGGCCGGCCGTGCCCATGCCCGGAAGGATCACCACGCAAAGGCCGCCCTTTCTCCCAAGAAAAAGAAGGGCGAGGCCCTCTCTTCGGGCAAGAAACACACAAGCCGCACGAGGGTGACGTCGCGACACGCGGGCAAAGGCGGCCGTCACTCGAGCCAAGCCAGGCACACCGCCGCTCATGTCTCGCCTCACGAAAAACCAGCTCTCGTGGCCGCCCCTCAGGACATCACGCCGGCGGGGCAGTCAGCGTTCTTCAAGGATCCGTCCGCGCCCGACAACGAGCACGAGACGGACAAGCTCACCCGCAACGTCATCCTGTCCGCGTACCGCTACCTTGGCTCCCCCTACCGCTATGGGGGGACCTCGCCCTCGGGGTTCGACTGCTCGGGCTTCGTGCGCTACGTCTTCGAGGAGAACGGCATCTCCCTGTCCCGCAGCTCACGCACCCAGGTCCACGAGGGGATGCCTGTCGACCTCTCCTCGTTGAAACCGGGCGACCTCGTCTTCTTCAAGATGCGACGGGGTGTCAGGGCCGCGGTCGACCACGTGGGGATCTACGTGGGAGAAGGGTTCTTCATCCACGCCTCTTCCCGCGGAGCCAAGGAGATCTCGCTGGACTCGCTCGAGTCGAGCCCCTACCGCGACACCATGGTGGGGGCGCGAAGGATCCTCGAGAGCCCCAGCGACGAGTCCTTCGTCGTCGAATGACGGGCACGCCTTGCCACATGACCAGCACTGCCGTACACCGTACGCAAGGACCATGAAGGTTTCCGACAGAGAGTTCGCAAGGATCGTGGCCAGGGCGCTCGACAACATCCCCGAGGAGATCATGCGCCACGTGGAAAACGTGGCCGTCACCATCGAGGACCGCCACTCCCCCGAGGTGCTCGAGGAGATGGGCCTGGAACCTGACGAGCCGCTCTTCGGCCTCTACACGGGCGTGGCCCTGACCGAGAGGGAGATCTCGTCCCCCGAGCTCATGCCGGACACGATCGTGATATTCAAGGAGCCCCTCCTCGAGTACTGCACGAGCAGGGAAGAACTCGAAGAGGAGATAGAGATCACGGTCGTGCACGAGATCGCGCACTACTTCGGCATCAGCGAGGAGCGGCTGGCGGAACTCGGCTACGACTGAACCGGCGTACCTTCACGACCTGCGTCAGCACAACACGCCGAGACCGGGCTTGCCCTCAGCCGCCCGGTTGCCTGATCCGGCAATGTTCCCCAGCCCGGGGTGCGCGACCCCCGGTGCTTTTCAGGTTGGCTGGTCCTCGACGGCAGCTCAGGGCAAACCACCTCGGGGAGCCTCTGCCTCGAGCGGGGTGCGCGCGGCGGGGCCGCCGCCGCGCCTGCCCCCCCGTCAGTACAGCCCCTCGGGCGGCGGCGTATCCCCGCGCTGCCCCTTCCCGCCGTGCGACGCGATCTTGTCCCTCTCGATCCTCACCTTGTGCCAGCCGCGCTTGTCGTCCTTGGCCTGGGCGAGGTATTCCTTCACGACGAGGTCACGCTTCGTCTCCAGGAGACTCTCCCTGAGCTCCCTTGCCTTCTCGGGGGACAGATCCTTGGGGTCCGCGGCCTTCCTGGACTTGATCCACACGACGTACGCCTTTGTCCCCGCATCGAAGGCCTTGGGTTTCGTCAGGTCGTCCACCTGGTCCATGAGGCCCTTGATCGACTCGAGGCCGGGAACCGAGGCCGCCGATCTCGTGAACTCGCCCGTTGACTGCGGGTTCATGGCCACGAGCCGGGCGGTCTCTGTCTCGCACAGCTTGCGCGCATGTTCCAGGGCCTGCCTGGCGGCCGCCTTCACCTTCGCGTCCTCGCGCACGAGCGCCGCGATGTCCTTGAGTTCGGGGATCCGGGACAGCTCCTTCCTGCTCACCTGGTACAACGCATACCCCTCGGGCGTTTCCACCACCTCGCCGAGCTCACCCGTGGCGAAGGTGAAGGCCTTCTTGACAGCCTCAGGTTCGATGAAGGCCGCCTTGAGTTCCTCCTCGGAAGCCGGGCCGACGATCCTGGGGGCAAGGCCCCGCGCCTTCGCGAAGGCCTCGACATCGGGCTTTTTACTCTCGTAGAGCTCCATGAAGGCCTTCTTGGCCTCCTCGCGTGCAACGATCTTGGCACGTTGGGTCGAGAGCTTCCCGACAATGGCCTGGGCGACCTCTTCGAAGGGTGTCTCTTTGGCGGCCTTGCGCGCCTCGAGCTTCACGATGTGAAGGCCGTTCTTCGACCTGAAGGGCCCCTTCACGTCGCCGGGTTGCATCCCGCTCACCGCCTTCGCGATCTCCTCGGGCAGCGAGCCCAGGGGCACCTCGCCGAGGTCTCCGCCCTTGGGACCGCTCGTGGGGTCTTCGGAATAGGTCTTGGCCAGGGCCGCGAAATCCTTGCCGGCCTTGATCTCCGCCATGATCCTCTCTGCGAGCGCCGTCTTTTCTCCCTGGGTCTTCGCATCGGACCCTTCGGGGACCGTGATCAGGATGTTCCTGAGCTGCACCGCTTCAGGACGGCTGAACTCGCCCTTGTGGGACTCGAAGTAATCCCGGGCCTCCTCCTCGCTCACCCGCGCCTGGTCGAGGTAGCGGGAGGTCGGGAAATCCACGAGCGTGACCGTGATCCTGGCGGGCACCCGGTATCTTTCCTTGTTCTCCTCGAAGAACTTCTTGACCTCGTCATCCCCGACCTGGACCGAGGCAAGGAAGTCCTGGGGGCTGACGACGAGATAGTTGAGGTCGTAGGTGTCGTTCATGAGGTGGTACAGGGCCTCGATCTCGTCGGAGGTGACCGTCACGTTCTCGCTGATGAGCGAGAAGAAGAGCTTCTTCAGGAAGTTCTTCCTGGTCTTGTCCTCGAACTGCGCGGGCGTCATCCCCTCGTACTCGAGGTATCTCCGGTACAGGGTCTCGTCGAAGGCGCCGTCACGCCGAAAGATGTCCACCTGGCTGATGAAGTGCTGGAGGTCCTCTTCCTTCACCACGATCCCCATCTTCTTCGCGTCCGCCTCGATGATGTACTGATCCACGAGATCGTCCAGGACCTTCTCCCTGAGGTTGAGCCCCTCGATGAGCTCGGGCGTGAGCGCTTGGCCGAACTGCTTCTGGAATGCCTTGAGCGTCTCCGTGTAGGCCTTGGAGTACTGCTCCACGGAAATGATCGTCCGGTCCACCTTTGCGACCTTGTTCGCCTCTCGGGACATGTACGAGCTGCCGCCCCAGAGGACGAACACGAAGATGATGGCCCCGAAGGCCACGTAGGCGAGGATACCCTTCGAATGTCTACGGAGATAGGTAAGCATTCAGCACCCCTTCGCTGAAGATGACATGTTGCAGGGCACGATAGACGAAGAGGACGATTTATGCAAGGATTTCATCGCCGAAAGACCGGTTAGGGCGCCTCCTGCACGCATCGCTCACCGGCCCCGCGAGGCCCTGGACGCGACGCCCGTGGGCGAGGCCGTCGTGTCGAGGCCGAAACCCTTGGGCGGCTTGAGCCGACGGAAACCATCACGAGCGATCAAAGCCCCTTGTCGGCCCTGCCGGTTCTGCATATACTCGTGATCGTGCAAGACATCGCGAACGACACCGATCCACATTCTCATGGGGAGGTTTCATGGACAAGGTGTTCTTCCTGGGCGGCTTGTCGGGGGTTCTCGCAGGGTTTGTGGTGATCTTCTACCAGGCACTCACGTTCCTCCAGCACAACGTGTGGAGACCGTACACCCTCATGGCGGCTCTCGACGCCGTGGCGCCGTCCGCGAACGCGGCCCTGTCCTCCTCGCCCGGCCTCAGGAGCGCGATCGAGGCGTGTCCTCTCTCCGCCTCCCTCATCGTGATCGGCCTCGTGCTCCTCTGGGTGGCGTCGAGGCTCAGGAACAGGTATGCCTGAGGTGTCCGCCTCACCGGGGGTCATTGGGCAAGACCCCCGGTGCCTGCACCGCGCAAGACGCCGCCGGGGCCGGCCTTCTGCTTCGCGCGCCTGCCGGCCCATATCCCGAGACCCTTCGACCTCGCCTCCCTCTCGTAGGCCACGAAGAGGTCCCTCATGGGATGCGGGAATCTCCTGTACGCCTCGGCCCACCCCTCGCGGATGATCCGCCCGTTGACGAGGACATTGCCCACGTAGACGTAGGCCAACGTCCTGCCGTACCTGTCCACCGGGGGGTCTCCTATGGTCAGGGACACCTTCCTGCCCTCGACGAGAGAGGCGAGGAACTTCCTGCTCTCCTCGCCGTAGGGTTCACCCCTCCCGTAGGGGGACTCGACCTCGGGCGCATCCACACCTATGAGGCGGACCTTCGTCCCGTCTGCAAGACGCAGGGTGTCCCCGTCGTACACGTGGCTGACGAGACGGGCCCTCGACGCGCCTGCGAACACGTATGCGCCGACGCACAGCGCGAGGACGACTGCCGCTCCCGCCGCGAGGGTGCGCCTGGCGGACCGCCCCATCACCTCCCACCCCCAGCTTCACCCACCTTTCCCGGACCTTCACCGATCCCCTCGAGGACCGCATCCGCGTAGGTCTCCGCGTGGGTGACCGGCGCCGCGTGGGTGCCGGGCAGGATCCCGAGACGTATCGTGGCCGAATCCGGCACGTCCGCGAAGAACCTCCGCCTGAAGCGCTCGAGGTCTTCCTTGCAGGGATCCCCCACCTCGGCCGTGCCCAGGAGGCGTATCGGGTCCATGAGGGTGTCCGAGGCCCCGAAGAAGACGGCGATGCGCCTGAGGTGCGAGGCCTTGAACCGCGTGCTGTCGCACAGGGTGGTACAATCATGTATGTCCCTGAAGACCCTGAGCACCTTCGAGGGATCCAGGGAGGTTCCCGCAAGCGCGATTGACCTCGCGAAATCCCCGCACAGGCCCTTCGTGAACCCCCATGCAGACCGGGCGAGCTTGCCCATGCGGCCCTCACCCCCGGCCCGGGCGACCATGGATGCCGACTCCCGGACGAACCTCGCCGTGAGCTTCCCCGGGGTGGTGGCCTCGTAGCCGGCCGGGCACACCTGTGCGAGCGACACCACGGTACCCGGGTACGCGTGCGCGACCCTCCTCGCCAGTATCGCACCGTGGGACCACCCCACCACGGCGAGCATCACGCGTGGGGATCCGGGGGGGAGCGGGGGAGCGGGCGGGCCCAGGGCGACGGCCATGGCGCCGGTCTGCGGCGCCTGCCCGTGGATCCCGAGCCCCAGGCCGGCGCAGGCGTGCCTGACGAGTTCCACGAGCACCGTGACCTTCCCGTCGTCGCCCCTCAGGGAAGGGTCGTCACCGTGGGGCGTGTCGCACACCGGGACAATCACGATGCCCGACCTGCTCTTCCAGGCGAGCCTTCCCGTGAACTCGAAGGCGTCATCGGGCCTCTGCGCGTGCCCGGGGAAGAAGACGATCACCGGGGGCGGCTGGGCGTTGCCCGAGGACGCGGCCTCCTTCTCCCGGCCGGTCCTTGCGTCGATGGCGAGCACGTACCCCCTGACGGTCTCGCCGTTGAACGTGACAAAGAGCTTCTCGACAGGGGTCTTAGCCGGTCTTGACCGAGACCCGGCCTGGGCCGGGTGCACGTCTTTTCTCGTCTTCATGCATCTCCCCGTATCGCCGATATCCCGTGGGCCCGTCGGGTAGGTCCGACGCCAGGGAACCGCACGGGGGTTCATGACGCACGAATATCGTGGTCATCGAAGCCCCGGCGTCCGGGAGTCATTATAACCCCCGACGGTCTCCTTCCGCAAAGGGTACGAGGCGTCGGCCCCCGTGAACGAGGCGCCTGCGCATGCCGCCGCATGGCCGGTGCATGCCCGTGATCCCCGGATGCAGCCTGCCTGCATGGACACGGCCGTGCATAGGAGAGCTCCCCCAGGGCCGGGGGAAAAGCATGCCGAGGGCGCCTGCGCCTCGACGTGAAGCGGGTCGACCGCCGTCTCCCCTGCCCCGCTCGAGGCGCTGGATGCAGGGCCTCGCTGACGGCCGGCCCGGTTTCGCCCGGCTCGTGGGGCACTGAGAGGTATCGCCCGCACCGAGCGGGACCGAGGCGGAGTACGGCCTGCCCCTCGGGAGATCCCTAGCCCGAGGACGACCCCTTGTCGATGTCCAGGATCGTGTGCCCGCCAGGAAAGGTCTTGGTCACGTAGTCGCTCAGGCCTTCCAGCTTCCTCACGATGTCCCTGTTCTTTCTGGCCTCCGCGAGGATGGTGCCTGCCATCTCCCTCTGCTCTGAACCCTCCTCAGAGCCCTTCAGGATGGCGTTGGCCTCCCCGATGATGACCGTCAGCGGCTGGAAGACCTCGTGGGCCGTTGCCGAGGCGAGGGTCGCGAGCTTGTCCACGTACATCAGCCGTTCCTGCTCGTCCCGCATGGCGATGTAGTCGAAGGCCTTCCTGATCGTGAACAGGAGCAGCTCGGAGCTGAAAGGCTTGATGATGTAGTCGTACGCCCCTGCGCGCAGCGCGTCGATGACGTTGTCTATGGTGACGTACCCCGTGATCACCACGATGAGCGACCTCATGCACCGCTTGCGGATGAAGTCTATCACGGCCATGCCGTCGATGTCCGGCATCCTCAGGTCTGTGATCACCACGGGGTATGGTCTTTCGGAAAGGCGCCTTATGGCCTGCTCGCCGCCTATGGCTATGTCCACCTTGATGCCGGCCTCGGCGAGGATGTCCTCGACTAGGTAACACTCCCCCTCGTCGTCGTCGATGACCAGGACGGTCATGTCCTGCGCTGGTTTCTCGTTGTCCATTTCTATTCGAAAATAAACGAGGTGCGGCCCCGAATCAAGAGCCCCGCTCGAGCAATGGCGGGAATCGGGAGATGCACAGGGCTTGGGGTGCGGCGAGGCGTCAGGAGATGTACGGGGTCAGGGATGCCATGAGGTTTCGCGGAAACAGGATGTCCGGGCCTTCAGCCTGTGCGGGGCGTGCCCGGTCAGTTGTCGGTCCTCGTGAGCTCGATGTTCCCGAGGTACGAGTGTACGAGCGCGACGGCGGGGCTGAGGAGCGGGTTTGTATGCTCGTCGTACTCGACCACGAACCGTTCCCCGGCGAAGTAGATCACCACGGGTCTCACGTCTTCCCAGCGCTGCAAGAGTCTCTCCCTGTACTCTTCCACTCTCATGCGTGTCCGACCCTTTCTCGGTCTCTCTTGTTCTTATCTATCGGATAAGACCCTGTTTCCTTGAGGATTACAGGTTTGAGATCAGCCCATCCCGAAGATCATGGCGAACCTTCCGAGACCCCCCTTCATCTCCTGGCTGTAGGATCTCAGCTCCGGGGGTTCCATGATCATCCTCCCGAGGTAGTCGATACACTGGGAAGGGCGGCTCTTGGGGTTCACGAGGGTGAAGGGTTTCCTCTGCGTCTCGGCGTTCTTGACCACTTCCTTGTCGTACACCACCCCGCCGAGATACTGCGGCTTCACGGAGAAATATTCCTCCAGGCTGTTTATCCGCTCGTCAGCCGTCTGGCATATCCTGTTGAAGATGAACACTCCCTGGTTGAGGTCGGAGATCTGGTTCATGACCACCCACGGCGCGAAGACCCTTCGCGGCTTGTAGAACTCGACCTTCGCCATGAGCTTTTCCTCGATCGCCTTGAAGTGCTGGAAGGCGGCCTTGATGCAGGCGTACCCGGCGATGATGTCCTGGGGCGTGGTGACGATCACGATGTCGTCGGACGCCAGGGCGAACTCGAGCACCGTGGAACTGATGCCCGCACTCAAATCGAAGACGGCGAACTCGTAAGGGGCGCTGACCTTTCTGAATCCCCGTATGAACTTGGTACGCTGGACATAGTTGATGTTGGCGAGCTTGAACTCTCCCGAGCTGCTCGCGATGAGATCGAACCCGTAAGGGGTCTTCTCGATCATGCTCGCGAGGTCGATGTCACCGAGCATGAAGTCGTAGAGGGTGTATTCCGGGAACAGGGCGAGCTTGTTGGATATGTCCGCATTCCCGAGATCGGCGTCGATGAGCAGTACCTTCTTCCTGAACGAGGCCAGGACCCTGGCGATGTTGATGGATATGTGGGTCTTCCCTACCCCGCCCTTGTTGGAGATGACCGACACGATCCTGCTCGAGGACGCCTCCCCCGGTTCCCTCTCTTCAAGGGTCGAGCCCCCGTTTGCATAGAACCGATCGATGGCGGCCTCTATGGCCGCCCTATCCGCCAGTGCGGGGTATACCTTCCTCCCGATGCATGCGCTCAACTGTTCGACCGCATCCTTGAAATCCGGGTCGCCGAGGGCGATGAGCACACCGTCGCCCAGGAAACGCACCGGGATGCTCGCGTGTTGGCGTGCGAAACTCTCCTTCAAGAGCTTCATGCACCTGGGATCAGGGGCCTCCCTGAACAGGTCGATGAATGGGATCCCTATCTTGCGTGCAAGTGTCCTGATATCCATGGAACTCGACATGTCAGCCTCGCTGATAGACGTTTTCGGCCGAAGATCTGAAAAGCTTTAACCTTTCTTCATGGCGGGGTTCCCGGGTCGCCTGCCGCCCTCGGGCGGGCCCTGGCGTGAGGAGGGGACCGGCGGTCTCGATGTGGCCACGGGCGGGCGACCAAGGCTGCAGCACGCCCTCACGGTCGATCCCATCGCATCCGCACGGGGGCCTGGCCTTCAACGCTCGGCCGGTACGGACACCTTCTCCTTGAGGCGGTGGAGGAAATTGAGGGCCTCGATGGGGGTCATGCGCTCGAGGTCGACCGAGAGGATCTCTTGGAGGAGCGCGGACTCGGACGGTTCGAAGAGGCTGGCCTGGACCGGCGCCTGGCGGGCCTGCGACGGTACGGCCCTGGCACGCGAGCTCACCGCTTCCAGCAGGTTCCTCGCGCGCTCGATCACCTCCCTGGGGATACCGGCGAGGCGGGCCACGTAGATACCGAAGCTTCGTCCTATGGCCCCTCTCCTCAAGGTCCTGAGGAAGACCACCTCGGCCCCGCTCTCCTCCACCGCCAGGTGGAAGTTCTTCACCCCCTTGTGGCGCCTGGAGAGGTCTGCGAGCTCGTGGTAGTGCGTGGCGAAGAAGGTCCTGGCCCTGCGCTCGTTCAGGTACTCGGCGACGGCCCAGGCGAGCGCCATCCCGTCGTACGTGGATGTCCCGCGGCCGATCTCGTCGAGGATCACGAGGCTCTTCTCGGTCGCGTTGTTGAGGATGTCGGCCGTCTCGGTCATCTCGACGAGGAAGGTGCTCTGGCCCGCCGACAGGTTGTCCAACGCCCCTATCCTCGTGAAGATCCTGTCCACCACGCCGATGCGGGCGCTTTCCGCGCTCACGAACGAGCCGATCTGCGCCATGATGCAGATGAGCGCCACCTGGCGCATGTAGGTGGACTTTCCCGACATGTTGGGCCCGGTTATGAGGTGGATGGTGTCCTTGTCGGGGTCGAAGGCGCACGGGTTCGGGACGTACTCCCCTGGCTTGAGAACGCGTTCCACAACGGGGTGACGCCCCCCGACTACCTCTATCCTCCTGTCCCGACAGATCGAGGGCCTGCAGTAACCGTACTTGAGCGCCGCCCAGGCCAGAGACGCCAGGGCGTCCACGAGCGCGAGGGAGGAGGCGGCCGCCTTCAGCGCGGGGACATGGGGGATCACCGACTGCCTGAGCTCCTCGAATATGCGCTGCTCGATGGCGGCGATGGCGTCCTGCGCCCCCAGGAGTTTCGCCTCGTACTCCTTGAGCTCCGGCGTGATGAAACGCTCGGCGTTCACCAGGGTCTGCCGCCTGGCGTACCTATCGGGCGCCTTTGCCGCCTGCGACTTCCCGATCTCGATGTAGTAACCGAACACCCTGTTGTACCCCACCTTGAGCGAGGGTATCCCTGTGGACTCGCGTTCCCGTGCCTCCAGCTCGGCGAGGAACCTGCGCGAGTCCCTCCGGATGTCCCTGAGTTCGTCGAGCTCCCGGTCCACCCCGGACGCGACGGCCGAGCCGTCGCCGAGGCGCTGGGGCGGTGCTTCTACCAGGGTCCTCTCTATCCTGGCCCTCAGGTCTTCCAGGTTGTCGAGGCCGGCCAGGGCATTTTCCAGGAGGGGGGCCCCGGTTTCGGCGACAATCTCGCGGACGCGGGGGACCAGCGAGAGCCCGTCCGCGAGGGCGCGCACGTCCCTGGGGCCCGCCGTCTTCGTGCAGATGCGCCCCACGATCCGCTCCATGTCCGGGACATCTCCCAGGACATCCCTGAGGGCGGTGAGCCTTGACCTGGAAGACAGGAGGGAACCCACGGCATCGAGCCGTTCCTCGATCCGCTCGACATCCACGAGGGGGAAGGCGATCCAGTCCGCGAGCATGCGCGCGCCCATGGGTGTCCTCGTGTGGTTCAGGACGGCGTACAGGGTGTTGTCACGGGAAGAGCCTATGGTCTCGAAGAGCTCCAGGTTCCGTATCGTGGTCCGGCCGAGTGCCATGGAGAAGCCCTGGCTGTAGAACCTCAGGGTGGTGATGTGCTCTATGGCCGTCCCGCACGTCTTCCTCACGTAGGAAAGGGCCATCCCCGAGGCCACCGTCGCAAGCGGCGCATCTTTGAGGCCGAAGCCGTCCAGGGTGACCGTACGGAAGTGCTGGTTCAGGAGGTCCCGGGCTCTCTCCAGGGTCATGGGCTCGTCGATCCTGGTCACGGCGAGCCCCTCGGGCAGGTCGAAGTCCTGTGCTATCAAGACCTCGCTGGGCGCCACCCTCGCGATCTCTGATAAAAGCCTGTCCTCTCCGTCGAGCTCCGTCGCCCGGAAGGCCCCCGTGGAGACGTCGATGAAGGCCAGGCCCACGGTTCGGCTTTTCGGGTCACGCCAGAGGGACATGAGGTAGTTCGCCCTGTCCCTCTCGAGGTGGTCGTCCTCGAGCGCTATGGCAGGGGTCACCACGCGGACGATCTCCCTGCGCATGAGCCCCCTCGACCCTGCCTCGGGTTCGGACTGCTCGCAGACCGCGACCTTCCGGCCGGCCTTGATGAGCCTGTGGATGTACGCCTGGGCGCTGTGGAACGGCACACCGCACATGGGGACGGGATGTTCCTTCCCCTTGTCCCTCGTCGTGAGCGCGAGGCCCAGGATCCTCGAGGCCTCCACGGCGTCGTCGTAGAACATCTCGTAGAAGTCACCCATCCGGTAGAACAGGACCGCGTCCGGGCACTCCCTCTTGATCTCGAGATACTGGCGCATCATGGGGGTCAGCGAGGCGTCACTCTTCATGACCGGCCATCCTCCTGGCCTTCTCCTCCTGCTCCTTGAATCTCTCGAGGCTCGTCTTCTTGAACCTCTCGACGAAGCGGGGGTGAACCATGTAGGCCTTGTTCGTGGCGATGAACGATTCGACGAGTTCGGTCTTGACCCGCTCGAGGTCGTCCTTGTGGACGCCCGGCCTGTTGAGAACCCTCGTGATCGCGAGCCTGCCGGACGGGCAGTACGCGAGAAGCTCTAAGTCTTTGTCACCGAGTTCCACCGAGAAGGTTACCGCCATGTGCACCATGTAGAGATCGCCCGAGAGGTGTTTCGTCTTGTCCTCGACCTCTATGAGCACCCCGCTTTCGAGCTCGATCCTCTTGAACGGTGTATCCATGTTCCCAGGGATAATACGAGGCGCGCATCGAATGCAAGGGGAGCGCTTGCATCGTTTTGGCAGGCGACCTTCCCGCATGTTCTCGTGAAAGACCCCTCGGGAGGCGTCCGGAAGGGCACCATCGCCGCGCTCTTGTTGATACACCGGAGAAACGCGCCAGTTACGGGTGGGCCTGGAGCCCCCGCCTGGTCCCCCGAGATCGGCCCGGGGGCCCGAGCGGTCCCGGCCCGCTGTCACCCCGGCACGCCCAGGCCCATGCGGGGACAGGGGGAACTACCCCATGTCCCCCTGGCGTGACCCGGGAAGCAAGACCGTGGGCCTTGCCTTCATCGACGTCTCCACGGGGGCGTGGTGCGCGGCGGAACCCGACGGAGAGGACTGGCTCCCACCCGGGATCGCGAGGGCGGCGCCCATGCGGGTCGTCCATTCCACACAGTACAGCCCCTCAAGGCGACCACCCGGGGCGCGGGGCGACCCAGGCCGGATCGCCCTCACGCACCGAGAGCCTGCGTCGAGACCGGAGCCGGCTGCCGCCCGGACCCTTCCGGGAGAACTCACGAGAGCTCGCCTGCCAGGTCCCTGCCCGTCTTTTTCCCCTCGAGAGGCACGCCCAGCAGGGAGGCGGCGGTCACCGCGAGGTCGCTGATGAGCACAGGCCTGTCGTTGACGCCCCTTCTTCCCCCGGGCACCCTCACCGCGGCCAGTATGGGCGTCGTGTCCACGGAGCCGTGCCCGCCGTTGTACACCCGCCAGGGCGGGGCCCATGACGGCGCGCCGATGCCCACGTTGGGCACGTGGCCGTTGTACACGGGGATCTGCCAGCCGTTCTTGGCGAAGACGAAGAGGTCGGGCCACATCACCATGCCCTCGCCCTGAGGGCCTGCATAGAAGGGGTGATAGAGCTCTCCCGGCGGGCAGACGCCCTCGAGGCCGTGCATCATGTCCTTGCGGTCGAGCACCCACCAGGGGCACTCGAGGGAGCCGCTCTCCGGGTTTCTGGCCCGGTGCGACTCGAGCACCTTCTTGGCGGCCCCCACGAGACGCTTGTCCCCGCGCCAGTACAACACGCCGTAGCTGCTCACGCTGAAGGCGTACATGTCCATCCCGTCGAGCGCGCCGCGCGGCTTGAGGATCCCCGCGTCCTTGAGGATGCCCACGAAGTCAGTCGAGGAGAAGTCGGGGCTCCACAGGTGATTCACCGACCCGTGGTCGCTCAACACGACGACGACCGCATCGTCGAGCACGCCCAGTTCGCCCAGGCCCTTCACGAGTCGTCCGAACTGGACGTCCACCTCCCGGACGGCGTCCAGGATGGCCTCCTTGTAGAGGAGCCTGTTCCTCCTGCTGACGAGCCTGTATGCGGGCCTCTCCTCGCAGCCGTCGGGCAGGGACGGGGCCTCTTGGTCCTCGACGAACTCGTCCGGGTCCGGCGCGTTGCCCAGGCAGTGTCCCGCGTCGTCGCACTGCGCCAGGAGGATGTAGGCCACGTCGGGGTCCTCGCGCCTGAACAGCTCCAGCGCGGAGTCCACGATCCAGCTGTCGTGGGGGAAGTGGCTCGGGAAGAACTCCATCTGCCTCGTGAGGAGGCTGCCCTGGCCCGTGTACAGGCGTGTCATCGTGTCGCTGGCGCTCATGGGCCACCCGAAGTATCCCATGTTCGACGACTCTGGGTCGCACCGTGCGTCCTCGTCGGTGGGCGGGTCCGCGAAACTCGAGCGCCTCGGGGGATCGAGATAGGGGGGACGCTCCACGCCGGACACGACGAGGTCCACCCCGGATGCGGCGCCGGCGCTGCTGAACATCTTTCCCACCCATTCCTTGCCGGTGACGAACATGGTCCTCGACCCGGGACTCATCCGCTTCCACGCCGTGAAGAGGGTGTCCACCGGTCGACCCCGCTCGTCCCTGGCATACAAGAGACTCGTGGGCATGATCACCGCGCGGCCAGAGTCGTTCCACCCCACGGGCTGGGCCCACACGCTGATGATCCCCGTCTGGGCGGAGGTGGTCCCGGCTACGGCGTTCAGGTGGTTCATGTCCGTGGCCGCGGGCAGGTGGCAACGGGCGTTGCTGAACCACACCGAGTCCTTGAGGAAGGCCCTCAGGTTCGGCATGAGCCAGTCACCCTCCTTCCCTCCCCTGAGCGCCGAGGTGGACAACCCCAGGTAGTCCGGGTTGAACCCGTCGATCGCCAAGAAGACGAGCCTCTTTCTCCTCCCCCCGGTCACAACCCCGGGCGCCGCCCTTGCCGTGAGGACAGGACACAACCCGGCCAGGGGGACGGAGGCGGCCACGACGGCCAGCTTCTTGAGAAAGTCCCTGCGGCCTGAGTCCACCCCGGAAACGCCGTTCCTCTTCCTGCCACCGTGCTTCTTCATGAGACCTCCCGCCTCGTCCTCGTCAGCCTCGCACGCCAGCTCCAGGCGAGACCCCGCACCTGTCCATGCACACGTCTTGAAGCCCTCTGCCCGGCCGCACGTGCGGGCGAGACTGGCACTTCGGCCATTGATTGTAATACAGTATGGTCACCCTTGTCATGGGACAACTGCATGACCCCAGAACAACCACGGGCGCATCGCCGGGCAGGCGGGGCGATGCCTTTTCTGCATGCAGGGTCCCACCGGGCCCGGCGTGCCTTGCGCGTCCAGGTCGCACGAGGCGTCGCGGGCACGATGCGACGCACCCGGGAAAGGCCGGCGGTGCGGGCCTGATGCGGTCCCACGAGGGATACCTCCGCGTCGGGGGGCGCCGCCCAAGGCAGGCGGAAGAAACCTGAAGGCCGTAACGAGTGGGAAGGCGGGCGGGCTGCCTCGCCCGGTCCTTCCCGGGAAGGGAATGGGAGGAAGACCGCGGCGGCTGCGGGAAAAGGGTGGAGCGGGTGAACACGAGCGGGACGGCACCCTGTCGCGGGATGGGGATCGAGGCGGACACCCAGGGGTGGGTCTCACACATGGTCGAGGCCGCGTGAGGGCCCGGACCGGCAACGACGAAACTCGCGGCACGGTCGAGGTGTGCACCGGGGGCGCAGGAGCTCTCCCCACAGGATGCGCCTCAAGGGTTCACCCGCACGACGGGAAGGGATACCCGGCAAAGCAGGTGCACGGTGTGCCCGCGGGTAAGGGGCGCAATCCGAATCCGAAACGGATGCACGCCCGAGCGGGGCTTGCTCTCGAGGCCCGGGCTGGAAGGAGAGGAGGGAAGGACTGCAAGATGGACGAGACGGCGATGAGAGGCATACCGAGATCCTTGAACGATGAAGAGGGCCCGTGCGTCCCCGAAGGGCTCCCCCCTGTCGTCGACGCGCACGTCCACGTCTTTCCGGACAAGCTCTTCGATACCGTCAGGGCATGGTTCGACGCCTTCGCGTGGGACATCAGGTACAGGATGCCCTCGCGCGACGTGGTGAGCTACCTCCTTGAAAGGGGCGTCGAGCACGTGGTCGCCCTCCAGTACGCTCACAAGGCCGGCATCTCCCGGCGCCTGAACGAGTACATGGCGGAGCTCTGCAGCGAGTTTCACCCCCGGGTGACCGGCCTCGCCACGGTGTTCCCGGGTGAGGACGGCTGCAAGGACATCCTGAGGGAGGCCTTCGCCATGGGTCTCAAGGGGGTGAAGCTGCACGCCCACGTGCAGTGCTTCGACGTCGACGGCAGGCCCTCCCGCGAGATCTACGAGGTATGCGCCTCGGAAAACAAGCCCCTCGTCGTGCACGCAAGCAGGGAACCGAAGAGCAACGCCTACCTGTGCGACCCCTACCAGCTCTGCAGCGCGACAAAGGTCGAGCGGGTCCTCAGGGACTTCCCGGGACTGAGGCTGTGCGTACCCCACCTCGGCGTGGACGAGTTCGAGGCGTACAGGCGCCTGCTCGAGAGGTTCGACAACATCTGGGTCGACACGGCCATGGTCATGGCAGGCTATTTCCCCGTCGAGCCGCCGTTCACGCTCTGCGAGCTCAGGCGCGACCGCGTCATGTACGGCTCGGACTTCCCCAACATACCGTACGCATGGGACAGGGAGCTCTCGCGGATCAGGCTCTCGGGCCTGCCTGGAGACTTCCTCGAACGGCTTCTCCATGCGAACGCCGGGGAGTTCTTCGGGATCAGTACAGGGCGAGCACCGCGTTCATGAATGCCTGCGCCTTCTGGAGGGACGCCTCCATGAGGCCGGGCAGCATCATCACGACGACCGCGAGGAAGACGAGACCCACGGCGATGGTTATGGGAAAGGCCATGAGGAACACGTTCATCTGGGGCACCGCCCGCGCAAGTACCGCGAACGCGACGTTTACGAGCAGGAGCACGCCGACCACGGGGGAAGCCGCCTTGACACCGAGCACGAACATCTCCGAGGCATAGGCGAGCGTCGAGGTGAAGAACCCTTCCCTTGCCAAGACGCCGCTTGCGGGGACTATCGCGAACGACTCGAAGAGCCCCTTGATGAGCTGGTGGTGGCCCCCGAGCGCGAAGAACAGGAGGAATGCGGTCACGTACAGGAGGTTCGAGGTTATGGGCGCCGTGACCCCTGTCATGGGGTCGACCACGTTCGCGATGGAAAAGCCCATCTGGAACCCCATGAGCTCGCCCGCGATCTGGACGCCCGCAAAGATCACGTTGACTGCGAGCCCGAGGGCGATACCGACGAGGAGCTGCTGGATCACCATCACGAGCAGGGTGAGCGCGTCGAGTTCGTCGATGCCCACCGGGACCCTCGGCACGACGGGCATGAGCACCATGCTGAGAAAGAGCGCGAGCACCGCGGTGACACGGCGGGGTATGACCTCGGCGCTGAAGAACGGCACCACGGCGAAGACCATCCCCACCCTCACGATCACCATGAAGAGGGTCAGAAAGTCGCCCCAGGCGAGTCTCAACAGGTCGCTCATCTCACGAGGGTCGGTATGCTGGCGAACAGGTTGGTGGTGTAGGTCACCAGCTTCTCGATGATCCAGGGCAGGGCCGCGAGCAGGGCGAGAAAGACCGCGACGATCTTGGGCACGAAGGTGAGCGTCATCTCCTGGATCTGGGTCACGGCCGAGAACACGCTTATGCAGAGCCCGACCACCAGGCCCAAAAGGAGCATGGGCGCGGCCACGATGAGGGTGATCTTGATGGCCTCGGCCATCATGGTCGTGACAGTCTCCGGCGTCATCCCGCAAACCCCCTGACGATAGATCCGACGAGCAGGTTCCACCCGTCGACGAGCACGAAGAGCATGACCTTGAAGGGAAGCGATATCATGACCGGCGGCAGCATCATCATGCCCATGGACAGCAAGATCGACGAGACCACCATGTCGATGATGAGAAACGGTATGAAGAGGATGAACCCGATCTGGAAGGCCGTCCTGAGCTCGCTGATCATGAACGCGGGGATGAGCGCCCTCGTGGGCACGTCGTCCCTGCTCTTGGGCCTGGCGGTCTTCGACAGGCCGATGAAGAGCTCGAGGTCGGCCTTGCGCGTCTGCTTGAACATGAACTCCCTGAGCGGGCCCTCGGCGTTCTTCAAGGCCTGGCCGAAGGTGATGGTGCCGTCCCTGTAGGGCTTGAGCGCGAGCTCGTTGACGCTGTCGAGGGTCGGGGACATGATGAAGAACGTCAAAAAAATGGCGAGGGCCGAAAGGACCTGCATGGGTGGCATCTGCTGGGTTCCCAGGGCCTGTCTCAGAAACCCGAACACCACCACGATCCTGGTGAACGCGGTGACCATCATCACGATGGAGGGTGCGAGCGCGAGGATGGTCAGGATGAACAGTATCTGGAGGGCCCCGACCACGTCTTCCGGCCTTCCCGCCTCCTTCACCCCGAGGGTGACGCTCGGGATCGTCACCCCCTCTGCCGCATGGAGCAGGGCCGGCGCGATCACGAGGGCGGACATGAGCACCAGGGCGTGTGTCTTTCTCACGGGTTCCCCCCCTCCACCTCGCGGCCCTGCGACCGGGCGAGGGCGCTTTCGAAGTCCGAGGCCTCCATCTCCTTGAGGAGGTTGACCGAGTTCTGGGTCACGCCCAAGAGGAGTATCGCCCCCCCCAGCCTGACCAGCGCCAGGCTCGCCCTCTGGCCCAGCGCCACGTGACCGAGCACCCTGACGCCCAGGCCCCTCTCGGCGCGGATGACCGGCCCGAACCTCCTCGCGGCCCACGCGAGCGCGAACATGAGCCCGACCACGAACACGAGCGCAAGCGTCGCCCTGAGGGCATCGCCGGCGCCCACGCCGGTTGCGGCCTGCAGGGGGGAGGCCCACGAGAGCGTCAGGGCTGCAAGCGCTGCAGGATGGGTTTTCACGAGAGCCTCTTCACACGTTCGAGCGGGCTCACGATGTCCGTGATCCTTATCCCGAACTTCTCGCTCACCACGACGACCTCGCCCCTGGCGATGAGCTTGCCGTTGATCAGGATGTCCAGCGGCTCCCCCGCCAGCCTGTTGAGCTCTATGACAGAGCCCTGCCCCACCTGGAGGAGATCGTTGATGAGCATCCTCGTCCTCCCCATCTCGACCGTCACCTCGAGGGGGATGTCGAGGATGAAGTCGAGATCCTTGGCCTGCCCGGATGAGGGCCTGGGCTCGTCCAGCTCCGCGAAGGACGCCTTTCTCGCCCCCCTGTCCGGGGACCCTTCCTCGGCCATGGGCTTCCCGCTCTCGAGGCTCTGGGCCCACTCCTCGGCGAGCTTTTCCTGGTCCACTGCGCCGCTCGACCCCTCTCCCCCCAGGAGTTTGTCGATATCGTCCTGGCTGAGCGTCTCGCCGGTCTTTTCTTCCTCTGCCATGGTTTCCTCCTTAGTAGAGCTTCGCGTCTATGGCGCCGAGAATATCGATCGCGAGGGTGTCCTTTATCTTTCCCGGCCTCGCGTAGAACTTCGGCAGTCTCTGCACGCTGACGACGAGCGGTTCGGTCACGTCCTTGTCCAGCACGATCACGTTGCCCGGCCTGAGGGAAGCGAGCTCGCGGGGCGCGATCCTCGAACGGCCGAGTTCCACTTCTATGTCCACGTAGACACCCATGAGCTCGTTCTTGAGCCTGTTCACCCACGCGGAGTCAACAGACGCCTTCTCCTCGGAGTGGAAGGTCGCATACAGCCTGTCCCGGATGGGCTCTATGAGCATGTACGGCATGCACACCATGATGTTCCCGGTCATCTCGTCCAGCTCAACCTCGAACTGGACCACCACGATCACGTCCTCGTTGGGTATGATGCCCGCGAACTGCGGGTTCATCTCGGACCTCACGTAATGGAACTCGAGCTCGTAGACGGGCTGCCACGCGTTCATGAGGTCCCTGATGCCCGACTGCACCACGTTGTGGAGCATGCGCTGCTCGATGGCCGTGAACTCCCTGCCCTCGATCTTCATGGCGCCCGAGCCCTTGCCCCCGAAGAAACTGTCTATCAGGGCGAACACGAGCTTGGTCTCCACGATCACCAGCGCGTTCCCCCTGAGCGGGTCCACCCTCACGATGTGGATGCTCGAGGGGACCGGGAGCGACCTCATGAAGTTGCCGAACTTGATGGTGTCCATGGAGACCGGGGTGATGTCCACCATCTTCCTGAGCATGCTCGACAGGGTGTTCCTGAAGAAGCGCGCGAAGCGGTCGTGGATCGCGTCCAGCGACGGCATCCTCCCGCGGACCACCTTGTCCTGGGCGGCGAAGTCGTACCTCTGGTATTCCCCCTCGTCCTCGGCCCGCACGTCCGTCTCGGTGGGGATGTCCCCGCCGATCACGCCTTTCAAGAGGGCATCAACTTCTTCCTGGGTCAGGATCTGTCCCATGTGGACTCCTCACTGCACGACGAATTCCGTGAAGAAGACGTTGGTCACCTGCCCCGAGCTCAGGTAACGGTTGACCGCGCTCGCGATCTCGCGCTTGAGCATGCGCTTGCCCGCGACGGTGGACACGTCGTCGAATGTCTTGTTGGAGAGGATCATCAGGATCTCGTCGCGGATCTGCGGCAGCTTTGCGTTGATCTCGCTGTCGGCAGACGGGTTGTCGGTCTCGAGCTGCATGACCGCCTTGAGGTAGCGCTGTCCCTGGGCGTCCGCCAGGTTCACGATGAAGGGGTCGAGCGGCTTGACAGAGCCTGAGCCGCCGCCTTCACCGCCGGGGCCCCCGCCATGGGCATCCCCTGCCTCCCCCTTCTTCTGGACCTGTTCCTGCTTGACCTCCGCCGACGCGTGGTCGCCCTCGCCTTTCTTCTTGGAAGCGAAGAACATGAAGTAAGCCCCGACCGCCCCGCCCGCGACGAGGATCACGCACAGCGCAATGACGACGACGAGCACCGGGAACTTCTTCTTGGGGCTTTCCTGCGTCACTTTCTTCTGGTCCTTTTCCTCTTCAGCCATGGAATCCTCCATCGTCTTTCAGGTGTTACAAGGTGTTTCTCAGAAGGACGATCTCCACCCTCCTGTTTTTCCGCCTGCCGCTTGGGGTTTCATTCGTGGCCACGGGCTTCGTCATGCCGTATCCAGCCACGCAGAACCTCGACGCCTTGAGGCCCGCCTCCATCACCAAGAAATCGGCCACGCGCGACGCCCTCTCGAGCGAGAGGTACCGGTTGTCCATCTCGCCGCCGACAGCGTCCGTGTGACCCTCGACGGAGATCGTCCCGCTCGTCTCCTTCAGCACGGACGCGACCGCCATGAGCACCGGGCGGGCGTCCTCTGAGATCGTCGAGGCCCCCTCGGGGAAGAGGACGTCGCCCTTGATCCGCACGGCAAGCCCTCTCCGGTCCTCCACCACCTCCACAAGGTCCTTGCCTTTGCCGGCAAGCCCCGCGGCCTGTTCCCTCAGGGCCCTGTCGACCCCATCGGAAAGCGCCTGCAGGGAGGTCTCCACCACGCGCTCCCTCTGCACCTCATCCTTATGGACACGAAGCTCCTGGGAGTCTGGAAACTCGAGGACGCCTGCGGCCCACCTGAAATACCCGAAGGTTTCTTTGAGGGCCTTGCTGTCCAGGGAGCTCATGGCGATGATCATGACGAAGAAGGTGAGCAGGAGCGTGACCATGTCCGAGAACGTGGTCATCCACCCCAAGCAGTCGGGCCGCCTCACCTTCACGATCTTCGTACCCGTCGTGTTCATCGCCTATCTTCCAGGTCTATCCTGTAACCCCTGTAGAAGAAGGATCTGGGCCTTCGTTCGGGAGCCTCCCCTTTCTTCTCCTCCATCGCCACATCCCCCGGGAGCTCCCCGACCATGACGATCTCCACCCTGCTGTTGGTCCTCCTCCCCTCTTCCGTCTCGTTGTCGGCCACGGGTCTCGTCGATCCCATGCCGTAGGCTGTCATCCGCTCGGGCCTCACGCCCTTCTCGCGGAAATAGGAGAGGACGGAGAGGGCCCTCGCCCCCGAGAGACCCCAGTTCGACCCGTACGGCGGCCTGTCGACGGGGATGGAATCCGTGTGGCCCACGACGAGGATCTCGTTGTCCATCCGCTTCAGAAGATTCGCCACCGCGCCGAGGACCTCGAGGCTGCCCGGCGATATCCTGTCGGTGCCGTCCTCGAACAGGATGGCTGCAGGGAGGGTCACGGTCACCCCGAGCCTGCCCCTGGTCACCTTTATGTCACGGTACCTGCCGGTGGCCTGGATGGCGTCCTCGATGATCTCGATGCTCACCGGTCGTTCGTCCATGGGGGGTGAAAGGGGGCTCAACGACCTCACGTCCTTGGAGGAGAACGGGCTCCTCCCGCCGGGCATGACGCCGAAACTCCCCAGGATCGACCCTATGGCGAGCCTCTGTCTCCTGCTGTCCTGGACGCTCATTGAGGCGAGAACCACGAAGAAGGTGAGCATGATGAGGATGAGGGAGCAGTAGAGGAACATGCCCGAGTTCACCGGAGGGTCCTCGTAGACGATCTTCCTGCGGGCCATGGATCAGTCCTCCCTGGACCGTGCGACGACCTGCTCGCGCATGGACGGCGAGAGGAACGAGTGGAGCTTGCGCTCGACGATCCTCGGGTTGTCGCCCGCCGAGATGGCCATGATGCCCTCGAGGATCATCCCCTTCTCGAGGACCTCTTCCCTGGACCGCATGGTGAGCTTGCCCGCCATGGGCAACGCCACCAGGTTCGCCATGATGGCCCCGTAGAACGTCGTGATGATGGCCACCGCCATCGCGGGCCCGATGGTGGAGGGATCGGACATCGACTGGAGCATCTGCACGAGGCCGATCAAGGTCCCCACCATGCCCATGGCGGGGGCGAATGTCCCCATGGAGTTCAGGATGTCGGCACCCCTGGTGTGCCTGTGCTCGATATGCTCGATCTCGGTCTCGAGGATCTCCCTGATCGACTGGGGCTCGAGCCCGTCTATGACGAGTTCGAGGCCGTGCCTGAAGAACGGGTCCCTCAGCTCTTCCGCCGCGCTCTCGAGCGCCAGGATCCCCTCCCTGCGCGCCTTCGTCGCGAAGTCTACGAAGGTCGGGATCAGGCTGCGGACGTCCCGCCTGGGCGCCATGAAGACGTTTCGCACCACGCCGAAGAGGCCGAGCACGTCCTTGAGGGGGTAATTGATGAAGATGATCCCGAACGTGCCCCCCACCGTGATGAGCAGGCTCGGTACGTTGACGAACAGGGTGAGCGGGCCTCCTGCCGATATCCCCACGATGACGAGCCCGAAAGCCCCCAGTACGCCTATGACTGTTGCAAGATCCATGGACCTCCCCTTGCCTTCTCGATCGTCCTCTCTGGGCTCGATGAAAGCAAGGGGTATGCCATGAGCCTCCCTTCTTTTATCTCATTGAAATGCCGTATCTTTTCGATGATCAGGATGGGCAAGGAGCCGGGCCCGGCCAGTCACTATTTTGACGCATCTGGCCTGCCGGCCCTGCACGTTACGCTGTATCCGGGCGGCCCGGATCCCTGCCTCAAGGTTCGGAGGCGGGAGGACCCGGGCCGCCTGTCAGCACGTGGCGTCAGGGGTCATCAGCGCTTCAGGTTGATGAGCTCCTGGAGCATGTCGTCCACGGTCGTGATGATCCTCGAGTTGGCCTGGAAGCCCCTCTGCGTGGTGATCATCTTCACGAACTCGGCGGCTATGTCCACGTTCGACTGCTCGAGGGAGTTGGGGGAGATCCTCCCCAGGCCGTTCTCGCCGGGGTGGCCGGTGATGGCGTCACCGGACTCCCTGGTGGCCGACCAGAGGTTGCCCCCCACCTTGAACAGGGCCTGCTGGTTGTTGAACTTGGCAAGCCCCACCCGGTAGAGGTTCAGGATCTGGCCGTTGCTGTAGTGACCCACCATGACCCCGTCCGTGCTCACCGAGATGCTCTCGAGGAAACCCGTGCCGTAGCCGTCCTGGGTCTGGTACACCGTCGTCGAGGACGAGGCGTACTGGGTGGAGGTCAGGGCCTGGGGCTCCCAGGAAGAAGTCGGCAGGCCGTCGGTTGCGATGTCGGCGATCGACGCCGCCCCGGTCCACGTGTTGTCCGTGCTCCTGGCGCCGAACCTGACCGCCATGGTCTGGTCCACGCCCGAGACGAACTGGGCCGTGAACTCGGGGTAGCCGTCCGGCGAGAAGGACGTCGCGGGCACCCAGTTGGCCGGGTCCGACGGGTCTCCGCCCGCGTGCACGAACGCGCTCATGGAACGGAGGGAACCGCTCGCCGCGTCGTAGGTGAGCGTGCCGCGCATGAGGATGCCCCTGGCGTCGGCGGTCTCGAAGTCGGGCCTGAGATCGTCAGCCGGGTTGCACGTCACGATGTACTCCCAGGAGTTCTCGATGTCCACGGACCCGTCGTCGTACTCGTTCCCGCTGGCCGCGGAATTGAGCTTGTCGTAGATGATGGTGATGTCGTGGGAGTTGCCGAGGGCGTCGTAGACGCGGATCGAGGTCTGGTAGCCGTAGTTCGCGTCACCGATGACGGTGCCCGTGGGGTCGTTCGCGTTCCATGCCCCGAACAGGCTCGCGGAGTGAGATGTCTCCTGGCTGTCGAGGTTCGTGATGGCGGTTACGGTGTTGGTGGCCTCCGGCGGCGAGGTGAAGGCGCTGAGCCGGATGTCCTGGAGCGTGCCGACGTCGTTGCCGTTCTCGTCGAGCGCCCACCCCTTGACGACATACCCCTCGGGGTTCACGAAGTAGCCGTCTGCGTCGAACCTGAACTGCCCGGCCCTCGTGTAGTACTCGGTCTCGCTCCCTCTCGGGGACACGATGAAGAAGCCGTTGCCGCCGATGGCGAGGTCGGTGGCGTTGGACGTGGACTCGAAGGACCCCTGCTGGAAGAGGGTGTCGATGGCGCTCAGCGCCGCGCCGCGGCCGATCTGGGCGGTGCCGGCCGAGGTCGCGACCGACTGCGCGAGCACGTCCTGGAACGTGGTCCTGCTCGACTTGAACCCGATGGTGTTGACGTTCGCGATGTTGTCCCCGATCACGCTCATGGCGTTCCCGTGCGTGGACAGCCCGCTGATCCCGGAAAACAGTGAACTCGATATGCTCATGTGATCCTCCTTCCCTTCGTGCTCTATCCGGATATCCTGGTGATATCCGCAAGCCTGACCTCCTTGTCGCCGACCTGCAGATAGATCGTGCCGTTGTCGAACCTCACGCCGGTCACGACGCCGTTGGCGTACGTGCTGGTGTTCACCGCAGAACCGTCGTAGCCGGTCGCGCCCACGGTGAAGTAATACCTGCCCGGGCTCACGGTCTCGCCCCTGTCGTTCCTGCCGTCCCACCTCCACGAGACGTCGCCCTTGGCCACGTCGTTCATGGTCATGGTCCTCACGGGGGTCCCCGACTCGTTGTAGATGGTCAGCCTCACCTCCGAGGCGTTGTCCGCCAGGGCGAAGTCGACGGCGGTCTCCGCTCCCGTGAACGATATGACGTTGCCGGACGCATTCACGGTCTTGCCGATGAAGGACGCGGCCTCCATGCTGTTCATGGAGTTCTGGAACTGCGTCATGAGCGTGATGTTCTCGCTCATGGTGTTCATGGACTCGAGCATGGAGAACTGGGCGAGCTGTGTCGCGAACTCGGTGTTCTCGAGCGGGTTGAGCGGGTCCTGGTACTGGAGCTGCTTGACGAGCAGCTTGAGGAACATGTTCTTCTGTTCGTCGACCTTCGTGATCGACGTTCCCGCGGATGCGTTGTCCGCAGCCGACTGCACCGCAAGTATGTTGTCGAGACCTACTGCCATGTCTTCCTCCTTAGGCCGTCCCTCAGGCGATGAGATCCAGGCCGGTCCCCTCCACGTACGTGCCGGGGGACGCGACGTCGTAGGTGACGGGCGCATGGGTGCGCTCCTGCCACTGTCCCTTTCCCTCGTTCGACCTGCCCTGGCCGTTCGACTTGCCGCCCGGGCCGTCCGAGCCGATCCACACCAAAGGCCCCTGCCTGTCGGCCCACGTGTTCGCCTCCGAGGTCACCACGAGCTGCTGGGCCTTGATGCCGCACTCCGCGAGCGTTTCTTTCAGGACCTGCATGTTCTGCTGGATGAGGTCGCGGGTGAGGGGTTGGTCGACCTTGAACGTCGCCGTCACCTGGCCGCCCTCGAGAAAGACGTCGATGTCCACCCTGCCCAGCATGGGCGGGTGGATCCTGATGGAGACAGACCCCTCACCTGCTCGCGGCAAGGTGAAGATGGCCTGCCTCACCTGGTCCAATGCCCCCTCGAGTTGGGGCTGGAGGGCGCCTTCAGGCACGTGGGCGAGCCGGTGGGCGAAGGCCTCGAACAAACCCTTGTTCACCGGGACCCCCGCGACACCTGCGGGCACCTCGTGCCCTGCGGCCTTGAGCGAGGCGACCAGCTCCGAGTACTCGTCCTTGGACAAGACCGTCTTGAGAACACTCAGCGCCTTCTTGAGACCGGCCTGGAGGCCGTCTCGACCCCCCTCATCGAGGCCCCGGGTCATGCGCGAGATCGCCTCCGTCAGGGCGGACCTCCTCGCGGAAGGCTCCGCCGAGAACACGAGGTCTCTCAGCGTGTCGTTCTCCACCCCGAACGTCTCTTCGAGCACCCTCGTCCCGCCCACGAGTTCCTCGAGGGCAGGCCCGGGGGTCGACGGGTCTTCACCGACACCGTCAGCCTGTGCACCCGACGGCGATGCACCCGACCCAAGACCGTCCACGTTCGACGAAACGCCCGGCTGCTCCGGCTGCAGCCCCGGGCAGCCCTCGAGCGCCTTTCTCACGGAGTATGCGAGCACCTGCACCAGGGGCTCGGTCACCCTGCGTGCAGGCGCACCCCCCGTGAAGTTCGAAGACGCCGCACCATCGACGGTGTTTCCCTGAGAGGCCTGCTCCGACTCCGCCTCGACGAGCAGGAGACCGTGGGCACCCACCTGTGGTCGCACGGGTCCGAGCTGGTTCGAGCCCCATCCGGCGTCCGGGGAGTGGGGCCCCATTCCTTCTCCCGCCCCACCTTCTGTGAGCATCGAAGACAGCGCCCCCACGCAAGACTCCTTGAGCATGGCGCACAAGCCGGCGTCGTCCATCACCTGTCTCACCAGCGCCGGGTCGTAACCCGAGGTCTCGAGGATGTGCATCAGGCCGTCGTCGCTCAGGCCCGAGGGGTCTCCACACACCACGGCGCGAATGTCGTTTGGGCTCAACCCCATGGAACCGAGGGCGAAGAGGTAGATGACAGCCGATTGCGGGGTGACCTGCGTGACACCGCCCTTGTCCTCGCGTGTCAGCCCCAGGCCGGGAGCCTGCGGCCCCGTCCCGGAGAGACCGGGGGCCGAGGACGCCTCCTCCAGCCAGGGCTCGAAAGGCCCCTGTCCCGCTGAAGGGCAATACGCCTTCTGCAAGGCGCCGACCGGTGCATCCATGCATCCCATGAGTACAGGTAGGGGAGATGGCATGTTCTCCTCCGCTCTCTTGTCGTTTCCCCCTGCAGAGCAATGGCGGTGCCAAGGGGCGCGAACGTGCATGCCGGCCGCTTCATGGGCCGCACCACGGGCCCGGGAGGGAAATTATGCACACACCTCCCGGGCAAATCTTGCCGGGAGGGCCCTGTTGTCACCAAGACGCCCCCCGACCCACAGGGCCCCTCGAGCCTGGCTGCCTTCTCCTTGAAAGGCCGGACATGGGGCGGAGAGTGTCGATGATAGGACAGGACAAGGTCGCGGCGCGTGACGGATCCTCGCAGCACGAGAGGGCATGTCAGGCTCGCACGCCTTGTACCACCCGAGGACGCCGGTCACTGCCCCACGGGCCCGGGCGGACACCCCTCGCCGTCGAGCCGGGCCTTGCCGGGCGGGGGTTGTGCCGGCGCGCCCACGCACGGGGCCTCACCGTGGCGTCCGCTTCACACGGGCCCACAGCAGGAGGACGAGGCAGGACAGGCCGAGGATCCTCATCGGCGCCTCGATTCCTTGGGACTCTATGGCCATCCCGAGCCCCAAGGTGGAGACGAGCATGCCGATGTTGAAGGACCAGACGAAGAAGGCGTTGGCAGAGCCCGCCCGGTTGCGGGAGGTCTCGATCATGACCGAGTTCAGGCTGGGGTAGAGGTACCCGTAACCCGCACCGAACAGGGTGCCGAGGATGAGGTAGCCGGCAGGGCGACCGGTCCTGCTCAAGAGGATGGGCAAGAGCGTCGTCAGGACCGATGCCGCGATCCAGGCGGCCCTCGGCGGAGCCCATCCCGAAGGATTCCTGTGCCGCGAGAGGGCGGCCCACACCGCCAAGGAGCCGGCCACAAGGGAAACGAAGAAGAGCGCCGCCCCCCCCTGCACGCGGGCATCCACCAGCGGGGGGACGAACACGGTGGTGCCGCCGAAGACCGCGCCCAAGACCGCGCTCGCCCATGCCGGCCTGATCAGGGACCGGCCGGCCGGGAAGGCCTCGGCCCGTGGCGGGGTCTTTCCAGGAAGGAAAAAGGAGACAGCCAGGGAAGCCAGCCCGAACGATGCCGAGCTGAAAAAGAGCGCCTGGTAGCCCCAGCGGGCCACCAGGAACTCCCCCAAGGCAGGGCCTGCCGCATGGGTCGCCATCCCCGCCGCGGTGAGAACGCCCAGGCGTGTTCGCGTATCCTCGTGCGAGTCGAGGTCCGCGACCATCGCGCCCATGATGCCGAAGGCGCTCGAGAAGCCGATGCCTTGGAGGGCCCTGAGTATCGGGATCGCCAGGTCCGGCCGGGGCAGTGCGCCGTACAGCGCGCTCGGCACGGCCATGAGCAGGGCGCCGAGGGCGAACATGCGCCTCCTGGGGAGACGGTCCGACAGCAGGCCGCACACCGGCAGGCTCGCTACCACCGCCACGCTGAACGCGGCCATGAACGCGCCTATGCGGCCCGGGCTGTAGCCGGTGTCCGTAAAGTACACGGGCAGGAGGATGAGCTCGGAGAAATTCAGGAAGAAGAGGGTGTGGGCCCCGAGGATGAGGCCGAATTCACGGGATGACTTTGTCACGGCCCAGGGCCTCGACCAAGGTGTCGAGTGTCTCCATCGAGCACTGAAGCCTCCTGCCCGTGCCTCTCCACACGTGGTACGCCCGCACCCCGACGCTCATGGGCACCTCGTAATCGTACCGGACGTGGTCGCCCACGTGGACCAGGACCCCGCCTGCGAGGCTCCCGAGGCGCACGAATGCATCGGGGCATGCCTTGAGCGTGCCCCAGTCGTCAGGCAGCGAGACGACCTCGCCGAAGAAGCGCTTGAGTCCCGTCACCTCGAGCTCCCTGTCGAGAAAGGCCCTGGTCGCATTGGAGAACAGGACGAGCCCCACCCCCATGTCACTCAGGCGCGCAAGAGACCTCAAACCGTCCTCGAAGGCACGGATCCTCCCGGTATAACGCTCGATGAGATCTTCAGCCCGGACGTCCTCGATACCGAAGAATGCGAGCCAGTAAGGGAGCCTGTACCAGGCGACCGAGTCGTCACCTTCCCGGGCGTAGGCCCTCGCGCACATGTCCCTGGCCTCGTCGAGGGGGACGTGGAGCCTCCTGGAGACCAGTTCAGGCAGGCCCTCGTTCCACACCCCGTCGACAAACGCATGGTCCGTGAGGGTCCCGTCGAGGTCGAAGGAGACGATCACCCCGGGTCTTCCCATACCTCGACCCTGTCCTTCCACTTCGCCTTCGCCGAGTACAGCGCCTCGTCCGCCCGCGCCACGAGCATGGACTTGTCCGTGACCCCCTTGTCCACGGTCCCCACCCCTATGCTCACCGTCACCTTCGCGTTCGAGGCCCCTCCGTAGCTGAACGGCGTCGACCGTATCACCTGGCAAATGCGCTCTGCCACCAAGAGGGCCTGTTCCTTGGTGGCGTTCGGCAGGATGACGGCGAACTCCTCTCCGCCGTACCGGGCGACGATGTCGATGCTCCGGATGGTGCTCTTTATGAGGAAGGAGATGTGCTTGAGCACCATGTCACCGCACTGGTGGCCGTAGGTGTCGTTGAAGCTCTTGAAATCGTCTATGTCGATCATGAGAAGCGACAGCGAGCCGTCCTTCGCGCGGTTGAGGCGTTCCATCTCCTCGGTGAGGCGGTCCTGGAAATGGCGGTGGTTGTAGAGCTCGGTGAGGCCGTCTGTGATGGACAGGAGGTTCAGTCTCTCGTTGAGGAGCTTGAGCTCCTCGGTCGCACGGTTGAGCTCGCCGGCCCTTGCCTCGAGTGCGTCCTTGACCTCCGCCATGTCCCACAGGGTGCGTTCCATCTCCTCGTTCTTCTCTATGAGCTCTCTCTCCAGGGCCTTCTTGGCGGTGACGTCGGTGAAGACCATGAGGGCCATGGTGCACCTGCCCTTGCGGTATATCGGCCTGGCGTCGTACTCGATGGTGATCGTCCTGCCGCCTGCGGTCTTTATCGTGCCCTCCCGCCTGGTTATCTCGTGCCCGTGGGCGAAGAGCTGGCCGAAGGCATCGCGGAGCTCGTCCACCTGCTCGTCGTCCACGAACTCCGTGAACAGAAAGCCCCTTATCCTCTCGGCCGGAAACCCGGTCATGGTGGATACGGCCCTGTTGCACTCCACGATCCTGCCCCTGGGGTCCACGTACAGGATGCCGATGGGCATCTTGTCGAACAGTTCTTCGTACCGCTGCCGTTCTTCCGCGAGACGCCTCTCGAGCGACTCGACCCTGCTGAGGTCGGTCATCACCATCCATACGACCTTCCTCCCGCGGCGCTCGGTGCACCCACCCCTCACCTCCATGCGGACCCGCCTGCCTGAGGGGGTCACGAACATCACTTCCACGGGCTCGGGGGGAGCGCCGTCGTCGGCGCACCACCTCTTGGACGCGCCGAGAAGGGTGTTGAGGCTGTGCCTCGACACGAACCCCGAGAGTTCCCTGCCGAGCAGGGCATCCCGGCCCATGTCCATGATCCTCGAGAAGCGATCGTTGGCGTATGCGATGAGGCCTTTGTCCACCGCGATCGCGGCGACAGGGCTGTTCGTGAACATGCGGACGAAGATGTCGCGGTCCTCGAGGGGGAAAAGGGGTCTTTGTGCCGAGCGGGGCTCTTCCAGGAAGAGCACCCGGCATCGGTCCAGGTTTATCACGGTGCAGGAAAGGCCGATATCCTCCCCGGTAGGCGAGCGGAGGCTCAAGGGGAAGGAGTAGGCGCTCGCCGCCCCATCGGGAGAAGGCATGGCGTCTACCGCCCTCCTCACCTCCTCGATGGACGGACCGAACCTTCCCAGCAAATCCTCGCTCGGTGCCAAGGCGCCCCCCTCTTCGAAGACCGCAACATAGGGCGACAGAAGCGCTTGCAAGAACCCTATATCAAGGTCCATACCCTGTTGCCGTCCTCTTTTACCTCGCCCGAGCGCTGCATGTCAGCGAGGACCCTCTCGATCTCGTGCCTCGCTATGTCCACGGACATCGATTCGCCAAGGATCCTCACGATGTCCTCGGCCGTGGCGCCGCCCGTGGCGTTGAGGACCTGCTCCGTGAACGAGAGGAGATCCTCGTGGAGAGACCACGGGAAGAACACCCACCTCCACTCGTCGATGGTCATGGCGCTGTAGTCCGCCCTGAGCCGGGGTTGGGCCTTGCTCACGACGACCGCCGTCCTGATGCTCTCCACCTTCCCCCTCAGGTAGGCCACCACCCCTTCCATGGTGCACCCCTCGTCGGACACGTCGTCGACCACGAGCACCCGCTTGTCGGAGAGATCGACCTCGGGCATGGGGAAGACGATCCGGGGTGCGTCCTCGAGGGTGGCATCGTCGTGCCAGTGACCCATCTGGAAGGTGCAAAGGTATTTCTTCTGCAGGTAGTCGGCCAGTATCCTCGCCGGCACGAGGCCACCCCTCGCGACGGCGATGATGACCTCGGGGTCGTAGCCGTCTCTTCTGATGGAGCCTGCCATGTCCCACAGGAGACCTTCCACCTCGTTCCACGACAGCCTCAACGCCTTCGGAAACCGACCCGCCTCGTGCATCGATGCCATTTCACTCCCCTTCCATGTCGAACCCTTCTCCATCGGCCTGGTCAAGGGCCTGTTCACCCGGGCCGACACCCGCATCCGGCGGCGCCGTGACCTCGGCCCCCGCCCTGATGCGTGAGCGCTCGGACTCGCGCCGCAGCGCCGCGGCAGAGACCTGGCCCTGGCTTGCCCCCGCGACGGCCGGCCTCGCCGGAGCGCCCCCCGGCTGGGTGAGCCCGACAATCCTGAACCTCGGCCTCTCCATGGTCCCCCTGAGGCTGAACCTCGCGGGCTGGCCCTGGGGGGGCGAGCCGGCGCCGAGTGAGGCCCTGACTGCCTCGGGCAGGCTCACCTCTCCCGTCAGGTTGAGCCTCGAGCGCCTCATGTCCTTGAGGAGCCTCACCATGCCCGTGAGGTTTCCCGAGAACTCGCCTGTGAACTCGCCCCGGTCGATCTTCACGATCCCCTTCTCGACGGTACCCTCCAACTCCATGGTCTCGAACACGAGCGCGTCGAAGGGGAGGGAGGGCATGCCCAGGGGGAGCCTTCCCTTTTTCCAGGAGATGCTCATGCTCCCCATCATCTTGTCGAGCGCCCCCTTGGGGGAGGCCATCCTCACCTCTCCGGTCACGAGGCCGGCCGGGCGCCACGAGGGGGGGAACACGGCCGAGATGCCCGAGAGGTCCACCTCGTTCAACTCGAGGCTGATGTCCATGGGGCGCGAGCTCATCCTGGTCGGGAGCGCAACCCTTCCCTCGAGGGACCCGGCGGGCATCTCCGCGCGGTAGCCCAGGCCGACGACCCCACGCAGCGCCTCCCAGGGGTATGGGGTCAGCCTCAGGGTCTTCACGATGAGGTTGCCCTGGAGTTCCACCCCCTGGACGGAGAACCCCCCCGTCCAGGTCGGGCGTATGTGCCCGAGCCTCACCGGGACGCCCAGGAAGGCGCCAAGGCCGTTTTCGATCCTGGTCCCGAGGGCGTCGTACGGGAAACGCACCCAGGTGAAGACCGCCAGGCACACGAGGCCGTAGAGCCCGAGAAGGATCACCGAGATGTTCTTTCCCGCCCTTGACCTAACCATAGAACACCACCTGGAACGTGACGTCTATGCCGCCGTCCTTTTCCTGCCTCTTGATGCTCAGGTGCTTGACGGACAGGGGCCTGGCCGAGGACTCCACGCCGAGGAGCAGCCCGATGAGGTCTTCCATGGAGAGCCCCCTGATCTTGACCTCCACCGTCTCGCGCCCGGCGGCCTGGTTATCGGCGATGGGCTTCATGTACTCGATCCTGTCGTTGATGGACAGCTTGACCGCCAGTCCTTCCAGGAAACCGAACAGGGTGAAGGAGCCCTGCTGGCCCTTGCGTTCTTCTTCGACCACCCGGCCGAGGCTGCGGATGGTTTCCGACTGGACGTATATCTTCTTGAGCTGCTCCTCCTTCGCCGAGATGGACTTCTCGAGCGTAAAGCGGTAGTGGAGCAGCGGTCCGTACACCCCTCCCGCGAGGATCAGGATCGACAGCAACACGGCCGCCAGGATCACGAGCGCCCGTTCCCGGGGCTCGAGCCGGGCCAACAGGTCGACGGCCCTGCCCGCGAGGGCCTCTGCCGGCCGGAGCATGGCCGTCACCCTGCCTTTCAGGTCCTGCAGTGTCTTTCTCAGACCTGTCTCTTGCACGTGAGTCTCATCCTCACCTTCTGGTCGTTCTTGTCCACGTTCGCCTGTACGATCTTGACCTCTCTCAGGTAGGGCAGGCCGGACAGGAGCTCCTTGATCTTCTCGACATCGTCGTACGTGCCCGTGCTCCCGGAGATCGTGACGTTCTCGGCGTCGATGTTCACGGAGTCGATCACGACGTCCATGCCGGCCGGGATGCCGGCGCTCAAATCCTTCAGTATCCCCAGGGGGGTCCCGGCGCCGCCTTCGGCCCCGCCCGCGATCTCCTTCAGGCGGGACGCATACTGCTCCATCTGCTTGAGGGGGTCGACCATGGGCGTGCCCTTCGGCATGACAGAGGAGAACTCGCTCGATATCCTCCGCTTGAGCTCGGCATCCGTCCTCGCCTTGAACACGACGTCCACGACGAGACCCGCCGTCCAGAGGAGCAGCAGCACGAGCGCCGCCTTGACCCACGGACCGGCCGTTCCCATGATCCTGCCTATCCTCCTCGAGACGCTGGAACCGCCCTGCCAGAAGTTCACCGGGTCGTCCGCCACGACCCCCCGCACCGCGAGCGAGGCCGCCAGGAAGGATTCCTTCAGGGAGGCCATATCCCCCGGATACTGGACATCCTTGAGCACGGGCTCGAGCACCTCCATGCCGAGGTCCCGGGCCACCTGTTCCTCGAATCCGGGGATCTTCGTTGCATACCCCGTGGCCACGCACGCCAGTGACCCTTCCGTGCGGCCTGCCTTCTCCAGCATGATGAAGATCTCCCTCAGCAGGTCGGCCAGCCCCCTTTCCGGGCCGTGAGGCGCCGGGCGCTCAGCCGGCGGCGCCTCGTGCGCCGGTTCCGCCCCTTCGGCGCGGCCTCTCTCGGGTGCGATGTCACGGTACCCCTTGGGAAGGGCCCCCAGGAACCTGATCTCTGCGCTTGTGACCACGGCCACCGAGGTGCTCTCGAGCCCCACGTGCAGGACAAGGACCTCTTTGAGGTCCGGCAGGTCCAGAAGCCTCCTGGCGCCCGTCGCGACGGCCGCCGATGGGCAGTCCACCGTCTCGGGGTCGAGCGAGGCGGCTTTCAGCGCCTGTACGACCTCGTCCACCCTGGAGCTCTTCGCGCAGAGGGCCTGTATGACATGTGCTCCCGATGCATCGCGGCCGGTCTTGACGTAGTCGAACACGGGCCTGGAATCGAGCGCCGGCAGCAGGGTCTCGACCTCAGGGCCGATGGTTTCCATGATCTTCCTGCGGTCCGCGAAAGGCCTGGTGAGCCTGCGGTACATGATGTCGGCCTCGTCGAGACAGGACACGAGCATGTCCATCTCCCCGCCCAGCATCTCCACGGCGGAGCGGATATCCTCTGCGAGCGGCCTGCCCGACTCGCCGTGGGTCCCGCCCCTCTCGACGGTCACGATCTCCTCGATGACGAGCTCCGTGATCCCCGCCCTGACGATGCAGGCGGAGACGGTCCTCTCGTCCCAGGCGAGCCCGCATGCGCGTTTCGTTATCATCGTCCTCATGGCTTCTCAGTAGATCCTATAATACACGATCGTCGGCTTGTTGTTAATGCGTTCGAGCACGGCCCTCACGTGGACCTCCGCACCGGAGGCCGTCACGGTCTTCACCTCGACGGAGAATCGGGAGCTGTTCGCCACCAGCGTCGATCTCAGCCAGGCGCTTTCCGCGCCTTGGCCCGACAGGTCGAGACCGGAAATGCACCCCAGGTCGTTGCTCAAGAAAGGCCTGCAGTCGACTATGTTCGCCACGACCTGCTCCCCCGCCGACTCCGACAGGCTCATCAGGACCGTCTCGCTCGCGGTGTTGACGTTGATCCTGCCGTTCGTCCCTGTCGTCACGTAGTTCACGATCCCCTCGTGGTCCTTCGTGCCGAAGAAGTACTCGGGCTTCATGCCCTTTACCAGCAGGATCTCCTCGGGGGTGTCCATGGGCGCGTTCTTGCAGTGGTAGGGCGGATCGAGCGACTGGTAGTAGTCGTCCTCAGCGCCCAGCTCCGTTTCGCCGTCCTCGTCGATCCAGTCGATCACCGCGTAGGCGATCTCACGGACCTCCTCTTCGGTCGCATCCACGTGGAGCAGGGAGAAGAGCCTCTGGAACTGCGCTATCCGCATCTCTCGATAGCCGTCGTTCGCCGCCAACGCGTTGAGGTCGATCTTGCCGGATTCGTCCTGTATGGAGGCATCGACGGTCGCTCCTTCGAGATACGTGGAAGCTCCCGCCACGTACTGCGAGAACCCTCCCCACTGCTCGTCTTTCGAGTCGTGGGAAGGGTCGTCCTCCTCCAGGACCGCGACGGCGGCCTCCACCACGCCCCGGGCTATCTGCTGGGCCTGGACCGAGTCGCGGAAGTTGTATGCCAGCTCGATGTCAATGCCCTCCTCCGAGCTGAACCCCACGACCATGACGGACAAGAGGGCCACCATGCCCAGCACCAGAAGGAGCGCCATGCCGGATCGCCCGGCCAGGATCCATCTCATCGCGTCACCCCCCGGACGACGAGACGGTGATCCCCGCCAGCGGCGGCGAGGCGGTCGCCGTGAAGTCGACGGCTTGCTCGTCGGAACCGAGGCGGACGGTCACCCTGATGCTCCTGGGCAGCTTCCGCCGGTCGGCGAGGTCCCACGAGTCGTTCTCCTGCCCGTACTCGTCCACGTAGACGATCTTGAGCCCGCCCACCCCTTCCGCCATCTCCAGCACGGCGCCGGCGGTCGACGCCCCCTTGTGGGGCGTCGGGTCCTCCCTCCTCAACAGCCTGTATGTACCCTTGTTTTCCGCGTCCTCCTCGAGATAGTAGGCCACCTCCCGTACGCACCCGGGATACCGGGAAAACCCGATGTCCGCCGCCGTGGTGAAGGTGAGGCTGTCCCTCGAGACGGCCCCCTCCTCTTCGTGCTCGCCCACGAACCGCCACATGGACAAGGCGTCGTCGCTCACGGCGCCCCCTCCCGACGGCACGTAAGCGCAGTTCAGGTCCCTCACCATGCGGTCCAGCACGATCCTTGCCGTCTGGTAGACCTCGCGCCTTTCGACCACGGCCTCGATGGTCTTGTGGGTCTCGAAGAACACGAAGTTGACGGTCGCGACCACCACCGCGGTGATCACGAACGCCAGCAGGAGCTCGATGAGGGTGAACCCGCTACTGGGTCCTGGACACGAACGCGACGAATCTCGTCTCAAGGGGTCTCTCCTGTGCGCCCCACTTCACCTTCAGGGTATACTTCAGGTAGCCGGGGATGGGAGTGGATTCCACGTCTTCCTCGTAGGTGTACCCGGGGTGGTCCTCTCCGAAGTCGCCGCTGCGGCCTGTCTCGGGAACCGGGACCAGTCCCGTGGTGACCGCGGCGATGCGCTCCTGTGCCAAGAGAGTCGCCGTGGTGAGGAACCTCGAGCGCGTGGCCATGTCTATGGACTGGCCGTGCGCGCTGATCAGCCACGTAAAGGCTATGGCGAGGATGGTGAGGGCGACGAGGACCTCGATGAGGGTGAACCCCCTTCTAGCCAAGGATCACCTCGACGTAGTGGTCATGGACCTTCAGGGCGCCCGAGAAGGGCTTGACGACGAGGGTATAGACCCTCCCCAGGGGCCCCTCGAGGTATATCACCCCCTGTTCCACGATGCCCTCCGGCGTCACCTTGAGGTCGAGGAACCCCCTGTCCTTTTCCGGCTGGTAAGGCGTCTTCACCTCCCTCAGGTCCACGCCGTCGGGAAGCGATATCTCCGAGCTGAGGGCGGGTTCCTTGCCCTCCTCTTCCACCATGCGATAGACGGCCACCTTCTCGGCGTCCAGGTCGAACCTGACGAAGTAGGTCTTGTGCTCCTTGACCGCCCTGGATCTCGCGAGCTGGATCACGTTGGCTATGTCCCGGGTGCCCCGGTCCATGGTGGAGGCGAAGATCCCGCCGAAGATCCTGGGCCCCACGAATCCCACCGTGATCCCGATGATGACGATCACCACAAGGAGCTCTATGAGGGTGAAGCCGACCTGGGCTCTACTGCTGGCCGCCGGTTTCGTCTTCGGTCTCCCAGTTCCCGATGTCCGCATCGTCGCCTTCTCCGCCGGGCTGGCCGTCGGCGCCGTAGGAGAAGAGGTCGAACCCGTCGGGGTTCCTAACCCCCGGGCACAGGTACATGTACTCGTTCTTCCAGGGGTCCTTCGGCACCTGTCTCTTCTCCAGGTATCCACCTTCCCGCCAGTTCCTCGGCACGGTCCCGACCGTGGGCTTCTCCACGAGCGCCCTGAGACCCTGCTCCGTCGAGGGGTACGCCCCGTTGTCGAGCCTGTACATCTTGAGGGCGTTCTCCAGCGCCTGGATCTGGATCTGGGCCTGCGTTCTCCTCGCCTCCTCGGGCTTGCCCATGATCCTGATCCCCACGAACGTCGCGAGGATGCTCAGGATGACTATGACCACGAGCAGCTCGATGAGGGTGAATCCTTTCCTGTCCATTCGTTCCATAGGGTCAACCTCTTGTGCTAGCGTACTATTGTGCTCATCTCGAGCATGGGCATGAGGATCGACATCACCACGAACCCCACCACGCCCCCCATGAAGAGGATCATGACGGGCTCGAGCACCGACGCGAGGCCCGACACCGTCGTCTCCACGTCGGACTCGTAGGACTGGGCCGCCTTCACGAGCATCTCCTCGAGATTCCCGCTCTTCTCCCCCACGCCGATCATGTGGACGAGCAAGGGCGGGAAGACGCCCGAGCGCCTCAGTGGCGCGGACAGGCTCGAGCCCTCGATGACCTCCGTGATGGTGTCCTCGATCGCGATCTCCATGACCTTGTTCACCACGACCGCCTTCACGATCCTGAGCGCCTCCACGATGGGCACGCCGGAGGCGAGCAGGGTCCCCAGCGTGCGCGCGAACCTCGCCACCGAGACCTTCCTGAACACGCCCCCGTAGATGGGGACCCGCATCCTGAACCTGTCGAAGAGTTCCGCGCCCCTCGGCGTGGCCCTCCAGCGTTTCAGGGCGTACAGCGAGAGGGCCACGGCCACGAGCAGGATCCACCACGTCCGGGACACAAAGGCGCTCAGGCCGATGAGAACCCTCGTGGGCAGCGGAAGGACCTGGTTCATGGTCTCGAACATCCCCACGACCTTGGGGACGACCGCGGTCAGGAGGTACATGAGCACCACGATGGACACCAGGAGCAGGACTGCGGGGTAGACGAGCGCCGCCTGCACCCTCGACTTCAGCCGGTGCTGGCCCTCCAGGAACTCGGCGAGCCTCAGGAGCACGACGTCCAGGGCTCCGCTCGCCTCCCCCGAGCGCACCATGTTCACGTAGAGCTCCGGGAAGATGCGCCTGTGGCGGGAGAGGGCGTCGGCGAAGGACACCCCCTCGTTCACCGAGTCCTTGACCTGGGCTATCGTCCTCTTCATGGTCGGCGACTCGGTCTGCTCGAAGAGCGCGGTCAGGGCGTCGACCAGGGGGATCGCGGCGCCCACGAGCGTGGAGAGCTGCCGGGTGGCCACGGCAAGGTCCTCCGTGCTCACACGCCCGAGCAGGGCCTCGATCGAGAACGCCCTGCTCGAGGGCCTCACCTCGCGCGAGGCCTCGGCGATGGAGCTCACGAACATGCCCTGGGACATGAGCTTGAGCTTGGCCTCCCTGACGGAGGCAGCGTCGATCATGCCGGACGCCGTCTTACCCTTCTGGGTATACCCTGTCCAGCTGTAGACCGCCAAGGCCGCTCCCCCGGGAACCGACCCGCCTACTCCTCAGCGTCCGCCCCCGGCGCCTTCTCGGGCCCGGGCGCGGCCTGCGGGGCGGCCGGCGCTGGTTTGCCGTACTTCACGAAATATCCCTCGTTGATCACGACCCTGTTCTTCTTCCTGACCTCGGCGTCGATCTCCTTGAGCGCCTTCTCCAGCCTTTCGCGGACGAGTATCCTCTCGATCCTGGGCTTTGCCTCCTCGAAGCTCCGCTCCGGTATGTCCACGACGCTGTCGAGACGGACGATCACGTATCCCTGGCCGGTCTTCACGGCCTTGCTCACCTTGCCCTCCTGGAGCGACGAAAGGGCGTTCTCTATCTCGGGCTCGAGCTTGCCGGGCCTGATGGTGCCCATCGACCCGCCCCTTTGGGCGTAGACGTCCTTGGAGAATTTCTTCGCGAGCTCCGCAAAGTCCTCACCCTTGTTGATCCTGGCGATGACGTCCTTCGCCGCGGCCTCTGTGGGCACCGTAATCCTGCTCGCCCTCATGCGCCTCTTCGCGGAGAAGCGGTCCTTGTTTTCATCGTAATACTTCCTCAGTTCCTCGTCGGACAGCTTCATTTCCTTGCGCAATTCCTTCTCGAGCTCCCGGGCGAGCGCCTGGCTCGCCAGCATGTTGATCTTGAGCTTGACGTCTTCCCGCTTGTCGAGACCCCGCCTGCGTGCCTCGATGGCCATGATCTCCGCCTTCACGAAGCCCTCGGCGATCTCCCTGCGGATCTTGTCGGTGTTCACCTTCCCCGCCATCTGGGGCGGGATGTTTTCGAGAAACTGGTCGATCTGTGCTGCGGTTATGACCTTGTCACCCACCCTCGCCACCACGTCCTTCTCGTCGACAGGCCCGGACCCCTGCCTGGAGCACGAATACACGAGCGCAGCCACAGCGACCAGCGACAGTACGAAAAAGATCCTCTTCAAGGCTCCCTCCTTGATATGTTTTCCCTCGTTTCCGTGTGATCGAAGGGTCACTTCATCGATCGGCGCACACCATAGCACCATCGGGTCTCCGTGTCATCACCCGAACTCCCCTCACACCTTCGCTGAAGACGATCAAACCCAAAAGGGCGCCCTTGCCGACCGAGACCAGCGATCGTCCCTCGAGCAGCACGTTGCTCACCCCGTAGGGCCTCCCGATCTCCATGGATGCGCCCTCGAGGGGGTACAGAAACCCGTCGAGCACGATGCCTTCCACCGTGTCCGTCAGCGGGAGGAAGGACACCACGTGCCCGCCCTCAGACTCGATGCACGTCTCCGTGTCGACCACGAACACGAGTTCCGTGTCGGTGACGATGAAAGAGGGAACGCCCCTCCTCTGCGCCTTGAGGAGGAGGTGGATGTTGGCTATGGCGTGATCGGTGCGCATTCCCAGCGCGCCCAGCAGCTCTATGCTCGAGGCCCCTGCATGGACCGCCTCGTCGAAGGCGATCTCGGTGTCCGTCCTGTCCTTGTCCGTGTCGAACGTCTTCAGGGGTACGCCCGCCCCTTCCAGCCGCCCGAGGACCTCCTCCCCCAGGGAATCCATGTCGCCCACGACGAGGTCGGGGGTGATGCCGTTCTCCAGGCACACGCGGGCGCCTGCATCAGCTGCTATGATACGCCTTGCCTGCTTTGCCTTGCGCGCGATCAGCGCCCGGCCCGGCGGCTGACCGCCGGAGACGATGAGGAACATAGCGCGAATAAACAACGATTCCCGGGACAAGTCAAGGACCAGCACCCCGCCTGCGCCGTCGGCCGGGTACGGAGCCCGTGCAAGAGACGGTCCGGGGAAGGGATCGATCGACCATGCACCGACTGGACACCGCGGTGCCCGCCGAGGATGCGTACCACGTCTCGGCATGGACAGACCCTGGGGTCGATTGTCGGTCGCCCCTGCTGGGTCTTAAGGCCGAACCCCTCGAGAAGGTGCGCGATGCCGGGTGTGGGAGTCCGGGGTTCTCACCCGAAGGACGAACACAGCTCGACGAGCGCGCCGAACAGCTCGTCGGGGCCGTTCTGCGTGAACTCCCGGTAGACCTGCCTGAGCGCCTCGAACGTCGCGAGCTTGTCCCTATACGGCCTGGGCGAGGTCAACGCCTCGAAGACGTCCGCCACCGCGCACACCCTCACAGGCAGGGGGAGATCGTCCCATGCCTTCCCGGAGGGATACCCTCGCCCACCCGGCCTCTCGTGGTGACACGCGACAATGGACCTCACCTCGTCATCCTCGAGTCCGAAGCCCTTGATGCTCCTGCACCCCCAGGACGGGTGCATCTGGACGAGCGATCTCTCGAAGGTGTCCAGCGGCGAGGCCTTGAGCGTGATCGCCTGCGGCACGCGCTCCATGCCTATGTCGTGAACGATGAACCCTTCCGCGATCGCCACCGACGCACTCCTCGAGACCCTCGTGCCGGCCATCCTTCCCACGAGGGCCGACCCGATGAGGGCCACGCGCAGGGAGTGCTCCACCAGCTGCGGGTGGTCCATGACGAGCATGGCCATGGCCTCGGCACAGGCGTCCCGGCCGAGAGCGGTCCTCAAGGCCTCCTGCGTGTTCTCGAGCGCCTCCACGAGGGCTGCCGGGGGCGTATTCGGGCATGCACCGACCAGTGCGCGGGATATCCTGCCGTAGATACTCCTGATCCTGAGGAGGCCCCTCTCGATCGCGAGTTCCCTGAGGCTGTCGGTCTCTCGGCAGGCCTGCTCCCAGTCCGCGGCGTGGACGAAGACCTGAACCCCTTGCGTGCCTGACAGGCCGAGCCTCTCCGAATTGAGGGGGACTCCACGCGCGGCCAAGAGCTGCATCGTGCCCCCCCTCACGGTGTAGAGGTCGAAACCGTAGCTGGCGCCCGGTCTCAGCCGGTTGAAGGGGATCCTCCGGTACCGCCGCACGCACCCCGAGCCATCCTCGTGCCCGTGCACGCTCGTGATCCACCACAGGCGTCCCGACCCCATGATACACATGATCGTCATCGATGCGGATACCTTGAACCGCTCCCACCCGGCGGCAAGACACGTCCTTAAGGGCTGGGGCAGGGATGCATCGAGGCCACGAGGTTGATAGACCATGGGGGACGGCGCGCACGCGCAGGGACCGTCCGGGGCGGGGCGTCCTGGGCGCACCCACGGGCAATGGCCGCGCCGACCCTGTGCTTGCGCGGGCGGGGACCGTCGCCGCCGGGCCGCCCGTGGATGCAACGGCGAGGGGCCCCTCCAGCAGCGCCTTGCGCCGGGTGACGCCCGCGCTCCTCAGTCTGCAGGGCCACGACGTGGGCTTCCCCAAAGCGGGGTGCTCACCGCAAGTCCATGCGCCAGCCGGTGAGAACGGGCTCGACCCGGGCGAGCTACGAACCCGCGAGCTCCCTCAGCAACGGCAGGCGCGCGTCCTTTTCCGACAGGATGGGGGACACCGTGGGCCACGGGATGCCGAGATCGGGGTCGTCCCAGCGGATACCCGCCTCGGAGCCAGGGTTGTACGGCGAGTCCACCTTGTAGAAGACCCTCGTGTCGTCCTTGAGCGTGCAGAACCCGTGTGCGAAGCCTTTCGGGATGTAGAGCATGCACGGTCTCTCGTCGGTGAGGATGAACGACTCCCACTTGAACCGCGTCCGTGAGCCCGGCCTCAGATCCACGATCACGTCGAAGATGGATCCCGTGACGACCCAGACGAGTTTCGCCTGTGCGTGGGGGTCGCGCTGGAAGTGCAGGCCCCGGATCACGCCGGCGCGCCTCGAGAGCGAACAGTTGTCCTGCACGAAGGCGGCGCCCAGGCCGTGCCTCTCGAGAACGGGCGCGTTGAAGACCTCCATGAAGGCCCCCCTCGCGTCCTCGTGGAGGTCCTGCTCGATGATGAACGCGCCGGCAAGCGTGGACTCGCTGATCTTCATCGAGTGCGAGATTACCTCATGGGCGGGTCGTCTATCAAGCACCTAAAGAAAGAGCGCTGAAGGCCATAAAGAAGGAGGGCACGCGCTCGCCTGCCCAGTCGGCGGCATTCCACGGACGATGCGCGCGCAGGCCCGCCAAGTGCGCGAAGGTGAGCCACCGCCGCCAGGTGACCTCCATGCATGCCCGAGAGGCATTCCCTGCAGCCGGGGCACGAAGACGCCGGCCGGGCGCACCCTCGGGATGGCACCGAGCCCCGACGCGCCGTATGCCTCGGGCAGGGGACCCCCATCCGGATCGTACCGCCTTCATGCCGGAGCGAGCTCCACCCATGGCCCTCGGGGGATGGGGGCGCGGGCAGGACTCACTCCCCCCCCAGCCTCGCCCTCTCCAGTTCGGAGACGATATCGCCGAAGCGGTCGTGGTACCTGGGGGAGACGTGCATGGGGACCACCCTCGAGGCGCCGGTCAGGCGAGCCACCACACCCGCCTGCCTGGCGCTCACGTGAGCCTTCAGGTACGCCTCCTCCTCGCGCTCCGAGAGGTAGTACGCCTCTATGTAGAGCGTGTCGAGACCGCAGGCGGCCGAGCGTATCCTCTCGACGTTTTCCCGGGAGGCCCTGAAATCGGTGAAATAGCCGATCCTGTGCCCCGGCGATGTGAAGAAGAGCCAGTCCGACAGGTCGCCCACCTTCCATTCCTCTTCCCCCCGGCACGTGGGGACGAGGAGCGTCCGGTCCAACAGCCCCTGGGCCACCTTGTCCTTGAGATCGCCTATCCATGGCCCCGTCCTGAAACCATGCTTCTTGAGCGCCTCCGGCCTTACGTGTACGTGCACGGGCTCGGAGACCACGTAGCCGAGACACGGCACGTTGTGATCGAGGATGACCGCGTCCACGCGGTAGCGCGGCGTCTCGACAATACATGTGCCCTCCCTGGGCTCTGTGCCGCATCGTCTCAGGCGAAAACCCTCGCCCGCCCTGGCACACCAGAGGAGGACGCCGTCTCGAAGGACCTCGTGGACGAACACCTCGAGCCCGTATCCGGACGTGAGGTTCCACGTGTACGCCGCAAGGCGGGCCGCCATGCGCATCCCCATACCCTCGGGCCCGTAGACGTGGAGGGGGGTGCCCCTGTGGAGCACGGTCCTCAGGATGCAGTCGAATCCCATGAAGTGATCCATGTGGGTATGGGTCACGAACACGGCGTCCAAGGCGAGGATCTCTCGGTTCGAGAGCCCGGAGAACCGCCCGCAGTCGAACAGGAGGGCCCGTCTCCGGTTGAGGTGACGAACGTACAGCACCGGGTCGAACAGGGGGCCGTTGACGAGCCTGGTGACGAAGCCCGGCCTCATGGGGAGAGCCGAACCCTCAGAGCCCCATGGATTTCAGCAGGCTGTCCACCTCGTCCTGGGAGGACGCCGCCTGGGTATCGAGGCCCGGCACCGCGGGTCCCATCAGGCTGAGGCCTTCGGGCTCCATGGGTTCGTGGGCGCTCGCGTGCCGCCTGATCAGGTCCACCAGGCGCTCCTCGATGTTCTCTATGACCCTGCAGACCTTCCTCACGATCTGGTCCACGAGGTCGGCGTGGATCTGCAGCTCGCTGATGCGCATGAGCTCGGCGACGAGTTCCTCGTTGTGGTCCTTGAGCGTCTTCAGGCCCGCCAGGGCGTTCTTCTTGTCTCCCGAAATGATGCTCCTGGCTATGGCCCTGAACTGGGCGTTGTCCGCCACGGCCCTCTCCTGCCTGGCGAACAGGAGGTCGAGCGTCCTCTCGGAGGTCTCCTTGACGAGCGAGGAGACATGCGTGAGCCTGCCCGAGATCCCCTGGACGTCCTCCTCGGAGAGGTTCGTGAGGATCGGCTCGAGAAACCCATGGATCTCCCTGATGGACTCGTGGAGCTCCCTCGTGATCTCCCCTATGCCCCTGAAGAGGTCCCCGGCGGAGGTGTTCCTCAGCTCCTTGAGCAACTCGGCCGAGCGCCCGAGGTCCGCCCTTGACAAGGAGACGATCGCCTCCTTGAGCGTCTCGAGAAAGACGAAGAACTGACCGAGGGGTTCGAAGCCTTTCGACTCGAGATAGGCCTTCAGTTCGTCCGCCCGTTCGAGCAGGTCCTTGACGTGGCGTTCCCCGGGCAGGGGTGTGCCGGCCTTCTTCCTCCCTCGTCCCTCCCCGCTCTTGATCGATCCTCTACCCACATCCCCTCCTTGCAGCGATCCCGTGTGCGTTCACGAGGTCAGACCTCGTCCGGGACCTCCTCGAGGTCTTCCAGCCAGGGTTCGGCGCCGCCGTCGCTCGGCGCCCTCCAGTCCCCCCTCGGCGAGAGCGAGCCGCCGGAACCCACCTTCGGTGCGTTCGGTATGCACGATCGTTTGTACTGGCTCTGCGCGAAGAACCTCTCGATGAACACCCGAAGCCAGCGCTTGATCTCGGCGAGGGTGTACTGGTTCCTCCTCCCCTCGGGCACCCCTGGCCATGACCCGAGGTCCCTGTCGTGCCAGGCGCACCATGCCATGAACGCGACCTTCGACGGGGGGTAACCGTAGCGCGTTATGTAGAACATGTTGAAGTCCTGGAGCTCGTACGGTCCCACCACGGCCTCGGTGCTCTGGGCCGGTTCGTGGGCGTGATCGCCCGGCACGAGCTCCGGGCTGATCTCGGTGTTGAGGATGTCCATCAGGCACGAAGACGCCTCGTCCCCCAGGATCCCCTTCTCGGCCACCCAGTTGATGATGTACTGGATGAGGGTCTTCGGGACGCTGGCGTTCACGCTGTAATGGGACATGTGATCGCCCACGCCGTAGGTGCACCAGCCGAGCGCGAGCTCGCTCAAGTCGCCGGTGCCCACCACGAGGGCCCTGTGCAGGTTCGCGAGGCGGAACAGGATGGAGGTCCTCTGGCCGGCCTGGACGTTCTCGAAGGTGACGTCGTAGACCTTCTCGGCCTTGCTGTAGGGATGGCCTATGTCCTCGAGCATGCGTTCGCACGACGGCCGTATGTCTATCTCGTGCGCATCCACGCCCAGAACCCGCATGAGCGCCAGGGCGTTCGCGTACGTCCTCCCGGAGGTCGCGAAGCCGGGCATGGTGTATGCCTTGATGTTGGTGCGGGGCAGTCCGAGCCTGTCCACGGTGCGGGCGCACACGATGAGCGCATGCGTGGAGTCGAGCCCGCCGGACACCCCGATGACGAGATTCTCGATCCCCGTGGAACGCATCCTCTGGGCGAGACCCTGGACCTGGATGTTGTAGACCTCGTAGCACCTCTCGTCCCTGAGGGCCATGTCCGATGGCACGTAGGGGAACCGGGGGAAATCCCTCTCCGGCAGGATCACCCCCTCGGGCCGACCGATCCCGACGCTCACCTTCCTGAAACGCATCGCATGCGGGCAGGCCGACCTGCTGTCCGCGAAGCTCGTCATGATCGCCCTGTCCTTGACGAGACGGTCCAGGTCTATGTCCGCCGTTATCACCTGGGGCTCGAACGAGAAGCGCTCTGATTGTGCCAGGACCGTCCCGTTCTCGCAGACGATGGCGTGCCCGTCCCACGCGAGGTCCGTCGTGGATTCGCCCTGCCCCGCCGCCGTGTACAGGTACGCGGCGATGCACCTGGCGGACTGGTTCGCGACCAGGCTTCTCCTGTAATCGTCCTTGCCGGTGGTGACGTTGGACGCCGAGAGGTTCGCCACCACCGTCGCTCCGTGAAGCGCTGCATAGCTGGAAGGAGGTATGGGGGTCCAGAGGTCCTCGCAGATCTCCACGAACGCCCTGAACCCCGGGATACCGGTGGCCTCGAAGATGAGGTCGCCACCGATGGGGACGTTCTCCTGCCCGCACAGGCCGATGACATCGACGGGGAGATCCCTCGCGGACCTGAACTGCCTCTTCTCGTAGAACTCACGGTAGTTCGGCAGGAAGCTCTTCACCGCCACGCCCGCGATCCTCCCCCGGTAAAAGACGACCCCGCAGTTGAACAGGGAGTCCACCACGAGGAGCGGGGCTCCCACGACCACGAGCATGTCGATATCCGCGGTCTCGCGCTTGAGGGTGTCGAGGGCATCGAGCACGGAGTCCAGCAGGGCGTCCTGGAAGAAGAGGTCCTCCGCCGTGTAGCCGGCCAGCACCAGCTCCGGGAACACGGCCATCACGCACCTCTTCCGGGCGGCCTCGTGCACGAGCCTGGCGACGGAGCGGGCGTTGAAGGAGGGGTCGGCGACCTTTATCGCAGGGATGCACGCGCCGACGCGGACGAACCCGTGGTTGTACATGTTCATGAACCGGTCGGCCTGCCGCATGTCCCCCCCGAGCTCCTTTCGCCCCCGCCTTGGGGCACGACGTCATTATACCTCATCGGACCTCGCGATCAAACACATGAAGGGCCCTGCCCTGTCGCCCGGAGACACCCGTCCCCAGTGCGTCCGCCGCGATGCGGGCGGGTCACGGGGGACGTCCCTCCACTTATTTCTTGAAATCCCGAGGAAACTCCTGTAGATCGTCATATCTGGCCGAAGGAGCACAGGTAATCGCCGGCGCCGCCTTAGGCGCGGGAGGAAAGTCCGGGCTCCACAGGGCAAGGGTGGTCGCTAACGGCGACCGGGGGTGACCCCAGGGAAAGTGCCACAGAAAACAGACCGCTGCCCGGCGCGGCAGCAAGGGTGAAACGGCGAGGTAAGAGCTCACCAGTTCCCCGGGTGACCGGGGAAGCTTGGCAAACCCCACCCGGAGCAAGACCAATAGAGGGGCACATGGGGCTGCCCGTCCCGCCCCCGGGTAGGTCGCTCGAGGCCCCGGGCAACCGGGGTCCTAGATGAATGATTACCACCCCGCCGCGCATTCGGCGGGGGACAGAACCCGGCTTATGTGCTGCTTCGGCCTGCATGCAGTACATCCAGGCGCACGAGGGGCCTCCCATGGTCAAGAGATCCCGGTTCGAACTCGGGCACATCGAGAAGATACGGAGGTCCATCTACCTCTTCCTGAGGGACCAGCTCGAGCACAGGCTCGTCTTCACCGCGCTGGAGGGCCCGTACAGGCTCAGCAGGGTCAAGGGGATGCCCTATCCCTACGTGGAACCCGGCGACCTCAGGCCCAAGAAGAAGGAGTTCATGAAGGACTCGTTCGTTGCCCAACCGTTCTTCATCATCTTCTGCGAGGACACCATCGACGAGTCGCACCAGAAGTACATCCGCTTCTCCGACTCGAACAGGGTGAAGAAGGAAAACCTGCAGCTCGTCCCCGACATCAACCTGACCCCTTCCCTGTACACAACCGCCCGGTACTTCGAGCGCGAGTCCTTCTTCGAGCTCCTCGAACAGCTCCTCGACGTGGACTACTGCCTGCTCATCCAGCGGGACAAAAGCCGAGGAAAGGGCAACAGCTACTGCCTGACCCACTTCCACGTGAAGATAGACTGGCCCATCGCCGACGCTGCGGAGAGCCTCGCACGGGAGCTCAGGTACATCTCGAAGAACCTCTACGAGAAGGGGGACCGGTACGCGGAGATCCTCCAGCAGAAGCTCTTCGAGTACTACGGCTGCCACCACCAGGCCGCGGGCGGCAGGCGCTCCGCGGCCCTGATAGCGGCCCAGTATCTCAAGACCATCCCGTATCTCTCCACCGTCTACGTCTCCAGCGCCGAGACGAGGACGCTGACCTGCTACTCTGAGAAGGGCGTGGGCAGGTACGGCATCGTCCAACTCGACAAGCAGCACGCCAAGGCGTTCTTGGACGCTCACGCCGTTACGGAGAACGCGTTCCGCCAGTGCTACGCATTGGGCGAGTCCGAGAACCACTATGACGTGATCCTGTTCGTCAGGTACGAGCACACCGAGTGGGCCCAACCGCCCGAGGACGGCCGGCTCAGGATCCTCAAGCCCGACTATTCCTGGCTGGCCGTGGACACGGAGATGGTGCTGCCGAAGACCGAGGCGGTGAACTCGAGGCCCCTGTCGATCAAGTGGGTATACCGGAGTTGACAAGGCAAGGGGGGACCGTATGGCCGAGATCATCGACGGCAAGGCCATCGCCATGGCCAGAAGGGAGATCGCAGCAAAGCGCGCGGCCGAGTTCGCCGCCAGGTACGGGAGACCGCCGGGCCTGGCCGTGGTGCTCGTGGGGGACGACCCGGCCTCGGCCGTCTACGTGAAGAACAAGAAGAGGGCATGCGCGGATGCGGGCATCGCCTCCCTCGAGATCCTCCTCGACGCCTCGACGACCCAAGAGGAGCTCGTCTCTCACATCGAGCGGCTGAACGAGGAAGACGGCGTCGACGGCATCCTCGTACAACTCCCGCTGCCGGCCCACCTCGACAGCAGGGATGTCCTCCTCGCCATCGACCCCGCAAAGGACGTGGACGGGTTCCACCCGTACAACCTGGGCGGCCTGCTCGCGGGCGAGCCCTCCATCGTCCCGTGCACGCCGGCGGGCATCATGCGCCTCCTCGAGGAGTACGGGGTCTCGCCCTCGGGAAAGGACGCCGTGGTCCTCGGCAGGAGCACCATCGTCGGGAAGCCCATGGCCCTGCTCCTCATGATGGGCAACGCCACCGTGACGATCTGCCACTCGAAGACCAGGGACCTGCCGGCCAAGGCGGCGTCCGCGGACATCCTGGTGGCGGCCGTCGGCAGGCCCGAGTTCGTACGCGGGTCGTGGATAAAACCGGGCGCCGTGGTGATCGATGTGGGCATCAACCGGACCCCGGACGGGCTGAAGGGGGACGTCCATTTCCAGGAGGCCCTCGAGAGGGCATCCCTCATCACCCCGGTCCCCGGGGGCGTCGGGCCCATGACCGTGGCGATGCTCCTGGAGAACACCGTCGAGGCCGCCTACAGGCGCATCGGGAGATCTCCCGGCCTCTAGGTGCGACGGTGCGCCCCGGCGACGGTCCCGATCCCCTCTCCGAGCGGTCTTGCGCCCTTGGCACCTGCGTGTTAAAGAGGGGTCGTTGACTGTGCGGGCAATGCAATGGATGACGGGGTTTCCATGAAAACGCCTTTGTTCTCTGAGCACGAGCGCCTAGGGGCCCGGATCGTGGACTTCCATGGCTGGGACATGCCCGTGTGGTACAGTGGGATCAGGCAGGAGCACCTCGCGGTGAGGAGACGTGCGGGCGTGTTCGACGTGAGCCACATGGGCGAGATCATCGTTCAGGGCAAAAACGCGCCCTCGTTCCTGAACCGCATGACCACACGGAACGTAGCGGCGATGGGAGTCGGCACGGTGCTCTACACGTTCCTCCTGAACGAGGGGGGAGGGATCGTCGACGACCTCATGGTCTCCCGCCTGGCCGGAGAGCACCGGTATCTCCTCTGCGTGAACGCGGCGAACAGGGAGAAGGACTACGCATGGCTTGCGGCAAACAACCGGGAGAACGCGACGATCGAGGATGCGAGCGACTCATACGCGATGCTCGCCCTCCAAGGGCCCCAGGCATGCGGCATCGCCGAGGCCTGCCTCGGGTTCGACGCGAACGGCCTGAAGCCCTTTCATGTCTCGGCATGGGAGACCGGGGACTTCGGCATGCTGCTGATCTCTCGCACGGGGTACACGGGCGCGGGCGGCGTGGAGATCTACGCGGACCCACAGGCGGCGGTGGGTCTCTGGCGCCGGTTGCTCGACGGCGGTGCGACGCCGTGCGGCCTGGGCGCGCGCGACACGCTGCGCCTGGAGATGGGCTACCCCCTGCACGGCTCGGACATCACGGAGGATACCACGCCGCTGGAGGCGGGCCTCGACTTCGCGGTCGACCTGAACAAGGGTGATTTCATGGGAAGGAGCGCCCTTCTCGAGCAGCTGCGGCAAGGCATCGGCAGGAAGCTCTCGGGCGTCGAGATCACCGACAGGGGGGTGCCTAGGTCCGGCTGTCGAGTCTTCAAGGGAGGCAGGGTCGTGGGCGCGGTGACCTCGGGGAGCGTGTCGCCCGTTACGGGATACGGCATGGCCCTGGCCTACCTGGAGCCGGGGCTCTGCGAGGGCGAGACCCTCGAGGTCGAGGTGAGGGACAAGATGCTCGCCTCCAGGGTGAAGAAACCCCCGTTCGCACCCGCCACGATCGAAGAGGGTGAGGCCCTGTTCACGCACGGCACACGTTGAACGGGCTCAACCCCAAGAAGACATAAAAAGAGAGGGGCACAGATGGATACGCTCATTCCCGAAGGGTTGTTCTACACGAAAGACCACGAGTGGGCCAGGGTCGAGGACGGGAAGGCCCGCGTGGGCATCACCGACAACGCGCAGCACGAGCTCGGGGACATCGTCTACGTGGAGCTCAAGCCTGCAGGCACCACGGTGAAGACCGGCGACGCCCTCGGCACCGTCGAGTCGGTCAAGGCGGTCTCCGAGGTCTACTCGCCCGTGGGCGGCGTTGTCGCCGAGGTGAACGTGGAGCTCGACGGTTCCCCCGAGCTCGTGAACCAGGACTGCTACGGCAAGGGGTGGATGGTGGTCATCGCGTTCGAAGGGGCAGGGCCCAGCAAGACCGCGGGCATCATGGACGCCGCAGCGTACAAGGAATACCTCGCGAAGGAGGCCAAGTAGCCGGGCATGGACGAGACGCGTGACACGGACCTGGCAAGGCTCATGGAGCAGGCCGGGGTCTCGGGTGTGGAAGAACTCCACGGGCACCTCCCCGCAGGCGTCCTCCTCGGCCGCCCCCTCGACCTCGAGGGCCCTGTGGACGAGCTCAGCCTGAGGAGGAGGTTCACGGCCTCCCCCTCGAGGGTGTGCTTCGCGGGAGGTGGTATCTACCACCACCACATCCCCGCGGTGGTGGACGCCGTGGCGTCCCGCCAGGAGTTCCTCACCGCCTACACGCCGTACCAGCCCGAGATAAGCCAGGGCACGCTCCAGGCGGCCTTCGAGTTCCAGAGCATGATGGCCTCGCTTGCGGGCATGGAGGTCTCGAACGCCTCCATGTACGACGGGGCGACCGCCTTGGCCGAGGCGGCCCTCATGGCGCTGCGCACGGGGGGCATCACGCGCATGGCCGTCGCGCGCTCGGTGAACCCCGCCTACAGGAAGGTGTTGTGCACGTACCTCAGGGCCATGCCCGGGGTGAAGGTGGAGGAGATCCCGTACGACGCGGCAACCGGCAGGCTCGACGCCCAGGCGGCCCGGGACCTTGCGGGGAAGGACGCGGCCCTGTTCGTCCAGCAGCCGAACTACTTCGGCGTCATCGAGGACATGACGGAAGTCGGCGCCGCCGCATCGGGCGCAGGCTTCTTCGGTGTCGTCGTGGCGGAGGCCGTCTCCCTCGGCATCCTGCCCGCCCCCGGCGGTACCGGCTGCGACGTGGTCGTGGGCGAGGCCCAGTCTCTCGGAAACCCGCCGAGCGCCGGCGGGCCCCTGTTGGGGTTCTTCTGCGCACGGAAGAAGCACGTGAGGAACATGCCCGGCAGGATCGTCGGGCTCACGCGGGACCGCTTGGGCAGGAGGGCCTTCTGCCTCACGCTCGCCACGAGGGAACAGCACATCCGCAGGGAGAAGGCGACCTCGAACATCTGCACGAACCAGGCCCACCTGGCGCTCAGGGCAGCCGTCTTCCTGTCGGCGCTCGGCCCCGAGGGCCTCAGGGCCGTCGCCCTCCAGTGCGCATCCGGAGCGAGGGCGCTCAGGGACGCGCTCTCCTCCACGCCGCACAGGTGCGTGTTCTCCTCGCCCTTCTTCCACGAGTTCGCGGTCAGGATGGACGAGGCCACGCATGCGAGGCTCATGGAGGCGGGGATCGTGGCCGGGATCCCCCTCGGGACGGACTACCCCGAACTCGAGGGATGCACCCTTCTGTGCGTGACCGAGATGAACACGATGGAGGACATAGCGTGCCTGACGAGTCACCTGTGACGGGCTTTCCCGTGATCCTGGAACCGCTGCTCGCGGAGCTGTCGAGGCCCGGGTCGAACCCGGCGCGCACGCCGAGGCCCTTCGACGCCCACCTGGCCGAAGACCTCGGCGCCTACGCCTCGCCGCCGCGGCTGCCGGAGGTCTGCGAGTTCGAGACGGTCCGCCACTTCACGAGGCTCTCGAGGCTCAATTACGGGATAGAGACAGGCATGTACCCCCTGGGGTCGTGCACCATGAAGTACAACCCCAAGGTCTCAGAGGTGGCGGCCGCCTGCGTGTCCGACATCCACCCGGCGGACGCCCCTGCCATGGAACGGGTCCTCGGCTGGCTCGCGGACTTCAGGGAGGCCCTTCTGGAGATCACGGGCATGGACGATGCCTGTCTCTGGCCGGCCGCCGGCGCCCACGGAGAGCTCGCCGGCATGCTGGTCATCGGCAAGGCGCTCGAGGCCAGGGGCGAGAAGAGGCGCAAGGTCCTGGTCCCGGACACGGCCCACGGCACGAACCCCGCTTCGTGCACCATAGCGGGTTTCACGACGGTGAACGTCCCCTCGGGCCGGTCGGGCTGTCTCGAGGCCGACCAGGTCGCGAGACACCTCGACGCCGACGTTGCGGCGCTCATGATGACCAACCCCAACACGCTGGGCGTCTTCGAGCGGGACATCGAGAGGATAGCCGGGCTCCTCCACGACAACGGGTCGTACCTCTACATGGACGGCGCCAACCTGAACGCCCTCCTGGGCGTTACACGGCCGGGCGACATGGGCGTGGACTGCATGCACATCAACCTCCACAAGACCTTCGGGGCCCCCCACGGCGGGGGCGGGCCGGGCAGCGGCCCGGTGCTCGTGAAGGCGGACCTCTCGCGGTTTCTCCCCGTACCGCGCCTCGCGAGGGACGCCTCGGGCAGGGCAAGGCTCATGGACGACGCCCCCCTGAGCGTCGGCAGGATCCACGGCGGGCTCGGGAACGTCGCCGTCGTCCTGAAGGCGTACGCGTACGTGTTGAGCCTCGGCGCGCAGGGTCTCAAGGATGCGGCCGTCCGTTCGTGCCTCAACGCGAACTACCTCAGGAAGCGCCTCGAGAAGACCTTCGGGAGCGTCTGCCCCTCGCCCACCCTGCACGAGTTCGTGATCAGCGACCGCGCATTCAGGGACAAGGGGGTCTCGGCCATGGATATCGCCAAGGCGCTCATGGACAAGGGGTTCCACCCGCCCACGGTCTACTTCCCGCTCAACGTCCAGGGGGCGCTCATGATAGAACCGACGGAGAGCGAACCGTTGAGGGAGCTCGAGAGGTTCGCGCTCGCCATGGAGGAGATAGCCGGGGCGGCCCAGGTATCGCCGGGCGACTTCGGTTCGCACCCCATGAACACGCCCGTGGAGAGGGTCGACGAGGTGTGGGCGGCCAGGAACCTCATCCTGACGTGGCACGACATGAATCCATCGAGCGGGGGCGGCTATCTAAATGGGTAAGAAACGAACAGAGCGCGTGCCTGACGCGTCCGTGGTGAGGGCCCTGAAGAATGGCGATCCACATGCCATGGAGGAGCTGGTGAGACGGTACTCGAACAAGGTCTACAACCTCGCCTACCATCTCACGCGGGACGCGAACGCAGCCGAGGAGATCATGCAGGACGTCTTCCTGACCGTGATCTCCAAGGTAGACACGCTCGCCAACGACGCCTTCTTCTCGACCTGGCTCTACCGGGTCACCACGAACGCCGCCTACGGGTTCCTCAGGAAGGAAAGGAAGTTCGGCGACCAGACCGCCATCGACGAGGAGACCGAGCACGAGCCCTCGGCCGACTACCTGCACGACTGGACGAAGCTGCCGGACAGCATCCTCTTGTCGGAAGAGAGCAGGAGGATCCTCAAGGAATCCATCGACTCCCTGCCCGAGGCCATGAGGACCGTCGTGATCATGAAGGACGTCGAGGGCCTGTCGAACGAGGAGATCGCCCAGGCGCTCGGCCTGAGCGTGCCGGCCGTGAAGTCGCGGCTCCACCGGGGCCGGCTCATCCTCAGGGACATGCTCTCGGGATACTTCAGGAAATATACCCTCGAGGGAGACCATCCCGCATGAAATGCCTGGTCTGTTCTTCTCTCTTCCCGGACTACATGGAGAACTGCCTCTCCCAGGACGTGATCGACGAGCTTGAGCACCACTTCAGGTTCTGCGAGAAGTGCAGGGTCTGTTTCTCCACCTACAGGCTCACGGTCATGCTCTCCAGCAAGGTCGAGCAGCCTGCGGCGGTGAGCCCCGAGTCCGTGGAAAGGCTCACCAGCTTGCTCATCCAGCGCTTCTTCAACGGCGCCCGCGGAGCATAGGGGGCACGGCCCGACCTCGCTCAGGCGGGACGGCCCCGTCTGACGGGCCGACCTGCATGTCGTACCACCGTCCCGGGTTCATCCTGCCGCATGACCCCAGGGCGCCCTCCATGGCGGGACGGCCTCGATGGAGCGCGAGCGAAGCCGCCAGAGACCCAATCCGACGGACGACCGGGGGGAAATCGTTCTCTTTCTTCACACCATTCGTTTCTATGGGCAGAAATGAATGGATTTTCCTTGCCTTGTCAGTGAAGAGTTGCTAAGATACCGATTCGCCTGTAGACGGGAAGTCCACGTCGTCGAGCACGATCACCAAAAGAGGATGTTATTGCAGTATGTCATCGTTGCATGAGATACAGACTCGTTTCACCCCCGGGGCACGGAGGCGGATCAAGGACGCACCCCTCAACATCTGTCTCTACACCTACCGCGGCAAGCCGACATCAGGCGGCCAGGGGGTGTACGTCAAGCGGCTGAGCCGGGCCCTCAAGGACCTCGGGCACAACGTCGAGGTCGTGTCTTCACCTCCGTATCCAAACATCGACAAGGACATCCCCCTCCACAAGATCCCGAGCCTCGACCTATACAACCCGGACGATCTCTTCCGGGTGCCGAGCCTCAGGGAGCTGAGGAACCCCCTGAACCTCCTCGAGTGGCTCGGCGTGTCCACCGGGGGCTTCCCCGAGCCGTTCACCAACAGCATCCGCTACTTCTCCTTCATGAGGAGGAACCTGCACCGCTACGACGTGGTCCACGACAACCAGTGCCTGGCCTACGGCATCCTGGGCGTGAAGTTCCTCGGCATCCCGACGGTGGCCACCATCCACCACCCCATTACCGTGGACAGGGACGTGGAGGTGGCATCCGTCACCCCCTTGTGGCGCAAGCTCAAGGTGAGGAGGTGGTACTCGTTTTTGTCCATGCAGGGACGGGTATCCCGCAGGATCTCCCACATCATCACGGTGTCCAAGGCCTCCCGGAAGGACATCAGCCGCGCCTTCTCCATCCCCTTGGAGAGGTTCAGGGTGGTGCCCAACGGCATCAACATGGACATCTTCCATCCAGTGGACGGCGTGCAACGGCTCGAGAACCACATCATGGTCACCAACAGCGCCGACACGCCGCTGAAGGGCCTGCGCTACCTCATAGAGGCGGTGGCGTCTCTCAGGAAAGAGCGGCCCGTGCACCTCACGGTCATCGGCTCCCCCAAGAAGGACGGGGAGATCGAGCGACTCGTGGGGTCGCTCGGAGCCCGGGAATACATCACCTTCACCGGAAGGATCGCCGACGAGGAGTTCGCCACGTACTACGCCCGGACCACCATCGCCGTAGTCCCTTCCATCTACGAAGGGTTCGGGCTGCCTGCGGGCGAGGCCATGGCTTGCAGGGTCCCGGTCGTCAGCACCACGGGCGGCGCGCTGCCCGAGGTGGTCGGGGACGCCGGGATCCTCGTGCCCCCGGGCGACGCCCAGGCCCTCAAGAGGGCCATCCAGGACCTCCTGGACAACCCCGGGAAGCGCCAGAGGCTCGCCCAGGCGGGGTACGAGAGGGTGAAGAGGCACTTCACCTGGGAGAACACGGCAAAGCAGGTCGTCGAGGTCTACCGCGAGGCGATAGACGAGTTCAGGCATGGATCCCTTCGGCGTGCATCGGGTACGCCCCTCGAGACCTCTGCCGGGGGGTCGGCATGCTGACCGTGGACTTCTCGAGGATAGAGCTGAAGCCCGGGTCCAGGGTCCTCGACGCGGGCTGCGGCGCTGGAAGGCACCTGGCCGAGGCGTTCAGGGCGAGGGGCGTGAGCGTCGTGGGCGTCGACATCAACAAGGAAGACGCGCTCAAGGCGCTCAACACCACCAAGATCATGCGCCACGCGGGTGAGGACGGCGGCGGACTGGCGCTCGTGACGGTGAGCGACGTCACGAGACTGCCGTTTAAGGACGCATCCTTCGACGTGGTCATCTGTTCCGAGGTCCTCGAGCACATCCCGGAACATACGCGCGCGATCGAAGAGATCGTGCGGGTGCTGAAACCCGGCAAGTCGCTCGTGGTGAGCGTGCCGCGATACCTTCCCGAGAGGATCTGCTGGGCTCTCTCCGAGGAGTACCACACCGAGAAGGGCGGCCACGTGAGGATCTACAAGACATCGGAACTCGTGGCACTGCTCGAGCGGGCTGGCCTCAAGTGCATCGGCAGGGGGTGGGCGCACGCGCTCCACAGCCCCTACTGGTGGATCAAGTGCATGGTGGGGCACAAGAACGACCAGGCCCTCCCCGTGAGGCTCTACCACAAGTTCCTCGTCTGGGACATCATGAAGAAACCCCGCCTCACGCGCACGCTCGACCGGCTTCTCAACCCGGTCATCGCGAAGAGCGTGGTACTCTACTGCACGAAAGGCGACAGCCATGGAACGTGATCAGGCACTACAGGGCCCTGCCATCGAACTCGACCTCCTCGCCTCGTCCATAGCATCGCTGCAGAGGCCTTCCGGCGAGATCCCCTGGCACGAGGGCGGCAAGACCGACCCGTGGGACCACGTGGAGGCGGCCATCGGCCTGACGATCGGCGGACGCTACGAGGAGGCGCGCAAGGCCTTCGAGTGGCTCGCGTCCCGACAGCTCGAGGACGGCTCGTGGTACTCCGCATACCGGGACGGGGTCCCCGAGGACCTCACGAGGGAGTCGAACATGTCGAGCTACATCGCGGTGGGGGTGTTTCACTACTACCTCGTCACCCGCGACAAGGCGTTCCTCGAATACATCTGGCCCACGGTGAGCGCCGGGATCGACTTCGCGGTTGGCCTCCAGGCGCCCACGGGCGCCGTCTACTGGGCGCGCAACCCCGCCGGCGAGGTCGACCCCGTGGCGTTGCTCACCGCGAGCAGCTCGGTGTTCATGAGCCTCAAGTGCGCGCTCGTGCTGGCGCTCCTTTTGGGCGAGAGCAGGCCCAGGTGGCAGAGCGCGCTGAAGAGGCTCGGGGACGCCATCAGGTACCGGCCGCACCTCTTCGACCGCACCAAGTCACGCTACTCGATGGACTGGTTCTACCCGGTCCTCTGCGGCGCTCTCACGGGCCTGGAGGCGAAGAACCGCATCGAGCGCTTCTGGAACAGGTTCATGGTGGAGGGGCTCGGCACGAGGTGCGTCTCGGACAACCCCTGGATCACCGTCGCGGAAACCTCGGAGCTCATCCTGACGCTCGCCGCCATGGGCGAACACGAGGAGGCGAGGAGGGTCCTCGGCTGGATTCACGACAAGCGCTACGACGACGGTTCCTACTGGTGCGGCTTCACCTTCCCCGACATGGTCGTCTGGCCGGAGGAGAAGCTCACGTGGACGAACGCGGCCGTGATGATGGCCTTCGACGCGCTCAACCACGTGACCCCCGCATCGCAGCTCTTCAGCCACACCTTCTGGGAGGCCGGCAAGGGGGACTCGTCGCACATGTACCGCTTCCTCAAGAAGCACCACCCCGTGTTCAGCATCAAGAGGGCCTTCTATTCCGACGCCGCGGACATGAGGGCGTGAGGTCGTGCGCAGGGACCACAGGCCATATTACCTCAAGCGGCTCGATCTCCTGATCAGGTCCTTCTACGTCGAGCACTTCCTGAGGCCCCACTTCAGGCGGCTCGGCAGGGGGTGTACCTTCATGAAGCCCTGGCACGTCCACGTCTTCGGGTACCCGGTGGACCTCGGCGACTTCGCGAACGTCATCACCACGCCGGACAACCGCGTGAGGCTCACGGTCTGGGGCAGGACCAAGGACGACGGGTTCATCTCCATAGGGCGCTACTGCCTCATCTGCCCGGGGGTCCGCATCAGCGCGGCGACGGGGATCACGGTGGGGGACAGCTGCATGATGGCCAGCGGCGTCTACATCACCGACTCGGACTGGCACGGCATATACGACCGCCTGGACTACATCGGCGCCTCCGCTCCCGTGACCATCGGATCGAACGTCTGGCTCGGCGACAGCGTGATCGTGTGCAAGGGCGTGACCATCGGCGACAACAGCATCATCGGCGCCGGCTCGGTGGTGACCTCCGACGTTCCTTCGAACGTGATCGCGGCCGGGAACCCGGCCCGCGTGATCAGGGAGCTCGACGGCAAGACGCCCATGAGGACCCGCGCCGAGTGGTTCACCGACCCGGCGAAGCTCGAGAGCGACATCGCGTCCATAGACCGCGACATGCTCTCGGGCAACAGCCTGATCGGCTGGCTCAGATCGATCGTCTTCCCCAGAATCGGGGATTGAGGTGCAGGACATGAGAATAGCACTCATCGCAACGCCGTATCCCCTGGAGGAGGCGCCTTCCCCTCCCCTCGGTCTCTCGTACGCGGCCGCGGCCCTGGAGTCCGTGGGCGCGACGGTCCGCATCCTCGACTTCATCGTGAGCAGGTACACGCCGGAAAAGCTCCGACGCTTCCTCGACGCGTTCGAGCCGGACGCGGTGGGCGCCGGCTGTGTGACCATGAACTACCCGGATGCCGAGCGCATCATCAAGGACGTGAAGCGCTTCCGCCCGGATACCGTCACCATGATGGGGGGGCCGCACGTCTCCTTCGACGTGGAGGGCACGTTCGCCTCGTGCCCGGAGCTCGACCTCGTCGTGATCGGCGAGGGCGAGGACACGCTCATGGAGCTCGCGCCGGTCTTGACCGACCGCAGCGCATGGGGCGCAGTCAGGGGTATCGCCTACCGCGAGGACGGCGAGGTCGTGCGCACCGGGCCCAGGGAGCTCATCCACGACCTGGACAGGCTGCCGCTGCCGGCCAGGCACCTCCTGCCCGTCTCCAGGTACCTGGCCCTGGGCTACCCCGTGAGCATCATCACGAGCAGGGGTTGTCCCAACCGGTGCATCTTCTGTCTCGGCCGGAAGATGGTGGGGTTCAAGGGCCGCTACAGGGACCCGGGCCTCGTGGTGGACGAGATCGAGCACATCCTCTCCCTGGGTTTCACCAGGATCAACGTGGCCGACGATCTCTTCACCGCGGACAGGAAACGCGTGGCCATGCTGTGCGAGGAGATCCTGGGCAGGGGGGTGAAGTTCGGCTGGAGCGCGTTCGCGAGGGTCAACACCGTGGACCCCGAGACCCTGAAGATCATGCGCAAGGCCGGCTGCGACTGCATAAGCTTCGGCATAGAGTCGGGCAACCCCGAGATGCTCAAGCGCATCCGCAAGGGGATCACCCTCGAGCAGGCGCGCCAGGCGGTGGCCTGGTGCAAGGAGGCGGACATCCTGCCGCACGCGTCCTTCATGGTGGGGCTGCCCGGCGAGACGAGACAGACCCTCGAGGACACCCACAGGTTCGCCACCGAGCTCAACATCGCCTACGGGTACCACTTCTTCGCGCCGTTCCCCGGGACGACGGTGAGAGAGGAGCTCGAGAACTACGACATCGAGATCCTCACGAACGACTGGGGCAGGTACGACGCCAACTCGCCAGTGGTGAGGACCTCCGCCCTCTCGCCGGAGGAAATGATCGAGTTCGTCAAGGAGTACGACCGGTTCAACGAGGCCATCTGGGAGGAGAGCGAGCGGCGCGTGGCCGAGGGCACGTGCACGGAGAGGGAGTACCTCCTCGTGGAGGGGAACAAGAAGCTCAAGCTCGTCTACACCGTGCTCTCGAGCGACCTCGTGGAGGAGGCGTCGATAGAGCGTGTCGACCACGCATCCCCCCAGGACCTCCTCGCATCGAGGCTCGCGGCCGTAACCGGGACCGACGAGAACTTCACGAAGAGGGTGATCGGCGAGTTCTTCCAGGCGGGCTACCTCAGGCACTCCCTCGAGGGATCGCGCTTCCGGTACCGGTGGACTCACAACCTCGAGGTGGACGAGCTACCAATCGCGCCTTGACGATATCTCCGGGGGAACCTCCCCTGGCGCGCGCCTCCTGAGCACACCGAGCGTCCCCACCATGGGGAGCTCCTCGTAGAGGCCTGACGCGACGGCGAGCGAATACACGAAACGGGGCGCCTGACCGCCCTTTTGAGGGTCGAGAAAGATGTCGTGGACAGCCAGGATACCGCCGGGCATGAGGAACCCCGACCACGAGACATAGTCGTCGAAGGCAGCCTCGTAGGTATGTCCGCCGTCGATGAAGAGCATGGCAAGGGGTGTGGCCCACATGCGGGCCGCCACCCTCGAGCTCGCCACGATGGGTACCACCGTGTTCTCCAGGCGCGCCTCCTCGACGGCCCTCCTGAAGAAGGGGAAGGTGTCGACCCGTTCGAGGCGGGGGTCGAAGAGGTCCGGGTCGAAGTAGGGCTGGCCCGGCTGCTGTTCCTCGGACCCCCTGTGGTGGTCCACCGAGAACAGGATCCCGCCGCTCTTTTGGCAGCCCAGGCCGAGGTAGAGCGTCGACTTGCCGCAGTACCCCCCTATCTCCAGGACAGGCCCCCTGCGTGCGGCGTCCATGGCCAGGTCATGGAGCGCGCGCCCCTCCTCGGGGTCGAGAAAACCCTTTCGCGCCACCCTGTCGATGTCTTTCACGTCCACCGTGCACCCGCTTTCCTCCCATGAAGTAAGCGGGCCGGACCTTGGAAGTCAAGCGATTTCAGGCCGGGGACACGCCGGGCGAAAGGGGATGCGCGCGAGTGCCTGCGTACCGTGGAGACCTGGTTGCCGCCTTGTCGGCGTTGAACCATCGAGGCAGGCTCTCCGCTGACCGGTCGAGAGGGCGGCCTCCCCCTCCGGAGACCACGGCACATCCCCGCCTCCTTGAGGCCGAGCGCCACGCCGAGGCGGCCCCGTCCCTCTTTCGCCCATGCCCTTGACCGCGGCAGGCCCCCCTTTTATATCTTGAAGATTACGACGAGAGTCCGCTTTCGCGGCAGTGGCACGGCGACGAACGGGGTGACAGGGCTCTTTCGTGTATGCCGGGAGTGGGGTCAGGGACCTTTGCATGGAAAGGAGGGATCATGTTCTATTTCGAGTTGCTCGATCTCATCAAGAACAACGCGAACGAGCTCACCAGGAGGGCGTGCAAGGAGATATCCACCAGGGAGGAGACGAGGGGGTACCGGAAGATCCCCGCGGACGTCCTCTACGAAAGGGTCTTCGACGTGTACAACAACCTGAGCGGCTGGCTCGGGCAGGACGACCACACCATGAGCCAGATCCGCACCGTCTACACGGAGCTGGGCAGGAAGAGGTACCACGAGGGGATCCCCCTTCACGAGGTGGTGCTGGCGTTCATGCTCGTGAAGCGGATACTCTGGGAGTTCATCCAGGAGCGCCAGTTCTTCGAGACCACCTTCGAGATGGGCCAGGCCCTCGAACTCAACAACCGCGTGGTCTTCTTCTTCGACAGGGTCATCTACTTCGTGTCCATGGGTTACGAGGACGAGCTCCTCAAGAACATGAAGAAGTAGGCCCCGCCTGGACCCATGCCTCAAGGTTCGCCCGGAGAGCGCTCCCCACGGGCGCGGAAGTGACCCGTCCGGAGCGCGTTCCCCGGGGACGGCCGACGTGACGGCAGGTGCGTGGCCGCCTCCCTGAACCGGAGAGACAACGCAGCCGGTCGCTCTCTCCGAACGCCCGCTCCCCGGTCAGGCCGCGGGCTTCGGCCCCGCCCGAGGGGATCCTCGGGGTGAATGCAGGGTCTGCACGTTCGCCGATGGGCCCGCCCCTTGAGCGTTCCACCCGCACCTCACTCAGGCCCGCACCTCAACGGCCCGGCACGATGGACTCGGGCACCTCCACCACGCGGGCGCGCAGGTATTCACCCAGGGTCTTCGCCTGGGGATCCATCCGAACGGACGAGGCTGCGCCGAGGCCGAGCATCCCCTTGATGTAGAAATTCAGGGCGAGCAGGTTGGGCAGCTCGTAGCGCTCGATCTCGTAGGGGGCCAGGTCCGTGCAAAGCTTCTTGAGCTCGCCGACGTCGAGGTAGGACCTCAAGAACGCGTACGCATCACTCGTCCGTGCCCACACGCCGAGGTTCGCGTCCCCTCCCTTGTCCCCGGACCTGGTCGCGAACACCCTCCCGAAGGGCACCCTCGCCTTCGGGCCGCCCGGCGGCCGCGGCAGGTCGACGGCGCCCGGGACGAAGGGCTCTGCCGACGGCACGCGGTTCGGCGCGTCCACCTCGGTGCGGGCGCCGTTCATCACAACGGCCTGCCTCACCCGCGAGGCCCCGACCAGGGCCGGCCAGTACACGACTGCGGGCGTGGCCCTGGACGGCGGCGCCGTGAGCGTGAAGCCCGGGATGTTGGCGAGCGCCAGCTCGACCACGGCGCTGGAGACCCTGTCGGCCTTCTTCTGGTCGGGGTCGATGACCGTTATGCGGAGGTAGGCGAAGGCCTGCTCGTTCGTGGGCGGGTCCTCCCTGTCGGAACGCACGAGCTGGACGTCGCACACCTGGAACGAGTCGGCAGGCCCGATCGCGTCGAAGAGCGCCTCGGTCACCACGCGGGCCTTCCGTTCCACGTCGAGCCCCGTGAGCACGACCGTGACCGAGTTGCGGTAGCCTGCGAGCGTGTTGATGCAAACCTTGAGCGTGTCGGGAGGAGGCGACCCCTTCGCCCCTCTCACCGAGACGCGGTCGGGGCCTTCCTGGGCCAGGCTCACGCTGTCGAAGTGGGCCGTGACGTCCGGCGTCAGGTACGCGGGCCCCCGTATCTCGTAGAGGAGCTGGGCCTTCACCGTGTCCACGCTCACGAGCCCCCCCGTTTTGGGGTGCTTGGTGATCACGAAGGACCCGTCCTCGTGTATCTCCGCCAGGGGAAAGCCGACCCGCCTGTAGTCGGGGACTTCGTCGAAGAACGAGTAGTTGCCGCCCGTGGCCTGCGCACCGCACTCCACGATGTGTCCGGCCACCGCCGCGCCTGCGAGCCTGTCCCAGTCGTCCGGCGCCCAGCCGAACCACCAGGCCGCGGGCCCCACGACGAGAGACGCGTCGGCGATCCTCCCGCCGACCACGATGTCCGCCCCCATCTCGAGCGCCTTCACGACGCCCCAACACCCCAGGTACGCGTTCGCGGTTATGGGCACGGCCTTGGCTTCCCTCAGAGACAGGCCGCGCTCGAGGTGGGCCAGGTCCTCTCCTTCCTCCTGGAGGCGGGCGATATCGGGCATGAGATCGTCGCCCTCGATGCACGCGATCTTCGGGTGCAGGCCGAGCCTCTGGGAGAGCCTCTCGAGTTCCTGGGCCAGTCCCCGCGGGTTGAGGCCCCCGGCGTTGGAGACCACCTTGACCCCCCTGTCCATGCACTCGCCCAGGACCTGTTCCATCTGGGCGAGGAAGGTGGGGACGTACCCCAGGGACGGGTTCTTCATCCTGGAGCGAAACAGGATCGCCATGGTGAGCTCGGCCAGGTAGTCACCGGTGAGGAAGTCTATGTGGCCCCCTCTCACCATCTCGGCCGGCGCGCTCAGCCGGTCGCCGAAGAAACCGCTGCAGTTGGCGATCACCACCGTGTCAGGCCTGCGTGTCCTCTCCATGCGAACCTCCTCACCTCCCCGTGAAGACGGGCTTGCGCTTTTCGAGGAAGGCGGCTATGCCTTCCCTCGCGTCCTCGGTGGAGGCCACCTCCGCTATCCTCGTGGAGAGGTAGCCGAGCGCATCCGACAGGGGCATGCCTTCGGCCCGGCCGAAGGCCTCCTTGCCGATGGCTACGGCCGCGGGGCTCTTGGACGACAGCTCTTCGAGAACGTTCTTGACGAGCGCATCCATCTCGCCCCTGGGCGCGACGTCCGTCACCAGGCCCATGGAAAGGGCCTGGGCGGCCGTGTACCTCCGGCCCGTGAGGATCATCTCCATGGCCTTCTTTCTCGCCACGTTCCTGAAGATGAGGGCGCCTATCATCATGGGCCAGAGCCCCACGTTCACCTCGGGGGTGCCGAAGGTGGAGTCGTCCGAGGCGATCGCCAGGTCGCAGGCGAGCATGATCCCCATGCCGCCCGCCAGGCAGTGGCCGCGCACGTCCGCGAGGGTGGGCTTCGGGAAAAAGGCCAGGCGTTCGAGCAGCCTGGCGAACTCCCCGAACACCCCCGCGCCCTCGGTCGCAAGGGCGTCCCCCAGCTGCGCTCCCGTGCAGAAGGCCTTGCCGCCCGCGCCGGTCACGAGCACGGCGCGGACCGCGCCGTCTGAGAGCGCCCTGTCGAGGCTGTCGTGGAACAGCCCGAGCGCCTCTTTCGTGAGGGCGTTCTTGAGCTGGGGCCTGTTGATGGTGATGCGGGCCCAGCACCCCTCGACCTCGTAGAGCAGATGAGCCTCTTCCATGCCCCCTCCCTGCCTGTCAACGTTCCTGTTCCCGGCCCGTCCGCTCGATCTCGACGAGGACGGTGCCCGGCATGACCTTCTCGCCCGCAGAGCAGCGGATTTTCTTCACGACGCCCGCGTACGGGGCGTAGAGGGTCGTCTCCATCTTCATGGCGGACACCACGACCACACCCTGGCCCTGTTCAACCTCCTGGCCCTCCTCGACAAGCACGCTCACCACCACCGAGGGCATGGGCGGCGTGACCTCCCTCTGGAGGGGGGCGCCCCCCTTCCTTCTGGGCCTCCCGGCATCGGCGGCGTGAGCGTCCCTGACGAGCCACGTCGCGCCCTTCACGTTCACGTACGTGCCCTCGGGGGTCCTCTCCAGGCACACCTTCTGTGACCCGGGGCCGGCCGTCAGGTACAGCACGTTCTTCGTCACAGCGGCGAAGGAGGCCTCGATGCGCCTGTCATCCACCCAGGCGGCGACGAAACCGTCGTCGAGCCTCTCCAGCCTCACGCACACGTCCCTGCCCGCTATCTTCAGGTCGAACCTCACGTGCATCCTCCTCCTTCCGGATCGTGGACGGCCGCGCAGGCGAGCGATCCGACCGCCTCCACGCCGGGCCCCCTGTGCATCCACCACCCCGTCCCGCTATCCGTGCGGCAGGCGCGGACGGGGGCCCAGCCGCCCTAGCCCGGGAGCGGCGCCGGGGGCACGACGCCGCGTGAGGGCACCCGCATGCGGCCGGGAGCGGTCATGTCCTGAGATCCACTCACGGCCTGAACCCCTTGAGTGACAGCCAGGGGGAGTACTCGGCGGGGGTGTGCACGACATGGCCGTCCACCGTGCGTTCCCGCGAGAGGGACAGGTGGATGGCCGCGGCCAGGGCGACGATGTCGGCCCCGCTCACGTCCGGGGTCCATCCCTCGATGAAGTCGTCGACGAAGTCGGTGGTCGTCTCGCCCCTCCTGAACGCCTCGCTCGCGATCACGTCCGCCAGGAAGGGGATGGGGGTGAGCACGCCCATGACCGCGAATTCCCTGAGTGCCCGCATAGCCCTCTGGATGCAAGCGTCCCGCGTCTCGGCGTGAACGACGAGCTTCGCGAGGATCGGGTCGTATTCCATGGGCACCGTGCACCCGGGATAGAGGCAGGAGTCCACCCTGATGCCGGGGCCTTTCGGCTCCTGCACGAAGACCACCTTGCCGGGGCACGGCATGAAGGAGTTCATGGGGTCCTCGGCGTAGATGCGGCACTCGATCGCGTGACCGCGCTGCACGATGTCATCCTGGTCGAGGTCGAGCGGCATGCCTGCGGCGATCTCGATCTGCCTCCTGACGATGTCGACGCCCGTGACCATCTCGGTGACGGGGTGCTCGACCTGGAGCCTCGTGTTCACCTCGAGGAAGTAGAAACCGCCTTCCTCGTCGAGGAGGAACTCCACGGTCCCCGCGTTCACGTAGCCGGCGGCCCGGGCGGCCGCAAGCGCCGCTTCGCAGATGGAGCGCCTCACCGGCGGGGTCAACGACGGCGACGGGGTCTCCTCGATGATCTTCTGGTGCCTGCGCTGGATGGAGCACTCGCGCTCGTAGAGGTGCAGCACCTTGCCCGAGGCGTCCGCGAGCACCTGCACCTCCACGTGCCTGGGCGACCTGAGGTACTTCTCGACGTAGATATCCGCACTGCCGAACGCGTTCATGGACTCCCTGGATGCGGCCTCGCACGCCTCGGCGCACGCCTGGGGGGTCTCCACGACGCGCATGCCCTTGCCCCCTCCCCCCTTGGCGGACTTGACCATCACCGGGAAACCGATCTCTTCGGCCTTCTGCACGAGCTCGCGTATGTCGGAAGACGGCTCCATCATCCCCGGTATCACGGGAACGCCCCCGGCGTGCATGACCCTGCGTGCGAGGGTCTTGTCGCCGAGGTCGCGGATGACGTCGCTCGGGGGGCCGATGAACACGATACCCTCCTGTTCGCAGCGCCTCGCGAACTGTGCGTTCTCGGCCAGGAAACCGTAGCCGGGGTGTATCGCCTGGGCGCCCTCGGCGCGCGCGGCCGCGATGATCTTGTCGATGTCGAGGTAGGTCTCGGCGGGGTTCGACCCGCCGAGCGCCACCGCCCTGTCGGCCTCGATCACGTGGAGCGCGTGCCTGTCCACGTCCGAGTACACCCCCACGGTGCGTATGCCCATCTCCCGGCATGTCGCCATGATGCGCACCGCGATCTCCCCCCGGTTCGCGACGAGGATGGTGTCGAACACGATCGTCCCCCCCTTCTTCCCTCACCCGGTCCCCTGGGCCCTACATCCGGAAGATTCCGAAGCCCACGGCGTCGTCCCGAAGAGGCGCGTTCAGTGCGGCCGATATGGCCAGGCCGAGCACGTCCCTGGTCTGCGCCGGGTCGAGGATGCCGTCGTCCCAGAGGTTGGCGGTGCTGTAGTAGGCGTCCCCCTGCTGACTCGCGGCCTCCACGATGGGTCCCCGGATCGCCTCCTCTTCCTCGGGTGTCAAGGGCGGCAGGCCCGCCTTCGCGTTCTGGTCGTTCTTGAGGGTGATGAGCACGCCCGCAGCCTGCTCGCCCCCCATGACCCCGATCTGGGCGTTCGGCCACATCCACAAGAATCTCGGGGAGTACGCCCTCCCGCACATCCCGTAGTTGCCGGCGCCGAAGGAGGCGCCCACGATGACCGTGAACTTCGGGACCGTGCACGTCGAGACGGCGTTGACCATCTTGTGCCCGTCCTTGGTGATGCCGAGCCTCTCGTACTCGCGGCCGATGATGTACCCGTTGATGTTCTGCAGGAACACGAGGGGGATGCCTCTCCGGTCGCACAGCTGGATGAACTGCGTCGCCTTCAGCGAGCTGTCCGAGAACAGCACCCCGTTGTTGCCGAGGATCCCCACCGGGTAGCCGTGGATGGAGGCGAACCCGCACACGAGCGTCGTGCCGTAGAGTTCCTTGAACTCCAGGAACTCGCTGCCGTCCACCATCCTCGCGATGATCTCCCTGCAGTCGTACGGGACCCTCAAGTCCCTGCTCACGATGCCGTAGATCTCCTTCGGGTCGTAGACCGGCGGCCTGGGCTCCCGCATCGCCAGCCTCGTCTTCTCCGGTCTGGGAAGGTTCTTCACGATGGAACGGACGATCGATATGGCGTGGGCGTCGTCCTCAGCGAAGTAGTCGGAGACGCCCGAATGGATGCAGTGGACCTCCGCGCCGCCGAGCTCGTCGGCGGTCACCTCCTCCCCCGTGGCAGCCCTGACGAGGGGCGGCCCTCCGAGGAAGATGGCCCCGGTCCTCCTCACGTGCACCACCTCGTCAGACATGGCCGGCACGTATGCGCCCCCTGCGGTGCACAGCCCCATGACCGCGGTGATCTGGGGGATGCCCATCTTCGACATGATCGCCTGGTTGTAGAAGATCCTTCCGCCGTCGTCTATGTCGGGGAAGATCTCCGACTGGAGGGGCAGGTACGCTCCTGCCGAGTCGAGCAGGCTCACCACCGGGAGCCGGTTCTCCATGGCTATGGTCTGGCAGCGCAGGTTCTTCTTGACGCCCAGGGGGTACACGGCGCCGCCCTTGATCGTGGGGTCGCTCGCGACCACGAGCACCTCCCTGCCCTCGACAAGGCCTATGCCGGCCACGAGGCCGGCCTGGTGGACCTTTCCGTCGTAGAGGCCCCTCGCCGCGAGCGGCGCGATCTCGAGAAAGGGGCTGTCCCTGTCGAGGAGCAGATCCAGCTTGTCCCTGACGAGCATCTTGCCCTGGGACTTCACCCGCTCGATGTCCTTGGCGGGCCTCTCGAACCTCGCCTTGTGGAGCTCGTCCTTCAGGTCGGCGACGAGCCGCTCCATGGCCTCGTAGTTCTTCCGGTACTCCTCGGATCCGGTATCGATCTTCGTCTCGATCACGTGCATGCCTCGTCCCGTCCCTGCATCGTCGTTATCGCGCGGCCGCCGCCTCGATCAGGCGAAGCCCGCGAACCTATCGAGCTCCTCGTTCGCTATCGTCAAGCGGAGGATCTCGGATGTCCGCTCGCAGATCTCTCCGAATCTCGCGTCCCTGTAGAGGCGCTCGATGGGGCTTCCCGCCAGGTAGCCGTGGCCGGCGAAGATCTGCATCCCCCAGTTCGCGACCTTCGAGCACGCCTCGGCCGAGAAGAGCTTCGCGCAGGCCGCCCGTACCGGGGCGTCTCTTTCGCCCGTGTCGAAGGCCCATGCCGCCCGCAGGGCGAGCAGGCGCGAGAGGTCGACGAGCGTGAACATGTCGGCGAGCTTGAACCCGACATCCTGGAACATGCCTATGGGCTTGCCGAAGGCGGACCTGCTCTTGGCCCTCTCGGTCGATATCTCCATGCAGGCGTGTGCTATTCCCACGCACAGGGCCGCGGCGCCGACCGCCCCCATGGAGAGGAGCCTCTCGAGCTGTTCGAGGCCCATGCCCGGCTCCCTGCCCAGCAAGCAGGCCGCCTCGCACCGTCGCATCCTCACGCCGCCCACGGGAGCCCCCCTGATCCCCAGGGTGTCGAGACACGGCCCGATCTCGAGACCTCGGGCCCCACCCTCGACGACGAGCAGGGACGGCCCTTCGGGCGTGCGCGCGAGGACGACGAACACCTCGGCGATCGGGGCGTTCACCACGATGTCCTTCTCTCCGTCGACCAGGTAGACGCCCGCGTCGCTTTCCGCCACGGCACCGAGGGCGCCCAGGTCGGAGCCCGAACCGGGCTCGGAGTACGCAAGTGCGCCCACCGCCTCGCCCGACAGGAGCCGGGGCAGGTATGTCTCCTTTGCGCCCGGCGAACCGAACAGGGAGATCGCGCCCGCGCAGAGAAACGCGCTCGCGCGCGCGCTCAGGCAGGTGGCCGGGCAGGCCTTCGCCGTTTCTTCCAGGGCGAGGTAGTGGCCCACGAGATCCGGGGGGTTACCGATGGACATGGCGGCGAGAAACCCGTGCGTCCCGAGGCCGGCGATGTTGTCCCGCATGAGGCGGGCGCGTTCTTCCGGCCCGCACGAGTCCAGCTGGGCGCGCCTGGGCGCCACCCTCTCCGCCAGGTGCGCGCCCAACGCCTTGAGGAAATCCACCCTTGACGGTTCGAGTTCGTAATCCATGCCCTTACCCCCTCACACCCCGAACCCCATGAGCATGATCCTCGAGACGATCATGCGCATGATGTCGGAGGTTCCTCCGCCGATGGCCGCGAGCTTCGAGTCGCGGAAGTTGCGCTCCACGGGGTACTCGTGCATGAAGCCGTAGCCGCCGAAGACCTGGACCGCCTCGGAGGCCATCTCGAAGCCCCTGTCGCCCGCATACACCTTGCTCACCGCGGCCTGGAGGGGATTGAGCATCCTCCCCTTGTCCTTGGCCCACGCCACGCGGTATATGGCCAGCCTCAGCGCCTCCACGAAGACCTTCATGTCCGCGATGCGCCTGCTTATCGCCTGGAAACTCCTGATGGGCCTGCCGAACTGGCGGCGCTCGTTCGCGTAGCGCGCGCACGCATCGAGGTTGAACATGGCGCAGCCGAGCATGGGGGAGAGGAGCGTGCACCGGTCCCACTCGACGCCGGAAAGCGCGATGATCCACCCCATGCCCTCGCCGCCGAGGACGTTCTCCGCCGGGACCTCGCAGTCCTCAAGGATGACCTCGGAGGTGGCCGAGCACCTGCAGCCCATCTTGTGGAACGGCCTGCCGGTGGACAGGCCCGGGGTCCCCTTCTCCACGATGAAGGCGGTGATCCCCTCGTGCTTGAGCTTCTTGTCTACGTTCGCGAAGATCACGAACACGTCGCTCACGGGGGCGTTGGTGATGAAGGTCTTGGTGCCGTTGAGTACGTAGCCCGAGCCCGTCCTCCTCGCGGAGGTGGAGAGCGAGGCGGCGTCGGAGCCCGAGCCCGGCTCCGTCAGCCCCATGCACCCGATCCACTCCCCGCTTGCAAGGCGCGGCAGGTACTTCCTCTTCTGCTCGTCGGTGCCGAAAGAGAGGATGTTGTGCCCGCACAGGTAGGTGTGGGCGCCCCAGGCGAGCAGGTGGCCGCCGTCCACCCCCGCGTGGCCGAGCGCCTCGCCCGCCAGGCAGCACGTGACGATGTCCGCCCCCGACCCGCCGAACTCCTCGGGGAAAGGGAGGCCCAGGATGCCGAACCCCGCGAGCCTGCCCCAGATCTCGGGGCTGAATGCGCCCCTCAGGTCCGCATCCTCGCACAAGGGCGCCACCTCTTCTTTCGCCCAGCGGTAGACCGTCTCCCTGAACATCCTCTGCTCCGGGGCAAGGTCGAAGTCCATGCAACCTCCCAGGGCACGACAAGGGTGGCGAACCGGACAGTGCGCGTGCCCATAAACTATCGGTATCTTTCCTACTAACAGTAGGCTTATATTGCATCCTTCCAGCCCTGTCAAGCCTGTCTTTCCGTCCAGGCTCAGGCGCCTATCCCCGGCGCAGCCCCTGCAAGCCCTATTTCATGGCTTGACACGCGGTCGCAGAGAGTGCTTTCATCATCTTACCGGCAGTAATCGAACTACTGTCGGTAAAAACCACGACGGGGAACGGAGACCTCATGACCGAGAGCCATCGCAGGGCGATACAGGCCAGGAGGGAGAGGGAACGCAACGCGCGGATACAGGGGATCCTCCAGGCCGCCAAGAAGGTGTTCTTCTCCAAGGGCTACCTGAAGACCACCATGGACGAGATCGCGCTCGAGGCCCAGGTGAGCAAGCCCACCATCTACCAGTACTTCAAGACCAAGGACGAGCTCTACTCGGCCCTCATGCTGCCCTTCCTCGAGGAGTTCGGTGCGCACTTCGAGACGATCTCGAGGAGGCTGGAGCGGGGTCGGTACGCGAGCGGGTCGAAACTCGTGAAAGACCTGTTCAGGGCCTTCGAGAAGAGCTTCGAGGCATGCCCCGACTCCCTCAGGGTGGCCAACACCTTCTTCCAGAACACCGACCTCATCGGCGAGCTGGAGGAGAGCACGCGGCTCGCCATCAGCAGCAGGGGAAGGTACGACTTCGAGCTCGCGAGGCGTCTGCTCGCCAAGGCGATGGAGCGCGGGCTGATCAGGGAGATGAGCCCGTACATGCTGTCGGACATCATCTGGGGCATGATGCTCGGCATCACCCAGGTCATGGACATGAAGGCGGCCAGGGGAACGAAGACCTCGCGGCTCTTCAAGGAGACCCTCAGGGCGGCAGAGCGCATCGTCACGGAGGCGATCGCCATAGGCTGATGCGCCCCCGCCCCTGGCGGGCGGCCATGCGATGCGGTGCGATTCCCGAGCGGCCGGCAGGTTCAGCCCCGCACGTAAGACCCGGCAGGAGGGCCCCACAATCAGGCAGGTGTCGTTTCCGGCCGCTCATGGGGAAGACGCATGCGGATGATCTTGCAGGAGGGCCAGGTTGTCGTTTCCGGCCGCTCGCGGGAAAGACGCCGTCTGCAGGCGCACGCGGGCCCCCCCCCCGCTTCAGCAGCCGGGCGCCCTCTTTGCCCCACCCCCGCTCGCGCAGCAAGGGCGAGCTTGCGCGACGGTCCCCAAACTAGCCTCGGAGCGTAATGCCCAGGCTCTCGCCGAGCCTCGAGATCACCCGCTCCTGCCACGCCGAGATCTCGGCGTCCTCGAGGGTGCGCTCGAGAGACTGGTAGGTGATGCGTATGGTGACGCCCCTCTTCCCCCGGGGCAGCTTCTCGCCCGAGTATACGTCGAGCGCCGCGACCTTCCTGATCTCGCCTATGCCCAGGGATTCCACCTCGCGCACGATGTCGGCATAGGGGATCTTCTCGTCGACCACGAGCGAGAGGTCCCGCCACGTGAAGGGGAAGCGCGGGATCTCGGCCAGCCCCTTCCATCGCCTCTCGATCACGGGCCCGAGGACCGTCTCGAGGACGAACACGTCTTCGCTTGCGTCTATGATCGTGCGGATGGACGGGTGCACCGCGCCCAGGCACCCTATCACCTCGCCGTCGAGGACGAGATCCCCCTGGCGCCCGCTCTCGAGGTGCGGCAGGTCAGACGGCCTCACCGTGACCCCGGGGATGAGGAGCTCGGCCAGTCCCTTGAGGTCGTAGAAGTCCACCTGCCTTGGCTGATCCGACCAGTGCTGGTCGAAACGCATGCCGGACATGAGCACGCCGAGCCGCTCCTCCTCCCTGGGCAGCCCCGCGCCCTCGACGGGGTGGAAGGTCCTCCCGATCTCGAAGATGCAGACGTCCCTCGTCTGCAGGCGCCGGTTGCGCTCGAGCGCGCCCAGCAGGCCGGGGACGAGCGAGGTGCGCATGAGGCTCATCTCGTCGGAGATGGGGTTTACGAGCCGCAGGGAATCCCCGGGGAAGAAGTCCTTCCACCTGGGCGAGATGAAGGAGTAGGTGATGACCTCGTTGAAGCCCATGGCGGCCAGGGACCTGCGCAGGTCCCTGAGCGACGGGCGGGATACACCACCCGGCGTCGGCCTGAAGGCAGGGAGCTCGGGCGTGACCTTGTCCATGCCGTGGATGCGGACGAACTCCTCCACGAGGTCGATCTCCCTCTCCACATCCGGCCTGAACGGGGGCGCCGAGACCGACCACCCGCCCTCGATCCGACGCACTTCGCACCCGAGGGCCGTGAAGATCCTCTCGACCTCGCCCTCGGCAGGAGGCTGAACGCCCAGGACCCTTTCGAGCGTCCCCGCCGAGAGGGTGATAGCGGCGCGTGTGTCCTGGAGGTGGTTGACGTCAATGACCCCCCTGTACACCCTGCCGCGGGCGTGTCTCTCCATGAGGTACGCGGCGCGGTTCGCGGCCTCCACCTGGATGCCCGGGTCCACCCCGCGCTCGAACCGGTAGGAGGCCTCGGTGGTCAGCCCGAGGGACTTCGACGTCCTGCGGATGCCGTCGGGGTCGAAGTAGGCGCTCTCCAAGACCACGCTCGTGGTTCCGGGCAGCACCTCCGAGTTCTCTCCGCCCATGACGCCGGCCAGGGCGACCGGTTTCTCGCGGTCGCAGATGAGGAGGTCGGTGTCGCGAAGGACCCTCTCCACCGAGTCCAGGGTGACGAACCTCTCTCCCTCCCTCGCCCTGCGCACCACGATGGCCGGCCCGGCGAGCAGGGTGGAATCGAAGGCGTGAAGAGGCTGCCCGTACTCGAGCATCACGTAGTTGGTGATGTCCACCACGTTGTTTATGGCCCTCACCCCGGACTGGAACAACCTCCTCCTCATGGTGAAGGGGCTCTTCGCGATGACGATGCCGTCGATGAAGCGCGCGGCGTAGCGCGGGCACCCTCTCGTGTCCACGATCTCGACGCTCAGCGCCGACCCCACATCGATGTCGGCTTCCTGTATGGAGAACTCCGGCGTCTTGAGGGGGCATCCGAAGAGCACCGAGAGTTCACGCGCGATGCCGATGACCGACAGGCAGTCCCCCCTGTTGGGGGTGACGCTTATGTCGAGCACCCAGTCCTCGAGGTCGAGAGCCTCTCCGAGCGGCGCCCCGGGTTCGCAGACCGCTTCGATCTCCATGATGCCGGTGTGGTCGTCGGTGAGCCCGATCTCGCGCTCGGAGAGCAGGACCCCGAACGACTCGACCCCCCTGATCTTCGCCTTCTTCACGACGAAGCCGCCGCCCAGGTCCGTCCCGATGGGCGCGAACGCGCTCGTCATGCCCTCCCTCGTGTTGGGCGCACCGCACACCACCTGCAGCGGGCCCGAGCCCGCGTCCACCGTGCACACGAACAACTTGTCGGCGTTCGGGTGCCTGTGCGCCTCCAGGATGCGCGCGCACACGACCTGTCCGGGCACGCCCTGGCGCACCGCACCCTCGACCTCGGTGCCGCTCATGGTGAGGGCTTTCGCCGCCTCGAGGGCGCCCGCATCGAGGTCGACGAACTCCCTTATCCACTTGTAGCCGATCTTCATGGTTCGACCCCCCGCATCAGGCGAACTGCAGAAGGAACCGCAGGTCGCCGTCGTAGAAGAGCCGGATGTCGTCGATGCCGTACTTGATCATGGCGATCCGCTCCACCCCCATGCCGAAGGCGAAACCGGTCACGACGTGCGGGTCTATCCCCACGAACCGGTACACCTCGGGGTCCACCATGCCGCACCCGAGGATCTCGAGCCAGCCGGTGTTCCCGCACACCCTGCAGCCGGCGCCCCTGCAGATGATGCACCCCATGTCCACCTCGGCGGAGGGCTCGGTGAACGGGAAGAACGACGACCGGAACCTGAGGGGCACCTCGGGCCCGAAGCACCTGTGGGCGAACTCGTAGAGGACCCCCTTCAGGTGCGCGAACGTGATGCCCTCCTCCACCCAGAGCCCTTCGACCTGGTGGAACATCGGGCTGTGCGTGATGTCGAAGTCGCACCGGTAGACCTTGCCGGGGGCTATGATGCGCACCGGCAGGCCCTGGCTCTCCATGACCCTGATCTGGACCGGCGAGGTGTGCGTCCTCAGGAGGACGCCGGGGCCGAAGTAGAACGTGTCCTGCATGTCCCGCGCCGGGTGGTTCTCGGGGATGTTGAGGGCCTCGAAGTTGTGGTAATCGTCCTCCACTTCCGGGCCTGACGCCACCTGGAAACCGAGATCCCTGAAAATGTCCTCGATCTCGGCCATGACCTGGTTGATGACGTGGACCGAGCCCCGCCTGAGAACCCTGCCGGGCAGCGTCACGTCGATCCCCTGCACGGATTGCCGCGAGGCTATCCTGGCCGAGACCTCGGCGAGCGCCTGCTCCATTTTCGCCTTGATGCTGTTGGCCAGCGCCCCGATGCGTGGCCTCTCCTCAGGGGAGAGGCTCCCCATCTGCCTCAGGATGGTGGTGAGCCTCCCCTTGCGGCCGAGGTAGGCGATCCTGGCCTGCTCGACCTGCTCGGGGTCCCGTATGGATTCCAGGTCTTCGAGAAAGGTCCGTTGGAGTTCTTCGAGCTGTTTTTCCATCACGCCTTGGTGACAGACTCGACGACGGCGCTGAACCCCTTGGGATCGGTGACCGCCATGTCCGCCAGCACCTTCCTGTCGAGCTCCACGTTCGCCTGTCTCAAGGCGTGGATGAATTTCGAATAGGTCAAGCCGCGCTGCCTGAGCGCCGCGCTGATCCTGGCTATCCAGAGGCGCCTGAAGTCCCTCTTGCGCTGGCGCCTGTCCCGGTATGCATACGCGAGGCCCTTGCGCATCGCCTCCTGGGCCGCCCTGACGAGGTTTCTCCTGCCCCCGTAATAGCCCTGGGTGAGCTTGTGCACCCGCGTCCTCTTCCTCTTGCCGACCACTCCACGTTTCACTCGCATGGTACGCGCTCCTTGTCCTACAGGTACGGCAGCATCTGCTTGATGCCCGCGATGTTCGCGGAATCGGCCAGGGCGGACTTCCTGAGCTTCCTCTTCTGCTTGGTCGTCTTGGACGAGAGGAGGTGGCGGGCGTACGCCTTGTTCCTCTTGATCTTGCCCGTGCCCGTGGCCTTGAATCTCTTTGCAGCACTGCGGTTCGTCTTCAGTTTCATCGCCTCAGCTCCTTGGGTGTCACTTGGGGGCCAACATCATGACCATGATACGGCCTTCGGCCTTGGGCTCCATCTCGACGTTCGCCATCTCGGCGCAGTCCTCGCGGACCCGGTTGAGCATCTCCAGACCCTTGTCCAGGTGCATGATCTCCCTGCCCCTGAACCGGATAACCACCTTCACCTTGTTCCTGTCCTCGAGGAACCGCTTGATATGCTTGAGCTTGAACTGGTAGTCGTGCTCGTCGGTCTTGGGACGGAACTTGATCTCCTTGATGACAATGACCGTCTGTTTCTTTCGGGCCTGAGCCTCCCGCTTGGACTTCTCGTACTTGTACTTGCCGTATTCCATGATACGGCAGACCGGAGGGGTCGCGTTCGGGGCGACCTCGACCAGGTCCATCCCATAGTCCTGGGCCGCGTTCAAGGCGGCCGGCACGGTCATGATCCCAAGCTGCTGACCGTCGGGGGAAATGACCCTCACGCTCTCGGCAACAATGCGGTCGTTTACCCGGATCCTGTCCTTTTCCTCTTGTCGAAAGCCGTACTTGCCTATGCGACCCTCCCCGAAAGTAAGTTATGCGCTTATCTAACCTGCATCCTCGGCCTTGTCAATACGTCAGACGTCGACGAAGCCCCACGCCGCCCGGCCGAGACCGAGGCCCCGGCATCTACAGCTGCGGGTCGAAGGACCTGACGAGGCCGGCGAACTCCTCAGGCGTCATGGTCTTCTGGGCCCCCGAGCGGTCACGCACCGACACGGTCCCGTCGGCGCGCTCCTTCTCGCCCGCGACCAGCATGTAGGGGATTTTCTGGGCCCTCGCCTCCCTGATCTTGTAACCTATCTTCTCGTTCCTGAGGTCGGTCTCCACCCTGATCTCACGGTCGTTCAGCAGGGAGGCGACCTTCGTCGCGTAGTCCGCCTGGGCGTCGGTTATGTTCATGACCACCGCCTGGACGGGGGCCAGCCACACCGGGAACTCGCCCGCGTAGTGCTCGATGAGAACCCCGATGAACCTCTCGATGGATCCCAGGATCACCCTGTGGAGCATGACCGGGCGGTGGCGCTGGCCGTCCGCACCGATGTAGTGCGTGTCGAACCGGGTCGGGAGCGAGAAGTCGCACTGGATGGTCGCGCACTGCCACTGGCGGCCTATGGCGTCCTTGATCTTCACGTCTATCTTGGGCCCGTAGAATGCGCCGTCGCCCTCGTTGATGTCGTAGGGCAGGCCCTTGGCGTCCAGGGAGTCGATGAGCGCCCGGGTTGCCATCTCCCAGTCCTCGTCGCTGCCGATGGACTTCTCGGGACGCGTGCTGATCTCCATGGTGTAGCTGAAGCCGAAGACCGCCATCACGTCCTGCACCATGGTGATGATCGAGGTGATCTCGTCGATGAGCTGGTCGGGCCTGCAGAAGATGTGGGCGTCGTCCTGGGTGAACTGCCTGGTGCGCAGCAGGCCGTGGATCACGCCTGACTTCTCGTGCCTGGTCACGTTGCCGAGCTCGAAGAACCGCAAGGGCAGGTCCCGGTAGCTCCTCACCTTGGACTTGTAGATCATGATGTGCGAGAGGCAGTTCATGGGCTTGATGCCGTAGAGCTGCCCGTCCACCTCGGTGAAGTACATGTTCTCCTTGTAGTTGTCCATGTGCCCGGAGATCTCCCACATCCTGCCCCTGAGGATCGCCGGGCCGTAGACGATGTCGTAGCCCCTCTTGAAGTGCAGCCTCTTCTCGAAGTCCTCGAGGATGGCCCTGAGCCTCCCGCCCTTGGGCATGTAGATGACCATGCCCGGGCCGACGTCGTCCGAGAACATGAACAGCTCGAGCTCGCGGCCGAGCTTTCGGTGATCCCTCCTCCTCGCCTCCTCGAGGAAGGTGAGATACTCGTCGAGCTGTTTCTTGGTTGGGAAGGCCGTCCCGTAGATGCGCTGGAGCATCTTGTTGCGCTCGTCCCCCCGCCAGTAGGCGCCCGCGACGCTCAAGAGCTTGAACGCGCCTATCGCGGCGCTCGAGGGCACGTGAGGCCCGCGGCACAGATCGGTGAACGACCCTTGCGTGTAGAGCGAGACCTTCCCGACACCCTCGCCCAGATCGTCTATGATCTCCACCTTGTAGGGTTCTTTCTGCGCCCTGAAAAACTCCTTCGCCTCCTCGGCCGGCATCTCCCTGCGCACGAAGGGCTCGTCGGCCTTCACGAGCTCGGCCATCTTCTCCTCGATCCTCGCCAGGTCACCCTCGGAGAACGGCTCGTCCCTGTCGAAGTCGTAGTAGAAGCCGTCGTCGGTCGCAGGCCCGATCGTGGGCTTCGCGTCCGGGAACAGCAGTTTCACCGCCTCCGCCATGACGTGGGCGGCCGAATGCCTGAGCAGGTGCAGGCCCTCGGGCGTGTCGGACGTCACGGTCTCCAGGGACATGCCGTCCACGACCGGCGTCGACAGATCGACGAGCGACCCGTTCACTCGTGCGGCGAGCACCTTCCTGTCGGTGACGAGATCCCGAATGGTAACAGCATCCGTCACCACCTGCTTTCCATCAACAGTCACGGTCATCTGGGGCATATGCACTCCCTGCGGCTTTCTCGGCCAGGTTCCCTGAGACCGAGGGCGGCCGCGCACTTGGTCGTGGGCGACCCGGTACAGACACGTGCCGCCGTCGTCTCCAGACAGGACTGATACCACCTGGCAGGCCTTTTGTAAAGCAAGGCCCTTGCCGGCGCGGACATCCCCCCAGGCGGCAATGAGGCCGGGTCAAGAGGGGCACCGGGCACGGCCAGGCCTACCCGATGCCGCCCGTGTCGTTCCCCGGGAGCGCTCGAAGGCTCGGCCTCGGGCATGGGACGCGCCCGATCATGTCACTGGCCGCAAGCACCACCGGCGGTGCTCTGAAGAACCAGCTGCGCAAACCCTTGAGCGCACCGTGGATCTGGCGCCCCCGGCAATTCCATGGTCGGGCGTCCCTCCAGGGAGAGGGCCTTCACCAGTCACGCCGCCCCTGGCAGGGCCATGGGGCCAGTCGACTTGCATGCCCGGGGCCGGGGACGACCCCTCGGCCTTCTGCATGGAGTCGCCCATGGCGATGCAGGTCTCGGCGACGACCCCCGCCCCCCCGGCGTCCTGAACAGGGCGATGCTTGACCAAACGTCTCCCATGGCATCCTACAGGCAGACACGGGCCGGGCCCGCCGACAAGTCCTCGAAGGTGCGGCCGTGAGGGGGCGCACCTACCTCAAGGCCGCTTCCAGCACCTCGTCCGGATCCGGGAGGTCGCCCGCGAACGCGCTTTTGTACTGGTACAAGAGCACGTCCCTGGGGCCCAGGACAAAGACACCCCCCTGTTGCCAGGGGTCGCCGTCGGTCCTTCCCTGGCGGAAGCCCTCGAACAGAGCCTCGAGGGCCCTTGCCACGGAGGCCAGAGAGAGCGTCTTCCATATTCCCCGCTCGAGCCTGAACGCCCGGTATGCCGCAAGGTCCCTGCTCAGGTACAGCCTCCCCGGGAAACCCGTCTCCTCGACGAAACGCCTCGCCCCTTCGGCGCTCCCGCTCCCTATGGCCTTGAGCCCGACATGTGCTTCGTCCAGCCTCGATCGTATTCCCATCATGGCGGCGACCTGCCGCCTCGCGAATATTCAACCGAAGTGGCGCAGGAACACGAGCACCGTGCGCCGGTCTTCCCAGAGCGAGCACAGCTCGACCAGAACGGCCGAGTCGAGATCAAAGACCATGACCCCATCCACCCTCGACCTCAGCTCTTCGTAGGTCATGAGCACCCCCTGTCTGCTTGCCTGAACCACCGCGTCTTGGTACGATCACCCGTCGAGAGGAACAAGATACCCCCGGGGAAGCGAAAGGCAAGGCCGCCTTGGCGGCAGGAGGTGCGCATGACGATGACGAGGGAACAGGCGGGAGAGTTCGCATCCAGATGGCTCCCTGCATGGACCGGCAACGACCCCGAGAGGCTCGCGTCGTTCTACTCGGACGAGGCCGTGTACCTGGACCCTGCCGTGCCGGCGGGCGTGAGGGGGAAAGAGGAGCTCCTCGCCTACTTCCGGAGGCTTCTCGCGGCAAACCCGGACTGGGTGTGGACCCAGGTGGAGGCGATCCCGATGGAGGGAGGGTTCCTGAACAAGTGGCACGCCCGGATACCCGTGGGCGAGGGTGCGGTGGAGTGCATCGGCGTGTGCTTCGTACAGTTCGACGAACAGGGGAAGATCAGGCGCAACGAGGTCTACTTCGACAGGCACCCCCTCCTGGTGGAGATCGCAAGACACCGGGGTCGACCCGCCGTCTGAGCGCACCGGGCGGAAGCGGCCGGCCCCTGTCCGGACACGAAGGCTCCTGAGACGCATGGTCACCAAGGCCGTGACGCGCACCGCAGGTCGATACCGGCAGGCCCGCCTGCGACGGCCCCGGCCCGGGAAGCGGCCCGTTGGGCTGCTCACGCGCCTCCGCCGCCTTCCCACGTGGTCAGGGGCCCCGCGGGAAGGCGCTCCACGGGGCGTTCTCGCCCGCCACATCCCCCGCGGACACATCCAGCAGGGCAAGGGCGGGATCCGGCTTCGCGTCCCCGCCCCTCCGACAGCGGCCCGTCCTCGTCAAGGCGTGCAGACAGACCCGAGCTCCTTCTCCGCATCCCTCGGGAGTATCTCGGCGGGCAGGCCCGGAAATCTCCTCTTGAGCGAGGAGAGGTACGTCGGTGCAGTCAGGCAGTCGGGGTTGTCCTCCTCGAGGCAGGGCAGTTCCACCACCTTCCATGCACCGCCCTGCATGCGGAGCAAGGCTGCCACAGGCTCGTACCTGTTCGCGCCGTCTTTGGACGTCGGGCAGGCGAACACCCATGCCCAACCGTCCTTCACCTTCAGGCTGGCGGCGCTGAAGACCACATCGAGCCCGTGGAGATCCCTGACCCGCCTCCCGAGGGCATCCAGGATCTCCCTCCTCTCGCCCATGCCGCCCGTAGGCGCTTTCCCCGCTTGTCCTGCCGATACCGTGGACGCCCCTGCACCGAGCAGGAGACCCGCCACGGCAAGCCCGAGCACGACCATCGTGAAACCTCTCATCATGCGACGCACCTCCATGAGACCGATTGATAGGCTCTCAGCCCGTTCCATGCAAGGGTGCGTATACGGCGACAACGGCGCGTTCATCCTTCGGGACGGGGTTCTGCCCATGCACGGGCCGCCAGGCGCGAGACGGGATGAATCGGGATCGATTCGGCCAGTTGCTTCCTGGACACCGAAGGACCGTTCGAACGATGCGGCGGGCAACACGAAAAGGTGAAGGTCATGCCGAAGGCCTACCCCCTCGATCCTCACGAGGCGTTTCCCCCTACGACACGGGTGCATTCCCCATCGAAGACCACGTGCCCGCCCGTGCGTTCAGGGTGGATCGAAGAGGCCCCTGGGCTCAGGCGGACTTCGGCCGAGGCCATGCGTGGAGCCTGTGAGGCCGGGGGCCTTCGACCGGCAGGTCCTGGGCAGCCCACTCCCCGGCGGTTTGCCGGGTGCACCCCTGGCGTGCACGAATGACTCCGCGCCTGGGTGCCGGATGTTGTGCCTCCCATGGGTGAGCGCAGCCCCCCGATCGGCCGAGTCCGGGGCGAGGGTCTCATGCGGAAAGACCCGATGCGCCCGGCCGTCCCATGCGCGTTCCCTTGCCATTCGAGTGGCTTACCCTTACTAATAGACCCATGAACAACGTTCAGCCCCGAGGGTGTGCATTGCCGGCATCGCACCCGGATGCGACAAGGAAGGCCCCGCCCTCGGCGAAAGGACCATACCCACAGGCGCGCGGGATAGACGGGTAGTGAACGAACGGGGGCGAACCCGGCGCCGGTCATACCCACAGGCGTGCGGGTTGACACAATCGGGTACCAGGGGTTTATAAAGGCCATTGTCCAAGAGACCGGTCGGACGGTTCCCTGGGGATGACCGGGGAGTCCGACAGGGGGCGGCAACATCGGCGCGTGCGCATCGCGGTCAAGAGGGCGGGCGTGACCGGCCTGCCGCTTGCCACGGCCGCGCACCTGTCCGGGAGGAGAGCGGACCATGAGAGACATCGAAGAGGCGATCCAGGGGAACGAGGCCACGTTCAGGGTCCTCGTGGAGAACGCGAACGACGTCCTCTGGGTGTTCGACCTCGATCTCGGCTACACCTACATCAGCCCGTCCGTCATGCGCCTGAGGGGCTACAGCGTGGAGGAGGCCGTCAAGCTCCGCCTCGACCAGGTGCTGACGCCCGAGTCGTACGCGAGGGTCCGCGAGATGCTCGGCCGGGAACTCGATCTCATGAAGGCGGGGTACCGCCACGGCCCCGGCTGGTTCACGACGCTCGAGCTCGAGATGGTCCGCAAGGACGGCTCGACCTTCTGGGCCGAGGTGATCGTGAACCTCCTCTACGACGAGGAAGGCTCCCTGAAAGGCATCATGGGCATCACCCGGGACATCACGAAACGAAGGGCCGCGGAGGAGGAGCTCAAGAGGTGCAGGGACGACCTCGAGGAGCAGGTCGTCAAGCGCACGTCCGAGCTCGTCCTCATCAACGAACGGCTCATGCGGGAGATCGAGGAACGATCGAGGATCGAGGCCGAGCTCAGGGAAAGCGCGGAGATGTACCGCGTGCACTTATCGCTCACGAACGACGTGATGTTCTCCTATGACAACCAGTTCAGGGTGCTGAGCGTCTCCCCGAACGTCACGCGCGTCCTCGGGTACACGCCCGAGGAACTCGTCGGGAAAACCTTCCAGGAGGCGGGCGTGCTCGACCCCTCGTTCATGCCCAAGGCCTTCGAGAACGCGCTCCATATCCTCGCGGGAAACCCCATCTACTCTTCGGTCTACCTGTTCATCACCAAGGACGGGAGGAGGAGGTACGGGGAGGTGAGCGGCGTGCCCTGCATGCGTGACGGCAAGGTCTACGCCGTGACCACGGTCGCGAGGGACATAACCGAGCGCCTGGAGATGGAGAACGCCCTCAGGCAGAGCGAGGAGAGGTACAAGGCCACGCTGGAGTGCATGCCCGCGGCGGTGTGCATCGTGAGGGTGTCGGACTCGAGGTGCATGTACGCGAACCAGGCATTCTCCGCGATCACGGGGTATACCGTCGAGGAGGCCTTGGGCAGGACGACGAGTGAACTCGACCTCCCCCCCGTGGACGAGCTCGTCTCGCCGAAGGAGGGACCGGGCGAGTGCGAAGGCAGGGATCTCGAGCACACCCTGAAGAGGAAGGACGGCGGGGTCATCAAGGCGCGTCTCTCCACGAGACCTGTGCAATACGACTCCCAGGCCTGCCTGGTCATGGCCATCACCGACATGACCTCGCTCATGCAGCTCGAGGAAGAGAGGGCGAGGCTGGAAGCGCAAAGACTGAAGATGGACGCCATTGCGACCCTCGCCCGGGGCATAGCCCACGATTTCAACAACATCCTCACCACCATCATCGGGTACACGAACCTGTCTCTCAGGAACGTCAAGGGCCTGGAAGAGAAGGGCTCGGGCATAGAGACGATCCTGAGAGACTTGGACGAGGTGAGACGGGCGGCGAAACGGGCTGTCACGCTCGTGAACCATATCCAGGCCTTCAGCAGGCACCCCGAGAGGGAGCACGTCCCCGTCGACCTCTGCACGCTCGTGGACAGGACGATCGAGAGCCTGGGCGCCACCCTGCCCTCGAACGTGACCATCTCGGCCAACCTGGCGGCATCGTGCATGGTCAAGGGTGACCCGGCCCAGCTGGAGCAGGTCTTCACGAACCTGTGCGACAACGCCGCCCATGCCATGGGAAAGACCGGAGGCGAGATCACCGTGAGCCTCGCAAGGGCGACGGTCCCCGAGGGCGAGAGGGAGGCGCTGGGGTTGCCTGCGGGCCGCTGCATCGTGTTGAGGGTGAGCGATACCGGCCCCGGGATACCCGGTTACGCCCTCTCGCGGGTCTTCGACCCCTATTTCACCACGACATGGAAGGGCGAGGGCTCGGGGCTCGGCCTCTCCATCGTGCACGGCATCGTGAAGGCCCACGAGGGGGCGGTCACCTGCACGAGCGCCGAAGGCCAAGGGGCCTGCTTCACGGTGTACCTGCCGGAGTACGTGGACGACAAAGAGCTTGGCCAGGGCACCAAGGACAGCGCCTGGGACAGCGGGCGGACGGACGGGCTCGACCCGAGCGGGGCTCACCGCTGAAGGGACAGGCCGGTGATGCATGCCCGCGGTCCCGGCCGGGGACGGTCACACGTCCGTCACCGGGACGCCTCGATTTCTCACCCTGGGCCGACGCCCCCGCAAGGCCTTGCGCATCCCGATCGGAGAGGAGGCCTCTTGCGCATGCGAGACGCGGGCCTTCCCATGGATCGTTCCCCGGCACCCGGTCGGGCCGTCGCACGTGGCACGAACGCCGCGTGCAGAGGCTTGATTCGTGGACGCCCTTGCGTGTACACTCGAGCGGACTGACGGTTCAACCCACGAAGATCATGACCTCCGGAGGAGACCCGACATGGAACCGGTCGCCATCATGCCGTGCCTGGATATGCTGGAAGGAAGGGTCGTAAAGGGCGTGCATTTCGTCGACATCCGGGACGCGGGAGACCCGGTCGAACACGCGAGGTTCTACCAAGACCAGGGCGCGGACGAGCTCGCCATGCTCGACATCGCGGCCACGCAGGAAAACCGCAAGACGAGGCTCGAGTGGGTCAAGAACGTGTCCTCGGCGATAGAGATCCCGCTGACCGTGGGCGGCGGCATCTCATCGCTCGAGGATATCGAGGCCGTCCTCGAGGCCGGGGCGGACAAGGTCTCCATGAACTCCGCAGCCGTGAGGAACCCTCGGCTCGTCAGCGAGGCGTCCCGGGCCTTCACCGCGGGGAGGATCACCATCGCGATCGATGCGCGCAGGAACCCGGCGATGCCGTCCGGCTTCGAGCTCGTGATCTCGGGCGGCAGGCTCCCGGTCGGCCAGGACGCAGTCGAGTGGGCGAAGAGGTGCGAGCAGCTGGGCGCCGGCACGCTGTTGCCCACGAGCATGGACGGTGACGGGACGCTCGCGGGCTACGACATACCGTTTACGCGCGCCATAGCCGACGCGGTGAGCATACCGGTGGTCGCATCCGGCGGGGCGGGGACGCTGGAAGACTTCAGCCGCGCCGTGCTCGAGGGCCACGCCCGCATCCTCCTTGCAGCCTCGGTGTTCCACTTCAGGACCTTCAGCATCGCCCAGGTCAAGGAACACCTCAGGGCGAAAGGTATCCCGGTCTGTTCCTGAGGCCCCCTCGGCGCCTGTTCGACGGCATGGCGTATCCGTGCAGCGAGGCCGCGCCTGTCGGCGTGAGGTCTTCGCATGCCCCCGGCATCGTCGAGCCATGGCACACGAGGCTCACGCCTTCTCCCGCCGCCCCCTAGCCTCAGACGCCCTCTTCGCCCCGTGCCAGACGAGCCGCATCACGGGCTCCCGTCCTTCCTCACCATCCGCGCAAGCTCGATCGCCCGTGCCATGACGCGGGCCGCCGACTCGAGCCCGGCCTCGTCCAGCTCGACACCCTGGGCCCGCCCCCCTTCCCGGCCCAAAGCCCCCCTGGTGCCCGAGACCCCGGACGCCCCCAGGGGGCATGTCCCTCCATGGAGGCCGACCGGGATCATCTCGAGGGTCATGAAGGCGTAGAGGTGCGTGAGGTGGGTGGTCTCGAGCCCGCCGTTTCTCATCCAGGACACCGCCGCGCTCACCCCCACCTTGTTCCTCAGACGAGAGCGCGCGAGGTTGCCGAAGACAAAGACCCTGAGCCTGTCTATGAAGGCGGCCATCATCGCGCTCGTGCGCATGAAGTACACGGGGCTGGCAAGGATCACGATGTCCGCGCGTTCCACCTTCTCGAACACCGCCTGGGCGTCGTCCAGGATGGAGCAGTACCTGCCCTCTTCCTGGCCGGTCAAGCAGAAGTTGCAGTGGGTGCATTCCCTGATCTCGAGCTCGGAAAGGTTCAGGATCTCCGAGGTTATCTCTCCCGGCCGCACGCTCTCGATCATCGACTTGAGGAAGCGATCCACGTTCCCGCCCGTGACAGGGCTTCCCGATATCCCGACAACCCGGTATGGCATCTCACACCCCCTCCTGTTCCCTGCAGGGTGCCGGCGCCTCCGGCACCTTCGGGTACCCGCCCGGCAAACGCCGGCTCCACCAGCGGCCTCCCGTGTACAGGCACGATAGACCGAGCCCGCACCCTCGGGAGAACCCCCGCGCATGGGCCGACCGGCACGCCTGGGCAGACGTATACACCTATCACGGAAAACATGCACCACCCGAGCCCGAACATCTCTTTTTTTAATTCTTTGGGTCCCCGTCCGGCCCACCAACCGCACTGGGAGCCCACAGCACCATGGCCCTCGCCGAGAAGATACCGCGCACTCTCCGATTCACCGGCTGAGACGGATCGACGCTTTCCAACGGGTTCTCTTTTGGGGAAAAGACCGTCGACGCGTCTTCTGCTGTGAGCGCCCGTATCCGCGCCAGAGGGATACACCCACGAAGGAACGAGGAAGGCATTCGGTGGTCTTTGGATCGCCGCAGGATGAATGCACCTCAATGGGTGCATTGACGAGGCAAGTGGTAGGCACGCAGGGATTTGAACCCTGGACCCCCACCGCGTCAAGGTGGTGCTCTCCCCCTGAGCTACGTGCCTATGCGACGCAGTTTTCGTTAGCCCGTATGTCCGTTCCTTGTCAACCGGTTTTTCGTGCCCCGGCCTGAACCTCCAGCCGCGCCATGGCGACGTGTCCCTCGTATGCTTCAGCCTGCTCGATGCCGAGGCCCGCACGCCCCTGCCGAGGCCCCGAGAAGGGTCCCGCGCCTTGGAGGTCGGCACCTGCCTTGAACGAAAACCAGGGGCCCCCGGCCGTCCCCCGAACCCTTCCGGCGAAGAGAGCGTTCTTCATGGAGAGCCGGCTCTCGCACGACGCCCGTTTGCACGCGCGAGCGATCTGTGGTACACAGGCCGGTACCGAAAAACCACGGGGACACCCGATGAGAATACCGCCGCATTCACTCGCCTTCGACTTCGACGGGGTCATCGCCGACACCTTCAGGCTCTTCGTCCGCATGGCCCGCCAGAGATACAACTACTCCTTCGAGTACGAGGACATAACCGACTACGAGTTCCTCAAGTGCATCGACATGGACAGGTCGCACGCCTTCGAGATCATCGAGGTGCTGACCAACGAGCCGCACGAGCTGGACCTGTTCCCGAACGAGGGCGCGAGGGAGGTGCTCGGACGGGTGGGCTCGGTCTCGGGCGTGCTCGTGGTGACGGCGAGGCCCTTTGCGGAACCGGTCGAGCTCTGGTTCAGGCGCCACCTGCCGGAGATAGACAGTGGTTGCCTCAAGGTGGAGGCCACCGGCATCAACACGGCCAAGCTCGAGGTGCTCACGAGGCTCGGCGTCACCCATTTCGTCGACGACAGGCTCGACACCTGCCGCCAGCTCCATGATGCCGGGATCACGCCCATCGTGTTCTCGCAGCCGTGGAACCGCACCGGCCACCGGTTCGTCTCCGTGGAGTCGTGGCAGGAACTGGAAGACCTCATCGACTGGGACGCATCGGTCGGCGCCAGGGGCTGCGCCGGCACGCCCGGCTGAGTGACGCCACCACCGGGAAGGCCGAAGACGGGGGCTCGATCGGGGCACCGAAGACATAGACGTGATTCTCTCGTTGACGTGTCGACCCCACCATGGCCGAAGGCGAGGGCCCGTGGGGGGAATCGAGGACCCTTGGCGCACACCCGCCGAGCATGCACAAGACAGCCCGCGGGTTGCCGAAACGGCGACCAGGGGCATGGGACCCCCGGCGCGGAAAACACCCGCCACGCATGATAGGGGCCGGCCTTCGTCGCCTCCGAAGCCCGGTCTCCAGCCCACCGAGGGCCGAGGCGGCATGACCGCACGGCGTCGGCCTTCCTGACACCTGGAGAGGCAGCCCCGGCGGGTGGTGTCCGAGGGGACCCGCAGGGACTCATGCCCCGGCCGAGTCTCCGGCCGCGCGCTCGAAGCCGAGGCCGAGGCGCTCGAGTGCATCCGCGGTTCCGAGCACGAGCAGCGTGTCTCCTGCGAGCACGCGTTCGTCGGGCCCGGGGGAGATGACGTACTCGTCGCCCCGCCTGATCCCCACGACGAGGGCCCCGTAACCCGGCGAAACCCCGTCTCCCCGAGCGTCTTTCCCGCCTGCGGCGAGCCAGGGCCCACCTGCACCTCGACGAGGGAGACGGCCGAGCCGTCGTCTTCGCCCGGCGCGTCGGCGAGCCTGTGGATCATGGTCTCGGCGCGCTTGACGGCCTCGGGCGGCCCCATGAGCACGACGCGGTCCGAGGGGAAGATCCTCAGGTCGGGCTCGGGGTTGAAGAAGACCCTTCCCGCCCTGCTCACCGCCGCAATGGCCACGCCGAGCTCGGACCTGAGCGGGATGTCCCTGATCGCGTGCCCGGCGAAGGTGCTGCCCGCCTTGACGCGGATCTCGACGAAGGAGACCGGCCAGCCGGTCTTGTCGGAGAGCGCGTGCCAGGCGCCGGTCAGCGCGTCCGCCCCCTGCTCCGCGGCGTCGAAGAACGGCCTGAGCACCACGTCAGGCTTGAAGTGCAGGTATGCCTCGGCGTCCTCCTTCGTGCGCGCGGTCAGCGCGATTCTCCCCCCGAAGCCCTTTGCCCTCAGGTGCCGTACGATCTGCACGTCCACCGCGGGGTTGCGCGTGGTGCTCACGACCCAGCGGGCCTGGAGGAACGGGAGGCCGTCGATGGTCTCGGGGTCCGCCATGTCGCCGTAGAGGACCGGGATACCCCTCTTCGCGCAGTACTCCAGGGCCTCGGGGTCGAAATCCACGCCTATGACATGCCTGCCCCGCTCCAGCAGGTGCTCGGCAAGCTCCCTGCCGTATCCGCCGAGCCCCACGAGAACCACGTCCACCCTCGGCATGATGAAGCAATCGTTACACTGCGCCTCTCGGTAGGGATTGGCGCGCTCGAACGCCCTGAGCCACCTCGAGAGCGCCTGGTAGAGGCGGTCGGAGTAGAGGATCATGTAGGTGGATGCGAGGATGGTCACCACGCCCACCACCGTCACGAGACCGACTATCTCCTGGCCGATGTGCCCGAGGGCGAGCCCGGATGCGACCACGATCAGGGAGAACTCGCTGATCTGCGCCACGGTGAGGCCGGCGAGGAACCCCGTCCTCCTCCGGTAGCCCATGGCGCCCATGATGGCGAGCACGATGAGCGGGTTGCCGACGAGCACGAAGGCCGAGAAGACCGAGGCCTCGAAGACCCTGGGCCCGAAGTGCGACCACTCCATGCGCGCGCCGAGGTCCACGAAGAAGAACACGAGGAGGAAGTCCCTGAGCGTCACGAGCCTGGCGCTCAGGGCGTCGCGGTACTCGGTGGACGCGAGCGCGACCCCCGCCAGGAAGGCGCCCACCTCCTTCGTCAGGCCCAGGAGGTCGCTCGCGGCGCCCACGAGCATGGCCCAGGTGACCGCGAAGAGGAGGAGCATCTCCTGTGACGAGGCGATCTTCCTCGTGAGCGGCGGCAACACGGTGCGCATGACGACCCATACCCCGGCCACGAGCCCCGCGCCCTTGGCGAGCACGAGCAGGGAGGCGGCCAGGCGGGACTCCCCGCCGTGCGCGGAGGTGCCCAGCGAGGAGAGCCCTATGAGCGCCAGGATGGCGACTATGTCCTGCACGATGAGGAAGCCGAGGGCGATCCTCCCGTGGAGCGAGTCTATCTCTTTCTTGTCCGAGAGGAGCTTGACGATGATGATCGTGCTCGAGAACGTGAGGGCGACGGAGACGTACGCCGCGCTGACGGTGTCCATGCCCATGGCGACGGCGATGCCGAAGCCGATGATCGAGGTGAAGACGACCTGCCCGAGGCCCGTGGCCAGGGCGACCGGCCCCGTGGTGCGGATGAGGTGGAGGTCCAGCTTCAGCCCGACAATGAAGAGCAGGACGGCTATCCCTATGTGCGCGAAGAGCTCGACCTGCTCGTAGCTGTGGATGATGCCCAAGAACGACGGCCCGGCGAGGATCCCCGCGGCCAGGAACGCGATGACGAGGGGCTGCTTCAGCCTGAGGCCCGCCATGCCCAAGACCGCGGCAAGGGCGAGGATCTGGGCTATCTCGAAAAACCCCGTCATGCATCCTCCCTTCCACTGCGATGCGACCTGCCCGATTGTAGGCAAAAGCCTTGCCGGAGGAAAGGGTTTTCGAGACAGGCGAGGCCGCGCCCGACGCCGGGCCGGCCCTGCACCGGGCATGCAAGGGGTCGCCCGCCGGGCGATCTTGCAGGGGCGCCAGGGCGCACCCGGCCGTGACGGCGGCACGCATGCGCAGCGCCCGAGAATCGAAATGCCTTGCCGCCACGGCTTTGAGTCTGTAAAAACATCCCGGTTGCGGGTACAATGGAGGCACTTGGGATGGATACGGGTTTCGTCGCCGATCTCATACTGATCCTCGCCATGAGCATCGTGGTGGTGCTCACCTTCATGCGCCTGAGGCTCCCGCCCATCCTCGGGTTCCTCCTCACCGGCGTGATCGCGGGCCCCCACGCGCTGGGCATCGTCTCGGGCGTCGAGGAGGTGGAGGCCCTCTCGGAACTCGGCGTGGTCCTCCTGCTCTTCTCCATCGGGATCGAATTCTCCATCAAGGATCTCCTGGCCAGCGGCAGGACCGTGTTCATGGGCGGTCTCGTCCAGGTGGGGCTCACCACGGTCCTGGTCTCCATCTTCTGCAAGGCCCTGGGCCTCGGCACGGCCGAGGCGGTCTTCTCGGGCGTACTCGTGTCCATGAGCTCGACGGCCATCGTGCTCAAGACGCTCGACGACCGGTACGAGATAACCACCCCGCACGGGAAGAACACCCTCTCCATCCTCATCTTCCAGGACCTCCTCGTGGTGGCGCTCATGCCCCTCCTGCCGATAGCCGTGCACGCCAAGACCGGCATCGAGGGCGGCATCGGCGTGCTCGTGGCGAAGGCCGCCTCCCTGCTCGCCTTCCTCTACGTGTCGTACCGGTGGGCGGTCCCCTGGCTGCTCCACCAGATAGCACGGACCAAGAGCAGGGACCTGTTCCTCCTGAGCGTGGTCCTCCTCTGCATCGGCATCGCCTGGCTCACTTCCCGGCTGGGTCTCTCCCCCGCGCTCGGCGCGTTCTTGGCGGGCCTCATCATCTCAGAGTCGGAGTACAGCCAGGAGGCCCTGGGCAGGGTGCTCCCCCTCAGGGACATCTTCATGAGCCTGTTTTTCATCTCCGTGGGCATGCTCCTCGACCTGGGTTTCGTGGCTGACCACCTCCCGGCCATCACCGGTCTCGCCGTGCTCGTGGTGGGCATGAAGACCTTCACCGGGAGCCTGTCCACGCTCGCGCTGGGATTCCCGTTCAGGAGCACGGTGCTCACCGGGCTCGCCCTGGCCCAGATCGGCGAGTTCTCGTTCATCCTCAGCGGGACAGGCCTGGCCATGGGCCTCATCGGCTCCGGGACGTACCAGACCATCCTGGCCATCACGCTCGCGACCATGGCAGCCACGCCGTTTCTCATAAACACCTCGCCGGCGCTGGCCGACCTGTCCGTGCGCATGCCGCTGCCGCGTCGCCTGCTCACGGGGCTGAAGACCTCCGGCGCGCTCGCCCGGGGAGAGGCCAGGGCCGTCGACATGGAGGGTCACCTCGTGGTCATCGGCTACGGGCTGAACGGACGGAACGTCTCGAAGGCCGCCGCCATGGCGGGGATCCCGCGCGTGGTCATCGAGATGAACCCTGACACGGTGAGATCCGAGCGGAAGAAGGGCGAGCCCATCGTCTACGGCGACGCGACCCAGGAGGCGGTGCTCAGATACGTATGCACGGAAAAGGCCAACGTGGTGGTCATCACCATCCCTGACGCCGCCTCCGCCCGAAGGGTCACCGAGCTCGTGAGGAAGATGAACCCCCACGCCCACATCATCGCGAGGACGCGCTACGTGAAGGAGGTGGAGCCGCTGCTGGCCCTCGGCGCTGACCAGGTCATCCCGGAGGAGTACGAGACATCGATCGAGATATTCTCGAGGGCCCTGTCCGAATACATGGTCCCCCGGGACGACATCGAGCGCCTCATCGCCGATCTCCGCTCCAGCGGGTACAGCATGCTCAGGAGCCTCTCCGGCGAGGCCACCACCATGACTGACCTACAGAGGACCCTCCCGGACTTCAAGGTGCACACCCTCAGGGTGCACCCGGGCTGCCCCATCGCCTCGAGGCCGCTCATCGAGACCCAGGTGCGCAAGAGACACAAGGTGAGCATCCTGGCGATCCGCAGGGGGGAGAGGACCATCGTCAACCCGGGCGGGGAGGACACGCTGGAGCCCGGCGACGTCATCGTCGTCTCGGGCGACCTCGACAGCGTGCTCGGCCTCATCCCCCTGCTCAGGGGCGACACCGGCAAGGACGGGGAAGCAGGGACCTGTCCCGTGGACGAGAAGACCAGGCACGCAGACGGCGCTTGAGAAACCCGGGGGACGCATGCGCAAGGCCATCGTGATCCTCGCGGCACTCTCCGTCACCGCCGCGGCCCTCGCTGCGGCGGTGATCCTCGCCGCCCAGGCGTACTTCTCCACGAGCGAGGGGGCCGCACGCCTGCTCGGCTTCGTCAACACGCTCTACCCGGGAGAGATCAGGGGCGAGAAGATCGAGGTCGACCTCGTGGCCCAGGAAGTCACCATCCTCGAACCGGTGATCCTGGCGCCCGGGGGGAGAAAGGTCCTCGAGGCGGATCGGGCGTTCCTGAAGACGGACCTCGCCCGCCTCCTGCGCAAGGACCTCGTCTTCGTGACCATCGAGATCGACAGGCCCCTCTTCTTGCTCGAGCTCGACGAGGACGGCTGGCTCACCATCGAGTCGGCCTTCGTGGAGAAGACCCCGGGTCCGGCCCCCGTCGACGTCCACATACGGCGGCTCGTCTCGAGAGGGGCCACCATTGAATACCGGGACGATCAGGCCGCACCCGTCGTGAGGCTCGACGACACGGACCTCGCCATGCAGGCATCCTTCGAGCGGGACTCCGTGCTGCACCTGTCTTCCCCCAGGACATCGCCGTCCCTCTTCGTCTCGGGGAGGCGCGTCTTCCTGGGAAGCGGCAAGGCCTCCTGCTCGATCATAAACGACAGGATCACCGGGATCGACGTGCACCTCACGTCAGGGTCCACCACGGCCGCCATGAAGGGGGCGGTCTCCGAGATGTCCCAAAAGGCGAAGCTCGACCTCGAGTTCACGGTGAACGGCGCCGCCTCGTACCTCGAGAACCTCTTCGGGACAGGCTGGGACCTGAAGGGGGCCGTGCAGGCCACCGTGAGGGCGAGCGGCGCATGGGACGAGCCGGACCTGGACATCAGCCTCGCAGGCCCGGTGGCCACGATCAAGGGTCGCGGCATCGGGCCGGTCTCGGCCCGCGGGAAGATCCACGAGCGGTTCCTGACCATCGACCACTTCTGTGTGCCCTTCGCCTCGGGCGACCTGAAGGCGCAAGGCTCTCTGGACTTGAGAGGGGTGTTCCCCGAGGGGCTCTTCGAGGGTGTCAAGGAAGAGGATGCGCTCGCCTACGAGCTCTCGGTCACCGGCACGAGCCTGAGCCTTCAGGAGATACCCGGCGTGCCGGAAGGGGTCACGGGCAGGCTGAGCCCGGTGGTGCGCATCAAGGGTTCCGGCGTGTCACCGTCGAAGAGAAGGGTCGAGGCCTCGTTCGATGCGGTCTGCCGTGCCCTGACCGCGCCGCCCTTGCTCTCCAGGGACGATGCGAGGGTGCGGGGCCGGGTCTCCTCCTCGGCAGGCCGCCTCACCATCGCGAAGCTCGAGGCGCAGGCCTCGGGCATCGAGGCCTCCCTCTCGGGTCTGATCGATCTCGCCGGCGCATCCATGGACGTCACCGGTCAAGTGTCCTCGCCGAAAAGCTCGACCCTGCTCAAGCGGATCGCGGGCGTCGACGGCTCGGGTGCATTGAGGTCTGGATTCAGGGCCGCAGGCCCCTTCAAGAGCCCAGAGATCGCGTTCGAGGCGTCGTTCTCGGGAGGAACCATAGGCGATGTGAGGCTCGGCGACGTATCGCTCAGGGGAAAGGTGACCCGGGCTTCCACGCTCGAGATAGAGGATCTCACCATCAGGAACGGGGGGTCGACCGTGGCCGCCAGCGGCACCGTCGGGCTGTTCGCCCCCTTCCCCAGGCTCGCGGGAGACCCGTCCCTGTCGCTGGAAGTGAGGCTTGACCACGCCGACCCCTCGAGCTTCGTGCCGGGTGTCCCGGTGAGCGGCGCCGTCGACGGGACCGCTGAGATCTCGGGGAGCGTACGGTCGCCCCGTGCAACGTTCGCGCTCGAGGGCTCGGACATGTCCGTCTCGGGTGTGGACCTGGGGAAGGCGGACGCGCGGGGCAACCTCGAGGGCGGCGTGCTCGAGGTGGAGGGCATGGGGCTCTCTCTGGGGGCCTCGAGGGTGGAGGCGTACGGCTCGGTGACCCTCCTCGACGCCCGGGGAAGGCTCCTGGCTGACCCCGGTCTCGCCATGAGCGCCAAGGGCACCGGCATCAGGCTCGAAGACCTCTGGGGAAAGGCGCAGGGGAGCGCCTCCTTCGACGCGACGATCACGGGCACCCTCGCACATCCCCAGGGGAGTGCATCGCTCACCTCCGGCAAGGTCACGATCATGGGCCAGGCGTTCACCTCGGCGGAGATCGCCCTTCGCGCCGACGGCGACATCGTGTGGCTGGACCGGGCCGTGCTGACCATAGCCCCCGGCGAGAACATAAACGCGAGGGGGTTCGTCACCATGGGCGGCGCCTACGAGTTTTCGCTCGGCACCCCCGGCATAGAGGCCCGACACATAGGCGCGCTCGGCCGTTACGAATCCCTCGGCGGGATCGTGTTCCTCACCGCGTCGGGAAAGGGCACGCTCGACAACCCCACCCTCTCGGGCAGGGTCTCGGCCGCCTCTTTGAAGTACGGCGACACACCATTGGAAGACATGACGTTCTCCTTCGACCTGTCCGACAAGATCCTCTCCATCCAGGGCGACTGGGACTTCCACGTGGACGCGAGGTACGATCTCGGGCGGGGCGTCCTCGAGGCCGAGGCGCTGTTCGCCGAGACCGAACTCGGCCAGCTGTTCGTCCTCGCGGGGAGGAAGGACTTTTCGGGCAGGCTCACGGGCCGCCTGTTCGCACGCGGCAACCCGGAAAGGCCCAGGGACATGGAGGCGACGGCGGAGATCTCCTCCGTGGACGTCTTCCACGAGGGCTCCCTCCTCGTCCAGGCGCGCGACGTGAACGCCGCCTACAGCAAGGGCCGGGTGAACCTGCCCCAGACGAGGGTCAGCCTCGCCCAGGGCGGCCTGATCGACATCCAGGCATCAGGGGATCCCACGCACTCGTTCGTGGTCGACCTGGACGGGGTGGTACCGCTCACGTCGCTGGGCCTGTTCGACGACGACTTCTGGGATGCGACGGGCTCGGTCCGCGTCCTTGCGCAGGTCGTCACCGCGGGATCGAAGGGGACCGTCAAGGGGACCGCCGGCCTCGAGGACCTCTCGTGGACCATCCCGGCCAACTCCCAGCGTATCCACAGCGTAAACGGAAAGATCCGCTTCGAGGGCGACCGGGTCTCGCTCGAGGACATCACGGGCCGCCTGGACACCGGGTCGTTCCAGCTGGGGGGCGTTGTCCTCCTGGACGGTCTCAGGCCGAAGACCGCGGAGGTGTTCTGCCAGGCGCGGGCCCTGCCCCTGGCCATCCCCGACACCATGGACCTCGTCATGGACCTGGAGGCATCCCTCGATTACGGGACTTCTTCGCCCAGGCTGTGGGCGGACGTCTCCCTCACGGACGGGGTGTACTACAGGGACGCACGGGTGGACCTGTTCTCGGGCGTCATCGGCAGGGTCCTCCTGAGGCAGAGGGAGGAGGAGCTGAAGGCCCCCAGGATCCCTCCCCCCTTGGCGTCGATCCCCCTCGAGGTGACCGTGAGACGAAGGGGGAACGTGAAGGTGGAGAACAACATCGCATCGTTGGACATAAACCCCGACCTGAAGATCGCCGGCACGCTCGGGCAGCCTGTCGTGAACGGCCGGATCACGGTCACCGAGGGGGTGGTGACCTTCCAGAACAACGATTTCGAGGTCACCAGGGGCCTCATCGACTTCCTCGACCCAAACCGCACGAGGCCCGTGGTGGACATCAGCGCGAACACCAGGGTCCGCGACTGGGAGATAACGATAGCGCTCGAGGGGAGGCTGGAAGAGCTTAAGTTCACCCTGAGTTCCAGGCCCGAGGAAGACCCCTCGGACATCCTCTCCCTCCTCGTCGTGGGCAAGACCTCGAGGGAGCTCGCCTCCCAGCAGTCGGGCCTCTCCGTCTCCCCCACGGGCATGATCGCGGAACTCCTCACGTCCACCTACGGCGGCCGGATCAAGAAGACCACCACGCTCGACATCCTCGAGTTCAAGGCCTCGGAGTTCGCGACCACCACCGGCGAGGAAAGCATGACCCTCCTCGTGGGCAAGGAACTCTCGAGGAGGCTGACGGTGAAGTACGAAATGACAACCAAGAACGCGGAGACCGTGCAGAAGGCGATCGCGGAATACAAGATCCTCGAGAACCTGCTCCTGGGGGGCTACCAGGGCACGGACGGCATATTCGGCGTGGACATCTTCTACAGGCGAAGGTTCCGGTGAGTCATGGGGGGCTCCATGCGGACAACGAGGACCAACCGCCCGGGCCTTGAGCGCCGAACCCGCCGTCGCCAAGGGGCCGCCCTCCCCCTCCTGTTCCTCGTCGCGGCGCTCCTGGCGTCGGTCCCGGCCACGTGCCGCGCCCAGGAAGCCGGGGCCGCCGACGAATACGCCGAGTTCACGGGCATGCCGGTCGTGCGGCTCGACATGGAGACGCGAGACTGCCCGTGGTGCACGGGCGACGTCGCCTCCCTCGCCCGAGACATCGTGCCGCTCAGGGAGCAAGACCCGTTCAGCCCCGAGCGCCTCAGGCAGAGCGTGGACGCGCTGAAGGCGAGCAGGCGCTATGAGCTGGTGGAGGTCGACGTGTCGCCGGAGCCGGGCGGCGTGGGGGTATCCTTCACGCTCAAGCCCGGTCTCGTGGTCAGGGACATCCGGGTGGAGGGGGAGTACCCGCTGTTCACGGGTGACATACTCAGGGCGATGAGCGTCTCGGTGGGGGACACCCTCATGTCGGGGGATCTCGAGGAACAGGAAAAACTCTTGACCGAGCTCTACAGGAAGGAGGGGTACGCGAGCCCAAAGGTCAGGGTGAAGGTGGAAAGACAGGAGGGCGCCACCGTGGTGATCGGCGTCCACATAGAACCCGGCAGGTACTACACCCTGGAATCGATCAAGATCAGGGGCAACGAGGCGCTCCTCGACGCGGAGATACTCTCGCGCATGCGCTCGTGGAGGCATTCGTTGTTCATCAGGGAATCAGGGAGGTTCAGGGAGGAAGAACTCGCCAGGGACGTGGCGGACCTCGTGGCCGTGTACCGCCAGAGGGGATACCCCGAGTGCACCATAGACCTGGAACTCCTAAGGGACGCGTCCAGCCGTTCGGTGCAGGCCCTGCTCAAGGTGTCCGAGGGGCCGAAGTACGAGGTGTCCATCACCGGCAACAGCCATTTCTGGGATTACACCCTGAGAAAGGACATCGTGATCTTCGACGAGGGGAACATCGGGAACAGGGGGCTCCGCAAGAGCGTGAGGAACATGCTCGCGCGCTACAGGGCCCAGGGGTACCTGCAGGCGAGGATAGACATCCTCGAGGAACGCCAGACGGCAGGCAGGCGCCGGGTGCGTTCCATCGAGTTCGCCGTCACCGAGGGCCCGAGGACGCTGGTGGAAAAAGTCGACTTCCCGGGCGCGACGGCGTTCAGGGAGGACGATCTCAGGGAGATGGTGGAGACGGGACGGCCGGGGCTGTTCCATGCCCCCGTGTACGACCCCGACCTCCTCGAGCGCGACATACAGGCCCTCCGCGCGTTCTACCTGAAGAACGGGTACACCCAGGTTTCCATAGAGCCCAAGACCTCCTTCAGGGATGACCGGACGGCCGTCTCGATATCCTTCCACATCGCCGAGGGGCCGAGGACCGTGGTGTCCTCCATCGACATCAAGGGCCTCACCGTGACGCCCCCGTCCAGGGTCGAGGCTTCCTTGAGCCTCAAGCAGGGCGGGCCGTTCGTGGAGGCGGTGCTCAAGGCCGACGAGGCGCTCATCTCGGAACTGGTCTCCGCCAGGGGCCGCCCCTACGTCAAGGTGAGCCCGCGGGTGACCATGTCCGAGGACAGGACATCGGCCAAAGTCGAGTTCGAGGTGGACGAGGGGCCGGAGGTCGTCATGGGGGCGATCTATTTCCAGGGCAACTTCACCACGCGCACGAGCGTGATACGCAGGGAGCTGAAGATGGAGCCCGGCCAGCTGTTCTCCCTCAGGGGCATGCTCGAGGGACAGAAGAGGGTCCGCGACATGCAGGCCTTCAACTCGGTGCAGTTCAGGACCCTGGGCATCAGGGAGCGCCTCGAGCGGGTGACGCTCCTCGTCGACGTGCAGGAGTCCGAGCCCTACTACTACCAGGGGGGTCTGGGCTACGTCACGGACAGGGGCGTCTACGCACACATCAAGGCGGGCGACCGGAACCTCTTCGGCCTGAACAAGCACCTGTGGACAGGGGGCGAGGTGAGCCAGACGGGCTACAAGGCGGAGACGGGCCTCACCCAGCAGCGCATCTTCGACGCAGCCGTGACGAACACCTCCACGCTGTCCTACGAACACGAAGAGGCGTTCAACCAGATCTTCGGCACCAGGACGCTGTCGGCGTCGACGATCTTCTCCTGGAAGCCCACCTCCCACCTCTCCACCTCCATCCAGGGACGCTACGAGTACAGGGACCAGTTCCTCCAGGAAGGCTCCGCCTCCATCCCGGAGGGTGATGAGGATGCCTACGAGCCCAGGGGCGTCCTCGTGGCGACCCCGGGGATCGTCAGGGACACGAGGGACTCGTTCGTGAGGCCGACGAGGGGCTCGTATTCCTCCTACTCGCTTGACGTCTCCAGGGGTTTCAGGTCCTCCCTGGACAATTTCCTCAGGCACACGGTGAACCTGAGGCTCTACTACGGCCCTCACGAGAGACTCACCTTCGCCTGGATGGGGAGGTACACCTACCTCGATCCCTACGGGAAAGTCAGCCGGATCCCCAAGGACCAGCTCGCCTACCTGGGAGGGACCATGAGCGTGCGCGGGTTCGACGAGAACATGCTCCGCTACGACTCGAAGGGAGACCCGGTAGGAGGCCGCCTGGCCGTGAACACGAGCGTCGAGGCGCGCATAGAGCTCACGGACACGTGGGAGACCGCCTTGTTCTTCGATGCGGGTACGGTCAGGATGCCTCTAGCCGACGACGCGGGCACGGACGACATCCGGTCCTCTGCCGGGACGGCCATGCGCTACCTCACGCCCATCGGCCCCATAGGCGTGATCTACGGCCACAAGCTCGACAGGAAGAGGGGCGAGGCCGCTGGCAGGTTCCACATCTCGGTCGGATACACCTTCTAGGGCGGCACTTAAGCGCGTGCATGCGCATGTGGGGGAAGCGGGTTCCACATCTCGGCCGGATACACCTTCCAGGGGCCGGGTCATAAGGGGACCGAGGGTTTGACAGGGACCTGCCCATGCAGAGGAACCGGGGGATCTCCAGCTCATGGTGGGTCCGCCCGCAGGATGCTCGCGCATGGGGGTGCGGCATATGCCTTCCCCGACGACATTGTCCCCTCCCCGCCGAATGCACGTGCATGGGTGTGCCGCCCTGTGGGCGATAGCGCCCGGCAGGGTCTCCAGCTGCTCGGCGGGCAGGCGCCGAGGGGCGCTGGGGCGGCCCTTGCCCGCCCGCGCCGACCGGGCGGACCGTATGCGCTCACCCGGTCGTTCTGGGGGCGTTCGTACGCGGCATGACCATCCCGCATCGATGCGAGGACGGGTTCGACCCCACGAGGATGCGGGGTTACGAGACGCGCGCTAGGCAGGCACCCTCGAACCCCGGGACCAACACGCGAACGAGCGACGTTTTCGCCCCGAGGGCCCTCAAGCATTCCCCAAGGTTCATGACAACTTTAGGGGGTTAGATCGTAACATTTTGAGGAGCAGTTTGTACACATCTTCGTTGCGGTGGTTGAACCTGAACTCGGTCTCTTTCAGATGGAGATAGAAGGTACTCTTGCTCATGCCTCGAAACTT
>JAKPDW010000021.1 GCA_029552245.1 Deltaproteobacteria bacterium
GTCGAACCTAGCGATATTGTCTCGTCCTCCCGGTGGAACGATCTATGTGACGCTGTCGAGGCGCTCGAAGAGAAGGTCGGGGTTACAGGCTCTCCCGATACGTCATCTATAGACTACCGTATCTCGGCTGCAGAAGACAGAATCGATGAGATTGAGTCCGACATTGCGACGATCGAAAAGGTGCTCGAGTCCAAGCAGCCTCTCCTACGTGTGTCTAGGATAACGATCACCGGCATCTCCTCCTCTCAGGCGACTATCGTCATGGAGTCGCTCTCGAATGGTGACAATGTGCCCACGACGACAATATATGCCTCATATAATGGAACATACTATCAGGTGTCAGCCTCGAGCTCATATTTCAAGCTCAGCATTAAGCAAGCGGCATTCGCGTCTACTGTCACCCATCTATTCGGCGCTTTGGTGGTGGTGGTGCCGACCTCGCACCTGATTGCGCACGCTTACTGTGTCATTGGGGGATGGGATGGCTTTATGCCTTCGATCACTACTATTGGCAGTACCGCTGATTTCTTCGCAGAGTTGAATGGGAAGACATACGTACTCGATCTCTTATATGCGAGGGCGTGATGGCGTACCCAGACTCCATTGTCTACTTCACGCAAGCAGCATACAGGTCGCCGATCAATGTAGATACCTGGAACCTGCTCCAGGATACTATCAGTGGCCTAGAGTCTGTTGTCGGGATTGATTCATCCAACGTCCCGGAGTCGGTCGACTATCGACTCTCTCAGATCGAACAGCGCATTGCCGCTATCGACCCCTACGAGGGCGTCTCCCCCCGGGATAGTCGGCCATTAAAGGGAGCGTGCATCTCTCTGTGTTGGTATAAGTCGAGCGGTGTCTACCGTGATTGGAGTATCGCTCTAGAGATATCGCCGGGACGCAAGCTATCAGGTTTTATAAGCGGCCATTACGCCCGGATCTCTATCTCCTCGATGTATAATACTATCTCCAGGGTGCTATCGGCTCGTATGGTCTATAACGAGGATGGTACGTGGAACACTATTCGTGTCGTGCCGGTTGCGACGACCAATCAGCAGCTATATCTCTACTTCTACCAGGGAGACTCGGGTTATGACATCTATAACGAGTGCTATGGTGATAGGCACTACATATGGGTACTGTATGCAACGTGAGGAGGTATAAGATGGCGCTACAGTCTTTTCTCGTTCCACAGACGGCATTCCCGACATCGTCCGGGTATTCTGGCCTGGGGCAGGCGTGGACCGGCTTCTCACAGAACCAGGTCATGCCTATCCTATCCCGCCTAGTAGGATCGTTCGGTGCATACGCTGAGCCGTACAACCAGGCTGGCCAAATGACTGCCCAGTATATGACCAACCAGCTCCTCCCATCCATCCAGGGCGTACTGAACAGACTCGCTGGGAGGGGAATGCTCCAATCGTCTGTGGCGTCTGACGCTTTAGCTAAGACGGCGGCGACGCTCGGCGGCCAGGCGCTCGGTGCCCAGGCGGGGCTACTGGGGTCGGCGGCGCAGAACTACGGGGAATCGCTTTTTAAGGCGGCGGAGCTGGGTAGATACTCAACGTACTCCTCCCAGGACCCATCAGCGCCGTACCGCGTCATCGCGGACCTGCTAAACTCGTTGCTGTGAGGAGGTCACGTCATGAGCATTGCATCACGTCGGGGTGATATCCTCAGCGTTTTGCCCCGTCCCGGGTACTCTCGGCGCCCTGGGTATGAGCAGATGCTGGAGGAGCGCGAAAAGTGGCTCAACGAGCGCTTCGGCGACTACCTGGATAGTCTTACTGGGGCATCGTCGCAGTACAGTTCGTTATTGAACAGGCTCATTGGTGACGCGCTAAGCGGCTCTCAGTTCAGTATAGGCGTGTCGGGCGGCCCTACGTTGTCATTTGTGCCTGGACGTATTCTCGAACGACTCGCCTCGCTTGGCAACACACAGATGCAGACAGCCATGCTGCCCGCCGCGACAACGTGGGCATGGCAACAGCAGCAGCCGATTTACTCGGCGGCGGAGCAGTTTTTGAATTACCTCGGCAACGTCGCCGGTCAGTCGGAAGGTCGGCGGTACGGTGTGCAAAGTGAGACTGTGACGTCGTCAGGTCGGGCGCACCCGCTGACCGTGCTTGGAACGATCGGTCAGCTCGCGTCTACCGGTATGGACATCTACGGGCGTGGGAAGACTTTGGGCTGGTGGGGGTGACAAGCTATGAGTCTCGGGTTAGCGGCAGTGGGTGTCGGCGGTCTTCTCGGCGGTCTCCTTGGCAGCAGAAAACAGAAGGTCAGCCAGTCATCGACGAGACAGATTCTACCACGTGACTATTCAGCGAGTCTGTTGTGGGACACGTACATGAACAGATTACTCGGTGACGCCGCGTATCCACTGATCCAGTTTAACGCCGGTGGTTATCCGGCGCAGGTATCTGTCGCTTCGCTCTTGGATAGGCTTGCTGGAGTAAGGCAGGTTGATCCGACCGTGACTCTGTATACGAAGTATTACGCTCAGCCGCTTCTCCTGCACAAACTGGTTGGTAGTTCACCCCTGTATGAGGAAGCGATGAGAATTGGTCTTCCTGCGGAAGCTGCTAAGCGAAGATGGGAGTATATACGTACATATGGAATTGAACCAATAAGCACAGGGGGGTGACGTATGCTGAACCCAGGTTGGCCGGATCAGGTCTTACGTGGCGCGACGGAGTATGCCGCGAATGCATGGTCATCATTCATGAATGGGCTCGTGATGCGCCAGGCTGGCAGTGAGCTGTTGGGTCTCGTGGCGTCCAAACCCGAAGGTGTTACCTCCGCCGATGTCGCTGAGCTAGCCAAGAAGTACAGGCTCTCACCTACTCAACTGTCTGAGCTGGTAGCTCACCTCAAAGACTCGCAGGCCCTGGACGTTGCCCTGGCGCAAAGAGATGCGCATAAGGCACAGCAAAAGCTTTTTGAAGAGGAGCTCCAGCAGAAACAACAGTTGTTCCCGTCTCACAAGGAGGAGGCCGAGGCCAAGGCGACGAGTAGTAAGGCTAAGGCTCGTATGGACACCATAACTGCTCAAATCGCGGAAAAGTATGGTCTACCCGAGGCTGAGCTAAGGTTCAGACTGCTAAAGCATGGTGTCGCCGCTAGTGGTAGCCCCCGGGCCACCGCGCCCAAAGAGGGGAAAGATCTTGACAACGAGATTTTCCTTAAGACTGCGCAACAGCTCTTCTCCGACCCTTACGTAACCACGGAAGAAGCGCTCGATCGGCTGTCTGCGCTAGATCGGGTGCTCCGACCCCGTCAGGGTGGTCAGGCCGGTGGGCCGAAGAAGCAGAGCGAGCTTCCTGGTGAGTACCTTGTGGCACCCGATACTGCCAAGCTGGTTGAAGACGTACTTACCCTGATACGCAAGGGGAAGAAGGACGATGAGATCGAGGCGTATCTTCGCAGGAACGCCAAGACAATGGACCAGGTGGAGACCGTGCGAGAAATAGTGCGGTCCAGGGTGAAGGGGGGAGCCGGTGCCAGGTGATACCGCACTTGACCGCTTCGTCGCCGCGCTGAACGACGACCCGTCAGCGGACGAGGATCTCGTGAGCCTGCTACGCGGGCGGGAATCAGTGAGTCGGTGGCCAACTGAGGTATTCGCAGCCGAGGCAGCAGCGAGCCCCAAGGCCATCCAGTACTTCTCCTGGGTTGCCGTTGCCACGGGTATCGGCATGGCGATCGCCGCATTCGGAACGGGCATCGGCCAGGGCAACGGCGTGAGGGGGGCCTGCGAAGGCATCGCCCGCAACCCCGACGCCTCGGGGAAGATCCTCACGGCGCTCATTCTGGGCCTCGCGATGATCGAGTCCCTCGCCATCTACGCATTGGTCATCGAGCTCATCCTTCTCTACGCGAACCCGTTCCTCAAGTTCATGGGGCTCGGCGCATAGGAAGGTCACCGTCGCTCGTAAGCCTACGGGCCCCATACCATGGGGCCCGTTTCCACTCCTCTCCCCGGGCGATCTCCCGGTGACCACCCACCAGCAGCCCTCTCCGCGAGGTTCCAGGCCCTCATGAACATCAGGGGCCTTCAGCCTGCCAGACCCAGTCCACCCTACCCGGCGAGTCCCAGAAGGTCAGCGGCGCGTGAGGCGGAAGACCTCAAGTGCGCCAGCACCGGCACGAGGGACGAGTTCTTCGTTCCGCCGGTCCCGTCGTAGACGATGTTGGCCACGGGTATGCCCGTTACCTGCTCGATGCGGTCCGCCATGGCCTCCGTCACGAGACCGGCGCAACAGAACGCCGGGTTGACGAGCACCAACAGGCCGATATCACTGTAGTGCTTCGAGAGGTAGTGCACCTTCAGCACGTTGTCCATGGACTCGCCGGAGTGCCTGGTGGTCAGCCCGAAGGCGGCGAGGATCCGGGCCGGGTTATCCGTGAAGGTGGGCTCAGGCTCATCCAGGACCTCGCGGAAGATCCCGTAGTAGCGCATCTCCATGGCACGGAAGGCCGCGAGCATGGCGGCGGAGGAGAGGGCGAAGAGGTATTTGCCCTCGTGTACCCACTTCCTCAGGTAGGGGCCTGCGACCATCCGCGCATAGGTGGTGTACGGCATGGTGACGGCCTCGGCCCCCCTCTCTTCGAGAAACGTTATGAGATCCTGGTTCAAGAAATCGTTGTCCCTGACGTAGAGGTCTCCCACGATCGCCACCTTGGGCCGCACCTGCCTCGAGACGGGGATGGACTTGAAGGCCGAGACGGCCTTCCTGAGCGCCTCGGCCTTGGACGAGCCGGAGGCGAAGGCCGCTTCCAGGATATCCATACCGTCTCTGATCGCCCTGTCCGTTGCGCCCTTTTCGGTCTCGTACGGCCGGATCCTGCAGCCTACCCTGCGCATGAGGCCGCCGAACATGAAGGAGAAGTACACCCCGAAGGACGCACGCACCGAGAGGTCGATCATGGAGAGTTCCCCGTGATACACCTCTGCACGCTCCATGCCGTGGCCGTGGGCCTGCAGCGCCGCCTTTATGTGGTGGGGAATGAGTTTGAGGTTGCACGGGATCTCCCCCCTGGGGATCCACAGGGCGCAGCGCTGGGGGTCCACGTCGTGGCGTCTCATGGTGTCCATGTATTCCTGGGCGATGATGTGGATGGGGATGCACTGCCCCGTGTTGTACCTGAGGCCCTCGGTCACGCTCGAGCTCGAGTGTTCGAGGAGTCGTGCGTCCAGGCCTTCCCTCCTGAGGTTGGCCGCGAGCAGCCTGCACGAGAACCTGTCCCAGTCGGGGATGTACACGATGGGCCGCCTGAGCGATCTCGACGGCAGGATGTCCGGCAGCCTCACCCGGGCCGGTCCCCTGCCCAGGCGGTGGTGGTTCCTGAACGACCTCACGGCCGCTTCGATCCTCGTCTCGTACCCCGCCTTCGAGTCGTGGCCGTCGAGCTGGATCACCAGGTAGGGCTTGGCGCTCTCGTGCATGATCCTCTTGAAGCACTCGAGGGTCATGGTGTCGGGTGTGCACCGAAACGAGGTGACGAGGACCGGGTACACCCCCTCCTGGTGCGCGATGGCAGAGGCGGCCTCGAGCACCCCCGCGGCATAGCGCCAAGGCACGTCCTGGAGCATGGCATTGATCCAGGACGAGGGCGCCTCTTTCTGTGAGACCATGTCCTGGTAGAACACCCTGACTCCCTGCGACGCGAAGATGTCCGCGACGCCCTTGTTGAGATCGCTGCACAAGACCGTGTACGGCCGGCCCAGGAGCACGACGGAGATATCCCCGCCGGCTTGCGATGCGATACCCCTCTTGTACACGTCCAGGAGACGTCTCCTGGCGCGCTCCCGGTAGTGAACGGCCTCATCGAGCGCCGCCTTGAGGTCGAAGAGGCTCACGGCGGCGCCGAGCACCGGCCTGAGGGCCTTGTACAGGCTCATCGTCGTCCGTACGTGCACCTGACCCGGCTCCACGACCGGGGTGAGAATCCTGCCCGGTCCCGCCTCGCCCGCGAGACGCAAGGCTACGAGGGAGGGGGCGTACTGCGTGACGTAGCAGTACTGCCTGCGCGCCCCTTTCCTTTGCGCCTCGTCCTCGTCCTCCAGGTAGACGGGCAGAAAGACGTGATCCACCTCGGGAAGGAGCTTCCACACGCTGTCGAACAGGTGCCTGACCGGCATGCAGAATTCCGCCCCCACCGAGGGCGCCCGCCCTCTGTGCCGCGCTTCCGACGCAGGCCGGGTGACGGTCCTTACGCCCAGCCGGTCGAAGAAGAAGCGCCAGAACTCGATGTCTTCGCTCATGTGCAGTGCATCCGGGAGCCCGATGACCACGGAGTTTGTGTACGTTTTCGGTCTCTTGCGTGAAAAGGCCCTCTTGCGCTCCCTCATGAGGTCGAACCCGGAAGGGTTCGACCGGGGGCCTGCCTTCGAGTCATACTCCCTGCCGCACAAGAAGCCACTCGCCACCGTCTGCCCGTCGATCTCGGCCACCGTGAGCTTGCAATGGTTCGCGCAGATGGTGCACACCTCGGTGCACAGCTCGATCGTCCTCTTGTGGATCCCGGTCCCCCTGAACGCGGTGGCCCCCGAGTGTTCTTCATCGAGGATGAGGGCCGCGCCGAGGGCACCGGTCAAGTGCGGGTACTTCGACACGAAGATGGGCCTTTCCAGGCGCTGCTCGAACGCAGCGACCAGCGCCGCGTTCTTCGCGGTGGCGCCCTGGAAGCACACCTCCTCGCCGATCATCGACTGCACCGCCACCTTGGTGAGGTAATTCTCGCGCACCGCATGCAGGGCGGCGGCCAGGACCTCGTCTTTCTCGTACCCGAGGCTCAGGAGGTGGTTGAGGTCGCGTTCCATGAACACGGTGCAACGGTCGCTCGACGCAGGGGACCCCCTCCCGAGGGCCCGTTCGGAAACTTCGGCAAGCGGGCACCCGAGCCTCGAGGCCTGCTCCTCTATGAAACTGCCGGTACCCGCCGCGCAGACCGTGTTCATGGCGCAGAAGGTCACGGCCCCGCCCTCGAGCCTCGTGAACTTGGCGTCCTGCCCGCCGATCTCGATGATGGTGTCGGCCCTCGGGTTCGTCTCGATCGCGGCCCGTGCATGGGCGGTGATCTCGTCGATCGTCATGTCGGCGCCGATGATGGCGCCGATGAGCTTCCTGCCGGATCCGGTGGCGGCGGCGCCCGTGAACTCCAGGGTGACCCCTTTCGAAAGGCAGAGATCCTCGACGGCACCCAGTATCGCGCGGACGGCGTCCACGGGCCTGCCCGAGGTCCTCGTGTAGAACCCGGCAATCACCCTCCTCCCGTCGCCCAGGATCACCGACTTGGTGCTCGTGGACCCGATGTCCAGCCCGAGTGTGACCCTCAGCCTCTCCCGCCCCCCGAGATCCTCGTAGACATCCACCTCCACCGGTACCTCGAAAGACCCGTCGGGGAGAACGAACTCCCGGTGCTCCAGGCCTTTGAAATCCGGGTAGGAGGAACGTTTGAGTTCCAGGGGGGCGTAGTGGAGACTCCTCCTCGGGCCGGGATCCGTGAAGATGCCGCGGATCGACGAGACCGAAGCGGACTCGACCCTGCCCAACTCGTCGAGGAGCATGAGGGCGGCGCCCAGCGCGCCGTAGAGGTGCGACAGGTCGTCGACCACGAGTGCACGTTGTATCAGGGACTCGAGGTGTGCCTTGACGGATGTGTTTTTCGACACCCCGCCGCAGAACACGATGGTCCCTTCGGGCACAACCCCGTGGAACAGGGTCTCGGCTATGTTCACGGCAAGCCCCCTGCAGAGGCCGTCCGCTATCTCCATCGGGCTGAATCCGCTCTGCTGTGCATGCACGAGATCGGTCTTCGCGAACACGGCGCACCTGCTCGCGATGAGCGGGACGGCGCCCTTGTTGCCGGATGCGAGCTCGTCGAGATGGGCGCTGTCCTTCAGGCCCAGCCTCCGGGCCTGCTGGTCGAGGAAGCTGCCCGTCCCCGCGGCGCAGGAGGTGTTCGTCCTCGTCGACCTGTAGCGGCCCTTTTCGTCCAAGATATGGAGAGAGAACCTCTCGGCCCCCACGCACAAGAGCGCGCCGATATCCCCGTGAAGGTGTCGTGCCGCCCTCAGCGAGGCCAGGGTGTCGTCGGAGCGTCTCACCGCATCGGCGGTCGGCGGGCACGAAGAGGTGCACGCCACGTACCCGACGTCTCCCAGGGGAAAGCGCGAGATCAGGCCTTCGAGGGTGCCAGCGATGTTGCCACGGTGGAAACCGTACGCACTCCGTACCACGCGGCCATGACCGTCGATCTGGACGACGCCCGCGGCCGTGGACCCGACATCGATTCCAAGGACATCTCCACCCATGTTGCCCTCACTCCTCGAACATTCACCACAAGGTTGTTTTACATTTCTTTTACATTACATCCCATATACCCCCTTCTCGAGGGAAATCAAGAGGCGGGTGACGACCGGGCGGTGGCACCTGGAGTCCATGGCACGATCCGCCTGTTGCCTCGGGGACAAGGGGTGACGGGCGACGAGCCTGCAAGCCATCGCGTCCTGGCATGGAGACTCAGTAGAGCCTCGCCATGGGCCGGACAGACCTCGCGTGTGCAGAAGGCCGACCCACCGGGGCCCCTGGCTGAACCCACCGTAGCGCAAGGATCGCTGCCGGTCGCCCTTCGGCCGCTGCAGCAAGCCGAGGGGGCGAAGACACCTCCAGCCCGGGCTCGACGGCCGTCCACGAACGTGCGGGGCGTCATTTTCTATCGTGACGGTTTGTGTAGATCGGGAGCGTGCCTCGATGCACCACCTCCTACCACGACAAGGCCGCGAACCGGGGGAACCGCCTGCCCGAAAACGGCGGCCGGCCACATTGACAGGGCCGCCAGCACTCCGGGCGCGGCTCTCCCCTCGACACGCGCGTGGCTGCACGCCTCGTGCGTGGGGGAAGGTGGTCAGCGGCGGACCTGCGAGGGCGAACGATCCCCTGCACGCCTCATGCGTGGAGGAAGGTGTCTACTCTGGCATCACAATCGATGCGGGACGAGGCCTGGCCCCGGCGCATGGGTTTCACGCCGGGGGAGTCCGCAAGGGGGACAAAGCTGCAGGGCATGTTCGGCCTGACATGGCCACCAGGGGCGGAACAGGGGCTCCCGAGGCCATGGGAGACTCCGGACTGGCCCTGGGTGGTCCGGGCCGGTCACAGCCCGATCAGGGCCTTGACCTTCTTCTTCTGCTCCTCGCTCGAGTAGAAGTATGCGGCCGCTCCGGATGCCACCAGGAGCAGGGTTATCGGGTGCAGGAGGAGCTTGAGAATGGAACGGACGAGGGACACCACCCCTGCGAGCACGCCCTTGACGAGTACGTCCACGATCACGAACCGTGCCAGCTTGAAAGGCGCAAGGATGATCGAAGCGATCAGGTCGACGAGAAATCGCACGTGCGCCACCTCCCTTCGCTGTTGTCATGCCATGGTGCGGGCCGGGCCCGTCATGGCTCGTTCTCCCTGTCGAGGAAGAGGGCCTGAGCCTCGCCCAGCGCCTCCGCGGTCACCTGGGCTGCGCGCAGGTTCTCCTCCTGGATCTTCAGGTAGATCTCCTGCCTGTGTACAGATACCTCCCTCGGGGCCTTGATCCCGAGTTTGACCTGGGATCCCTTGATCTCCACGACCGAGACCTGGATATCATCGCCGATGGCGACAGACTCGCCGACCTTCCTTGTCAGTATCAGCAATGACGCCCCCCGATGGATGAGTGCTCAGGGGAATGTGTACATGATTATTTTATCGAAATCAACGCTTCCATCATCTCGTCGGCGACGGATATGAGCTTGGCCGAGGCCTGGTAGAGATGCTGCAGCTTGATGAGCTCGGCCATCTCGTCGTCGATGTTCACGCCCGTGACGCTCTCTTTTCTCCTCAGGTATTGCCCGAGGAGGGTGTCGTTGAACTTCTCGTTGTTGATGCTGTTCTGCACGTCCACGCCGACCTGCGCGACAAGCGAGCTGTAGAACGCGTCGAGCGTCGTGCTCACCCCCGTGCCGCCTATGTCCGGTATGACCAGGTCCTGGAGGGAATAGATCTGCCTGGCCGTCACGTTCGAACCGGGAGCCACGAGGCCTGAGGCGTCCGGCCGCCCCGTGGATATCCTCGTGGGATCCTGGGCCACTGCGTCGTTCAGCCCGATCGTCTCGGTGATGTCGTCCAGGGGCGATCCCACGGTCTCGTTCCAGGAAAAGAACGTGTTCACGCCCATGACGGCAAGGGCGTTGCCGTTCGTACCGGTGGCCGCCGGGGCGACCGCGAAGGTGTAGCCGGTCCCCGCATCGATCCTGAACCTGCCCTCCGCCGTGATGCTCGCGGTGATAGGCCCGCCGACGCCCGACTCGGCGTTGATCTCGTTCACCAGGTCGCCGATCGTGGTCCCCGCAGGGTCGATGTGGTACGATCCCGCCACCTGCCCCGACGAGTCGTACACGATGATCTCGAACGCGCCCGCGACGTAGCGGTCGCTGAAGAGGAAGTCACTCGAGAGGTCGGAGGCCGCGGTCATCCCGCCGACCGTGCTCTCCATCGACGTGACCCCGGCCAACCCCACACCCTGGGAGTGGATCTCGTTCAAGCGCCAGACGAGCTCACCCACCATGGTGTTCAGGCTGTCGATGTACGAGCCGATGGTGTTGTCCCTGACGTTCACCCACCCGGCTATCTTGCCCGCCCTGAGCTTGTCCGTCACGTTGACCTGCCTCCCGGAGGAGTCCTGCCAGAAGATGTCCGTGAACCCCGTGGCGTCGTTGCGCGAGGTGACGAACTCATACGTGTCGTATCCCAGGACGAGCGGCGTGCCTCCCATGATGTACACCTGGACCTGGCCCGTGCTCTCCTCCTCGTAGTAGGTAATGTCCATGTACTGGGAGAGCTGCTCCAGGAGGAGTTCCCTGCGGTCGCGCAGGTCGTTGGCGTTGATCATGCCGTCGATCTCCACGCTCGAGATGCTCTTGTTGAGGTCCGCGATCTGCCTGATGATGGAGTTCACCTCTGTCACGGAGCCCCTGATGTTCCCGTCGAGGTGGCGCTGGTAGGATCTCAGGTTGTAGTCGATCTCGTGGATCATGGAGAGCAGGTTTTCCGTCTTGTTCACGAGCGCCTGCCTCTCGGGCACACCGTCGGGGTTGTTCGACAGGTCACCCCATGCGTTCCAGAACTCGCCCATGAGGTAGTTGAGGCCATACCCGTCCGTCTCGTTGAAGATGCTCTCGATCTCCTCCATGGCGCTCCTGCTCGCGCTCCAGAACGAGTACTCGGACTTCTTGAGGGTCACCTGCTGGTTGAGGAAATTGTCGTAGTTCCTCAGCACCTCGACGGCCCTCACGCCAGTGCCGATCTGTCCCGGCCCCATGGTGATGGGGTAACCGGCTTCCACGCGCAGGCTCTGCCTCGAGTAACCCTCGGTGTTCGCGTTGGCCACGTTGTGGGAGACGATCTCCATGGCCAGCTGCGAGCTGTACATGGACCACCGTGCGATGTCGAGCGCTCCACCAAGTCCCGGCATGTCATGCCCCCGTACGCAGGGTGTGGTGACTCACCCCGTGTCTCTTCCCATCCTTGGCGTACCCGTCCTTGAGTGCCGAGAGGCACGACTGGACCGCCCTGTCGAGGTCCTTGAGCCTCTTCGTCACCATGTCCTTCGCTATCTCGTTGAGCCCCGAGGCCTCCCTCCACGACATCACGAGCCTCTGCTGCAAGGCCCTGAGCCTCGACGCCTCGGCCGCCGTCGGCTCCACCTCCGGTACCGCGGCATCCTGCCTGAGTTTCTGGATCTCCCCGAGGATCCTGTACTTCGCGGGCATGGAATCCTCGAGCCCCTGCACGTCGTCGGAGCTGATGAGCTCGAGTTCCCGGCGCAAATGCTCGACCAGCGCCCCTACCATCTCGCACTCCCGCTCGTACCTCTGGATGAGTTCCGACGGTGTCATGTCTGGCCTCCTGCCGTAATCTTGGCTTCTCCTCGGTGCATGTCCGTCTTATCGGCTTCTTTCCCTTCGGGACCCCTAGCGCTCGAGGCGTCCTCGTACCCGAAGCGCTCCCTCAGGGTCTGCTCGAGGACCCTGGCTATCCCCAAGGCGCCCGTTTCCCCGATCCTTCTCGCGACCTCGAAGGAGAACATGTCCCGGTATACGTCGCCTGCCAGCCCCTCTTCCATGAACCCCTCAGGCACCGTCTCGTACATCGCCTTGAGGAGCTGGTACGCGAAGAGGGACTCGAACTCGGCGCACGCCCTTTTCAGGGCCTTGGCGGGGTCGGTCCTGTTCATGGCCGCGATCATGGACACGTCGTCGATCATATGACCTCCAGGTCGGCGTAGAGCGCCCCTGACCGCTTGATGCTCTGGAGGATCACCACGAGGTCCCGCGGCGATACCCCGACCGCGTTCAGGGCGTTCACGAGCTCCGCTATGGTGGCCCCGCCCCTGAGCATGATGAGGTTCTTGCCGCCTTCCTCGACCTCGACCCCGCTCTGGGGCACCACGGTGGTGACCCCCCTCGACCTGGGCAGGGGCTGGGAGACCTGGGGTTGCTCCGTGACCTTCACGCGCAGGTTTCCGTGGGCCACCGCCACGGGCGATATGCGGACATCGCCGCCCATGATCACCGTGCCGGTCCGCTCGTTGACCACCACCCTCGCCCTGGTGTCCGGTACCACGTCCACGTTCTCCACCAGGGCCACGAACTCCACCAGGCGCCCCCTATACGCCTCGGGCACCTCGAGACTCACGGTGGACAGGTCTACGGCGCGGGCGCTGGGAAAGCCCGTCTTCTCGTTGATGGACCTCGCGATACGCTGCACCGTGGTGAAATCCGGGTTGTTCACCACGAGGGTGAGGTTCGGCCCGAGGGTGGCCTCCATCGTCCGCTCGACCACCGCCCCGTTCGGGATGGTGCCCACCGTGGGGAAGTTCTTGGTGACCCCGGTGCCGGAGGCCCCCGCCACGGCAAACCCTCCCACCGAGATCGGTCCCTGCGCGATGGCATAGACCTTCCCGTCAGGCCCCATCAACGGCGTGGCGACGAGCGTCCCCCCGGCGAGCGATGTGGCGTCCCCTATGGAAGACACCACGCAGTCGAGCTTCTGCGAGCTCTTGGCAAACGGCGGCAGGGACGAGGTGACGATCACCGCGGCCACGTTCTTCATCTTTATCTCCTCGGGATCGACCAGTATGCCCATGTTCCTGAGCATGTTGGCCAGCGCGTTGACCGTGTACTGGGTGCTCGTTCCCGCCTTGTCGCCCGTCCCGTTGAGGCCGACCACGAGCCCGTACCCCACGAGCTTGTTCTCACGCACCCCCTGGATCTGGACGAGATCCTTCACCCGCACCGCCCAGGCGGCGTTCGTCACGCATACCAGCATGCAAGCCAGAACGACGGCCTTTCTCGACATGACACACCCCCTAGAACGGCCAGACCTTGTCGATGACCCGGGCCAGGAACCCCTTGCCCTGCTGGTCGCCCAGGATCCCCTTGCCGTAGTAGTCCACCTTCAGGTCCGCAATGGTGGTGGACAAAACCGAGTTGTTCCACAGGATGTCGTCGGGCCTGATCATGCCCGACACCACGATGTACTGGGCCTCGTCGTTGACCCGGATCTGCTTCTTCCCCTTGATCAGGTAGTTCCCGGAGGGGAGCACCCTCGTGATGCGCGCCGGGACGACCGCCGTGAGGGTACCCCTCCTCGAGGTCTTCCCGTCCCCCTCGAACTCGGAAGAGCTGTCCGTGGACACCTCGGGCTTGAGCTTGTACCCGAAGACCGACGACTGGTCGAGCGGAAGCCCGAGTAAGCTCGAGACCGAGTGGTCGGTGCTGCTCGTCCTCGACGCCTCGGTCTTGGCCTCCTTGTCTGCGGACGAGCTCTCTATGATCCTCACCGTGACGATGTCGCCCACGCGCCGCGCCCTGCTGTCGCTGAACATGTCGTTGATCTTGGCGTTCTCGGACCACAGCGAGCCGGGACTCTTGACGCCTTCTCCTGTCTCGTCCACGGGGGGGTAGATCTCGTCCTCGGTGAACTCCTTCTCCCTCAGGGCGTCCATGGTGCTGTGCGAGCACGCCTGAAGGAGCAAGGAGGCAAAGGCGACCAGCAGTACCGCATGTATCTTCCTCATGTCTTCCTCCTACAGCCCGACCTCTACCAGATCCTGAGCAATAACGGTGCCAACGACGAGCCGGCCTGATGCGAGGTTCTTCACCTTCACGCTCTGCCCGGTGCGGGCGTCCCTGACCGCCACCCCTTTCGCCTCCACCTCCACGCCGCCGGCCTTCGCGACCACCGTGACGGTATCGCCGGAACACACCTCGGGCCTGGTCTCTATGTGCGACAGGACAACGGGTGCGCCCTTTCTCAGCGTCACCCTGGCCCGCTTGCCCGCGAGCTCTCCCGGGTCCCTGCACACCCTGGGCTCGCGGGTGATGTCCGCCACCGCCGTCTCGATGTCCTCGCCCGAGATGACCGTCCCGGCCCTGAGATCCCTCTTGGGCACGCATACACGCGCCAGGAGCCGCACGCGGGCCGAGGCGGCGAGTCTCACCGCCTTTCCTGCGTGACCGACCGAGAGCGTACCCCGCACGAGACCGAGAAAGTCCTCCCCGGGGGAAAATGTTGCCTCCACCCTGTCCATGGCTGCCGGGTCGGGGGGGCAGTCGCCGTAGATCCTCACGTCCATCACCTCCACGGTGCCCGCGTCCTTCCACGGGCTTCTCTGCTTCACCGCGTGGGCGAACACCGACGAGAGCCCCGCCGTGAGGGTGTCTCCCCCGGGCGCCGACTCCCCGTCGGTTCCCGGGCCGGCGGCCCGCCTCGCTGCGGGGGGAACCCCTCGCGCGGCCCCAGGGGAGGTCCCCGAGCCCATGCCGGGCACCCCATGCCGCCCGGCATCAACGGCGGTTGCCAGGGAAGAAGGGCCGCATACCTGTTCCAGGCATGCGCCCGTCACACCCTGGTCACCGGATGCACGCGTGGCCGCCATGAGAAACACCGCCACGCACATGGCCACCCTCACGGTACCCATGCCAAGCTACCTCATGAGGCCGGTCACGGTCTGGAGCATGTCGTCCGAGGCCTTGATGGACTTGGAGTTGAGCTCGTAGGCCCGCTGTGCGGCGATCATGTTCACCATCTCCTCCACGGCGTCAACGTTGGACATCTCGAGGAAACCCGAGGAGATGGAACCGAAGTTCTCGGTGCCGGGCGTGCCCTCGATGGCGTCACCGGAGGCGGGGGTGGGGGCGTACTGGTTCATGCCCAGCGACCTGAGCCCGGCGGGATTGGGGAAGATGTACACCGGGATGTTCCCGGTGGCGAGCGTCTCCCCGGCGTTCGACAGGCAGTTGATCTCGCCCGACTTGGACACCGTGATGGTGGCGGTCTGGGGAGGGACCGTGAACTCGGGCTGGAGCCTCTCCCCACGCGAGTTCACGATGTAGCCGTCGCTGTCGATCTTGAACGCGCCGTCGCGCGTGTACACCTCCTCGCCGCCGGAGAGGATCTTGAAGAACCCCTTCCCGTCGATGGCCAGGTCGAGGCTGTTGCCCGTCTGCAGGTAATCGCCCTGCGTGAAGATCTTCTGGATCGAGACGGGCCTCACGCCGAGACCGACCTCTATGCCCACGGGCACGGTGCCCCCCTCCGAGGTCTCGGTGCCCTTGCCGCTGTAGGTGGCGTAGAACAGATCCTCGAAGTCGACCCTGCTCTTCTTGAACCCGGTGGTGTTCACGTTCGCAAGGTTGTTGGCGATGGTGTTGACCAGCATCTCCTGCGCGCTCATGCCCGTCGCCGAGGTCCACATGGCTCGTATCATGGGTTTCTCCTTTCCTCGTTTTCTCCGGAAGTTACGTCAAGAGACCGCGCCCACGTTGCGGATGGAGTTCGAGTAGGCGTCGTTGATGGACCTGATCATCCTCTGGTAGGCCTCGTAGGCGCGCTGGGTGGTGATGAGCTCCACCATCTCGGTGACGGGCTCCACGTTCGCCCTCTCGAGATACCCTTGCGAGACCGAGGGATTCTCAACGGGATCCGGCACGTGGCCGTCCCTGACGGCGAAGAGGTTCCCGCCGGCACGCACCAGCGCCTCCGCCGGGATATTCACCACCTGGAGCGAGTCCACCTCGGTGCCGTCGTAGCTGATCCTCCCGTCGGGGCCTATCACGACCTGTCCGTCGCCGGTCGTCGTGTCGATGGTTATGTCCCCGCCCTTGCCTTGGACGCGGTGTCCCTGGGGCGTGACGAGGTTGTTGTCCTCGGAGATCATGAACGACCCCGCCCTCGTGTACCGGGGGCCGTCCTCGGTCATGACCACGAAGAAACCCTCGCCGTTGATCGCCACGTCCAGGGGGTTGTCTGTCTTCATGGAAACGCCCTGCGTCAGGTCCACCGTTGGTCTCGTCGCGACGACGTCCACCGGGATGACCCGGTACTGCCCCTGGGCCAGCATGGATGTGTCCAGGATCTTCGTGAACTCCCGGTAGAGGATGTGGTCCTTCTTGTAACCGACCGTATTCACGTTCGCTATGTTGTGGGAGATGACGTTCAGCCTCTCCTCCATGGCGATGGCGCCCGATGCCGCCGTGTAGATGCCCTGGTCCATACCGCCCTCCTTTCCTCGAGCCTTCCCAGCAAGGGTGATGCCACGGGGGAAAAGCCGCACGATCTCACGAGCAGGCCCGCCCGGTGCGGGAAAATTTTTCCCGCCTCGATCAAGGATGCGGGAACAACAGGTCGGGTGGTCCTCCTCGCGGCCGGATGGGTCGCCCTCCGTGCGGCCCGTGTATCGCCGAGCCCCCTCCCGCCCCTTTCGCCATGGTATCGTCTCACCCGTGCCGGGGACGGGGGCTCCTGCACCGGGACCTCACCGGGTCGATCTCTCGCTTCACCCGTGCCGGGGGCGCTTCCCTCCCGTGAACGCACGTGCGCACGTGCAGCCTGCGCCCGGCGGCCGGGCGCACCTTTTCCTTTGGCTGTGCAACGAAAGAATGCTAAAGAATTTTCACGCAGATCCGATACAGAATGGCAGACGGTTGACTACGCGCAAGGAGCTCGCATGGAGGTCAAGAACATCTTCATGAACCTCATCATGAGGACCTACGAACGCCAGCACGCATCGAACGCGAACTGCTTGTGCGGCGGGGAGGTCAAGAACGGCGCCGCGAACCCTGAAGACGCCATCACCATATCGGAGACGGCGACCAGGAGGTTCTTCAGGGACATCATGGAAAACAGCCTCCAGAAAGGCCTGAACGAGGTCATGACCAATGAAAATATATAACACCCCCATCGACGCCATCAAGGCATACACGACCGGTTCGGCGCAGGGCGTACAGCCTGTGCGCACCTCGCAGCAGTCTCAGGCGAACTCAACGGCCCACACGTCCGACAAGGTCGACATCTCGACCGCGGTCAAGCTGATGCAGGACATACACCAGGCGATCAAGGAGGCCCCCGAGGTCCGGGTGGAAAAGGTGGCCCAGGTGGAGGCGGCCATCACGAGCGGCACGTACAAGGCGGACCTCACCGTGGTCGCCCAGAAGCTCTTGAGCCCCAACATCAGCGACAGGATCTGAACCGACTACCGCCACGCGCGCGACCGGCCTGATGAAGACCGGGTCGGAAAACCTCTTCGAGAACCTGCCGAAGAGGACCTGCCTGTGGATGAGGCCCGACGGCGCAACCCCGTCGCAGACGATGAGTTCCCCCCGCCGCCTCGACATGTCGCCCACGGCCTTGACCACCTCGGCCCCTCTCGATCGTGACAGAACGTCGACCATGAGCAGGTAAGCCTCCGCGCCCACCGCCTCCTGCAGTCCCACGGGGCCGCCGGGCCCCTCGCTCCCCTTCCAGAACGAGAGGAACGCCCGTCCCCGGGGGGTGTTCACCTCGTCCTCGGCGAAGTCGCTCTGCACGTACACGCCGTCAAGGATCCCCGCCGCCCTCGCCGTGAGACGACCGGGGGCGGGCGGACCGGCCACGAGGACGGGCACCGATGCATCCCTGCGCCGGATCTCCTCGACGAGCCCGAGCGCGGCGTCCGCGTCCACCGGGAGGAAGACGGCATCGACCCGTAGAGACGAGAGCCGCTCGAGGCCGGAAGTGCGTTCGCTTCCGCCGTCTTTGACCACCACGTCCACCAGGTGCGCGCCCATGGCGGACAGCTCCTCGGCAAAGAGGCTTGCGAGCCTCACCGCCTCGCCGTCCGCCCCGTTCACGACCAGGGCCACTCGTTTCGCCTTGACCTCCCGGGATATGAAGCAGGCGCATGCGCGCGCCCTGACATCGGGCGGGGTGCATATCCTCAGCTCGTTGGGGGCGGGATCCGGCGCCCTTCCGTCTGCCCGGCGGCAGATCGAGACGAACGGGATCTCACAGCCCGAGACGATCTCCTTCATGCGCCCCGGGGGGACCGGTACGTCGCAGGAGATGACGCCGCTTACGCGTTCTTCCCTCACGAGGGAGCCGACAGCCCGGTCCCAATCGGCCTCGTTGCGTATGCCCTTCTTGAAGACGAGCGTTATCCCCCTTCCCATGGAGGGCTGGAAGGCCCTGTGGGCCGCCCTGAGCCCTTTCTCCTGGAAGACCCCGAGGCCGGGTCCAGACGAAGGGTCTCCCACGCATACGCCCACCGCGAGCGGTTCCCCCCTGAAGGCCTCGGGTATCCCCGTCACGGCGGCATCCTCCTTCTCCCGGCACGATACGGAACCGAGCGCGACCACGGTCGCGACCGCGAGGAAAAACGTCAGGCGCCTACCCATGAAACCCCTCCGGTTTCATTTTCCGCCGCCCTCCAGGCGGCATGCCCGACGCACCGGCGCCGCGCGCCGTGCGTCCCCCTTTCCGTCCCCCCGCAGGCAAGCACCACAGGGGCGCTCGGCCGCCACGGGTTCGTGACCGGCCGGGGCTGGCCCCGAGGACAACAACCCGCGGGTCTGGAGAAAAAGTGCGTAGTATATAGCATGGATGTGTGGTAACGCATCAACGTCAAAGGCCGGGGCCGCCGCCTCCAGGGGGCGACCAGCCTCGGCCGGGCAAGAGAGGAGACGGATCATGGACGCGCTCGAGGGAGGAGAGCCATGGCGTTGATACGGGTGGGACAGACAGAGTTCGACGCGCGCATAGCGATCTTCGACAAGGACGGGACGCTGATCGACTTCACCGGGACCTGGCTCGCGATCGTGGACCTCCTCCTGCTGCGCATGGCGGATCACGTGACCATGAGCGGGCGGCTCAGGGAGAAGGTGCAGGAGGTGCTGGGCGTCAGCCTGGACAGGGGAGAGGTGGACCCGGGAGGCGCCCTGGCCATGGGGACCTTCGCCGAGTGCTATGCGCTCCTCTGCCACTGCCTCCATCAGGAGGGTCTCCGCTGGGACGAGGCCCAGCGGGTCGTGGCCGCATTGGACGAGGAGGTGTTCCAGTCCGAGGACAGGAACAGGTGCGTGCGCCCGGCGCAGGGCGCGGTCGAGGCGCTCGCCAGGCTCAAGGAAAAGGGCCTGCACGTGGCCGTCGCCACCAACGACAAGACCAGGGACGCCCTCTCGGACCTGCTCGCCATAGGTGCGGGCCCGTACATCGACATGGTCGTGGGAGCCGACGCTGTGGCCAATCCCAAGCCGGCATCCGACATGGTGGACAAGATCTGCGGCATGGCCGGCAGCCCGCCCGCCACGGCCGTGCTCGTGGGGGACACGGTGATGGACGCCTCGCTCGGGAGAAACGCGGGCGTGGGTCTCGTCGTGGGGGTCCTGGGCATCGAGGACAGGCGCGTGCTCGAAGAGCACGTGGACGTGGTGATAGGCTCCCTGGACGAGATCTCGTAAACGGCGTCTCCTTCCCGACAACCCTGCGCCACGCTCACGGCGGGGCATGCCGCGGCCCTGACCGCATGCTCCCCTCCCGGCCGGGACCTCACGGTCCGGCCACGACCACGACGTCGAACACACCCCACTCGACCCGACCATGGGGGTCGTCGGCATCGATCCTTGCCATGTCGCCCAAGAAGGCGAGCAGGCCATCCACGTCTCGAGGCGCGCCTATAAGGGCCCTCGGCAGGAAGACCTCCCTGCGAAACCCCCTCGAGAGGACCAACCCCACCTTGCCGTCCCCGAGGAGGCTTCCGTCGGTGACGGCCAGGGGCCTCACGCCTCCGAGCACGGCCACCTCCACGCTCGGTACGGGATGAGACCCCCTTGCAAGCGGGGTGAACCTCGGGTCCCTGTGCGCAGCGGCCTCGGCGTATATCCTGCAGGCATCGATGAGGGGGAACAGGGGTTCGCAGCCTCCCATGCACCCCCTGACCCTGCCGGCTTCAAGGATCGTGACGAACACGCCCCTTGGCGCGGCCAGCCTGGGGGGGAGGCCACGCTCCTGCACGGGCAAGGATGCCCTCGCCCCGTGGAGGACCGACTCGACACCCGAGAGCGCGGCCTCAAGGATGGCGGCCTTCTCACCGTCGGTGAACAACAGCCCTTCGTCGGTCATGTTCCCACGCCTCAATGCGGCCCTGCCGATGGGTCCGGTGCAGGCCGAATGCATGCCATATACCACAGCGCCCCTTCGATGGTAAGGGCACGGACGGACCCACCCCCGCTCATTGCCGGGCGGGAGCGGCACGGGAGACGGCCCGCCCAGGGCCCCCACCCTGAAAGGACGATAGGTCGGGGAACACCTCCTTGTCCTCATGCCCGGGGAAACGTTCCCGAGGCCACCCGGCGGTGCGGTTTGTTGACTCGCTGCGGGAAATTATCTATATAAGCGCACAACCCAAATCCCGTGGAGACGCTTTCGTGGAAGACCCAAGCCCTCTCATACGCCAGCGCATAGAGAAGTACGAACAGCTCAAGCGCGAGTTCAACCTGGTCCACTTCCCCAACACCTTCCGGAAGGACACGGACATAGAGACGTTCATCGCGCTCTACGGCACCAGGGACGCCGAGGAACTCGCAGGCGTCAAGACCGTGCACCGGCTCGCCGGGAGGATCATGGCGTCAAGAAAGTTCGGCAAGGCGTCGTTCATCCACTTCCAGGACTCCACGGGCAGGCTCCAGGCCTTCTTCGAGATGGCCAAGGTCGGCGAGCGTCCCTACGAGCTGTTCAAGAAGCTCGACATCGGCGACATCATAGGCCTGTGGGGGGCGCCCTTCAAGACAAAGACCGGGGAGCTCTCGGTGTACGTCGAGGGGTTCGAGCTCGTCACCAAGTCCTACAGGCCGCTGCCGGAGAAGTGGCACGGCCTCAGGGACGTGGAGACGAGGTACAGGCAGCGCTACGTCGATCTCATCGTCTCGCCGGAGGTCAGGCGCACGTTCGTGACGAGGAGCAGGATCATCTCTGCCATCAGGGCGTACATGGACGAGAGGGGCTTCCTCGAGGTGGAGACCCCCATGATGCAGGCCATCCCGGGCGGCGCGACGGCGAAGCCCTTCCGGACCCACCACAACGCCCTCGACATGGACCTCTACATGAGGATAGCGCCCGAGCTCTACCTCAAGCGGCTCCTGGTGGGCGGGTTCGAGAAGGTCTACGAGATCAACCGCAACTTCAGGAACGAGGGGATCTCCACCCGCCACAACCCCGAGTTCACCATGATGGAGTTCTACCATGCCTACGCCGACCACGAGGACCTCATGCGCTTCACCGAGGACATGATCTCGCACGTGGCGAGAGAGGTGCTGGGGACGACGGTGATCACCTACCAGGGGCAAGAGATCGACCTGGGCGCGCCGTGGGCGCGCATGACCCTCAAGGAGGCGGCCTGCGCCGTAGGCGGCGTGGCCCCCGAGGTGCTGGAAGACAGGGCGAAGGCCTTGTCCTTCTGCTCGAAGGCGGGCATCGAGGTGTCGGGGGGTGAAAGCCTGGGAGACCTCCAGCTCGCCATCTTCGAGAAGACAGCGGAAGACAAGCTGGTAGGGCCCGTGTTCATCACCTCGTACCCGAGGGAGGTATCCCCCCTGTCGAGGCCCAACGGGAACGACCCCTCCGTGGTGGACCGCTTCGAGCTCTACATTGCGGGACGGGAGATCGCGAACGCCTTCAGCGAGCTCAACGACCCGGTCGACCAGCGCTCGAGGTTCGAGGAACAGGTACGCCGCAAGGAAGGCCCCGGCGAGGTGGACGAGGATTACATCCGCGCCCTCGAGTACGGCATGCCCCCGGCCGCCGGTGAGGGCATAGGCATAGACAGGCTCGTCATGCTCCTGACCGACAGTCCCTCCATCAGGGACGTGATCCTCTTTCCCCTGCTGCGAAAAGGAGACCTGCCCTGAGATTCGAGTTCCTCGTCGCAAAGAAGTACCTGAGAGCCAAGAAAGGCCAGCGTTTCATAAGCTTCACCTCCGGCCTCTCCGTGGCGGGCATCGCCATCGGGGTCATGGCGCTCATCGTGGTCCTCTCGGTCATGAACGGCTTCGAGAAGGACATCAAGGCCAAGCTGCTCGGCACCCAGTCGCACATCGTCATCTCCCACTACGAGGGCGGCGTGCGCGACCCCCGGGGAGTGGAGAAGGCGCTGTCCACCATAGACCAGGTCGAGGCCGCGACACCCTTCATCCTCTCCCAGGGGCTGGTTACCTCCGCGGGCGGCACCTCGGGGGCGGTGATCAGGGGGATCGACCCGCAAAGCGCCTACAAGGTCATCAGGCTCAAGGATATCCTCACCAAGGGCACCGCAGACCTCGACGACTCAGGGGTGCTCATCGGGTCCGAGCTGGCGGCGTCCCAGGGCATCCTCGTGGGCGACGCCGTGACCCTCGTCTCGCCGACCGGCACGGTCACCCCCATCGGCATGATCCCCGTGTCGAAGACCTTCATCGTCAGGGGGGTCTTCCAGACGGGGATGTACGAGTTCGACAGCTCCATGGTCTACATCACCATGAACGCCGCGGAAAAGCTCTTCATGAGGGACGCGCCGAGCGGGGTGGAGGTCAAGGTGAAGGACATCTACAGGGCCGAGGAGGTGGCGAGACAGGCACTCGGGCGACTGGGCGAAGGGTACTGGGCCAAGACCTGGATGGACATGAACAAGAGCCTCTTCTCCGCGCTCAGGCTCGAGAAGACGATCATGTTCATCATCCTCATGTTCATCATCCTGGTGGCGGCCTTCAGCATCGTGAGCACCCTCATCATGCTGGTCATGGAAAAACGCAAGGAGATAGCCATCCTCAAGTCCATGGGCGCCACCACGAGGCAGATCCTGGGGATCTTCGTCACCGTGGGCATGGTCATCGGGACGGCCGGTACCGCTGCGGGCCTCGCCCTCGGCCTGCTGCTGGCGAGGAACATGAACGCCGTGGTGAGGATCGTGGAGTTCGCCTTCAGGATCCAGGTCATGCCCAAGGACGTGTACTACATCACGGGCCTGCCCACGGCCGTGGACCCCGTCGAGGTGGCATCGATCGTCGCGGCTTCGCTCGTGTTGTGCTTCGCGGCGACGATCTACCCGGCCCGCCAGGCATCCAGGCAGGACCCTGTGGAGGTGATCCGCTATGAGGGGTGAGGCGACCCTTCGGGCGCACGGCCTCCACAAGTCTTTCAGGAAGGGCCCGGAGACGATCGTGGTGCTCAGGGGTGTTGACCTTGAGGTCCACCGCGGCGAGGGTGTGGCGGTCGTCGGCGCCTCGGGATCGGGAAAGAGCACGCTGTTGCACCTGCTGGGCGGGCTCGAGAAGCCCGACTCGGGCACCATCGCCTACGGCGCGGACGACATAACCGCCATGGACGAGGCCTCCATGGCGAGGTTTCGAAACTCCCGCATAGGGTTCGTGTTCCAGTTCCACTACCTCCTGCCGGAGTTCACGGCGCTCGAGAACGTCATGCTGCCGGCGCTCATCACCTCCCGCGTCTCGGCCCAGGTTCGAAAGAAGGCGGAGGGGCTGCTCGACATGGTGGGGATAGCACACAGGAAGACACACAAGCCCGGTGAGCTCTCCGGCGGGGAACAGCAGCGTCTCGCACTGGCGAGGGCCTTGATGATGAACCCCGAGGTCCTCTTGGCCGACGAGCCCACAGGAGACCTCGACCCCGAGACCGGGCTCAAGATCATAGAGCTCTTCGGCCGCCTGAGGAAGGATCTCGGCGTGACGCTCGTGGTGGCCACGCACAATCCCGAGCTCGCGCGCACCATGGACAGGGTACTCGTACTGAAGGGGGGGCACCTTGAACCGAACATCCCGTAGCCTCCTGGCCGCGCTCGTCGCATGCATGCTCGCACCCTTTCCTCTTCTTGGCGCGGGTCTCGAGCTCATGGTCTCGGACAAGGAGGCGTCCGCGCACCTGGAGGACGTGCCGTGCGTGACGGTGTCGCCCGTGGCCCGGGCCTCGCTCTTTGTCGAGAGGACCGAGGGCATGGTCACCGCGTCCGACGGCCGGGTGACCTACAGGGCGGCGACCCTCCCGGAGGCCCTGGACGGGTATCTCCGCCTCATGGGCGTCTGCGTCGCGAAGGACGTCGTGATCAGGGGGACGCAACGCATCAGCAACGACGCCGTCCGCTTCCGCATCAAGACCGCGAAGGGCGACATCATCCACAAGGGCAGGATCAAGAAGGACATCGAGGAGATCTACGCCATGGGGTACTTCGAGAAGTGCGACGCCTCGTTCGAGGACGACGTGGTGATCTTCGACGTGAGCGAGTACCCCGTGATCATGTCCATCGAGCTCAAGGGCAACGAGGAGATCAAGGAGAAGGAGCTGCTCGACGCCATCGGCATGAAGAAGTTCGACATCCTCAACACGAGGCAGCTCAAGACCGCGATAGAACGCATAAAGAGCCAGTACCGCCAGAGGGGATACTACGGTGTCGAGGTGAGCACCTCCACGACACCGACCGAGGGAGGGGTCGTCCTCACGTTCACGGTGGTAGAGAACGAGCAGCTCTACATAAGGGGCATCAGCTTCGACGGAAACGAGAACATCAAGGCAGGGAAACTCTCGGGCGTCATGGAGACCAAGACGAGGTGGCCGCTCGGCATCTTCGGGCACGAGGGGGCCTACGACAGCGCGCTGCTCGACAACGACCTCCTGCGCATCGAGCAGTATTACGCGGACAACGGGTACATGCAGGCCAAGGTGGGCAGGCCCAGGGTCGACATCAGGGAAAAGGACGGCATCTACATCACGATCCCGGTGTCCGAGGGCCCGCTCTTCACCGTGGGTGCCGTGGAGATCGAGGGCGACCTCGTCGAGCCCAAGGAGAGGCTCATGGAGAAGGTGGCCCTGAGCACGGGGAGCCCCATGAGCAAGAGCGCGCTCCAGCAGTCCGTCGAGAACCTGCGCTCCGTTTACATGGACAAGGGTTACGCCTATGCGAAGATCAGGCCGGTGACCGAAGAGGAGGGGGAAAACCGCCTGGCCGTCACCTTCCGCATCGACAAGGGCAAGCCGGTGGTCGTGGAAAACATCCAGATCAGGGGCAACACCAAGACCAGGGACAAGGTCATCAGGCGCGAGCTGGAGATCGAGGAATCGAAGACCTTCTCCTCCACCGCTATCAAGGACAGCAAGGACAACCTCTCGCGCCTGGGCTACTTCAGCACGGTGAACATCGACCCCGTACCCAAGAGCGACTCGTCCATGGACCTCCTGGTCGACGTCCAGGAGACCACCACGGGCGCGTTCTCCTTCGGGTTCGCCTACTCCTCCTCGGACGGGCCCATGGGCACGACGAGCCTGAGCGAGAACAACTTCTTCGGGCTCGGCTACAAGGTGAAAGGCAGCATAGACTACGGTCCCAAGCGGAAGAGCTACTCCATAGACGCGGAGGACCCCTGGTTCTTGGACTACAACCTGTCCCTCGGCGGCCGCGTGTATAACCTCGAGCGCGAGTACATCTACTACACGAAGCGGTCTGTCGGCGGAAACATCCGGCTGAGCTACCCCCTCTTCGAGCGGGTCCGCCACTCCGTCATCTACGCGTACGAGAACGTCCACGAACTCGACGACATCGACCCGGCCTACCTCCAGTCACTGTCCGAGGAGGAGATCGAGGGCGGGGTCACCAGCAGCGTCATCAACACCATCTCCCGCACCACCACCAACGACTACTTCAGGCCCACCAGGGGATCCCAGCTCACGGCATCCCTCGAGTACGCCGGCCTCGGCGGCGACTACCACTTCACCCGCACCACGGCCAGCGCAGCACGATTCTTCCCGCTCTGGGCGGACAAACTCGCCTTGATGTTGAAGGTGAGATGGGGTACAGTGAACCCCGCCAAGGGCGACAAGCTCCCCGAGTACGAGCGGTTCGACCTGGGCGGCCTCGGGAGCATCAGGGGGTTCAAGTGGGGGGAGGTCGGTCCCCAGGACAGCCTGGGCAACTTCATCGGCGGCAGGCGGATGGTGGTCATGAACATCGAGGCGACCTTCCCCATAGGACCGATCCCCGGCCTCTACGGCGTCCTGTTCCACGACGAGGGAAACTGCTACGACAAGCGCATCGACCTGACGAACCTGAAGAAGTCCTACGGCGCCGGCATCAGGTGGGTGACACCCATGGGGCCGCTCAGGCTGGAGTACGCGAGGGTCATCAACCCTGAGGACTGGGAAGAGCCTTCACGATGGGAGTTCTCGATCGGGAGCTTCTTCTAGCCCTCACGCAAAGAACGAACTTTAAAGGGAGAACCTATGAAACGACACGTCACGTGGGTATGCATCCTCTTAACGGTCCTCTTCGTGTCCTGCCTCCCGGCCGGGTCGCGGGCGGAGGAACTCAAGATCGCCTGTATCGACTCCAGGCGCGTCATCACCGAGTCCATGGTGGGCAAGGACGCCTACGAGAAGCTGAAGAAGCTCTCCGAGCAGAAGGAATCGGAGCTGAAGAAACAGGAGGCGAAGATCAAGAGCCTGTCGGACGAGATCCAGGCCAAGTCCGCCACCATGTCGGCATCGGCCAAGGAGGATCTCCAGCAGCGCTACGAGAAGGAAGTCAAGGAATACAACCGTTCCTACAAGGACGCCCAGGACGACCTGAGGAACACGGAGATGAACCTCCTCAAGCCGTGGACGAAGGAACTGGAGGCGATCATCAAGGACTACGGCGAGAAGAACAAGATCGACCTCATCCTCGACAAGACCAACCCGGCGGTCATCTACGGCTCGAAGAAGGTCGACATCACCGACGCCATCATCTCCCTCTTCGACAAGCGCTATCAGGAGAAGTCCTCCCAGCAGAAGCAGAAGAAAGAGTAGCCATGAGGTTGTCCAGGATCACGGAGCTCCTGGGCGGGTCGCTCGCGGGGGAGGACCGGGAGATCACCGGCGCATCCACCCTGGAGGAGGCGACCCCGTCCGACATATCCTTCTTCGCCAACAGAAAGTACCGCGAGGCCGCCTTAAGGACGCGTGCGGGCGCCTTGGTGACGTCCGAACCCCTGGACGCCCCGTGCTCGCAGATCGTCACGGATAACCCGTACCTCTACTTCGCCCGCGTCCTGGGTCTCCTCCACCCCGAGCCGCAGAGGCCCCGCGGCGTATCCGACCGCGCATACGTGCACGAGGACGCCTTCGTCCACCCTGAGGCCACCGTTTATCCCCTCGCGTACGTGGGACCCCGCGCGCGTATATCCAAGGGCTGCGTCATCCACCCCGGGTGCGTGGTGGGCGAAGGGGTGACCGTCGGCGAGCACACCGTGCTCCACCCCAACGTGGTGGTGTACCCCGGGTGCACCGTCGGCGCCCACTGCATCCTGCACGCAGGCGTCGTGATCGGTTCCGACGGTTTCGGGTTCGCCTTCGACGGGGTCAGGCACGTCAAGGTGCCCCAGGTGGGGACCGTCGTCGTCGGGGATCACGTGGAGATAGGCAGCAACTGCACCATCGACCGGGCGGCGCTCACGGCGACGAGGATCGGCTCGGGCGTGAAGATGGACAACCTCGTGCAGGTTGGTCACAACGTCGTGATCGGCGATCACACGATCATCGTGGCCCAGACCGGCATCGCCGGCAGCGCCCGCATAGGCTCCTACGTGGTGCTCGGAGGCCAGTGCGGGGTCGCGGGTCACATCAGCGTCGGAGACGGGGTCAAGGCCGCGGCCAGGACGGGCATCGCTTCTGACGTGGAGCCGGGCCGCGTCGTATCGGGGTTCCCCTCCATGGACCACTCCCGCTGGCTCAGGGTGCAGGCAGCGTACAAGGACCTGCCCTCGCTCCTCAAGCGGGTGCGCGACCTGGAAAGGAAGGTGATGGAGCGTGCCGACGATTGACCCGACCGCAAAGGTCTCGCCCAAGGCGGTTCTCGCGGACGACGTCACCGTGGGGCCGTACGCCGTGATCGCCGCCGAGGTGAGCATCGGCCCCGGGACGTACGTGGGCCCGTTCTGCACCATCGAGGGGCCAACCGTCATCGGCGCCGGGTGCACCTTCACGGGCTACGCGAGCGTCGGGACCCCTCCCCAGGACCACTCGTACAGGGGGGAGCCCACACGCCTCACCATGGGCGACAACAACACCATCCGGGAGTTCGTCACCATCAACCGGGGCACGTCCAAGGACCGGGGGGAGACCGTCATCGGCAGCGGCAACCTCGTCATGGCCTACTGCCACGTCGCCCACGACTGCGTCCTGGGAGATCACGTGGTCATGGGGAACCTGGCGACGCTCGCCGGCCACGTCCAAATCCACGATCACGCGATCATCGGCGGGATGTCCGCAGTGCACCAGTTCACCCGCGTGGGCGCCTACGCCATCGTGGGCGGCGGTTCCATGGTGAGCCTCGACATCGTGCCGTACGCCCGGGCCTCCGGCGACAGGGCGAGGCTCTTCGGCGTGAACACCGTCGGGCTGAAGCGCTCCGGCTTCAAGCCTGAAGAGATCTCAAGGATCGAACGGGGGTTCCGCATCCTCTTCAGGCAGGGACTGCTCCTCAGGGAGGCGATCGAGCACCTCGAGAGGGAGTTCCCGAACGCCCCGGAGATAGGGCGGCTGCTCGAGTTCCTGAGGAACACCAGGAGGGGGATCGCGAGGTGAGCAGGCTCAGGGTCGCGGTCGTGGGGGTGGGCTACCTGGGACGCTTCCACGCGCAGAAGTACGCCGCCATGGACGACGTTGACCTCGTGGCCGTCGTGGACGTGGACCAAGGGCGCGCGCAAGAGGTCGCCCGGGAGCTGGGCACCGTGGCGTGCACCTCGATCGACCACATCGGCAGGCCCCTGGACGCGGCGAGCGTGGCGGTACCGACGTCCTCCCACGCGGAGGTGGCGGTGAGGCTCCTCGAGAGAGGGGTGGCCGTGCTCGTGGAAAAGCCCATGGCGTCGAGCCTCGCTGATGCGCGCGCGATCGTGGAGGCCTCACGGAAAACGGGCGCGATCCTCCAGGTAGGCCACCTCGAGCGTTTCAACCCGGCGCTCGTGAAGCTCAAGCACGCCATATCGGAACCCATGTTCATAGAGGCGCACCGCATCAGCCCCTACCGCTCGCGGGGCACGGACGTGGACGTCATCCTCGACATCATGATACACGACCTCGACATCATCCTCGATCTCGTCCCCTCTCCCGTCGCGTCCATCGAGGCGGTCGGGGTGAACGTGCTCACCGAGGGCGTGGACATCGCGAACGCGAGGCTGCGCTTTGCGAACGGGTGCATCGCGAACATCACCGCGAGCAGGGTGAGCGCTGACGTCATGCGGAAGATCAGGATCTTCCAGAAGAACTCCTACATCTCCATCGACTTCGCAAAGGCCAAGGCCGACGTGTACACCTTGAGCCCCGATCGCCGCATCGAGCACGAGCACTACGCGATGAGCGAGTCCGACGCGTTGGCCGCAGAGATCAGGTCTTTCGTGGACGCCGTCAGGGAGAGGACGGAGGTCGCGGTCGACGGCGAGGCCGGGCTCAGGGCCATGGAGGCCGCGCTCCTGGTCAAGGAACACCTCGTGGTGCCGGGGAAATGAGGAAGACCGTTCTCATCGCAGCGGGTGAGGCGAGCGCGGACAGGCACGCATCCGCCGTCATCAGGGCCGTCCGGGCGCTCGTCCCCGAGGCCGCCTTCGTCGGCCTCGGCGGGCCCGAGATGAAGTCTGCGGGCATGGACGCGGTCTACTCCATGGAGGAGATCTCCATCATGGGGTTCACCGAGGTCGCATCCCGTATCTTCGGCATCCTGAGGGTCTACCGGGGGATGAAACGCCTCATCAGGGAGTTGCGGCCCGACCTGTTCATAGCCGTCGACCTGCCGGACTTCAACATGAGGCTCGCATCCTACGCCAAGTCCCTCGGCGTGAAGGTCCTCTACTACATAGCGCCGCAGGCATGGGCGTGGAGAAGGTCGCGGGCCGCGACCCTGGCCAGGATCACCGACGGCCTCGCGGTGATCTTCCCCTTCGAGGAGGGGTTCTTCAAGGCCCACGGCGTGCATGCCCGCTACGTGGGCCACCCCATGCTCGAGCCGGGCTCGGGCGAGGTCCCCGAGGCCTCCCAGACCCGCTGGCCGCCCGAGAGCATCTGCATGATGCCGGGGAGCAGGGCGCAGGAGATACGGATGATCCTGCCGGTGATGACGCAGGCCAAGAGACTCGTATCGAGGGGGTTCCCGGGTATCCGGTGGCAGCTCAGGCTCGCCCCCGGTCTCGACAGGGCCTTCGTGGAGCGCTTCACGGACGCGGACGTGCTCGTCGAGGCGGGGGCCCGCCCCGCGGACCTCGCCATCGTGAAGTCCGGGACCTCTTCCCTGGAGATGGCGGTCTCGGGCGTGCCCGAGATCGTCTGCTACCGCACCTCGACCGTCAACTACCTCCTCGCGAGGCTCATGGTCCGCATCGACCACATCGGCATGCCCAACATCATAGCAGGCAGGAGCATCGTCCCGGAGCTCGTCCAGGGTGGGCTGACCGCGGAGGCCCTCGCCGAGGCGGTGACGGGCTTCGTCACGAACCGGTCCCTCTACGAGGCCACGCGCGAGGCCCTGCTCGAGATCAGGGGACGTCTCGGCTCCTTGCGCGCATCCCGGGAGGTGGCGCGCTGGGCCGTGCAGCTCATGGAGGGGGCATGAGGGACTTCGGGACCTACATGAGGCTTTTGGGCTACGTGAAGCCCCACAGGTTCAAGCTCCTCGGGTCTCTCGCGCTGACGACCGTGGTCGCCGGGGCCATGCCGGCGATAGCGCTCCTTGCGAAATACGTCATGGACGACGTCTTCATCGCCAGGGACGTGGTCATGCTCAAGCTCGTGGCGGCCGCGGTGGTTGCCATCTACCTGGTGAAGTCGGTCGCCGACTACCTCAGCTATTACTTCATGAACGACGTGGGACAGAGCGTCATCAGGGACATACGCGACCGGCTGTACGCCCACATCCAGACGCTCTCCATGCCCTTCTTCACGCGCACGCCCACGGGCGTGCTCATCAGCCGGATCACCAACGACGTCAACCTCGTGCAGCTCTCGGTCACCGAATCGGTCACCGAGTTCATCAGGCAGACGGTCACGCTCACGGGGCTCATCGCCGCGGTCTTCTACCGGGACTGGCAGCTCGCCCTCATCTCCATGGTGGTGTTCCCGCTGGTGATTTACCCCATCAACAAGTTCGGCCAGAGGCTCAAGCGGTACTCGACCAAGGGGATGAAGGTCATGGGCAACGTCATGAGCATCCTCGACGAGGCCATCAGCGGCATCAGGATCGTGAAGGCCTACACCATGGAGGAGTACGAGTACCGGCGCTTCTCCGACGAGAACCACGACTTCTACCGGAACTGGATGAAGCGCACGAGGGTGAGGGCCCTTTCCGGGCCCATGATGGAGCTCATCGGCGGGCTGGCCACGGCCGGGCTCCTCGTCTACGGGGGCCTGCGGGTGATCGACGGCGTCATGACGCCGGGCGATTTCATGTCCTTCATCACGGGCCTGAGCCTCCTGTACTCTCCCATACGCAAGCTCAACAAGGTGTACATCGAGATCCAGGAAGGGACAGCGGCCGCACGGCGCATCTTCGACCTCCTCGACACCCCCGCCGAGATACGGGACGACCCTGATGCGATGGAGCTCGGACGCGCCAGGGGTGACTTCGAGTTCAAGAACGTCTGGTTCAGTTACTCCGGCGACGACACCTACGCCCTCAGGGACGTGAGCTTCAGGGTCGACAGCGGCCAGACGGTGGCCATCGTGGGCGAGTCCGGGTCCGGGAAGTCGACGATCGCGAACCTCCTTCCCCGTTTCTACGACGTGACCAAGGGCGCCGTCATCGTCTCGGGCACCGACATCCGCAAGGTCACCATGCGGTCTTTGAGGGAAAACATCGCGCTCGTGACCCAGGATGCGGTCCTGTTCAACGACACGATAAAGGCGAACATCGCCTACGGTTCGAAGGACGCGACCATGGAGGCGATCGTGGCGGCGGCCAGGGCGGCCAACGCCCACGACTTCATCGAGGCCATGCCACAAGGGTACGACACCGTGATCGGCGAGAGCGGGGTGAGGCTCTCGGGGGGGCAGCGCCAGCGGCTCTGCATAGCACGGGCCATCCTCAAGGACGCCCCGATCCTCGTCCTCGACGAGGCGACCTCCTCGCTGGACGCGGAGAGCGAACGCGAGGTCCAGGCGGCCCTCGAGGTGCTCATGGAGGGCAGGACGTCCCTGGTGATCGCCCACAGGCTCTCCACGGTGATCAACGCCCACCGCATCATCGTGCTCCACCAGGGGAGGATCGTGGAAGAAGGGACCCACGAGGAACTCCTGGCCAGGCAGGGTCACTACGCGAGGCTCTATGCGCTCCAGCTCGGCAGCCCTTAGGGCTCTCTCCACCGTCTACGGCGCGCTCGCGGCCGCCCGGAACCGCCTCTACGACACCGGGGTGCTCAGGCCCACACGGGTCCCGGGGGTGGTGGTGAGCGTGGGCAACATCGAGGCCGGCGGGACCGGCAAGACCCCCTTCGTCATGGCACTCGCAGGCGGGCTGGCTGCCAGGGGAGTGAACGTCGCCGTCGTCACCAGGGGCTACAAGGGGAGGATCCGCGGTCCCGTGCACGTGAGACCGGGCCACACGAGCCTCGAGGTGGGTGACGAGGCCCTGCTCATGGCGCTGAGCCTCGCTCGGGTGCCGGTCGTCAAGAGCCCGGACCGCGTCAGGGGGGCGCTCTTTGCGAGGGCGCGCTTCGGGGCCGAGGCGATACTCCTGGACGACGCCTTCCAGCACAGGAGGATCCACAGGGATCTCGACATCGTGCTCGTCGCGAGGGACCTCCCGAAAGAGAGACTCCTTCCCGCGGGCATGCTCAGGGAGCCGGCAGGATCCCTGGCGCGGGCGCACCACGTCATAGCCATGAAGGGCTGCCCCTTGCCGTACCCGAAGGCGGACCTGGCGCCCGTCTGCCTGGTGGACACGCGGTGGAGGACAGCCCCCCTCGAGCTCGTCCGGGACGAGGACGTCCTCGCCTTCTGCGCCGTGGGCTCCCCGGGCCACTTCTTCGAGACCGCGGGCACGCTGTGCCGTGTGGTCGACACCATCGCCTTCGCGGACCACCACCGCTACACCGCCGCAGACGCCCGTGCCATCGCAGAGAGGGCGGCCAGGGCCGGGTACGTGCTCACCACCGAGAAAGACCTCGTGAGGATGGAGCCCGGCATGTTCGGGGAGCTCGAGGGGAGGCTCTTCGCCCTCAGGGTCGCCCTGTCCATGGAAGGGCTCGAGGAGATCGAGGATGAGATCCAGCGCATGGTCGAGACGCGCCGTGTTCATGGACAGGGATGACACCCTGATCAGGGACACGGGCTACCTCAGCGACCCCGCGGCGGTCGAGCCCCTCGAGGGCGCGTGCGAGGCCGTGCGGAGGCTCAACGAGGCGGGCATACCGGTGATCGTGGTGACCAACCAGTCGGGTGTCGCCAGGGGTTTCTTCGACGAGGAACGCTTGCAGGAGATCCACTCGAGGCTCGTCGAGGTCTTCGCCGACATGGGCGCGCGCATCGACGCCGTCTACTCCTGTCCCCACCACCCCGAGGGCGTGGTCGAGCGCTACCGGCTCGCCTGCAGGTGCCGGAAGCCCGAACCGGGCATGCTCATCGATGCAGCACGGGATTTCGGCCTGGACCTCGGCTCGTGCTTCCTGGTAGGAGACAAACCTCACGACATCGAGGCGATACACAGGGTCGGGGGGAGAGGGGTCCTGGTAGGAGACCCGGTCGGCGTCGATGCCCCGAACCCTGCATCGATGCCCGACTTCGTGGCGAGAGACATACGTCAAGCAGTGGAATGGATACTCGGGAAGATCATGGCGGAAGGCGGGGAAGGAGGGGGCGGATGAACGTCCTCAAGGAGGCGCCGAGCGTCCTGCAGGCCCTGCTCGTGCGGGGGGCGATCAGGCTCGTCCTGGCCCTGCCCTACCGGTGGGCCTTGTCCATAGGCAGGGTGCTCGGCCTCTTCACGTGGGCCGTCCTGCCCACAAGGCGCAGGCTCGTCGAGGTACAGGCCAGGAGTGCCATCGGGGAGGAGGCCACGCGCTCCTTCGTCCTCAAGGTGTTCATGAACCAGGGGGAAATCCTCGTGGACACCATCCGCTACGCCTTCATGGACGAGGACGAGCTGAAGTCGCGCATAAGGATCGAGGGGCGGGAGAACCTCGAAGAGGCGCTCGAGCAGGGCCGGGGTGTCATGATGATCACGGGCCACATAGGCAACTGGGAGATCCTCTCGAACCTGCCGAGGCTTGTGGGGATACAGTTCTGCGTCATGGCGGACAGGAGGGAGGACGAGAGGCTCGAGGCCGTCATAGACGGCATCAGGAGAAGGAGCGGGGCCACGATCCTGCCTCCCAAGGGAAAGGCGCTCATGCTCGTCAAGGAGCTCAGGAAGGGCCGGCTGATCGGGATGGTGGTGGACCAGCGGGGAAGGCGGAGAGACAACCTGTTCTGCGACGTGTTCGGCATGCCCGCCCCCACGAACCCTGCGCCCGCCTTCATAGCGATCAAGGGGGACGCCCTCGTGCTGCCTGTCTATGCCATGAAGGAGGAAGGAGGCTACGTGATCAGGTTCGATCCTCTCGTCGACACGCGCCGGTTCAGCCCCGGCGCCGACGGCATCGAGGCCCTCAGCCGGTTCATGCAGACATGGGTGAGCACCACGGTGAGGAAGAACCCCACATGGTGGTTCTGGCTCCACAGCAGGTGGATCAAGCGAAAGACGTTTCGGTCCCTGGCGAGGTCGGGCGGCGACTTCAGGGCGCTCGTGCGCTCGATGAACAGGCCCGTCACGAGGGAGTGACCCCAGCGGTGGGCATGGGAAGGTCGTTCAGAGAGGTCGTCCTGGCCCGGCTGGCACGTGCGGCCGTCTTCTTCGTGAGGAAGGCCCCCTACCCCCTCGTGACCGCCGTCTTCAAGGCGGTCGCCCTGTGTGCGTGGTGTTTCCTGCCCTACCACAGGAAGACATCGGCCGTTCAGCTCCGCATGGCCCTGGGGCTGGAAAACCCCACGCTCATGTCGCTCAGGGTCTTCCTCGGCCATGCAGAGATCCTCGTGGACGCCGTCAGGTACGCGTACATGAGCGGGGAGGAGGTGAAAAGGGCGGTCAGGGTCGAGGGGCTCGAGCACCTCGAGCGCGCCCTCGAAACCGGCAAGGGGGTCATGATGATCACGGGCCACGTGGGCAACTGGGAGATCCTCTCGCACCTCCCCCGCATCCTCTCGGTCGAGTTCTGCGTCATGGCCCAGCGAAGGGGAGACCCCATGATCGACGCCATCGTGGACGACCTTCGCTCGCGGAGCGGTGCCACCATCCTGCCGCCTACGGGCAAGGCGCTCATGCTCGTGCGCGAGCTCAGGAAAGGCCGTGTCATCGGCATGGTCGTGGACGGCAGGCACGACGGCGCGGACGCGGTCATGTGCGAGGTCTTCGGCATGCCTGCACCCACGAACCCGGCACCCGCCTTCATCGCGATCAAGGGTGACGCCGTGGTCCTGCCGGTGGTGGCGATCAAGAACGGCCGGTGCTACCGCGTGATCTTCACAAGGCCCGTTCCGGCCTCGGATTTCGGCGCCTCGAGGGATGCCGTGGAGAGGCTCAGCGGTTGGATGCAGTCCCAGGTGGAACACGCGGTGAGGAGGGATCCCCACCAGTGGTTCTGGCTCTACAGCAGGTGGATCCCCCGCTCTCTCATGAAGAAGGTGGTCCGGGAGGGGCTCGACCTCGAGGGTGTCGTGTCAGGCGCGGCTCTTCGCAGGGGCTGGACACCGCCGGGCGGCGCGCCCCTTCGGTGATCCGTCCACGCTGTCTCTATCTGCTGCGTTCCGGGAGAAGGACCGCAAGCCCCCGAAGCCCTCTGGGGTCATGTGACGGCTGCGTGCGGCACATCAGTTGGCGCGCCTTACCTGCCGGGGGTCGGCGTGCTCCGGAGGCCTCTTTCCCTGCATGCTCGGGCTGTGAGCCGGTAGTGGAGCGCGTTGTTGGTCACCCGCATGCTCTCCTGAGGCCGCTCCCTGCATGCTCGAGCTGTGCGTGTCCGGGCGGAGGCCTTCTGCCCGGGCAGGGCTTGTGTTCTCGTGGGGAAGGCAGGCCCCGGCGTGGCGGACATGCAGGCGATGCCCAAGGGTGGGGAAACGGGCCCCTTCCAGGGGCTGCACCCGAGGCGCCCTCCCCAAGGGAGTGCAGGTGTGACGCCCGACACGTTGACGGCATGCGGCTGGTGGACGCCCTCCCCAAGGGGGTGGGGGTTAACACGCGGGGGGATGCCAGCACGCCTCTGCCCGGCCGCTTGCCGAGGCCGGAAGCCGGAGTTTAGCTTGCCCTTGACTTTTCGAGACACCCGCCGGTATATCAAGGAGACGCAAAGGTCCGGCGGCATAGCCAAGGGGTAAGGCGACGGTCTGCAAAACCGTTATTCACCGGTTCGAATCCGGTTGCCGCCTCCACCGACAACCCCATGTAGACACTTCCCCGGGAGGACGAGCATGACCAACAGGGGCAGAAAACCGCTGAGGATGAAACAGGGCGAGCTTTCTGCAGAGCTCGTCAAGCGGAACTACTACATCGACGAGCGTTACGCCAAGGCCCTCTCCGTCCTCTCGGCGCTGACCGGCAAGGAACTTTCGATCCTGGTGAACGAGGCCTTGCAGGACCTGATAGCCAAGTACCAGCCGTCCACCGAGATCGACCTCTTGAACATCAAGCCCATCAAGAAGTAAGGTCATCCCATGTCCCGCCTCGTGAGGTTCGGTGTCTCGCTGGAAAGCGGGCTCCTCGAACAGTTCGACCGCCTGATCGCCAAGAGGGGCTACACGTCCAGGTCCGAGGCCTTGCGCGACCTCATCCGGCAGGAGCTCGTCCACGAGGAGTGGGAGGAGGACAGGGAGGTCGCCGGCACCGTCACCTTTCTCTACGACCACCACACCCGGGGCCTCTCCGCCAGGCTCACGGACATCCAGCACGACCACCAGGACCTCATCATCTCGACCCAGCACATCCACCTGGACCACCACACCTGCCTCGAGATCGTGGCGGTGAGGGGCCGTGCGTCCGACGTGCTGAAGCTGGCCAACGCCCTGAGATCGGTCAAGGGGGTGCGTCACGGCTCCCTGAGCATGAGCAGCACGGGCAAGACCCTCCTTTGAGGCCCCCACCCCAACCGGGGACGGAAGTTTGCCCTGCCAGGGCGTCGAGGAAAACCCTCCCCCTGCAAGGTCACGGGTTTTCTCACAGCTGCCCCAGGCTCGGCGTGGCGTCGGGGAGCATCGCCCTGACAGGCCCTCTCCCTCATCTGACGGCAGGTCATGACCCGCACGGCACCCGGTATGACATCGGGGTAGCACTTTTTTCCCAATCATGCTACTGACAGATCATGAAACCAGTCGAGGAGGTTTTGCCGCATGCACATGGCTGACGCACTGCTTTCCCCTGCCGTCGGAGGGACCATGTGGGCCGTCACGGGCGCCAAGGTGGCCCACTGCGCAAAGAAGATGAAGAGCCTGGGGTCGGAGCGCCTGGTACCCCTCATGGGCGTGCTCGGGGCCTTCGTCTTCGCCGCACAGATGATCAACTTCAGCATCCCGGCCACCGGTTCCAGCGGCCACCTGGGAGGGGGCCTGTTGCTCGCCGCGATCCTCGGCCCACACGCGGCGTTCATCGTCATCGCATCGGTCCTCGTGGTACAGGCCCTGTTCTTCGCGGACGGCGGCCTGCTGGCTCTCGGGTGCAACATCTTCAACCTCGGGTTCTTCCCGGCCTTCGTGGCATACCCGCTGATCTTCAAGCCGATCGTCCAGGGTGGGGCCACCCGGGGCAGGCTCTTTGCCGCATCGATCCTCGCGAGCGTGGTCGGGCTCGAGCTTGGCGCGCTCGGCGTGGTGGTCGAGACCGTGATGTCGGGCATCACGGACCTGCCGTTTACGACCTTTGCATCCTTCATGCTCCCCATACACCTCGCCATCGGGATCGTGGAGGGGGTCGTCACGGCGCTCGTGGTGGGCTTCGTGCTGGAGGCCAACCCCCGGGTCGTGTTCGATCCCGGTGTGTACCGCGGCGATGCACGGACCAGGTTTTCCACGAGGACGATCGTGGCGGCGTTCGCCATCGTTGCGGCGATCACCGGGTCCGTGATCTCCTGGTATGCGTCCGAGCACCCCGACGGCCTCGAGTGGTCGCTCGCCAAGACCACGGGCAGCGAGGAACTGAACACCACCTCGCCGATCCACGAGGCCCTCGCCTCTCTCCAGGACCGCATCGCGCCCCTGCCCGACTACTCGTTCAGGGCAACGCAGGCCTCCGACCGACAGCCCTCACCCAAGGCAGGCACGACGGTCTCCGGCCTGGTAGGGGCGGCGCTCGTGCTCCTTTTCGCCATGGCAGGCGGATTCATCCTGAGCCGCCTGGGGAAGAAGGCGACATGAAAGACCCCGCACGTGCCAGCGCGAAGGCGCACCGCATGGCCCCGGAGACGACCTGTCCAGCCCCTTCCGAAGGTACGGCCTTGCACTCTTGCGCTTTCGAAACGCACTCTTCTTGAAGGAGCAAAGACAAGGCCGGGCACGTTCTCAACGATGGCTTGCACTAGGGCGCGAACGGATGCACGATGGGGGAGCGGGACGACACGGTGCGGGTCTAGAGGGAACACCCCCATCCTTCCTGCGGGCATTCCCTCTGCCCGAGGAATGACGCGGGTGTCCCCAAAGCCCCTGGGAGAGGCCCGTGCGGCAGCAGCAGGAACGGGGTTGCCGTGGTCGCGGCCGGCCGGGGTCCTGGTGCAAGACTCCTCGTGAGCCGGGGTCCCTGTTGCGAGTCATGCCGGTCCCTGTCGTGACGAGGGCGAAGGCCCTGCTGGCCGAACGGTGTCTGATGGGGGAAACCGTATCATCGCATGGGCCCCGGTTTAGACGCCCCCAGCTGAGCGAGGCCTGCGGCTCGCATGTGGACAGACTCGTGGGACGTCACGCGGGCATGAGAAAACCAGGGAAAGGACTCGACGCACATGCATGATCCTGCTCTCGGATACAGGGGCCTCGGCCAGCTCGACGAGCTCTCTCTCGCCGACAGCCCCGTCCACCGCATCGACCCGCGCGTAAAGCTCGTCACTTTCATGACCTTCGCCGTCTGCATCGTGTCCTTCCCCAAGTACGAGGTCGCGAGGCTCGCGCCGTACACGCTCTTCCTCGCCTTCATACTCCCGCTGGCGCGCGTCCCCTTCACCCTCGTCGCCGCGAAGGTCGCGCTCGTCCTCCCGCTGGCGCTATTGACCGCGGCCTTCAACCCCTTCTACGACCGCCAGCCCGTCGTCACCGTCTTCGACCTGCCGGTCACGGGCGGCATGATCTCGTTCGTGTCCATCATCGTCAAGTTCGTCCTCACTGCAGCCGGCGCAGTCACCCTCGTGGCGGTGACCGGCTTCAACGACCTGTGCGCGGCCATGGGCAGGCTCGGTGTCCCGAACGTCCTCACCACCCAGCTCCTCCTCCTCCACCGCTACCTCTTCACCCTCTCGGCAGAGGCCGCCCACATGAGGCGCGCGAGGGACCTGCGTTCCCCCGGGACCGACGCCCACGGTATCAGAACCGCATCCGCGGTCTTGGGCCATCTCCTCCTGAGGACGTACGCGCGCGCCGAAAGGATCCACCTCGCCATGCTCTCGAGGTCCTGGCGAGGCGACATCCTGCCTCACAGGTCTTTCAGGTCGAGACCAGCGGACTGGGTCTTCTGTGTCCTCACGTGCGCCCTCTTCATCGCTTGGAGAGTCATGGACATGACGTCCGCCCTGGGAAGCCTCGCGCTGGGGGTGCTCGGGTGAGCCATCACATCGTCGAGCTCAAGGATGTCACGTACGTGTACCCCGACGGGACCGAGGCCTTGAAGGGGGTCTCGCTGAAGATCACGCACGGCGAGGCCGTCGCGCTCGTGGGTGCCAACGGCGCGGGCAAGTCCACCCTGTTGCTCAACCTCAACGGCTGCCTCATGCCCACCTCGGGCAGCGTCCGCATCGGCGACTATCCCGTGACGCAAGCGACGCTGGCGAACGTTAGACGAACCGTGGGCACGATCTTCCAGGACCCTGACGATCAGCTCTTCATGCCGACCCTCGGGGACGACGTGTCGTTCGGGCCCTACAACCTGGGCCTCAGGGGCGAGGAGCTCAGGCGCAGGGTGGACGAGGCGCTGGCGCGCATGGGCATAGAGCACCTCAGGAATAGGCCGCCATACAGGCTGTCCGCGGGCGAGAAGAGGCGGGGCGCGATCGCCTCCGTCCTCGCCATGACCCCTGACATCCTCATCCTCGACGAGCCTACCACGGGTCTCGACCCGCGGGGCCGCAGGCAGATGATAGAGATCCTCAAGGGGTTCGCCCACACCAGGATCATAGCCACCCACGACCTCGATCTCGTCCTTGAGGTATGCCCGAGGACCGTGGTGCTCTCGGAAGGGTCAATCCGCGCTGACGGCCCCACCCTGGAGATCTTCAGGGATGCGGACCTCCTCGAGAGATGCAGCCTCGAGCCCCCGCTCTCGCTCAAGGGTTGCCCGGTGTGCGGAAAAGGTCCCGGGTGAACCCGGCTCCACGGGACTCCGACACAGGACGCCTGCCAGGGCCTCCCCATGACGACGACCTGAAACGGCCCACACCCGGCTCAACCCCCGCCGGAGGAAGTGAGGGAAAGGGCAAGGCACGGTGAGTTCCCGGTGCCCATCGTGCGGCCAGGGCGTAGTCTCCTCGACGGCGGGCCACGGCCGACACCCGCCTTTACCCTCTGCCAGGGGAGGTGCGGGAAAGGACAAGGTCACCATGAACGCCCGATACCCCTCAGGCAGGGCGTAGCCTCCTCGACGACGGGCGACGGCCCACACCCGCTTGCCCACGAGAGGCGAGGCAAGGGGCACGGCACGGTGAGTGCCCGGTGCGTTCAGACCTGTTTCCTCCGGAAAGGCTCGAGCCCCACCCATGACCTGGCCCTGGCCACCTTCAGGGCGCCCTTTGAGCCCGTTTTCCCTTGCCGTCACAAAACCCCCCGTGATATCTATGAAATAGATGATGCGCGGTCCAGGACACCATGACGAGGAACAAGGCATGCCCGCTTCCTTTCCGGATGACGCCCACGGGTGTGAGGCCGGGGCTTTCCCGCACCGACGCACCGGTTCCCGCAGGAAACACCTGGGCAGCCTTTTCGCGGGGTGGTCGGCACTTCTGCTCGCCCTGCTGTCGCCTGGCCTTTGCCCTTCCCATGCCATGGACCTCGATGGGAGCATGGAGGTGTCCTGCGTGTCCATGACAGGCTTGACCACCTCCCGCACCTCGTACGACGGGGGTACAAGCGTCCTCAAGTGGCCGGTGGAGGGGGTGATGCCGTCGATGCGCGCGCGCCTTTCTTTCCGGGAGACCGTGGATGCAAGCATCCAGGTCACGGCCACGCCGTGGTACTCCCAGGATTCCAGGATGAGGGACTTCGACTACCTGGACGAGAGCGAGTGGAACAGGCAGGCGCACGAAGGGGTGGACATCTACTCGGAGACCGAGACCGAGGCGAAGACCGTGGAACTGTCAACGCACCTCAGGTTCCTCCCTGTCTGCACAGGGTTCATGAGGGCGGGCCTCACCGCGGGATACAGCCGCAGGGAGCACGACTTCAGGGGTTTCGACACGATACAGACAGGCCACGGTCCCTGGGTCGACCAGGCGCGCACGCTCAAGGGGCCGAGCACCCTCTACAGCGTGAAGTACGAGATCTACTCGGCCGGGGTGGCCGTCGAGTGGACTTGCTTCGAGTCCCTCGCCGTCGCCCTGGAATGGGCCTCCCTGCCCGTCGTCCACGCAACGGACGAGGACGACCACCTGAGGCGGAACCGGGCGGGCAGATCGAGCACGAGGGGATCGGGATACAGGACCTCGGTGTACGCCCTGGCCCCAGTCGGCCGAAGGCTCGCCGTCACGATGTCCTGCACCCACGAGCGCTTCGACACGGACGGGCGCCAGACCCAGTACTGGTACGGCGACGATCCCGCCACACCGGGTTTCAACGATACGGGCTATGGTCTCGGCGGCATCAGGACGGACCTGGACTCCAGGTGCACGACCCTGTCCATAGGCTCGCGTGTCGCGTTCTGACGCCCATCGGCGCGCGGGGAGGCGGGCATGGCTTGCGGCAGGCGTCGTCGCCGCTTATAATCATGAAAAAACAGGGCCATGAGATCATACTCCTCGCTCAAGATACTCGTCGTGGGAACTGGGACGTTCTACCACCACAACCTCGAGAACATGCTCACCAAGATCGGCTTTCCCGCCCCTGAGCACGCAGACGACGGGCCTTCCGGGTGGGAGGCCGTGAAGCGCCTCATGCCGGACATCGTGGTCGCCCAGTGGGACATGCCGGAGATGAACGGCCTGGCGCTGCTCAAGGTCATCCGGTCGGACCCCTTCCACGGCGAGACCCCTGTCATCCTCTGTACCAACGAGATCACCAAGAGCGACGTGATCAAGGCCGGGGAGTCGGGCGTGAACGCCATCCTCGTGGAGCCCTTGAGCATCGAGGTCCTCGAGCAGAAGATCAACCTCATCCTCGAGTTCGACATGACGCCGTCGACGAAACAGGCAAGGGCCTACCTGGAAAAGGGCGACAGGTACATGAGGGCGGGGCTGTTCGACCTCGCGCTCAAGGAGTACGAGCGGGTGCTCACCATCCTCGAGTCGGCCGAGGTCTACTACAATATCGGCTACATCAAGACAGCCCGGGGGGAATACGACGAGGCCCTGGTGGCGTTCAGGAAGGCGACGCAGATCAACCAGCTCTTCGCGAAGGCATACCAGGCCATGGCCGAGGTGTACATCAAGCTCGGCGACAAGGCCATGGCCGAGAAGTACCTCAACATGGCGGGGGAGATCTTCCTCGAGCGGGAGATGCACGAGAAGGCCGAGAGCGTGTTCAACGAGATCATCGCGCTCAATCCCGAGACCACGAACGTGTACAACAGCCTGGGCATCCTCTACCGCAGGCAGAACCGACACGCCGACGCGGTCAAGGTGTACCAGAAGGCCGTCAAGATCGACCCTGAGGACGAGAACATCCACTTCAACATGGGGAGGGCGTACCTGGAGATGGGCCAGCACGAACTCGCGAGGCAGTGTTTCAAGAAGGCCCTCGAGCTCAACCCCAGGTTCGACACCGCCCAGGCCATGCTCAAGGCGCTCGAGTCCATCGACTAGCCCCCCGGGCGCCTACCGGGCGCGGATGCGTGATCACCGCACGGCCCGGCTCCCGTCTCTCTGGCGGCCCGGGGAAGGCCGGAGGCCACCCGCCAGAGGGGATCCGGGCAGCCACGCCGGGCGCTTGCCTCTATCGGCCGGCCCTCCTGAAGTCGTACCTCTTCAGCTCGAACACCTTCCTGTCCTGGGTGGCCACGATGTGGTAGAACTTGTCCTGGGGGACGTAGATGTACGGCACGTCTTCCTCCCTGCGGTAGAGGAAGTGCGACAGGATCATGCGGTTGACCGCCCTGTGCCCGACGATCATGATGTTGTCGGGCTTCTGGTTCAGGAAGAAGGCCTTCTTGATGCCTATCTTGATGCGCTCCTTCATGGTCGCGTACCCTTCGCCCAGGGGGTAGGTGTAGTTGTACTTGTCCGCCTTGCGCGCGGCATAGACGTCGGGCTTCAGGCGCTGTATCTCGTCGTAGGTCATGCCCTCGCAGATACCCGCGTCTATCTCGTTGAACTCCTTGAGGGGCACGATCGTGCAGTCCTCCTGGAGGGCCTGGATGTAGTGGGCGGTCTGGATCGTGCGCTTCTTCTCGCTCGTGAAGATGTAGGCGATCTTCTTCTTCTGGAAGAACCGGCCCAGGGCCTGCGCCTGGGTTATTCCCCTGTGGGTGAGGTCCGGATCACCGCCGATCCGGTCTTCAACGTTGAACTCGCTCTCGGTGTGCCTGATCAGGAAGAGGCTCTTGACGACGTCGGTGACGAGGCAGTCCCTGATGCGGGAATACAGGGGGATCTGGTCCTCGATCTGCTCGTCTATGACCCTGTTGTGAAGTGAATCCATGGTGATGTAGTTCCGCTCCACGTGGAGGGGGTTGTAGATCTCCCTGTAATACTCGATGCGTTTCTTGAATTCCATGACAGCCGTCTCTTCGGGCATCCCCGCGAACTCGTTGGTCCGGACCTTGTGGCGGATGCTCAGGTCCACGATCTCCACGTCGTTGTTCACGCACTCGATGTAGAGGATGGGGTGGTCGTCGAGCTGCTGCTCGATGAGTTCCCGCCTCGACCTGCTCACGTTGGTGGCGTCCAGTATGGCCACCTGGCCCTTGTTCCTGAGGTAGGCCTTGGCCCGCCTCATGTTCATGAGCGCGAACTCCTTCCTGAGCTGGACCGCGGCCGTGTTGCGCGGGTCGTAGAAGTCCGACATCCATGTTTCCTGCGGCGCCAGCTTCCTCCTGAGCTCGCCGTTGTTGTAGATCATGGTGTGGATGTCGTTCTTTGTGAAGATGTCCTGGAGCCTATTGGCCACCGTGGACTTGCCCTGGGACGGCAGGCCCACCATCACGATGTAGAGTTTCTCGTCCTTGGGGATCATGGGCACCTTCATAGCACCCGCAGGTGCGGGGCACAAGGGCATGTCCGGGGCGCGCCACGGGCCGCCGGCGCCCGGGCGGCCCGCGGGCTGCCCGGGAGGGCTGCCGGCCTCATCCCCGGGCCGATGCATATGCCATCCAGACACCCCCGCATCCTGAACGAGGGGCGGGGATACGAAGTGGGGGCCGCGTGCGGCACACACAACGGACGATCGCCCTTACCGTACTCCTCGAAGCATCCGGGGTCGAGACGACAACGAGCCCGGACGAAGTTCTTGCCCGAGAGAAACCCGGCGTTCACGATCGGGCAGAGGCAGGACTCACCGCCTGGTGGCCGCTGCATCCCATTGCGCCATGAGCAGAGGCTCGCACTGCCTCCCGAGCGAGCCCCGGCAAGAGGGCGCCGCCCTTCTGACACGCAAAGATCCGCTCGACACAACGATCCGCAGGCCCTCCAGGCCGGAGAAAAACACCTTGACAACCACAGGCTCTGTCATTAGAAGAGCAAAGTACGCTGGGGGATGGTCTAACGGCAAGACAGCGGACTCTGACTCCGTTTATCTAGGTTCGAATCCTAGTCCCCCAGCCAGCGTACAGCGTGCGGTCCCATCGTCTAGTGGCCTAGGACAACGGCCTCTCACGCCGTAAACAGGGGTTCGATTCCCCTTGGGACTACCAGGATGACAGGTTTCAGCGAGAGCCCCGGTGTACCGTTCGGTGCACCGGGGCTCTTCTTTGTCACTCCCCTGAAGGGCCACATTTGTTGTGCGCAGTTAGTCACCCATGAGGCATAAGCATACGTTCGCCGAGAGTGCGACGTATCCACCATTCCAGGTGATGGGCTGGGTCACGGTACTGGTTTGACATAAGAACGGGGGAGACGGCATGGTGACGCCGTCTCCCCCGCTGGGAGTCATCATCAACGCGACAGCTACTTGTCCTTCCTGAAGCTCATGCGGGCGAACACCGCACACAAGAGCCCCATGAGCACGGGCGCCAGCGCTCCTCCCTGGGCCGAGGCCGTCTCGATGAAACACTTGATCCCCAGAATCCTGTCTTCTTTGTCGTGAGCGAGGTTGTAGTAATCCTCGTAGTTGTCCTCGTCCTCTTCCTCTTCCGCAATCCCCTCGCAGGTGATCTGGACACTGTCTGCATTCGTGACGTCCTCGTCGGTCTGGGACGTGGCGGTCAGGGTGACCGTGTCGATCAGCCCTACGGCACTTGACGGCACCCTGACTCTCACCAAGACCGTCGCGACCTCTCCGGAATCGACGCTCACGGTGTCCCCGCCCGGCAGACTCACCTGCCAGCCGAGATCGGACGCCGCATGAAGGGTAAAGGTATCGGTATCCTCCTGGAAGTTCTGGATAATGAAGTTGAGATCCACCACCTCCCCAGCGTTGCGGGTTTCATCGGAGGGCGCGATGACCTGCACATTGCCGGCCTCGGTCCACTTCTCGTAGGCCGTTATCACCCACGACTGGCCGGGCTCGAGGCTCGCCCGGTTCCATTGGAGATAGTAACCGGCATCGATATAATTCGGGTCAGCCTCATTCGGCAGGTCACCAACATTTACGGCATACTCGTTTCCATCATCATAATACCCGCCGTAATACCGGTCCGCACGCGACCCGACACCGCCGTAGAAACCCATGATCCCGCTCACATCCGGGTTCCTCAGATAGATCATGCCCAGGGTCTCGTTCCAGTAGCTCCGCGCGGCGTCATCCCCCCCGAAATAGGTGTCTCCGCCGTGGAAGAACTTGCAGTTCGTGTACGTCACGCCGCTGTCGTTCGTGATCGTCCACGTCATCTTGTAGTAGCTCTGTCCGTTCGTGTAGTCCACCGTCTGGGTGACGGTCACCCCCGAGTCCCCCGCATCCATCACCGTGACGATCCTCCAGGTGTTGGGTTTCGTATTTCCGACCGGCGTGAACGCCGTGGCACCATACCCGACCTGGTAGCTGCTGCCATATTTCTCGGTAACGGGGATGCCATCCCCCACGTCGAACATGAGCACCGATCCCCAGGAATCTTCGCTATAGTACTGGTAGACGCCCTGATACCACAGGGCCATTGTCCCCGTGTCGTCCACAAAGATATCCAGGGGGTCACCATCTATGGACTGGGTCGCAGCCCATGCCCCAGATGCCGCCGCAAAACCTGCCTGCAGGCAGCACACCGCCGCCAGCACATACCACCCGATACGCCGTTTCAGCTCTCCTCTCGTCATACATGCCCTCCCCCGCACCTCATTGCCTCCAGGTCCGCGTGCACCGTTCTCTCAACCTCTGCCCGTGACTGCGGACAGGCCCGAGAAAAGGCGCACCATACCAGCCGGCTGTGCGTGTCCATCTGTTCTATGGAATGATCTTAGCCCCGAACAATCCTGTTTCCGTGTACCTGCAACCGACGAGCAAATCCCCGTCTCCTTGCCGCCACAAGAGTTCCAGGGACTCTGCACCTTCACCAATCATGCTCGCCACGATACCCCGTGGATCACGGCCCATGAATACGGAAGCGACCAGTGTGCGGCTCACGGATGTGCTGGTCGTCAACGGCGCTGGACGTCTTGCTTCATGGCCTACATTGGTCTCAACGATGCATGAAAACACCCTGCCTGTCAACGGACATTCTCTGAACACAGACGTTCCAGGCCGGGCGGGACGACTCAGGGAAAACCCGATGTTCTGGGCTCCGGCTCGGACGTGACCGTTTGGCACCCTCTGCGTCCTGGATGCGCATTCCTTCGATGCACTGCATGACACCCGGCCTTCGTCGGCGAAAACGCCTCGGACAAGGGTGCTCAAGCGCACCCTCGGCCGTTCGGGACGAGGTCTGTCGCGATACCTTTGACACCACTTACGAGGTCCCAAGAGCCCGCAGAGGACGTCCCCGTTCACGAAGCCGCTCGTCACGCCCCATACGCCGCCCAAGACGCCGGCTTGCACGACGCCGCCGCTCGCGGCGGAGGTGAGGCACCGCCGCCCGTCACGGGCTTGGACCATGCGTTCAGCCGTTCAAAACGCCTCGTCCCTGTGGTATAAGACATAGAACTCAACGTGAGTGCCGAGGTACCCGTCCATGGCAGGACCGACGAAGAACGCACCACCTTCAGGCGCAACAGACCCGTCCAGGCCCGTTGACTTCATCAGGGCCATCATCAACGACCACATGAGGACCGGGAGGTTCGAGGGTAAGGTCCACACGCGCTTCCCGCCGGAGCCGAACGGCTACCTGCACATAGGCCACGCCAAGTCGATCTTCCTGAACTTCGGCATCGCGCAGGAGTACGAAGGCCTGTGCAACCTGCGCTTCGACGACACGAACCCCTCCAAGGAGGACCAGGAGTACATCGACTCCATCATCGAGGACGTGAGGTGGCTCGGGATGGACTGGGGGGACCGGATGTTCTTCGCCTCGGACTACTTCGAGAAGACCTACGAGCTGGCCGAGGAGCTCATAAAAAAGGGGCTCGCCTACGTGTGCGACCTCACCCCGGAGGAGGTCAGGCAGTACCGGGGGACCCTCACCGAGCCGGGCAGGGAGAGCCCGTATCGCAACCGCAGCGTGGAGGAGAATCTCGAGCTGTTCAGGCGGATGAGGGCCGGCGAGTTCGAAGACGGCTCGAGGACGCTCAGGGCGAAGATAGACATGGCCTCTCCCAACATGAACATGAGGGACCCCGTGATCTACAGGATCCTCAGGGCGACGCACCACCGGACGGGCGACGACTGGTGTATCTACCCCATGTACGACTTCGCCCACCCCATCTCCGACTCCCTCGAAGGCATCACCCATTCCATCTGCACGCTCGAGTTCGAGGATCACCGCCCGCTGTACGACTGGTTCCTGGAGAAGCTCGGCATGTTCCACTCCCAGCAGATCGAGTTCGCGAGGCTGAACCTCAGCTACACCCTCATGAGCAAGCGGAGGCTCCTGGAGCTCGTGGAACTGGGCGTGGTGGAGGGCTGGGACGATCCGCGCATGCCGACCATCGCCGGGCTGCGCCGCAGGGGGTACACGCCAGAGGCCATCAGGAAATTCTGCGATCGCATCGGCGTGTCGAAGAAAGACAGCATGGTGGACCTGGCGCTGCTCGAGCACGTGGTACGGGAAGACCTCAACGAACGGTGTCCGCGCGTGATGGCCGTGCTCGACCCCCTGAGGCTGACCATCGAGAACTACCCCGAGGGCCTTGTCGAGGAGTTCGAGATACCGAACCACCCGGACAGGCCTGAGATGGGGACGAGGAAGGTCCCCTTCTGCAAGACCCTGTATATCGAGCGGGACGATTTCAGCGAGGACCCGCCCCCGAAATTCCACAGGCTCGCACCCGGCAAGGAGGTGAGGCTCAGGGGCGCTTACCTCGTGACCTGCACCGGGGTGGACAGAGACCCCCGGACCGGCGAGACCGTGGGCGTCAGGTGCGCCTACGACCCAGCCTCTCGAGGCGGCGATGCACCCGACGGCAGAAAGGTCAGGGGCACCATCCACTGGGTGTCGGCCGAGCACGCCGTCGAGGCGGAGGTGAGGCTGTACGACCGTCTCTTCACGGTGGAGAACATCGCCGCCGAGGCCGAGAGGACGGGCAGGGACTACAAAGACTTCCTCAACCCCGCCTCCCTCGTGGTCCTCAGGGGGTGCAAGATGGAGCCCTCGGTCAAGGACGCCCCCGCCTACAGCAGGTTCCAGTTCGAGCGCCAGGGCTACTTCTGCGTCGACCCGAAGGCAACGTCGCCGGGCAGGCCCGTCTTCAACAGGACCGTCCAGCTCAGGGACACCTGGGCGAAGATCGAGAAGGCCTCTGCCGGCAAGGCCGCTGGACCAGGCTCGGAAACGGCCGCGGAGGGCAAGGGCGCCTCTCCCTCGGAAGGTGACCATGGCGTGGAGGCCCGCGAGATCACCATCGAGGACTTCACCAAGGTCGACCTCAGGGTGGGGCGCGTGCTCGAGGCGCACGCCGTGGAAGGCTCGGACAAGCTGGTGCGGCTCCTGGTGGATCTCGGGGAGCCGAGACCAAGGAACATCGTCGCTGGCATACGGAAGGCCTATCCCGAGCCGGTCGGGCTCGTCGGGAAGCTCGTGCTGGTGGTCGCCAACCTCAGGCCGAGGAAGATGAGGTCCGGCCTGTCGGAAGGCATGATCCTGGCCGCGGGCAGCGGCGATCACTGGCGCATCTGCACGGTCGACGGCGACATGTCGCCGGGAGCGAAGGTGTCCTGACCGGTGCCGCCTTCAAAGCCCTTCTAGGGCGAGCCGCCAGGAGATATGGTGCCGGGAGAGAAGATGTCCTGACCGCCCGCGGGGACCCAGCCTCCTGCATGCACGCGCGCCCGGCGCCCAGGCCTCCGGGCTGAGATCCCGCGCATGCTTCACGCGGATTCTGCCATTGCCGGTACCTTCGGCTATGACACGAAGAACCCGCGCCCTCTTCATGCGTGTTCTGCCTACCGGTAAGGCCCGCATCATTGCATGACCTGACGGCTGAGAACCCGCGCCCACTCCACGCGGGTTCTGCACCGGGCGGCACGGCACGGACCGGCCACGCATCGTTCCAGGAAGCGGTTGCATTCCCGCCGCCTGTTCTTACCTTACGGCGATGACAGGCATCCTTGACATCGTCAAGGGCGGCCTTATTCTCCTTATTCAAGAATCACCAAGAGACAGCCCGGGAGCCTCGGCCTTGTCCATACCGATGACGTTCATCCTTCCCGCGACGGATTCCGATAACAGAGGTGTCGGCATGCAGTATGGGACGAAGAGAGACCGGCCGTCGGCAGGCCCGGACATGAACGCATGAAGGGTTCGGGGGAGCCCTTTACCCGGATGGGCTGCCTTGCAAGGCGGCGCGAGGGATGCGGCCTGGCCACGACAGCAGAAGGCCGCCGGAGAAGGATGCCCGGACCTCGAGCCGGCGCCGGTGTCTTGGGACAGCCAAGCGGTCGTGAGAGAGCCCGGAGGTTGTGAGAGCATGAAGCCCAGGGGCAAAGGCATACCAGCAGCCAAGGTGACGGCAAAGAGATCGGCGGCGGACACCGCCCGTGCGGTGGAGAAGCCCGTGAAGAAGAGGAAATGCCTCGAGGACCTGGCGAGGCTCTCCGACTCTCTGCCGGATGCCACCTTCGCGATCGACACCGAGGGCACGGTGATCATCTGGAACAAGGCAATGGCGAGTCTAACCGGCATGCAGGCCGAAGAAATGATCGGGAGGAGACAGGGCGCCCACGCGGAGGCATTCTACGGCGAGAGACGCCCCATGCTCGTCGACCTCCTCTTCACGCCCGACGAACAGGCGGAGAAGCAGTACGATTGGGTCAAGAGGGAGGGGCAAACGATCACGGCGCAGGGGCCGGCCACGGTGCGGGGCGCCGAACGGTACCTCCACGCCAAGGCGTCACTCCTGACAGACCCTTCGGGAAGCGTCATTGGGGCCATCGAGACGATACGGGACATCACGGACTGGAAGAAGGCGGAACTCGCCTTGCGGGAGAGCGAGGCGAAATACCGGGACATCTTCCTGAACGTATCCGACCTCGTCTACCTCCACGACTTGAACGGCAGGTTCATGGAGACCAACCTCGCCGCCAAGAAGGAAACGGGCTACACGGAGAAAGACCTCGAGAGCCTCAGGGTGCAGGACATCCTTCCCGAACGCCACAGAGACCGCTTCGTCAATTACCTTCAGAACGTCGTGAGAAAGGGCCGCGACGAGGGTTTCTTCACCATTGTCACCAAGGACGGCACCGAGCGCATCATCGAATACCGCAACTCCCTCGTGAGGGACGCCTACGGCAGGCCGACGGCCGTGCGCGGCATCGCCCGGGACATCACGCAACGGGTCACCATGACCAGGAGGCTGCGCAGGGAGCGGGACCTGGTCAAAACCATCATCCAGACCTCTCCCGCGTTCTTCGGCGCCGTAGACGTGAACGGCTCTGTGATCATGATCAACCAGGCCATGCTGGAGGCGCTCGGTTACAGGGAGGCCGAGGTTTTGGGAAGGGACTACAAGGACCTGTTCCTCCCGAGGGAGGAACGGGAGTCGTTCGACAACGTGCTGAGGGCGGTGGTGGGCACGGGCAGGCCGGTCGTGCACGAAACGAGGCTCACCGCGAAGAACGGCGGGGTCCTCGTCGTGGAGTGGAGGAGCTGCGCGGTATTCAAGCCCGACGGGACACCCGAGTTCGTCTTCGGCATCGGCATCGACGTCACGGAAAAGAGAAAGGCCGAGGAGGACCTCGCCGAGCGACGCAGGCAGCTGGAGACGCTCGTCGACAACCTGCCGGGCATGGCGTACCGCTGCAAGAACGACCGTGACTGGACCATGGACTTCGTGGGGAGCGCCTCGCTCGGCCTGACGGGGTACACCCCGGAAGAACTCGTGCACAACAAGGCGGTGTCCTATGCCGACCTCATACACCCTGACGACAGGGAAAAGGTCTGGGAGGAGGTGCAGCGCTCGCTAGCTCGGCGGGAGCGCTTCCAGATCACCTACAGGATCGTCACGAAAGACGGCAGGACCCTCAAGGTATGGGAACAGGGCCAGGGTGTGTTCGACGCCGAGGGGAACGTCCAGTCCATCGAGGGGTTCATCATGGACGTGACCGAGGTGGAAGAGGCCCAGGAGGAGCTCAGAAAGAGCGAGGAGCGCTACCGCCTCCTCGCCAGGAACGTCCAGGACGTGATCTGGGTGCTCGACCTCGACCTCAACCATACCTACGTGAGCCCGTCCGTCGAGAGGATGAGGGGATTCACCGTGGAGGAGGTCCTCAGGCAGAGGATGGACGAGGTGCTCACCCCCGAGTCCTACGCGTACGCTACGAGGGTCTTCGTGGAGGAGCTCGAACGCGAACGGTCCGGCGTCCAGAGGGAGGCGCACTGGTCGAGGACCATCGAGCTCGAGCTCTGGAAAAAGGACGGCTCCACCCTGTGGACCGAGGTCACGGCGAGCCCCTTGAGGGACGACACCGGGGAGGTCATCGGCGTCGTGGGCATCACCAGGGACATCTCCGAGCGCAAGAAGCTCGAGGAGGCCATAGCCCAGGTCCAGTTCGCGGTGGAGCACATTGCGGAGTGCGCCTTCTGGGTCGACGGCGAAGGCCGCATCATCTACGTGAACGAGGCGGCCTGCGCTTCGCTCGGATACACCAAGGACGAGCTCACACGCATGCACATGCCCGACATCCACCCGCGCTCCGGCGGGGACTCGTGGGATCGCAGGTGGGAAGACTTGAAGCGCCAGCAGAGACTGAGTTACGAGACGTTCCTCCTCAGGAAGGACGGAGGCGTATTCCCCGTGGAGATCAACGCGAACCTCCTCACGTTCAGGGGCAGACAGTTCTGCTGGGCCTTCGCCAGGGACATCACGGAGAGAAAGGAGGCCGAGAGGGCCCTCAGGGAGAGCGAGGAGCGCTTCAGGAGGATGGCGGAGGCCATCCCCATGATGTTCTTCATGGTAACCCCGTCATTCGACGGCCTCATCTACGTGAACCCGGCATGCAGGAATATCTTGGGGATGGGGGAAGACGCTCTCCGTGGGAACCCGAGGGCCTGGATGGATCTCGTGCACCCGGACGACAGGGCGTTCGTGCGGAAGGCCGTGAACGAGGATGCGGAAAGGGATGCCGCCCTCGAGTTCAGGATCGAAAGACCGGACGGCTCCTGGGGATGGATCCACATGAGGCTCACCCCGGTCTTCGACGCGCAGGGCGCGCCCTCCTGCCGCGTGGGCACGGCGGAGGACATCACCCGCCGCAAGGAGATGGAACACGAGCGAGAGCTCGCACAGGCCCACCTCGAGAGGGCGGGAAGGCTCGAGGCGATCGGCACGCTCGCGGGAGGGATCGCCCACGACTTCAACAACATCCTCGTGGCCATCCTCGGCTACGCGGAGCTCGCGATCGAGGAGCTCCCCGAGAACAACCTGGCACGGGAGAACATCGCCGAGGTGCTCAAGGCGGGCGAGCGGGCCCGCGACCTCATCCGGCAGATCCTCACCTTCAGCAGGCAGATGGAAAACGAGCGAAGGCAGATACGGATCCAGAGCGTGGCCAAGGAGGTTCTCAAGTTCCTCAGGGCATCCATCCCGAGCACCGTACGGATAGAGGAACACCTGGACCCGGATGCGGGGTTCGTCAACGCCGACCCGGTGCAGATCCACCGGATCATCCTGAACCTCTGCACGAACGCCTACCAGGCCATGCCGCCCCAGGGAGGCCTCATCACGGTCAGGGTGGACAAGGTCGACCTGGACGAGGAGTCGACCCGCAGGACCCCGGGGCTCGCGCCGGGCCCGTACGTGGCCGTCACGGTCTCAGACACCGGCTGCGGGATGGACGAGCACACCATGAAGCGCATCTTCGACCCCTTCTTCACGACAAAGGAGAAGGGCAAGGGCACGGGCCTCGGCCTCGCAACGGTGCACGGCATCGTGAGCGCACTGGAAGGGACCGTGACGGTCACCTCGGAGGTCGGCCGTGGCAGCACCTTCGTGGTATACCTTCCCATGAGGGGTAAAGAGCCCGAGACACAGGACCACTCGGTGGACGAAATCCCGAAAGGTGACGGCGAGACGGTACTCGTCGTGGACGACGAGGAGTCCGTCCTCCACATCGCGACGGCCATGCTCGAGCAGGCGGGCTACCGGGTGGTGACCGCGGCCTCCGGCATGGAGGCCCTCGACAGGTTCGAGGAATGCACCGAGGCGATCTCCTGCGTGGTCACCGACCAGACCATGCCCGGGATCACCGGCGCAGAGCTCGCCTCGCAGCTGTTGAGGCTCAGGCCGGGACTGCCCGTGATCCTCATGACCGGTTTCAGCGAACTCATCGGCCGCGACGAGGCGCTCGCCATGGGCATCAGAGAGTACCTCGACAAGCCCTTCACCATGGGCGTGCTCGCTCGGGCCGTCAAGAGATGCCTCACCGGTGGGTGACGCCAGGGGAGACGTCCGGAAGGATCCTCCACCTCGAGAGGTCCCCGGCTCATGCCGCCTTGCTCCCTCGTCCACCCTGGGGTCGGGCACCAAGCATCCCCCATCCCGAGACGGCGCCCGCTCATGTCGAGGGGAGACAAAGACCAGTCGGCCGTCATCTACCGGCACGGCCGCTTCCCAGCTGCACCCATACCCGGAGCGGGGCGAGCGCGGGCCTTCCATGCAAGGGGCTCACGCCGCGGCCAGGTGTCTCACGCCCATCCAGCGAGACCTCGCCGATTACGCGCCCCATTCGAGATCGGGCTTCCCGAGCGCACAGCCCGGCGAAGAACAACCCTGCGGATCGCAAGTGGATGGCGGGTCCTTTTCCGGCGACGCCATGATCCTCAGGTCTGCCCCCCGCCGCCCTTTGTGTCCACGGACACCCTTATCCCTATCGACGCCATCTCGTCCATGATGCGGCTTCGATCTTCAGGCCTGGGACTCACGGCCCGGCACAGCTCGGCCAGGACGAACACCTCGAAGCCGAGGCGCACCCCGTCTGCGGCAGTGAAGAAGACGCAGTAATCCAGGGCGAGCCCGCACACGAAGATCCTCTTGACCCCCCTGTCCTTCAGGCAGCCGGCGAGGCCTGTGGGGGTGGCCCGGTCGTTCTCCAGGAAACCGGAATAACTGTCCACACCCCTTCTCGTCCCCTTCCTCAGGACGACATGGGCGAGACCGGTGCGCAACGCCGGGTGAAAGTCGGCGCCGAGGCTCTCTTGAACGCAATGGTCCGGCCAGAGCACCGGGCCGACACCCGGCTCCTCGTGGGGATCGAAGGGGCGTTTCCCTCTGTGCGCCGACGCAAACGACCGGTGCCCTGCAGGGTGCCAGTCCTGCGTGAGCACCACGGTGAGGCCCTCGTCCGCGAAACGCTCCATCAAGGCGTTCACCCCGGGCACGATCTCGTCCCCGCCGGGCACTGCCAAGGCGCCTCCCGGCATGAAGTCGTTCTGCACATCGACCACGATGAGGGCGTCATGCCCTTCGAGACCCACCGGGATCGCCACGCTCGCTGTCCTATCGGCCATGGCCCCAACCTCCGGAGACGAGAGTCCTCGCAGACGCGATGCTACCAGCTGAGGGCCATTCAGCGCAAGCGCCTCGGGACAACAGGCCCCCCGTCGGGATGTCCCTGTTCGTGGGTGGGGGCGTGCGAATGCCCGGGCATCACGCAGGACACGGCCGTCACCCGTTTTCCTCCGAGGGTCACACGCCTCTTCATGCCGGCCGTTCCCCTTGCGGCCTCGACCTCCCGGCCCGGAAGCGCCGCGAGGCGCAATGCGACAGGAACACCACTGTTTGGGCGGCCTCGACACGGGCCGGGGCCCTGCCTCTCGTGGAACAAAGACCACGCGATCCCCCTCTTGCCCAGGGCCGCGCCCTGGCCTGTAAAGCCGGTCAACGGCCTGGACACAAGGCCGTTGAGTCCACCGTCCAGCCCGTCTCATCGCGCACCGGCATGAAGGCCGCCCGGCGATGCACGGTCACCCACCGACACCGAAGTGGTGCCCCGACCATAGTGCGCACCCGCCATAGTTTATGGTCCAGAAACCATAATTACGGATGACCGCCATGGTCCTCACGAGGAAAGGGCGCCCCCATCTCCCCGATAGTACAGCATGTATGCGCTCTCGAGACCCCCGGGAAGAACCTGTCCGGACGTGGCATGGATCTGGCAAAACTCTATGCGGTTCACGAAAAGCAACCAGGAGGAGCCAACGATGCAACCGGCATTGAAACCTCAGACATGCCAGTGCGGTCTGTACCTCGACCTCGCGTGCGCAGGATGCGCAAGGCCCGTGTGCCCCGAGTGCAGCCACGTGGAGATCACGTCCCTCGATACCCGGCACATCACGGTGTCGCGTTTCTGCCCGGCCTGCGCCGGAAACCCCGCGAAGAACCCCTGGGGGACGCTGTACTGGGAGAACGCGAGGGCGCTCTACACCTGAGAACCATGCATGAAGGGGGGCGGGCTCGATGTGACCGCAGGCGAAGAGCCCGAAGCGCCCTGCACCTTGAGACAGCACCCAGACCAAGGGCGCACCCCACCACGGCGGGCCGGTGGCACCAACCACGAAACCGCCTCATGAAACGCCATCGGCCCGGCTTGCGGTCCTTCTCCGGATCCCGGTCGCAAGGCGGCATCCCGATCAACACTCCACGGACGCCACGCAATCCCTCACCACCCCAATGAGCGCGCTCGAGGGGCATCTCACACGTCATCCCCGTGGGAACCTTCTGTCGCCGGCTGATGCGGCCCACAGATCTCCTCGCATGAACATGCCGTGACTCTGCCTTGTCCAGCCGGGAACCTCCTCCAGTACTGAGGCCGGTCTGGGGCTCACGACCCCCAGGCCCTCGTTGACAAACGCCCGCGGTACGGGTGCGCACGTCCCGCCCCAGCCATGACCGAACGGGTTGACGACATGTGCGGAGGCGGCCTCAGCCGGGTCTCTTTCGCACCTCTCCCCTCGCAAGAGACGCGAGGACGCCCGGTATGCCGAGCAGCGAGAAGAACACGAACCCCGTGCGCATCGCGGTCATGAACGCCTCTTGGTCCACGTGGGCCGTTCCACGATCTCCCAGGAACAGGGAGATCACGAGGAGCACGACGGCCATGCTGAAGGACTGGCCCGTGATCCGCATGGTGGCGAGCACGCCGGATGCCATCCCGTAGTCGCCCGGGGAAACGGAGCTCATGACCGCGTTGGTGTTCGGCGAGGAGAACAGTGAGAACCCGAGCCCCACGAGGCCGAGGCAGGAGACGATCCACGGCGTTTCGGTCCCTTGCCCCAAGGATGCGAGCAGGGCGAGGCCGACGGACGTTATGACCATGCCAAGCGATGCCAGGATGCGGGGCTCGATCCTGTCCGAGAGACGCCCCGCGAGCGGCGAGAGCACGGTCATGACCGCGGGCTGGGTGACGAGCACCACGCCGGCGCCTGACGGGCCGAACCCCCTGACCGACTGGAGGTAGAGGCTCATCAAGAACGAGGTGGAAAAGGTGGCGCTGTAGTGTATGAACGCGGCTGCGTTCGACCAGGTGAAGGCCCGGTTCGACCTGAACAGTGCCGTGTTCACGAGGGGACATGCCTGCCTGCCCTCCCAGAGCAGGAAGACCCCCATGGCTGCGGCGCCCGCGACGAGGAGGGTGACGCCGGAAGCGGTCCTCACGCGGGCAAGGCCGAGCATGAGGGCGACGAGGGCCCCCGCATAGACCGATGCACCTGCGAGGTCGAACGACCCGCCTGAGGGAGCGCCTGTGTCCGGCCTTACGCACCTCGCGGCGACCACGAAGACCGCGGCGCCCGCCAGGGCGCAGACGATGAAGATGCTCTGCCACCCGAGCCCCTCGGTGAGGAGTCCCCCCAGGAAAGGCCCGGCCGTGAGCCCCGCGTACGTGGCCCCCGTTGCGATCCCGATCGCCCTGCCCCTGCGCCGGGGGGCGACGGCCGAGGCCAGGATGGCCATGGCGGTGCCGAAGATCATGGCGCCGCCCATTCCCTGGACCCCCCTCAGGGCGATGAGGGCCGTCGCGCTCCACGAAAGGGGTATGCAGAGGCTGACCCCGGTGAACACGAGGATCCCGGAAACGAAGATGCGCTTCCTCCCCACGAGGTCCGAGGCCCTGCCCAGAGGCAGGAGGAACACCGCCGTGGCTATGAGATACGAGGTCGTGACCCACCCCATGAGCACCGCGTCCATGGCGTAGGTCTTCCCTATCGCGGGCAACGCGATGTTCACCGACGACCCCATGAACGGGGTCATGAACGAGGTGACGGAGGCGACGAAGACGGCGCCTTTCTCCCCGGCACTCCCGCGGGTGTCCCCTTCCATGCCGGGACCGGTGGGTGTCTCTGCTCCCGATGCGCCTTTCAGGGGTGCCATCCTCGCTTCTTCGTGAGATGATACTTTTCCGCCTTGAGGTAGAAGGTCTTGTAGTTGAGGCCCGATTCCCTTGCGGCCTCGGCTATGACCCCACCGTGCTTGGCGAGGAGATGGGCGAAGTAGGTGCGCTCGAACTGCTCGAGGAGCGCCTTCTTGATGGAGTGGTAGTCGTTCCCCTCGGGGGCCTCGACGAGGATGGAACCGTCTTCGACCTGGGCCTGCACCGTCGCGCTTTCCGTTTCCTTCTCCAGCACCTTGCGCAGCTCGGGGAAGTCGGTTATGCACTCCGAACGGGTGGATACCATGGCGTGCTGGATCACGTTCTCCATCTCGCGCACGTTTCCCGGCCACCGGTAACGCTCGAGCTGTTCCATCGCCCTGGGCGAGATCCCCTTGACGGGCGAGTTGAGTTTCTTGGAGTACTTGGCCATGAAGTGCCCGGCCAACAGCGGTATGTCCTCCCTGCGTTCCCTCAAGGGGGGGATGATGATGGGCAGGACGTTGATGCGGTAGTAGAGGTCCTCCCTGAACAGTTCTTTTTTGATCATGTCCTGGATCGGGCGGTTCGTCGCGCAGATGACCCTGAAGTCGAGCTCTATCTCGCGGTTGCTCCCGAGCCTCGTGATTTTGTGGTCCTCGAGCACGCGGAGTATCTTCGCCTGGAGGTCGAGGGGTATGTCGCCGATCTCGTCGAGGAATATCGTCCCGGTGTGGGCCTTCTCGAACTTGCCGATGCGCTGGCTCACGGCGCCGCTGAAGGCGCCCTTCTCGTGGCCGAAGAACTCGGATTCAAGCAGGTTTTCCGGGATGGCGGCGCAGTTGATCACCACGAAAGGCCTCGACCTGCGCTCGCTCCTCGAGTGTATCGACCTGGCCACCAGCTCCTTGCCCGTGCCGGTCTCGCCGAGGATGAGCACCGTGAGGTCCGTCTCCGCGGCCGTGAGGATCTGCTCGTAGACCCTCTGCATCTTCGGGTGCGACCCCACGAGCTGGTCCAGGCCTTCTGCATGCTGCTGGATCTGGCCCTTGAGCTCTATGTTCTCCCTGAGGATCTCGTGCTGCCTGAGGATCTTGGTGATCGATATCTCGAGGGTCTCCATGTTGAAGGGTTTCTCGAGGAAGTCATAGGCCCCGTACTTCATCGCCTCGACCGCGGCGGAGACGCTCCCGAACGCGGTGACGACGACCACGTAGGTCGTCGGGAAACGGCTGTGGATCTCCCTGAGGAGGGCATGGCCGTCCATGCGCGGCATCTTGAGGTCGGTGATCACGATATCGTGCCTGCGCGCCTCGATCTTTTGCAGGGCTTCCAAGCCGTCGCTGGCGGTCTCGATCTCCAGGTCGAGCCTGGAGTTCTCGAGGGCCTCCTTGAGCTGTTCGAGAAACACCTCCTCGTCGTCCACGAGGAGGACCCTCTTCCTCTCGGACATTTCCTCGCTTCTCCTCATCGAGCGCCTCGCTCGGCGTCACCGACGCCCGTGATCCCCCCGGGGCCCTCCTGGCGGACTGGCAGCCGGATGACGAGCGCCGTCCCGCCGCCTGGGGCCTCCTCGACGTGGACCTCACCCTTGTGCATGTCGATCACCTTCTTGACGAGGGCGAGCCCCAGGCCGGTGCCTTTGGCCTTTCTCGTGTAGAACGGATGGAACACCTTCTGGCGCTCCTGGGCGGGGATGCCGCACCCGGTGTCCAGGACCCGGATCTCCACGATCGGGGCCGCCACGCCCCCCGTCCCGCCGGAGGCCTCTTTCCCTTCATGCTCGAGTCGGCGCGTGATCACGTGGAGGGTGCCTCCCTCTGGCATGGCATCCAGGGCGTTCTCGATGATGTTGACGAACACCTGGCGCATCTGGATGCCGTCTATCTCCAGGGTGTCGGCCTGGGGGTCGTAATCGGTCTTCACGACCACGCGGCGCTGCTCGAGCGCGTCGGCCATGTTGAACAGGAGGCCGTCCATGATGTTGCTGATCCTGTGCGTCTTCGGCTTGATCTCGCCGGACCTGGTCCATTCGAGGATCTGCGTCACGAACTTCTCGAGGTTTTCCACCCCGTCCTTCACCCCCTGCAGCTGCCTGCGCTGCCTCTCGTCCATGTCGAGCGAGGCCGAGAGCAGCTCCACCCCGGTCTTTATCTTCTGGAGGGGGTTACGCACCTCGTGGGCCACGTGAGCCGACATCTCCCCCAGCACCGCCATCCTCCGGGCATGCTCGAGCTCGCGCTGCATGCGCTTGATCTCGGTGATGTCCATGATGGACACGATGCTCTGCCTGGTTCCCGGGATCATGCCGATGGTGAGGAACGCATCCCTGACCGCGCCGTTCTTGTCGACGAAACGGAACTCGTACTGCGAGGGCACGTCCTTGTCCCCCGTGCGCCTGGCGCGCGAATACTGCTTCATGCGCTCCACGTCCTCCTCGTGGACGAGTTCCGTCCAGCGCATCTTCCCGACGATCTCCTCCTTCGTGTACCCGCTGAGGCGCTCCAACTGGTTGTTCGCGAAGGTGATCGTGTAGTCCTCGTCGAGGATCATCATGGCCGTGCCCGTGTGCTCGACCGTGGCGCGGTACTTCGCCTCGCTGGCCCTGAGCGCCTTCTGGGCCTCCCTCCTCTGGGTGATGTCCCGGATCACGTTCTGTGTCGCAGGCCTGCCCTCATACTCGATGATCGACGGCGTGATCTCGAAGGCCCTCCAAGCGCCGTCCTTCGACCTCAGGGCGATCTCGTACTGGTCCGGGACCTTCTCCCCCCTGATGCGCTTTTCGTACCTGGTCTCGATCATGACGGCGAGCTCGGGCCTGACGATATCCTTGAGGCCCATGGTCGCCAGCTCCTCCTCGGAGTAGCCGAGGAGCTCCCTGAAGGCCGGGTTGGTGTACCTGAAGCGGTGGTCCTGGTAGACGAAGATCCCGTCCTGGGTCTTCTCGACGAGCATCCTGTACTTCTTCTCGGACTCCCTGAGCCTCTCCTGGACCGCCTTGACCGGTCTCAGATCCCTGAAGATGCCGATGGCCGCGACCGGCTTGCCGTCCGAGTAGAGGTACGAGACCGAGAGCGATATGGGGATGACCGACCCGTCCTTGGCGATGATCTTCGTCTCCTCGCTGACCACCCACCTCGGGTTGTCCTGCGTGCCCCTATCGAGCATGTCCAGGATCCTGTCCCGCTCGCCTGGGAGGATGAACGCGGCGATGTTCGTCTTGTGGTCGAGCATCTCGGAGGCCGTGTACCCGGTGATCTCCTCGGCAGCCCTGTTGAAGATGAGGGCGTGCCCCTTGAGATCGGAGGCGACGATCGCGTCCGAGGAGCTCGCAATCAGCCCGGCGAGGAACCTGTTCGTGGATTCGAGGCCCTGCTCCATGCCCTTGCGCCTGGTGACGTCGTGAGCCACGTGGAGCGTGGCCTCACCGCCGGCCACGGTGATGACCGAGCTCGAGACCGATGCGATCCTCTCATGGCCGGCGGCGGTCTTGAAGACGACCTCGATCCTGCGGGCCTCGGCCTCAGGGTTTCGCCCCAGCTCCGTGCAGACCCTCATCATGGCCTGCGCGGAGTCCTCGCGCATGAGGTCGTACACCCTCATGCCATCGAGTTTTCGGGCATCCCTCCCCACGAGCCTCGCAAAGGCGGGGTTCACGTAGAAAAGACGATCGGAGATCAGGACGAAGATGCCGTCGTGCGCGTTTTCCACCATGGCCTGGAAGACGGCCTTGGTGAGGCTTTTTGTCCTTGAGCGTCGAGAGAGCGGTGCCCGCGCATTCACGCTGGGAACATACACGATGGGGGTGCGTGAATCAAGGTTCATCCCTTACGGCTTCAGGCCTTGAACTTGCCGAAGTCCTCGGGGTTCATCTTCTCAAGGATCTCCTTGAGCTTCTCCTGGTCCTGCTCGAAGCCGACCATGATCTTGCCGGCGGCGGGCTTGGCCGTATCCACGCGGATGGCGTCCTTGACCACGTGTTCGGCCACGTAGATGGGGGAGTTCGTCCTGAGGGCGATCGCTATGGCGTCAGAGGGCCTCGCGTCTATCTGGAGACGTTCATCCCCCTTGATCACGGTGATCAGGGCGTAGAATACGTTGTCCTTCAAGTCCACGACCTCGATCTTCTCCACGACGACGCCCAGGTGCTCGACGAAGGACCGGAAGAGGTCATGGGTCATGGGCCTGGAGTAGACCACACCCTCGAGGGCCGCCGCAATGGCGCTCGCCTCCATGATCCCTATCCAGATGGGCAGGATGAATGTGCCGTCAATGTCCCTCAGGATGACAATGGGGGCATTGTTGCTCGGGTCGAGAGCGATACCGGCCACCTTCATCTCGTAGAATTCCGGCATGTGCACCCACCTCGATACATAACATTAAGCGGCTTGCCCCAGAGAGTCAAGTGATACGAAACCCGGCGGAAAGCCCCGGGGACGAGCCCGTGCATCGACCGGTCGCGACGCTTCCCGGCACACGCGTTGAGCCCGCCCCGAGGGCGCAGGGCGGCCGAGGGCGATGCGCACCGCGGCCTCGGGAGGCTGACCTGGGACGACGCCCGTGCCGCCTTCAACTGGCCCGAACGCCGCGGGAGGCCTCACTCCCCGTTTTCGGGCATGCCTGCCAGCAGCCTCAGGCGACGGACGAGGCCGTCCATGTCCCAGGACGGCCCGTCCAGCTCAAGTCCACCGGCGCGGAGCCACTGCTGCGCCTTCACCACGAGGGGGATCTCGAACGGGTACCCCCGGGCAATGTCCGGCCTCGCGAGGAGATCCTCCACCGATGCGTCGAAGACGACCCTGCCGGCGTCCAGGCACACGACCCTCTCGGCCACGCCGAGGAAATCCTCCAGGTTGTGGGTGACCACCACCACGGCCGTCTCTCCCAGCGACGAGATGACCCTCGCGACGTCCTTCCTCCCAGCCGGGTCGAGACCGGCGGTCGGCTCGTCGAGCATCAGGATCTCGGGCTCCATGACCAGGGCGCTCGCCAGGGCGAGCCTCCGCTTCTGGCCCGTGCTCAGCGAGAAGGGGGAGACCTCCTTGAGGCGGCCCGTATCGAGCCCCAGGTACGAGGCGGCCGAGGCCGCCCTCTGGTGAATCTCCTTCTCGTCCGATCCGAAGAAGTTGCGCAACGAGAAGGTGAGTTCCTCGTAGGCGCTCTGGTGAAAGAACTGGTCCTCGGGGAACTGGAAGAGCACCCCGGCCCGCCTGCGCACGGCGTGGAGTTCCCGCCGTGCGGCCAGGTCACGTACGCTCCTGCCGTCGAAGAGGACGTCGCCCCTTACGGGCAGCACGAGTGCGTCCATGAGCTGGAGCAGGGTCGTCTTCCCGGAGCCCGCAGGCCCCGTGATCACCATGCGCTCACCGGGCCGCACCTCCAGGGTCACGCCGTCTATCGCCCACGGCCCCGACCCTTGGTAGCGATACGATACATCCACGCACTCTATGACCATCGCCTGGATACCACCTCTCTCACCTCGCGCACGTCCATGCAGTTGACGCAGGAGGCCGCGGACAACAGCCCCTTGCGGGCCATCACGAGGCCGTACCGCATGTCGTCGTAGCCCGAGGGCTCGTGGGCGTCCGGGTTCACCGCCACCAGCCCCCCGGCCCCGGTGAAATCCCTGATCAGCCTCCAGTCGAGGTCGAGCCTCATGGGGTGCGCGTTCAGTTCCACGATCACCCCGAGCCTGGAGGCGGCATCCAAGACGGCGTCCACGTCCAGCTCGTAGGGCCTCCTGGACAAGAGCAGCCTGCCTGTCGGGTGGCCGAGCACGCTCGTGCGCGGGTTCTCCAAGGCCCGAAGGACCCGTCTCGTCATGGCGGCCCTGTCCATGTCCATGTGCGAGTGCACGCTCGCGATGACAAAGTCGAGCCGCTGGAGCACCTCGTCGGGGTAATCAAGGGAGCCGTCCGGCAGGATGTCGGACTCCACCCCCTTGAGCACGGTGATGCCCGCCGAACCCTCGTTCAAGGCGTCGATGGCCCGGCACTGGTCCTCCAGGCCCTCCACGGAGAGCCCCCCCGCATAGTAGGCGCTCCTGCTGTGATCCGAGACGCCGACCCACGAGTAGCCCCTCGCTCCTGCGGCCATGACCATCTCCTGAAGCGACGCCTTGCCGTCGCTCGCGGACGTGTGCACGTGGAAGACGCCCTTGACGTCCGCGCGGTCCACGAGCCTCGAGCCTTGGGGGGACGAAAAGAAATCCCACTCCACCGCCCTGCCCTCACGGGCCTCCGGGGGGATTTCCCGCATGCCCAACAGGCCGTAGATCTCGCCTTCCTGCGCCAGGGCCACGGGCTTTCCCCGCCTCGAGACCATCGTCTTCGTGACGAGGATCGACTCGATGGCCGAGCGCGCCACGAGCTGCTCCACGTGTTCTGGCGCTCCTGTCGTGAAGAACAGGGCCGTCGCTCTCGAGCCCTCTGGACACAGGTGGACAACCAGCTCCGGCCTGCCGGGGAGGCCCACGGCGATGCGCCCTTCCGAGAGCTCCGGCCTCCGCCCCGTGAAGGCCTCGAGCGCCGATGCCACACCCAGGGCCTCTTCCCGGCCTCCCGCGCACAAGAGTTCCACCCGCCCCAGCACCTCCATGCCGCGCCTGGACTCTCCCGTGGGCTCGGCCTCGATACCCGCCCCGGCGAGGACCCCCCTGATCGTCTCCATCCATGCCCAGGCCTCGTCCAGGAGGAAGAGTCCACGGTACGACAACGCCTCGGCGACCGACCTCCTCAGCTTGTCGAGGGTCTTCTCGGTGAACCCCTTGGATCCGGCCAGTCTCCCTTCGTCTATGGCAGAGGCCAGGTCTTCGAGCCCCTGGATGCCGTATTCCTCGAACAGCCTCCGTATCCGCCGGGGGCCCAGGCCCTGCACCTTCCTCAGTTCTGCGTACCCGGAGGGGAGCCTGGACTTGAGCTCGTCCAAGAACGCCGTGTCGCCCGAGGTCACCCAGGCGCGCACGACCGAGGCGATGGACGGTCCGATCCCCTTGACGAGGTGGATCGTCCCGTCAGCCACGAGGTCGGCGACGTCCTTGTCGAGCCGGACGATGGACTCTGCGGCCTTCCTGAAGGCCTTCGCCTTGAAGGGGTTCTCCTCCAGAAACTCGAGGGCTTCAGCGGCCTCGAGGAGGAGTCCCGCCATCTGGTCATTGGACAAGGGGCTCCCCGGTAAGGACATGACCCTGGACCCCGGTTATCCTCACGGGCACGATGCCGCCGGGCTCGATCTTCGTGCTGGAGAAGACCCCGAGGTACGTCGACGAGACGCCGAAGACCCCGCCTTCTTCCGCCCTCGTCACGAGGACCTCCTCCACCGAGCCCACCCTCGAGGCTGCAAAAGCCCTTCGTTTCCTCTGCGAGAGCGACCTCAAGGCCCGCGACCTCATGGACACGACCCCCGGATCCACCCGCCCCTCCATGGACGACGCCCTCGTCCCCGGCCTCGGCGAGAAGGGGAACACGTGGAGGTACGAGAAGGGCAGCTCCTCGAAGAACGCGTACGTCTCGAGGAAGTCACGCTCCGTCTCGCCGGGGAAACCCACGATCACGTCCGCGCCGAGGGACAGGCCCAAAACGCTAGATGAGAGGAGCTCCACGAGGGACCTCAACGCCCTGGACGAGAGCGGCCTTCCCATGGATGCGAGGATCCTGTCGCTGGCGTGCTGGACACTCAAGTGCAGGTGGGCGCACACCCTCGGCTCGTCCGCCAGCAGATCCGCGAGGCAGTCCTCGACCGTGAAGGGCTCGAGGGAACTCAGGCGGACCCTCTTGACGCTTGTGTACCTGAGGACCTTCTGGACCAACCGGGTGAGCCCCCCCTCGTAGAGCCCGGTGTTGACACCGGTCAAGACCACTTCCTCGACCCCGAGGTTCACCAGGTGCGCCACCTCTCCGACGACCTCCTGCCAGGGCCTGCTGCGCGGGACGCCCCTGGCGTGGGGCACCACGCAGTACGTGCAGAAACGGTCGCATCCGGTCTGGACCACGACGAAGGCCCTGGAGTGGCCCTTGAGTCCCGAGACGAACCTCGGCGTCTCTATCCCGAGGACCGTGGGGACGTGGTCCGGCCTGACGACCCTGGCCGACGGGAACGCCCGCCTGAGGGCTTCCGGGTACACCACGGCCTGGCATCCCGTCACCACCACCTCGGCCCCGGTGCGCAGGGCCTTCCGGACGGCCCTCCTCCCGTCCGCATCCGCGCGATGGGTCACGGTGCACGTGTTCACGACGACCATGTCGACCGCCTCGCCGAAGCGGGCCTCACTGTGGCCTTGGGCCGCCAGGCCTTCACGGATCTTCTGGGAGTCGTACTGGTTGACCTTGCACCCGAGGGTGCACATGGAAAATCTCATGTGGCACGCATACTATGGGGCTGCATCCAGTGTCAATCGACGCAGCCCTTGGGGCCCCCCTCCAGGGAGCTGATGATGCGGTTGATCTCGGCGACGAACTCGTCGGGGGGGCTTGCGAGCCTCACCCCCGTCTCGGCCCTTCCCGACTCCTCGGGTATGGACCACATCGCCTTCCCCCTGGCCTTCCTGCCTGCGAGCTCTATGGACACCTCGCATTCCGGAGGGATCTTTTCCTCGGTCTCGAGCACGACGCCCGTGCCCTCGGCGTTGAGGAGGAGCCCGGCCCTCGGCCCTTCCCCGAGGTCGTAGATCACCGGCTCATGCACACGCCTCTGCCTGAGCCTGAGCTTCTCCTTCAAGGCGTCCTTGTTCGCCATGCTCCTCAGCTGGGCGTCCAGGGCGGACACCGCGTTGAAGTACCTGGTTCTCTGGTCCAGCCTCGCGACCTTCGGGAGATCCCTGAGGAGGGTCTTGCGCTGCCTGTCGAGCGTGTCCACCAGGTGCGTGAAGGAGGCCTCGAACTCCCTGTTGCCCTTGTTGGCCAGGTACGCGCCGATGACCGAGGGGAGCCTCTTCTTGATCTTGGTCTCGAAATCCACGAGGGTGCGTTCGAACTCTTCCCTGGTCATGCACGAACGATACACCACGCGTGCACAGAAAGCAAACCGGGGGTTCGCCTTCCGCCCCCCGGCACACTCCTCCCTTCACCTGCCCTTCGATTCCATGGGGATAGCGGGGGAACCCCGGCCCCGTACCCTTCCCACCGGGGAAGAGGTCCGCCCGCCGTCAAGGCGGAGCGATGCGTCGGTGCACGATGGAGGCGACATGGCAGGAAGACGCCGCCGGGGCATCCCCGGCCGGAGGGACTGCCGGCTCACCGGTCGTGTCCCTTTACTCGGGCCCGGCCACTCGTGTATGATAGACACATGGAATCATTGAGGGTGCTGTTCTGTTCCTCGGAGGTCACGCCGTACGCCAAGACAGGGGGCCTTGCCGACGTGAGCGCCGCCCTGCCCGCCGAGCTCAGGCGCCGGGGGGTGGACTGCACCGTGGTCATGCCCCTCTACAGGGAGATCATGAACGCGCGCCTCCAGCTGAGGCCGCGCTTCACCCTCTCCGTGCTCACCGGGGCCGGGCCCACGGAGGCACAGGTGTATTCCCACAAGGAGATCTTGTTCATCTCCCACCCCCTCTTCTCTGACCGGACGGGCCTCTACTCCTACTCGGGGTACGACTACCCCGACAACCTCGAGCGCTTCTCCCTGTTCTCGAGGGCATGCGCCGAGCTCGTGCGGGCCCTCGGCAACATCGACGTGGTCCACTGTAACGACTGGCAGACCGCCCTTGTACCGGCCTACCTCAGAGACTCCCTCCAGACGGAGGTCGGATGCCTCTTCACGATCCACAACCTCGCCTACCAAGGTCTCTTCGACGCCGTCCTGTGGCCCATGCTCTTTCTGCCCCACGAATACTTCAACCCCGAGTGCATGGAGTTCTACGGCAGGATCAACGTCATGAAGGCGGGGATCGTGTTCTCGGACGCGGTCAACACGGTCAGCCCCACGTACGCCCGCGAGATCCAGACACCGGCGTTCGGGTGCGGCCTCGAGGGGCTCCTGTCCTCGGTCTCGCACAAGCTCACGGGGATCGTCAACGGCATAGACACCGACACCTGGAACCCGGAGACCGACGAACACATAGCCGGTACGTACTCGAAGGCCGACTTGAGGGGAAAGGCGCTCTGCAAGAGATCCCTCATGGACGCCTTCTCCCTGGATCCGACCGACGCACCCGTCTTCGGTCTCATCGGCCGCCTCGTGGAACAGAAGGGCGTCGACTGCGTGCTGGAGGTCATCCCGGGGCTCCTCCAGGAGGGCGCGAGGGTGGTGGTCCTCGGCAACGGGAACCCCGCGTACGAGAAACGGTTGAAAGAGCTCGAGGCCTCGCTCAAGGGCCGGATGGGGGTCCACATCGGCTTCGACGAGAGGCTCGCACACATGATCGAAGCAGGGTCGGACTTCTTCCTCATGCCCTCCAGGTTCGAGCCGTGCGGCCTCAACCAGATGATCAGCATGAGGTACGGGACCATCCCCATCGTTACCCCTGTGGGCGGCCTCAAGGACACGGTGAAGGCCTTGGGCGAGACGGACAGGCCCTGCGGCATACGGGCGGCCTCCCCCTCGGCGGTGGACCTTGAGCACGCGGTTCGGGAAGCCGTGAGGATCTACACACAAGACAAGGCCCTCTTGAATGCCATGATATCCAATGCGATGGAACAGGATGTGAGCTGGGATGCCCCTTCCAGTGAGTACGCGGATCTGTATCGTATTTGCAAAAAACGAGAGAAATGAGCCGATATCGAAAGCTCCTCACTTATCGACATTTTGTCGATAACCCGGCCGGGCTGTGGTGGATCCGATCTCCTGAACACTTTGTCCCGAAATGAGATCCAAAGTTCTTTTTTTTGGTATCTCGTTGATATTTCTCGCGTATTCGAGAATTCCCCAAAAGAAACCTCTTCTCAGGATAACGGCCATGGTTTGCCTTTGACGTTTGACCGACCCGCGGTCATCATGGCGGGCGTTGATTGAGGTTCATCTCAGTGGGGGATTGCGTGGACCATCTTGCAATGATCAAGGATTCCATCCTGTTACGGGCAAAGGGTACACCGGATGCGGCTCTTCTCGAGCAGGTCTCGTTCACCGAGGAAGGGGACACGGTCGTCGTCGAGTGTCCATCCGTGTTCGCGCAGAAGTACCTCGGCAAGATGTACCGGGACCTCATCACCCAGGCCGCCAGATCGCACCTCGACAGAAAGGTGGACGTGGACTTCAGGGTGACGGACCCTGCCAAGCAGGATCACGGTTCATCCCGCACCATGGACCGCACCCCGGTGCAGATGAGCCTGCCCGCATGCTCTGAGCCCCAGGCCTCGACCGGGCTCAACGCACACTTCACGTTCGATGAGTTCGTCGTGGGGAGCTGCAACGCCTTCGCATACGAGGCGGCCCAGGCTGTCTCCAGGGGCGAGTGGGCCAGGTACAACCCCCTCTTCTTCTACTCTGACATCGGGCTCGGCAAGAGCCACATCGCGCACGCGATAGGAAACGACGTCCTGTCCCGAAAACCAAGGACCCCGGTGCGTTTCGTGTCCGCAAGGGACTTCGCCCACCACTACGTGAACTCGGTGCGCAACGACTGCATGAAGACCTTCAGGAACCTCTACAGCAGCGCCTCGATGGACGTCCTGTTCATCGACGACGTGCATCTTTTCAAGAACAAGGAGAAGACGCAGCTCGAGTTGTGTCATGTGCTGGATGACCTCATCGGCGCCGGCAAGCAGGTCATCCTGTCGGGGTTCAGGCCCCCCGCCTCCATCCCCCATATCGAGAACGGGCTGCGTTCCCGGCTGTCATCGGGCCTGAGCATCAACATCAAGCGGCCCGACAGGGATACCAGGGCGAGGATCGTCCTGCACAAGGCGAACAAGAACGGCGTGACCATACCCGACGAGGTCGTCGACTTCATCAGCGAGAACGTGCACTCGAACATCCGCGACCTGGAGAGCGCGGTGCTGACCATCTCCGCCATGAGCTCCCTCATGAAGCGGCCGGTGTCGATGGACCTCGCCCGAGAGCTCCTCGACGGGACGTTCAAGAAGCAGCAGACGATGACGATCCCCGCGATCATGAGCCTCGTGGCGAAGAGCTTCTCGGTCCACACGGAACAGCTCGTCTCGCCCTCCCGCAAGAAGGAGATCGTGTACCCGCGCCAGGTGGCGATATACCTGTGCAGGCGCTACACCGGCGAACCGCTCCAGGCCATAGGCGAGGCGTTCATGAGGAAGCACTCCTCGGTCATCCACTCCCTCGAGACCATAGAGAACCGCTACACCTGCGACCTGGCCGTCAAGCGCGACATCGACTACCTGGTCGAGAAGATAGAGAGCGAGCTCGCGTGAGCCTCACGCAACCGGCCGGCCTCAAATGACACCCGAGGCGCGCCTGCTCTGGTCGCGGAAGTTGTCAACGGCGGTGAAGAACTCCCTCATCATCACCACCCAGTAATACCTCCCCTTCCTGGTGAGCTCGAGGCGGCCGCCCCTCGATCGAAGGCCGCCCAGCAGCATGAAGAAGAGGATCTCCGGCCCCACGAGTGACCACCATGGGCGTTTGAGGCGCCTCCTGAACTCGGACAGGTCAAGTCTCAGCCCGAACAGCGTCATGAGCAGGTGGTAACGCGCGAGCTCGCGGGTCGTGAAGACACGGCTGTGGGCGACCGGGGACGCCCCCGCCCCCAAGGCCTCGATGTACCTCTCGAGCGAGAACGTGTTTGCGTACACCGACCCGCCCACGAACCCGAGCGCACCGCACCCGACACCGGCATACTCGCTCCCCCCCACCACGTACTCGTCGATCATGGCGGCCCCGCCCTTGGAGTAACACCACGCCGAGTTCGGGACGTAGCGCCCCTCGAGGGCGTCTGCTATCAGGTCATGGAACAGCCTCGACCTCTTTCTCGTGGTCGAGCCCATGATCCGCTCCATGCGCGACCTCGTTTGGCTCGAAACCATGAGGGGGTAGTAGGTGATCTGGTCCGGCATGATCTCGAGGAGCACGTCGAGGTCTTTCCCGAGCATGCGCTCGTCCTGGATGGGGAAGTCGTACATCATGTCCACGTTGAGCGTCTCCACCACGCCCGACGCATCGGCAACGCGCCTTCTGAGCACCTCCGAGGACCCGTACCGCGCGAGCCTGCCCACCGCCTCGAGGATCCTGTCGGAGAAGCTCTGGATCCCCACCGACACCCTGCGCACGCCGCATGCGGCAAGGCGCCCGAGCGTCTCTCTGTCCAGCCGGTCGGGGTTCGTCTCCACGGAAATCTCCGAGGGCCCGAAGAGCGTGTGCACGCACTCGAGGGTCGCGATGAGCTCGTCCATGAGGATCGTGGGCGTCCCGCCGCCCACGTAGACCGACGAGAAGGAGTAGCCGAGCCTCGCGTAGAGACCGAGCTCCCTCCTGAGCGCCGCGAAGTATCGCACCGCCGCCTGCCCGTCGAAGGGGAAACGGTGGAAGGAGCAGTACGGGCAGAGCTCCATGCAGAACGGCACGTGGATGTAGAGGTGTATCCCCTCCGAGGGAGGTCGGGGTATCTCCACGGGCGCCCCCTCGGTGAACCGGAGGCTCTTCGACGCCTGGCGGGCGACCACCCGTTCGACGATGGCCTCTGCCACCCGGCCCCTCACTTGAGCCACCTCAGGATCGCCACGATGACGCTGAGGACGATACTTGCGAGGATGCACGTGGTGACGGGGAAGTAAAGGCGCATTGTCGGCCTCTCGATCACGATGTCGCCAGGCAGCCTCCCGATCCAACCGAGACCCCAGCCGAAAGCGAGAGCGAGCCCGAAGACGGCGATCGCGAGCCCCGCGACCACGAGCAGGATCCCTACTTCCCTCATGGCACCTTCCTATATACCAGGGGGCTGCGGGGTACAACCCCCGTCCGCAAAGGGGCTGGGCTTCTTATGCGAGTGGGATCATCTGCTACGACGTACAACCCCCGGCCGCAAAGGGGCTGGAGGCAGCCGAGGTCCAGGCGAGGAGCCCCGCGGCGACACCCCCCGGCAGGAAGCAGCACAGACGGTCCACGGCCCGGGCCACAGGTTTCTGCGGACAAGACCCGGCACAGGACCCGCGTCGGCCTTCGCCCTGCCCCAGACAGGGTCTTTGGGATTGCCCGCACCGGGACGTTCATGGTAAGGCGAGCCACAGGAACATGCACGCTATGCGCCCCATCAGGGTCACGGAACCATCCGGCGCTTCCAGGCCCGCCCCCTCCCGTCTTCCTGCGCCTGCGTCGGGGGTCTTCCACGGCCTCGTTGCCGGAGATGAAGCCCGGGCAGCGGTACCGAGCCCGAGAGAACCGGCCCGAGGGGGCGATCGCATGCACGGGGTGACGCCGTCATGTTCCCGGTGAAGGACACGACCCTCGAGCGCGCCTTCGCGCCCGTCACGACCCTCCTCATCCTCGCCACCATCGCGTTGTACATCGCGGACCTCAGGCTCTCCGGCGGGCTCCAGGCCATCTCGAGGGTGAGCCCGCTCGATGCGAGGAACTCGCTCGTCCTGGGGTCGCCCGGCCTGGTGCGCCTCCATGCGTCGATCATCCTGTCCGGCTTCATGCACACTGGCGTCCTTCACCTCGCCTTGAACCTCGTGTTCCTCTCCGCCTTCGCGCCTGCGGTGGAGAGGACGTTCGGATGGGTCCCGTTCTCCGTGTTCTTCATCGCCGCGATCGTCTGCGCGTTCTACACCCACGCGATCGTCAACCCTCACCTGGCCGCCCCCGTGGTCGGCTCGTCGGGCGCCGTCGCCGCCGTCATGGGCGCCTACCTCGTGCTCAGGCCGACAGGCCGCATCCTGACCCTCATCCCCCTTTTGCCCTCGATGGACGTGGTCGAGGTCCCCTCGCTGATCTTCATCCTCGTCTGGCTCGCCCTGCAGATCCTGCCCGCCGCCCTGACCCCCCATGCAACGTCCCATGTGGCCTGGTTCACGCACATAGGCGGGTTCCTCTTCGGCCTCGTCGCCGGCGTCAATCTCAGGATCTCGGGCAGGGCGAAGCGGTAACGATAGTGAAACCCGCGGAGGCCTTCTTTCCCTTGACAAAGACAACATCCGTTACCAATTTGATATTTCCCTAAAGATTCATTTTCCGCTTCCCGATAGAGAGGCTATGCGAAAAAGGGGATTGATTTTTAGTGCAGTCCGATGGGTATTGGGATATACAGGAGACGATGAGAACGACGCACGCTCTTATCCTCGGGGCGATTCTTGTCTTCGCCCTACTGCTCGTCTTCACGCTCCCCGGGGAACGCGGCGTCATCAGGGGATACCAGCTCCACAAAGATCTCACCACTCTCAAGAGCACCAACGAACACCTCGAGCGGGAGAATGCGGCGCTTGCCAAGGAGGCCACCATGTTGAGGGACAACATGGCCTATATAGAGCACGTGATCGTGAGAGAACTGAACATGGTGAGGCCCGGGGACACCATCGTGGTGTTCAAGAGGAAAAAGAACTGATCGCGGGGTGAGGCGATGTTTCTCGAGAAGAATCTCCTGGGACTGGATATCGGTTCACAGTCCATCAAGATGGTGGATATCGCGAAGACTCGCAGCGGCTATCAGCTCAAGTCGATGGGCATCGGTCTGATCCCTGCCGAGTGCATCGTGGACAAGGACATCATCGATTCCGAGACCGTGGTGGACACCATCAAGAACTTGAGGGAGAACCTGAAGGTCCGCACGCGCGGGTCCGCGACGGCCATCTCGGGCCACTCGGTCATCGTGAAGAAGGCCGAGCTGGCGCTCATGAGCGAGGCCGAGCTCAGGCAGAACCTGCCCATCGAGGCCGAGCAGTACATCCCCTTCGACATCAACGACGTCTACCTGGACACCTTCATCCTGGGGGAGAGCATAGAGCGCTCCGACATGATGGACGTGCTGTTCGTGGCGGCGAAGAAGGAGCTCGTCGACGAGTACGCCTCCGCAGTGCGCAACGCGGGGCTCAAGCCCATGCTCATAGACATCGACGTGTTCTCCCTCGAGACCATGTACGAGGTCAACTACCCGGATGCGCCCGAGAGCATCGTCGCTCTCGTGAACATCGGGGCCTCGATGATCAACGTGAACGTCCTCAAGGACAACATGTCCATCTTCGCCAGGGACATCTCCATGGGCGGACGCCAGCTCACCGAGCGCATCCAGCGGGAGTTCAACGTGAGCTTCGAGCGGGCCGAGAACATCAAGACGGGGGCCGACATCGAGGGGATCGACCTCGAGAAGATCAACTACATCTTCAAGATGGCGGCCGAGACCTACGTGCAGGAGATCAGGAGGACCCTCGACTTCTTCCTGTCGACCATGGTCAACGAGAACATCGAGAAGATCTACATAAGCGGAGGGTCCTCGAGGATCCCGGGCATCACGAGGCTGCTCGAGAAGCAGATGGAGATCCCCGTCGAGATAGTGAACCCCTTCAACAACATCTCATGGGACGAGCGCGTATTCGATCCCGAGTACATGGCCTATATCGCCCCGCAGATGGCAGTGGCTGTGGGCCTTGCACTAAGGAGGGCCGACTACAAATGGTAAAGATCAACCTCCTCCCCATCCGTGTCGAGCTGAAGAAGAGGGCCCTGATCGAGCACGTCGTGCTCCTCTTGCTGTGCGTCACGCTGGTCCTCATCAGCGAGTATTTCGTCCAGCACTCCATGGTGTCCAGGCTGGACTCCCTGAAGAAGGAGATCGCCGACACCAAGGTCGAGATCAAGCGGCTCACCGCAGAGGCCGGCGAGATCGAGAAGTTCAAGAAGCAGAAGCAGGAGCTGGAGAAGAAGCTCGACGTCATCAGGGACCTCAACGCGAAGAGAACCGGGCCGGTTGAGGTGCTCGACGAGCTGAGCATGATCATCCCCGAGAAGGCGTGGCTCACCTCCTTCACGAACAAGGGCGACACCGTGGTTCTCGAGGGCGCCGCGGTCGACAACACGACGATAGCGGCGTTCTTGAAGCAGCTCCAGGCATCCAAGCACTTCGACAACGTGAACCTTGTCCTGTCAAGGCAGGAAGGCGGCCAGCAGAAGTTCTCCATTACCTGCAAGATCAAGCTCTCGTCATGAGGTCAGCGACCATGGACAAGATCATAGACACGCTGTTGCGCCAGAAGCCCCTCGTGAAGGTCCTCGTCCTGGCGGTCGTGCTGGGACTGGTCGTGGGCGTCTACTGGCAGTTCTTCTTCAGACCCATCCAGGCCGAGATAGCCGCGGTTGAGCCGGAGCTGAACCAGCTGAAGGCCGAGCTCGCGGCAAAGAAGGAGATCGTCAAGGAGAAAGCGAGGTACCTGGCCGAGCTCGAGAAGACCAGGGAAAAGCTCTATGTGGCGTTGAAGCAGCTCCCCGACAAGAGCGAGATCCCCACCCTGCTCGAGAACGTCTCCTCGCTCGGTACCGCCGCCGGTCTCCAGTTCAAGCTCTTCAAACCCATGCCCGAGGTCCCGAAGAACTTCTACGCGGAGATCCCGGTTGACATCGAGGTGGAGGGCACCTTCCGCGACGTCGTGTCCTTCTTCGACAACGTGTCGAAGATGCCGAGGATCGTGAACATCGTGAACATCACCATGGACAAGCCGCACAAGAACCCCACGGGCGGGACCCTGGTGAACACCACCTGCAACGCGGTGACGTACAAGTTCATCGAGTCTGCTTCCCCGGAGGGCGGGCCGGCCAAGCCCGCAGGAAACGATACGAAGGAGGTGACGAACAAATGACAAGGGTTCTGACCTCACTGTTCGTACTCTGCCTCCTCATGTCGGCGGCGTCCTGCACGGGGGGGTCGCAGGCCCCGGCGCCGGCCCCCGTGAAGAAAGCACCCGCAGCCGGAAAGGTCGAGGCGGAAAAGCCGGTGCCCGTGCTCGAACAGGTGGAAGAGCAAAAGCCGCCGGAATACCAGGTGGTGGGCGTGCGTGACCCGTTCCAACCCTTCGCGGGCCTGAAACCCGCCGAGTCCATGATCTCGGGAGAGATCGGCAAAGGGGTGGACCCGTTGCAGCAGCTCTCCCTCGCCCAGCTCTACCTCGTGGGCGTGATCATGGGCAAACAGAACAAGGCGCTGCTGCAGGACACCACCGGACTGGGGTACATCGTCCACGAAGGGACCCTCATAGGAGAGAACAACGGCGTGGTCACGAAGATCACGAAGGACTCCGTTACCGTCAAACAGCACTTCAAGGACTACATGGGACGCGTGAGCACCCGCGAGGTCGTCCTGGCGCTCAGGAAGGAAGAGGGGGTAAAGTAGGCATGAAGAGAGACACCATCCTTTTGACCATACTAGCCATCGGATTACTGGTCCTGCCGGGGGCCGCGCATGGCCTGAGCATCAAGAGCGTGGACTTCCTGAACCTCGACAAGACGTCCAGGCTCCAGATAGGTATCGACGGCAAGGCATCCTACGACGTGAACAGGTCCGGGAACAACGTGATCCTGAGGATCAACAAGGCCACCATACCGGCCCACCTCGCACGCCCCTACATCACGAGGGAGTTCCCAAGCGCCGTCGACCAGATCATCCCGAGACAGGACAAGGCGGACGTCGTCTTCGAGATCACCTTGAAGCAGGTGACACCCTACTTCGTGTCCCAGGACGGCAAGCTCCTCATCATGGACTTCGACACCCCGGCGGACATGCAGGCGAGAGCCGCCGCCCCGGCCCCGAAGGCGGCGCCGGTCCTGTCCGGCCAGCAGGCGGCCAGGAAAACCGAGAGTTACGTCAAGGGTCTCACCACGAACGAGGCCCCGCAGAGCACAATCATCGACACGGACACGGGGCCGAAGTACAAGGGTGAGCGCATCACGCTCGACTTCCAGAACGCCGACATCCACAACATCCTGAGGATCATAGCCGACGTGAGCGGCATGAACATCGTGACCTCCGACGAGGTCAAGGGCACGGTCACCATCAGGCTCAAGGACGTCCCGTGGGACCAGGCCCTCGACGTCGTGCTCGAGAGCAAGGACCTCGACAAGATGACCATGGGCAACGTGATCCGCATCGCGCCCGCGGACAAGATCAAGCAGGCCCAGGAGAGGCAGCTCTCGTCGAAGAAGACGCAGGAACAGCTCGAGCCCCTCGTGACATCGGTGATCCCGGTGAACTTCGCCAAGGCATCTGAGATCGCATCGACCATCAAGGGCAAGGAGGTGGGGCTGCTCTCGGAGCGCGGGAACATCACCGCCGAGAACAGGACCAACGTGCTCATCGTCAAGGATATCCGCAAGAGCGTGGACGAGGTCACGGCCATGGTGAAGAAGCTCGACAAGCCCACCCCGCAGGTGCTCATCTCCGCGCGGATCGTCCAGGCGGACACCAGCTTCACCAAGGGACTCGGCGTCCAGTGGGGCGGGTCGACGAGGAACCAGTCCGGCAAGTACCTGTTCGGGCTATCCGGCGTGAACACGGGCGCCACGGTCAACCCGTTCGACGCATCGGTGACCTCGGGCGGCAGGCCCATGTGGTCCACGGACCTCGTGCCCACGCCCTCCATGGCGGTCAACTTCCCGACGAACCAGGCCGCCGGCTTCGGCATCACCGTCGGCAGGCTCGGCTCGACCGCAGCGACCCTCGATCTCAGGCTGGACATAGGCGAGACGTTGGGCAGCGTGAACGTGCTGTCCAGGCCGAAGATCGTGACCATGGACAACAAGAAGGCCACCATCCGCCAGGGCGAGAAATACCCCTACATCGTCCGCGACGAGAACGGCCAGCTCTCCACCGAGCTCAAGGACATAGACCTGGTCCTCGAGGTCACCCCGCGCATCGCCTTCGACGGGAGCGTGAACATGGAGGTGAGCGTGAAACGCAACTCCCTCGGCTCGATCACGAACCAGCTGGGCGACCCGTAGATCGCCGCCAGGGAGGCGGTGACCGAGGTCCTGGTGAAGAACGGCGAGACGAGCGTCATCGGCGGCATCATCGAGGAAGAGGACCGGAGCAACATCACGCAGGTCCCGTTCTTGGGGAACATCCCGGTGCTGGGCTATCTCTTCAAGGGCACGGAAAAGTCGAAGATCAAGAAGGAGCTCCTCATCTTCATAACGCCGCAGATCATAGAGCCGCTCGCGTTCCAGTGACGACCTGACCGACACCGTACGCATTCCAGGAGCCCCGGCCTCGAGGCCGGGGCTCCTTTTCTTCCGCAGCATCCCCTCCGCGAGGAGATCCGGGGAGAATCACCGATTGACAGAGAACGCACCGTGTCACTATATGTGTGCTAACGATCTGGAGGACGCTTTCATGGCAATCGACAAGAAAGACAGGCTAGACGCGCCGGACGAGTTCGTCAAGAGCGCGAGCACCACCCTTTTGTGGATCAAGGAGCATCCCCTCAACACTGCCGTCATCGCCCTGGTGGTCCTGGGCGTCGTGGCGTCAGGTTTCGGCCTCGTGTACTGGAAGACCTCCAGGGACACGGACGCGATGAACGCGCTCTTGAAGGCCACGGACGACTACGACCTGACCCTCAAGGTGACCAGGGACTATCCTGGCACGAAGGCGGACAAGCTCGCGCGACTCAGGCTCGCCCGCATGTCCTACGAAAAGGGGGACACCGCCAAGGCGCTCCCGATGGTGGAGGAGTTCATCGACGACTGGGGCAGGCAGGACACCTTCCACTGGCAGGCGGTCCTCCTCGCGGCCGCGTGCCACAGGGACCAGAAGCACCCGGACAAGGCCCTCGCCCTCCTGGATTCGGCCATCGGGTCCGCGGGAGGGGTCTTGAGGGACCATGCCCTCTTCATGAAGGGTTCCATCCTCCTCTCCCAGGGAAAGACCGACGAGGCGAGCCAGGCGCTCCAGGGGGTCTCCGAGAACTACAAAGACATGGCGCGGTCGGCCCTGGCCGCCTCCCGGGCCGCAGCCGCCCCGGCGCAGCCCCCTGCCCAGTGAGCATTCGATGAACTCGAACGCCAGCATGATGAAGACCATCGCGCTGTGGGTGGTGATAGCCCTCATCGGCGTCATGCTCTTCCACTTGTTCAACACGCCTCCTGCGAAGCAGCCCAAGTCCCTGTCCTTCAGCGAGTTCGTCCAGGTGCTGGAAAAGGGCGGCATCAAGGAGGTCACCATCCAGGGCAACGAGCTCAAGGGCGTCTTGTCCGACGGCAAGCCCTTCGAGACCTACACACCCGACGACCCGAAGCTCGTGGAGCGCCTCATGGAAAAGAACGTCACCATCAAGGCCAAGCCCAAGGACGAATCGCCGTGGTACCTCTCGGCGCTCATATCCTGGATCCCGATGCTGCTCCTCATCGGCGTCTGGATCCTGTTCATGCGCCAGATGCAGACGGGCGGCACCAAGGCCATGAGCTTCGGGAGGAGCAAGGCCAGGCTCATGACCCAGGACAGGATGAAGGTGACGTTCGCGGACGTGGCCGGCGTCGACGAGGCCAAGGAAGAGCTCGAGGAGATCATAGAGTTCCTCAAGGAACCCAAGCGCTTCACCTCCTTGGGCGGCCGCATCCCGAAGGGGGTCCTCCTGCTCGGTCCCCCGGGCACGGGCAAGACGCTCCTCGCGAAGGCCGTGGCCGGCGAGGCGGGGGTCCCGTTCTTCAGCATGTCGGGTTCCGACTTCGTGGAGATGTTCGTGGGCGTGGGGGCTTCGCGCGTGCGCGACCTGTTCGCCCAGGGCAAGCAGCACGCGCCGTGCATCATCTTCATCGACGAGATCGACGCCGTGGGAAGGCACCGCGGGGCGGGCCTGGGCGGCGGGCACGACGAGCGGGAGCAGACGCTGAACCAGCTCCTCGTGGAGATGGACGGGTTCGAATCGAACGAGGGGGTCATCCTCATGGCGGCCACCAACAGGCCGGACGTGCTCGACCCAGCCCTGCTCAGGCCGGGAAGGTTCGACCGCCAGGTGGTGGTGGCGAGCCCCGACGTGAAGGGCCGGGAAGGGATCCTCAGGGTCCACTGCCGGAACATCCCCCTCGCCGAGGACGTGAACCTCTCCATCCTCGCCAAGGCGACCCCGGGGTTCTCGGGCGCGGACCTCTCGAACCTGGTGAACGAGGCGGCGCTGTTGGCAGCGAGGAAGAAGCGGACCAAGGTCACCATGGAAGACATGGAACAGGCGAAGGACAAGGTCCTCATGGGGGTCGAGCGCAAGAGCATGGTCATCTCCGAGGACGAGAAGAGGATCACCGCGTACCACGAGGCCGGCCACGCACTCGTGGCGAAGAAGCTCCCGAACGCGGACCCGGTGTACAAGGTGAGCATCATCCCGAGGGGCAGGGCCATGGGCATCACCCAGCAGCTCCCCCTCGACGACAGGCACACCTACAGCAAGGACTATCTCCTCGCCACGATCTCGGTGCTCATGGGAGGCAGGGTCGCGGAGGAACTCGTCCTCGGATGCCTCACGACCGGTGCGGGCAACGACATCGAGCGAGCAACGGACATGGCCAGGCACATGGTCACCGAGTGGGGCATGAGCACGCTCGGTCCCTTGAGCTTCGGCAAGGTGGAACAGGAGATGTTTCTCGGCAGGGAGATCTCGAAGCGGGTCGACTACAGCGAGCTCACCGCGCAGAAGATCGACGAGGAGGTCAAGAACATCGTCATGGGGTGCTACGAGAAGACCCGCTCCATCATCGACGGCAACATGGAGACCCTGCACCGCATCGCCCATGCCCTGCTTGAGAAAGAGGTCCTCGATGGCCAGGAGATCGACGAGATCGTCGGGCAGGGGACTCCCGCGGGCTAGGCGGCTGTGCCGTGCCGGGGCGTCGGACATCCTCGCCCTGGGCGCGGACCCTGCCTCGCTCCCCTTCCTGTTGCCCAAGCTGGGGCACGTAAACGTCCTCGTCGAGGGGGTCAAGCTCTACGCGGCGAACATCCTCAAGCAGTCCATGCTCTCCATCGGCGGCGACGTCGCGGTTCACCGCGACGTGATCTCGGGCAAGGCCGAGTCCTCGACCTGCCTCGTCATGGGCGACCTCAGGCACTACCGGCTCCTCATCGACAAGCTCGGACTCCAGAAGGGGCTCGAGCCCCTGGCCGAGGCCATCAGGCGCCAGGTGTTCCCAGACGAAGGCCCCCTCGAGATGTCCCTGTGCGGCCGGCGGGTGGTCTTCACCGAGCTGCCGGTGATCATGGGGATCCTCAACGTCACCCCGGACTCGTTCTCGGACGGCGGCGCCTTCCTCGGGACCGAGGCCGCGGTGAGACATGCCTTGGAGATGGTCGAGCACGGCGCCGAGATGATCGATGTCGGGGGCGAGTCGACGAGACCAGGGGCCGTGCCCGTTGATGGAGAGGAAGAGATCAGGAGGGTGGTCCCGGTGATCGAGCGCATCGTGAAAGAGGTGGACGTGCCCGTCAGCGTCGACACCTCCAAGCACCGGGTGGCCAGGGCGGCCCTCGAGGCGGGGGCGGTCATGGTCAACGACGTGACGGCCCTGAGGAACGACCCGGCCATGATGGGGCTGGTGCGCTCCACCGGGTGCGGCGTCGTGCTCATGCACATGCGCGGGACACCTTCGACCATGCAGTCCGACACCTCGTACGGGGACGTCGTGGCCGAGGTGTACGCCTTCCTCGACGAGAGGATAGAGGCGTGCCTTGAGGCCGGGATAGACCCGGCCTGCATAGCCGCCGACCCCGGCATCGGGTTCGGCAAGGACCTTGCGGGCAACCTCGCCCTCGTGCGCCACATCTCGGAGTTCTCGTCGCTCGGCGTACCCGTGCTCCTCGGCCACTCGCGCAAGTCTTTCATAGGGGCCGTGCTCGACTCCGCCGTGGACAACCGGCAGGACGGCACCGACGCGGTGACCGCGTGGGCGGCTGCGAACGGCGTGGACATCGTGCGGGTGCACGATTGCAGGCGCGCGAAAAGGACCAGGGCCATGATCAGGGCCATCGCGGGGGCATGAGTGATCGCCGGGGTAGGCATAGACATCGTCGACATCCATCGCGTAGCCTCCATCGTGGAGCGCTACGGCGAGAGGTTCCTCGAGCGCATACTCACCCCGGCCGAGCTCGGGCGCTGCCGGGCCCTGCTGGACCCGGCCCCGTACCTCGCCGGGAGGTTCGCGGCCAAGGAGGCCGCGTTCAAGGCCCTGGGCGCCCCCAGAGGCTCGGGCATAGGCTTCCACGACGTGAGCGTGGACTCCTCTGGCGGCAGGCCGGTGATAACGCTCGGCGGCAGGGCGAGGGAGAGGGCGGCGGAACTGGACGTGCGCGACGTTCACGTGAGCATCTCCCACGACGGCGGCTGCGCGGTCGCCGTCGTCATCCTGGAGAGGCCATGACGACGACGTTTGCGAGCTCCTCGCCGCTCGACACCCTGGAGATCGGCGCCCGCCTGGGCTCGCTGCTCAAGGGCGGCGAGATCGTCCTCATCACGGGGGAACTCGGAACGGGCAAGACGATGCTCGCCAAGGGTATCGCCAAGGGGCTGGATGCAGACCCCTCGACCCCGGTGTTGAGCCCCAGTTTCACCCTCGTGAACATCTACCACGCGAGGCTTGACATCGTGCACGTCGACCTCTATAGGCTAGACTCTGAAGAAATCGTCCACCTCGGGTTGGAAGACTACCTGGATTCCGGGCACGTCCTGGTCGTCGAGTGGGCCGACAGGGCACAGGGTTACTTCAGGGGCGATCTCGTGGAGATAGCCATCTCGCATGCAGGCGAGGACGCCCGCGAGATCCGCGTCAGCTCTGATGTCCCATGGCTGGGGCCGCTGGCAGGGTGACTCCCGCAGGATCCCGCCCCGGGGGGAATTCTTCGTTGGAACACGTTCAAGAACACCACGAGACGGGGTGAAAGGCGATGGGTATCGTTGTCCAGAAGTACGGGGGAACCTCGGTGGGGTCCCTGGAGAAGATCAGGTTCGTGGCGAACAAGGTGGCCTCGCGCTACCGTGAGGGTCACGACGTGGCCGTGGTGGTCTCGGCCATGGCGGGCGAGACGGACAGGCTCATCAGGCTCGCGAAGGACCTCTCGCCTACCCCTGACCCGAGGGAGATGGACGTTCTCGTGTCGACGGGGGAGCAGGTGAGCATCGCGCTCCTCGCCATGGCGCTCAAGGACCTGGGCATCCCCGCCAGGTCGCTCCTGGGCTTCCAGATCGGCATCAAGACCGACGACGCCTTCATGAAGGCGAGGATCCTCGACATCGACACCCAGGTCTTGAGGAAAATCTTCGAGGCAAAGGAGGTGGCGGTGGTCGCCGGTTTCCAGGGGATCACCGAGGACATGGAGATCACCACGCTCGGCCGCGGCGGGTCCGACACCTCGGCGGTGGCCCTTGCCGCCGTCCTGGGCGCGGACGTCTGCGAGATCTACACCGATGTCGACGGCGTGTACACCTGCGACCCGAACATCTACGACAAGGCGAGGAGGTTGGACAAGATCTCGTACGACGAGATGCTCGAGATGGCGTCACTGGGGGCAAAGGTTCTCCAGACGCGCTCGGTGGAGTTCGCGAAGAAGTATAACGTGCCCATCCTCGTGAAGAGCACCTTCAGCGACGAGGGAGGCACTCTGACCACCCAGGAGGATGCCGACATGGAAAAAGAGGTCGTCTCAGGGATCACCCACGACAGGAACGAGGCGAAGATAACGATCTTGGGCGTACAGGACAAGCCCGGGGTGGCGGCCATGATCTTTACGCCCCTGGCCGAGAACAACATCAACGTGGACATGATCATCCAGAACGTCTCCGCAGACGGCAAGCTCGCGGACCTGAGCTTCACCGTGAGCAAGAGCGACTACGAAAGGGCCCTCGCCATCGTCAAGGGGATAGCGGACAGACTCGGGTGCAGGGACGTCGTGGGCGACACATCCGTCGCGAAGCTCTCCATCGTCGGCGTCGGCATGCGCTCCCACGCGGGGGTCGCGTCCAAGATGTTCTCCGCGCTCTCCAGCGTTGGCATCAACATCCAGATGATCTCCACCTCGGAGATCAAGATCTCCTGCGTGATCGACGAAAAGTTCATAGAGCTCGGGGTAAGGGTGCTCCACGACGCCTTCGAGCTGGACAAATCGAGGGGAGAGGCTTGAGAAGGGTCGAGATCTACGACACCACCCTGCGAGACGGCGCACAGGCCGAGGACATCAGCCTGTCCCTGGACGACAAGGTATCGATCGTCTCCAAGCTCGATCAGCTCGGCGTCCACTTCATCGAGGCGGGGTGGCCCGGCGCGAACCCGAAAGACGACAAGCTGTTCGCAAGGCTCAGGCAGATGCACCCCAAGAACGCCACGATCCTGGCGTTCTGCAGCACCTGCAGGCCGGGCCAGACACCCGAGAACGACCGCCTCATCAAGGCGGTCTTGAACGCGAGGCCCCAAGGGGTGACCATCTTCGGCAAGACGTGGGACATCCACGTGAGCGGACAGGGCGGGCTGGGTTGCACCCTCGAGGAAAACGTGAGGATGATCAGGGACACGGTCGCCTTCCTCAAGACCCATTACCCCATGGTGATCTTCGACGCGGAACACTTCTTCGACGGCTTCAGGGCCAACAGCGAATATGCCCTCGCGGCGGTGAAGGCCGCATCTCTGGGCGGTGCGGACCGGGTCGTCCTGTGCGACACCAACGGCGGATCTCTGCCTGACTACATCGCGGCTACCGTGGGCAGGGTCAAGGCGACCATCACGTCGCCCATAGGGATCCACTGCCACAACGACTCGGAGCTCGCCGTGGCCAATTCCTTGAGCGCCGTTCAGGCAGGCGCAGTCCAGGTCCACGGCACGATCAACGGCGTGGGCGAGAGGTGCGGGAACGCGAACCTGTGCTCCATCATCCCCACCCTCTCCCTCAAGCTCGGCTGCGAGACGATCCCCAGGGAGAACCTCGGCATGCTGAGCGAGATCTCGAGGTTCTTCGACGACATCGCCAACCTCTCCCACGACAAGCACCAGCCCTACGTCGGAGAGGCCGCCTTCGCCCACAAGGGCGGGGTCCACGTGAGCGCGGTCATGGGCGACCCGTCCACCTACGAGCACATCGACCCCTCACTCGTGGGCAACCAGCGCAAGGTCCTCGTGTCCGAGCACTCGGGCAAGAGCAACATCATCTACAAGGCCCGGGAGTTCAACATAGACCTCTCGAGGGACGACGCCACCGCCGCAGAGATCGTCAAGAGCATCAAGGACCTGGAAGACTGCGGGTTCCAGTTCGAGGGCGCGGACGCATCCCTGGAACTCCTCATGAAGAAGGCCATGGGCGAGCACATGCGGTTCTTCAAGCTGAAGGGCTTCAGGGTCAACACGGAACGCCGCAGCGACGACACCGACCCGGTCTCCGAGGCGACGATCATGATCGAGGTTGACGGCAACGTCGAGCACACCGCGGCCTTGGGAAACGGCCCGGTCAACGCGCTGGACAGGGCGCTCAGGAAGGCGCTCTCGAAGTTCTACCCGTCCATAGAAGAGGTCCAGCTCCTGGACTACAAGGTCCGCGTCATCTCGTCGCGAAAAGGCACCGAGTCTGTGGTCAGGGTCCTCATAGAGTCGGGCGACAGGAAGGATCACTGGTCCACGGTGGGCGTGTCCAGCAACATCCTCGAGGCCTCCTGGATGGCCCTGGTGGACAGCATGGATTACAAGCTCTACAAGGACTCCATGAAGGCACGGGCGCGCCACAAGAACCGCTGAGATCTGCGCCCGCACGCCGCATACCCCGCTGCTTCCCTCCATCGACCCCTCGCCTCCCGGCAAGGAGCAAAGCATGGAGTTACGCCCGAGGGGACCACGCGCAGAGCAGGCTTGTGGGCCGCAAGCCATGTGAGGGGACTCACCCTGCTGGGTGCCCCACCGCGCATGACCCTGCCCTTCGTCTCCAGCCGGGGCGTCCTGCCGACGCTTGATGCCTCTCATCGGCCGTCCCCTGCCGCGCGCCTTCCTGGGGCCTCTGGGGCCCGGGCCGGGGACGACGACCCTCTCCAGGCAAGGGGAAGGAAGCCCCGGGATGGACACGCCCGCCCGGCTCACGTGTCAAGGCCCCCACGACTCCGGCCGATAAGGTATGTAGGGAGGGAAACCAAGGAAGGTGCCAGTCATGAAGAGAACCGAGCAAACATACCAGGAAAACAGGAAGTTCGAGTTCCAGGGGATGAAGAAGTGGCTGAGTCGGGGAGAGTACATCATCTCGACCATCAGCGAAGACGGCACCATATGGACCTACTCGAGCAAGGTCCTTCCCATATTCGACTTCGGGAGCACCAAGATCTTCCAGGCGCAAGAGTCGGGGGTGGCCGAGGTGAGCGGCGTGGAGAGGGGAGAGGAGTTCTACTTCTCCATCCAGGGTGTCCGGGTCACCAAGGTCTACGACTACTGTTACGCCGAGGAGCTCTAGGCACAGGGAAGAGCGACCGCCCGAAGACGTCCACCTTCTCCCACGCCGACCCCAGCAGGGATCTGCAAGGCCCTTTGCGGCACACGATGTCCTGATGCACCCCTCTCGCCACGTGCGGCTTCCGCCCGCCCGGAAGGCAGGACAGGACCGCGAAGGCATCGTCCCCCAAACAGGGCTGCAAGGACGAAGGTCTCAGGCATCGAACGAGCTTTGCGCCCAAGGAGGCGCACCAGTTGGGGCATCGGGGCGTCAACGGGCACGGCAGCCCGGGTGTCGTGCGAGGGGACCTGCCCCGCTCTTTACCGGGAAGACCTGCATGAGCGAGACGCCCACGCGCACGCCGCACCCGTGGCGGGATCTTCGTGAGCAGGGCCCCAGGCATCTCATCGCGCTCACCCGGGGCATATCCCCGTAGATCCTACGGCCTGAAGAAAAACCCGCCCAGGAGCGATCCCAGCGTGAGACACAGAACGGCCATCATGGCGCGCGACCTTTTCCCGTCCCTCTTCAGCATGGACCACTCGACCAGGCAGAAACCCACGACCACGGCGGTCATGAGGGAGAGGGAGAGAGGCTCGATACGAGAGGCGTAAACCCTCCACAGGTAGTACGCGACAGGTAGGTACACAAGCGCCCAGATCATGACGATTCGACACTACACCACAAGGGCCTCACCGGGCAATCCCCTGCATGACGCCAGGGTACGTCTCGATCCCCCGCAGGCACGTTGTTCACTCACCTGCTGAGCATGCGGACGGAAGCCTTCCCTTCCCCCCGTCGAGACCAAGCCTTGCCGCGGGCCACCCACTCTGTCCCCAAGCACCTATCCTGCTCATCTTCTTCTTGATCTTTTCACCCATCCATGACATAGGGGGTTGTCGAACTGAGCCAGTAGCTCAGTCGGTAGAGCATCGGACTTTTAATCCGGTGGTCGAGGGTTCGAGTCCCTCCTGGCTCACTGGTAATCGTCCCCATCGTCTAGCCAGGCCCAGGACACCGGCCTTTCACGCCGGCGACAGGGGTTCAAATCCCCTTGGGGACGCCACTGTATACCCCACAGGGGGGACATCGGTCGATGACCCCCTGTATCTTTCCAACAGGCCAACAGGACACCACCGAGGATTCCCGGGCAAGGCACACGCTCATGCATACTGCGTCTCGTCCGCCGGCTGCACGGTGGCCACAGGCCAGGCTTTCAAGGGGAGGCTTCGGGGTGTATGGATGGAGAGGAGCCCCGCCCCAAGGCACAGTGGAGACATGCCAGGCTTTCATGGGGAGGGCTGCCTGTCTCCGGGGCGCAAGGCGCCGATCGCCCGGGTGCGGCGGATCAGCTCCCACCCTGGATCTTTTCCTTCATGGCCTGAGCGAAACACCCGACGATCTCGGGGTCGAGGATAGTGCCCTTCATGGAGTCGAGCATCTCGAGCGCCCGCTCGGGGGAATACGCCCCCCTGTAGGGCCGCTCGGTGGTGAGCGCGTCGTAGACGTCGGCCACGCTCACGATCCGCGCCTCGAGAGGTATATCCTTGCCCGAGAGCCCCAAGGGGTACCCCTTCCCGTCGTAGCGCTCGTGGTGCGACAGGATGATGTTCACGATGGGCCTCGAGAGGTGGCCTGTCCGGGCCACGTCCGCGCCCCAGAGGGGATGGTTGTGGATGACGTGGACTTCCGCCTCGTCGAGTGGGCCCTCGTAGTTGAGTATGTTCTCGGACACGCCTATCTTGCCGCAGTCGTGCAACCAGCTCCCGTAGCGGATCGCGTCCTGCTCGTCCTCGGCCAGGCCCAATGCCCGCGCGATCAAGACCGCATACTCGGCGACCCGCTCCGAGTGCCCCCTGGTGTAGGGGTCCTTCAGCTCCAATGCGTGGACGAGCGAGCGCATGGTGGACTGGTCCCCCCTCATGATGGACTTCACGAGCCGGTACCGCTCGAGGGCGTCCTCCACCAGGGAAGCGAGCTGCTCGTTCTCGAAGGGCTTCACGACGAACCGGTAGACCTCCGCGCGGTTGATGGCCTCCAGGGCCGTCTCCAGATCGGCGAACCCTGTCATGACGATCTTCACCGTGTCCGGCGAGATGACCTTGACGCGCGAGAGGAGCTCGATCCCGGTCATGCCCGGCATGTGGTTGTCAGCCACGATCACCGCGACCTCGTTGGACCTCACGATGTCGAGCGCCTCCATCGGCCCGGCCGCAGTGAGTATGTCCTTGCCGCGCTCGGAGAAGACCTGCCGGACGATGTCCAGGATTACCGATTCGTCGTCAACGAAGAGGATCTCTTCAGCCATTTCCCTACCTCATCGTCCTGATGGGTATCCAAGTTTACGCCCAGTCCCACTCCTTGGCAAGGCCGGCGCCTTTTCGTGGGTGGAGAGCGCCTCTGGGCTGTCCTTCCGGGACAGCCGCCACGGGCCGGGCCTCCATCCTTGCATCACCTGTCCCGCCCGTCACGCCGCCGATCCCGCCCGTTATGGAAAGGGCCCTTGCTCACACCGGCTGCCGTTCTCCCCACGCGAGACGGCATGTCGGGCCTGCCGCCTGCGCGCGTATCGAGAAACCAGGGGGCGTCTCCCCCTGCTTTCGGCAGCCTCTCGAGCTTCGAGCACAGGGGCCGCTCCCCCATCCGGCGCGCCGATGCATGCCACCCGAGTCACAACCTGTCGAACAACCCGGCGAGGACCACCGCGCCGCCCTGCCAGGGACATCCACCTGCGTACCCCTCCTCGCGGCAGGCACCCGGCGCACCATCGAGACGGGATGACATCCGTTGCCACTTTGTGGTAGACAAGGCCCATGACCTCCGTAGGGGACATCGTGGTCGTCCACGTGAGCGACAAGCCCTCCGTCTACGCCAGGATCGAGGCGGTCGAGCCTGACGTGAAGGCAGGCTGGTTCAGGGTGAAGCTCCTCTTGTTGACCTTCCCCCCCCGCGAGGTCATTTGGATACTCAGGAGGGAGTACATCGAGGGGGCGCGGTTCACCATGCAGGATGTGCCCATGCACCTCTCCCGCCTCCAGGCGCCTTCCGGCAGACAGCCCCTTGACGAGGCGGGCACCCGCTCGAGGCCGAAGGTGATACCCCTCAGGAAGGCCGCACGATCCCGGGAGGGAGACGACGAGCCCACCGAAGGGTCTGACCACACGATCCTCAATGCACCCCCCACGGAACCGGGGCGGTCGTAACATCTCATAAGAACGCACGATTACACCATTGATAACGGTGGATGGTCCGTTAAAGTCGGCATATCCACATGCCGATAGGCTAACAGAAGGTGAAACATGGCGAACGAGCGCATAGGCGAGCAACTTGTCAAGAACGCACTGATCACCCCTGAACAACTCCTCGAGGCGCAACGCGCCCAGAAAACCACGGGGACCCGGCTCGGATCCCAGCTCGTCAAGCTCGGGCACCTGAGCGAGGAACAGCTCGTCGAGTTCTTGGGCAAGCAGTACCGCCTGCCCTCCATCATACTCAAGAACATGAACCCCGACCCGGAGGTGGTCAAGCTCATACCGCTGAACGTGGTGCAGAAGTATCACGCCATCCCCTTCGACCGGAACGGGTCCACCCTCAAGGTGGCGATGACCGACCCCACGAACATCTTCGCCGTCGACGACCTCAAGTTCCTCACGGGGTATTCCATCGAGGTCTACGTCACCTCCGAGGACTCCCTCAAGTGGGCCATCGACCACTTCTACGACCAGACCGCCTCCCTCGACGACGCCCTGAGCAGCATCGAAGACCTGGGCGGGGCCGTCGAGGTGAGCATGGACGGCGACGAGATATCGGTGGGAGACCTCGAGAAGGAGGCCGACCAGGCGCCTGTCATCAAGCTCGTCAACCTCACGCTCCTGGACGCCATCAAGAAGGGCGCGAGCGACATCCACATGGAGCCGTACGAGAAGTTCATGCGGATAAGGTACCGGCTTGACGGCATGCTCATCGAGGCCATGAAGCCGCCCTTGAAGCTCAAGAACGCGCTCGTCTCGCGCATCAAGATCATGGCCAAGCTCGACATCGCGGAGCGGAGGCTCCCCCAGGACGGCAGGATCAAGCTCAAGGTCCAGGGGGGCAAGGAGGTGGAGTTCCGCGTGTCGGTGCTCCCGACCCTGTTCGGCGAGAAGGTGGTGCTGCGTATCCTGGACAAGTCGAACCTCCAGCTCGACATGACGAAACTCGGGTTCGAGGAGGAGGCGCTCGCCCGTTTCAAGGAGGCCATCTACAAGCCCTGGGGCATGGTGCTCGTCACCGGGCCCACCGGGTCGGGAAAGACCACGACCCTGTATTCCGCCCTGTCGGAGCTCAACAAGATTGACCGCAACATCTCCACGGCCGAAGACCCCGTCGAGTTCAACCTCCCGGGCGTGAACCAGGTCCAGGTGCACGAGGAGATCGGCCTCACCTTCGCCGCGGCCCTGCGGTCCTTCCTGAGGCAGGACCCGGACATCATCCTGGTGGGCGAGATACGCGACTTCGAGACCGCCGAGATAGGGATCAAGGCGGCCCTCACCGGCCACCTCGTGCTGTCGACCCTGCACACCAACGACGCCCCCTCCACGGTGAACAGGCTCCTGAACATGGGCATCGAGCCGTTCCTGGTGGCATCCTCGGTGAACCTCATCGTGGCACAGAGGCTCGCCCGGAAGGTGTGCACCCAGTGCAGGACCAAAGACGAGGTGTCCGTGGAGACCCTCCACCAGATGGGGATGGACCTCGAGACCGCCGGTCGCGTGGAGTGTATCACGGGCAAGGGGTGCCCGATGTGCGGCAATACCGGGTACAAGGGCAGGATCGCGCTCTACGAGGTGATGCCCATCACCGAGTCCATCCGCGAGCTCATCCTCATGGGCGCATCCGCAACGGAGATCAAGAACCAGGCGGTCAAGGAGGGGATGAAGACCCTCAGGCAGAGCGGTCTCACCAAGATCGTCGAGGGGGTCACCTCGGTGGCCGAGATCCTCAGGACCACCATGGCGGACTGACGTCGGCAACGGAGGTTAACCTTGGAACATTCCATATACGACTTGCTCAAGATGATGGTGGACAAGGGGGCATCGGACCTCCACGTAACCACGGGTTCCCCGCCCCAGGTCCGCGTGCGGGGCCAGCTCTACCCGCTCGATTCCCCGGTGCTCGATCCCAAGAGCGTCCGTGAGCTGCTCTACTCGATCCTCACCGAGGCCCAGAAACACAAGTTCGAGGAAGAGCAGGAGCTCGACCTCTCCTTCGGCATCAAGGGGATAGCGCGCTTCAGGGCCAACATCTTCGTGCAGCGCGGGGCGCTGGCCGGCGTGTTCAGGATGATCCCCTACGAGATCATGCCGCTCGACGGCCTGGGCCTGCCCCCCGTGGTCATGAAGCTCACCTCGCTGCCCAGGGGTCTCATCCTGGTCACCGGCCCGACCGGGTGCGGCAAGTCCACGACCCTGGCCGCCTTTCTCGACAAGATCAACACCGAGCGTCACGACCACATCGTGACCATCGAGGACCCCATCGAGTTCGTGCACAAGCACAAGGGATGCCTGGTCAACCAGCGCGAGATCGGCTCGGACAGCAAGAGCTTCGCCAACGCCTTGAAGTACATCCTCAGGCAGGACCCGGACGTGGTATTCATCGGCGAGATGCGCGACCTCGAGACCATGCAGGCCGCGCTCACCATCTCGGAGACCGGCCACCTCGTGTTCGCCACCCTCCACACCAATTCCGCGGTCCAGACGGTGAACAGGATCGTGGACGCCTTCCCTGCGCACCAGCAGTCACAGATCAGGGCCCAGCTCGCCTTCGTGCTCGAGGCGGTGATCGCCCAGCAGCTCATCCCGAGGCTCGACGGCAAGGGCAGGGTGCTCGCATCCGAGGTCATGATATCCACCCCGGCCATCAGGAACCTGATCAGGGAAGACAAGATCCACCAGATCTATTCCCAGATGCAGGTCGGACAGACGAAACACGGCATGCAGACGATGAACCAGTCACTGCTCAACCTGTACCTGCGCAAGCTCATCTCGCTCGATGACGCCCTCGGCAGGTCGCTTGACCCCGAAGAGCTCAGGCAGATGATGTCCTCGCCCTCGCATCAGCGCAGCACTACGGGTATGGAGAGGAGATAGCCCATGGCAGTATTCGTGTGGGAAGGAAGGCTCGTAGACGGTACCGTCAAGAAAGGCGAGATCGAGGCCGCTGACAAGGCGGTGGTGGGCATGATCCTCAAGAGACAGCGCATCGTCCCCACCAAGATCAAGGCGAAGCCCAAGGAGCTGACCCTGTTTACGCGCGGCGTGAAGACCAAGGAGATCGTGATCTTCACCCGGCAGTTCGCAACCATGATCAGTGCAGGTCTGCCGCTCGTGCAGTGCCTGGACATCCTGTCCACGCAGCAGCCGAACCCCTCTTTCAAGAAGGTGCTCTCCCAGGTGAAGCAGGACGTGGAGTCGGGAAGCACCTTCGCCGACGCCCTCAGGAAGCACCCGAAGGTGTTCGACAGCCTGTACGTGAACCTGGTGGCGGCGGGCGAGGTGGGCGGCGTGCTCGACACCGTCCTGAACAGGCTGGCCGTCTACATGGAGAAGAACGAAAACCTGAAGAACAAGATCAAGAGCGCCATGACGTATCCCATCATCGTGCTGTGCGTGGCCTTCGGCGTGGTGGCGGTGCTCATGATCTTCGTGATCCCGACCTTCAGCGACATGTTCAAGCAGTTCGGTTCAGCCCTCCCGGCCCCGACCCAGCTGGTGGTGAACCTGAGCAACCTCTTCAGGCATTTCTGGTGGGCGATCTTCGGGGCCATCGTCGGGTTCGTGATCGCATTCAAGTGGGTGAGGACCCAGAAGAAGGGCAGATACATGACGGACAAGCTCTTCCTGCGCCTGCCCATCTTCGGGCCCCTGCTCAGGAAGGTGGCGGTCGCGAAGTTCACCCGCACCCTGGGCACCATGATCTCCTCGGGCGTGCCCATCATGGACGGGCTCGAGATCACCTCGAGGACCGCGGGCAACGTGATCGTGGAGGAGGCGATATTGGCGGTGAGGGCGTCCATCAGCGAGGGCAAGTCCATGTCCGAACCCCTCGAGCAGACCGGCATCTTCCCCGGCATGGTCGTCCAGATGATCTCGGTGGGTGAGGCGACAGGCGCCATGGACCAGATGCTCGGGAAGATAGCCGACTTCTACGACGAGGAGGTCGACGCGGCGGTGGAGGCGCTGACCTCGGCCCTCGAGCCCATGCTCATGGTGTTCTTGGGCGGCATCATCGGTTTCGTGGTCGTCGCCATGTACCTGCCCATCTTCCAGATGGCGCAGAACGTCTGAGACGGCGGCGTGAGCGTCTACGAGGCGGTCATGCTGATCTGCTTCGGGTCGGCATGGCCGGTTTCCATCTACAAGTCCGCGGTGTCCAGAACCGCCAAGGGCAAGAGCGCGGTCTTCCTCTTCATCGTGCTGGCTGGCTACGTTGCGGGCATCCTGCACAAGGTCCACTACAACCTGGACTGGGTCACGGCCCTCTACGCGATAAACGGCCTCATGGTGCTCGCCGACATCGTCCTCACCTTGAGGAACGTCCTCCTGGACAGGCGAAGTCGGGCCTGAGGGCGGCTCGAAGGCTCTCATCCCCGGTCTCGGGCTGATCCCCGGTCTCCTCCAGCACTCAGCAGAGGGCATGGGCGCTCTCCCGACCCTCCCCTTTTCTGAGCAGCGGCTTTTCTCCGTCTCCCACAAGGCAGGGCCGGCGCACCAACCAAACCCGCCCTTCAGGGCGTGCCTCGAGGTGGGTGCAAAGGCCCGGCACACCGTCTGCGGGCGCGTGCATCACTCCAGGCCGACGAGATCCCGGAAACTCGTGAGGACGAACCCCGGCCCCCTCAACGGCCGGCCCCGGGCCGCGCGTTCGAGGGCGTCCAGCTCGCGGGCACGCCAGGGGTCGCCCCCGAGCGAGGGGTGCACGACGAGCTCCGTGGTGCCCTCAGGCGGCTCGTCCATGAACCCGAAGATCAGTCCCGCACCTTCAGCCATCCGGTCGCAGTGGAAGATACCGGCCCGCGTGAGCGCCTCTTCCATGGCGAGGGCCTCTTCCGGTTGGAGGGGGATGTCCTGCCTCGTGGGGAGGCGGTACCCCCCCCGGCTGAACCTGAGCGCAGGGATCCCGTACTCGAGCGCAAGCCTCACGACGAGATCGAAGACGGGCCTGAACCCGTGCACGTGGTGGTGGGTGTCCAGGTGTGAGGGGGCCATCCCTGTCGCGAAGAAGGCCTCGATCTGCCTCCTCGCGGCCTCCTCGCACGCGTGCGCGAGATCCCCCTTCTCCAGCATCCGCTTGAGCTCGGTCCGGGGGTATCGCTCCCCGCCACCCGGGCTCCAGCAGAGAGGGCCGTCCAGGTCGAGATGGATCCCCGCGTGGGTGACACCCAGGCGGAGGAGGTCTTCCACCCCCCGGGGTGCGAACGGCGCCATAACGAGTATGGACGTGTCGCTCAGGAACCCCTGCCTGAGACCGAGCACAACCGCCGCGTTGACTTCTTCGCTCAGCCCGAAGTCATCCGCGTTCACCACCAGTCGGCACATTACATCTCACGCTGCCACTGCAGCCTCACGAACCTCTCCTCGAGCGAGTATCTCACCCTGAGATCGCCCTTGAACGCACGGTGCACGGCGTGTGCCACCCGGCGTGCCAGGTGATCGTCCGTCAGGCGCACCACGAGATTCCCCTCGGCTTCCTCTATGTCCATCAGGCGCTTGAGGGGGGATCTCGAAGTTGCCTGTCCCACCGTCTTGTTGATGAGGTTGAGGATCTCGTCCTTGTGCTTCTTGACATAGGAGCCCGAGAGCCTCACCTCGCCCGCAGGGAACGCGTCGCGCACCCTCTTGCAGGCCCCGCACAGGACCGGGTTCCCGAGACGGACAGGGACATCCGACCAAATCCACCGCCCCTGCCTGTACACGGCACCACACTCGGGACAATAGGCGCCCTCCGGGTACTTCCGTGCCTCTGCGTACGGATCGTGGCCTCTTTCCTTGATATTCCTGTCCATTCGCATGATCCTTCCCTCCCTCCACTTAAGGTAGTCGCTTCTCGACGAAAGGCAAGACCCTGGTTGGGGCCCAAACCCTTGCGGCCACCGGGCGCCGGGGGACATCCTCACCCTGGGGCCCAACGCGGCCGGAAACACCACGGACGGGGAGAAACGCTTGGGGCGACACGGGCCCGGGGCCGCCCTTCGGGGGCGTTACCGGGGAGACCCCTTCTTGCACTCGGGGCCGCGACCCACGAGGGAAGGCCGGTACCGCGGTCGACGTCGCCGCGAGATCCTGGTATCGAGCCCACCCGTGCACGAGAAACGACCATCGGCAAGGAGGATCTACGGCTGACCGAGACATCGTGCCCACCTGTGCACGAGAAACGAGCGTTTGCCCGTCTCGAGGGCCGGGCAGAGGGGATGGGCCGGAAACCCGGCAGAGCCTCGCGGTCTTCCCACCCGAGGACCTGCCATTGGTCGTTCGGGACACCGGCCGGCCTGGCCGGGTGACACCCTGTCCGAGCGACGCAAGGCCGGGTGCGGCGGCCTCGATACGGCGGGCAAGGATGCCCTCTCTGGGCCCCCGCCCCAGGGCGGGTCCGGGCATGAACCGCCTACCACCCGATGGAGATACCTTCGGACACGAGCTCTCGCCTGCCCGTTCTCGTCTCGACAACGAGATGGCCGTCGAGGGTGAGGTCCACTATCGTGCACGGCTCGCCGGTGTCGTCCCTCACCTCGAGGCCTTTCAGCATGCCGTGCACGAGGAACTCCACCCTGACGGGTTCGAACCCCTCCCTCCCGTACCTCTCCACCCATTCGGAGAGGCTGTCGGTCACGCGGGACGCGACCTCGTCCAGGTCGAAGTCCCGCCCGGCGAGCTGGCTCAGCGACACCGCCCTGGGAGCGAGCGGATCGGGCCACGCCTTCTGGTTCACGTTGACGCCCATGCCCACCGCCGTTATCCCGTAGGAGCTCTCGCAGAGGATGCCGCAGAGTTTCCTGCCTGCGGCCACCACGTCGTTCGGCCACTTCAGGAGGACCTCGACGCCCGGGACCAGCCCGGAGAGCGCCTGCCTGGCCGCCACCCCCGCCACGATAGGGTAGTGTTCGCGCACCGGCGAGAGGGTGTAGGTGATGTAGAGGTTCTCCCCGGGCGGAGAGAACCACGACCTCCCCCGCCTGCCCCTGCCGGCGCTCTGGCCGAGCGCCGCGACGATCACACCGGACCGGCCCGTCTCGAGCGCGTAGCGGTTCGTGGAGTCCACCTCTTCGAGCTTGACGACCTCGGTGAAGATGCCGGTCTTGTCCACGCCGACGATCACCCGGCCAGCATGTCGAAGGCCTTCTGCAGGCTGGCGAGCTCGAAGGAGAGCTCCCTGGCCAGCCGCTCCTGCTCCTCCACGACCTCCTTCTTCGCCTTCTCCAGGAAGGTGGGGTTATCGAGCTTGCGGCGTTTCTCCCCGAGTTCCTTTTCCACCTTCTTCATCTGCTTGGAGAGGCGCTCGAGCTCCTTCTCTATGTCGACCACCCCCTCGAGCGGCACGTACACCTCGAGCCCCTTCCTGACCGCAAGGGCGCACTTCTTAGGCCTTTCGGACTCGTCGGCGATGCATGCGACGCGCCTGGCGCGCGCGAGGTTCGCGATGTAGACCGAATGCTCCTCGACGAGACGCCTCATGGCCGGGTCGTCCGTCTTGACGACCACGTCGAGCAAGACCGAGGGTGCGATCCCCGTCTCGCCCCTGATGCTGCGCACCCCGCTTATGACCTCGATGACCGTGTCCATGAGCCCCGCTTCAGCGAGGAACCTGAAGCCGGCCTTCTGCTTCGGGTAGGCGGCGATCACGATCGACTCCCCGCCTTTGCCCGGCAGGCTCTGCCAGATCTCCTCAGTCACGAACGGGATGATGGGGTGGAGGAGCTCCAGCAGGGTCTTGAGGACGTGGTGGAGAACCCACTTCGTCGCATGGCCCGACTCGGTGTTGACCGTGGACTTGCTGAACTCGATGTACCAGTCGCAGAAGGTGTGCCAGGCGAAGTGATAGAGCGTCTCCGCGGCATCGTTGAACCGGTACTCGTCGAGCGCCGACCGGGTCTGTTCCACCGCCTCGTCGAGCCTGGTGAGTATCCACTTCTCGGCCAGCCCCAGGTCGTCCGGGCCCGGCTCGGGCCTCGCGGGGTCGAACCCGGCGAGGTTCGAGAGCACGTACTTGCCCGCGTTCCAGATCTTGTTGACGAAATAGCGGTAGCCCTGGACCCTCTTGTCACTGATGCGCACGTCCCTGCCCATGGCCGCGAACGCGCACAGCGCGAAGCGGAAGGCATCCGCACCGTAGGTGTCCATCACGAGGATCGGGTCGACGATGTTCCCCTTCGACTTGCTCATCTTCTGGCCCTGCTCGTCGCGGACCAGGGCGTGCAGGTACACGTCCCTGAAGGGGACCTCCCCCATGAACCTGAGGCCGAGCATCATCATGCGTGCCACCCAGAAGAACAGGATGTCGAAGCCCGTGATGAGGACGTCCGTGGGGTAGAAACGCCTGAGCGTCGGCGTGTCTTCGGGCCACCCCATGGTGGAGAACGGCCAGAGGCCGGAGGAGAACCAGGTGTCCAGGACATCGGTCTCCTGCCTGAGTTCGGCGTTCCCGCAGGCGCCGCACGTCTTCGGCTCCACCTCGTCCACGATCACCGCGCCGCAGCCGTCGCAGTACCAGGCCGGGATCCTGTGGCCCCACCAGATCTGGCGCGATATGCACCAGTCGCGGATGTTGTTCATCCATTCGTAGTAGACCTTCTCCCAGTTCCCGGGGACGATCCTCGTCCTGCCGTCGTGTACCGCCCTGATCGCCTCCTCGGCGAGTGGCTTGGTGCGGACGAACCACTGCTTGGAGAGGTAGGGCTCGATCGTGGTCTTGCACCGATAGCACTTGCCCACAGGCACCCGGTACGGCGTCTTGTCCACGAGGTATCCCTGGGCCTCGAGATCGAGCTCGAGACGCCTCCTGCACTCGAACCGGTCGAGCCCCTCGTAGGGGCCGGCGTTTGCGTTCATGACCCCGGAGTCGTCTATCACCACGACAATCTCGAGGCCGTGCCTAAGGCCGGCCTCGTAGTCGTTGAGATCGTGCGCCGGGGTGATCTTCACCGCCCCGGTCCCGAACTCCTTGTCCACGACCGCGTCGGCGATGACGGGGATCCTGCGGTTCATCACCGGGAGGATGAGTTGCCTGCCGATCATGTCACGGTAGCGCTCGTCCGAGGGGTTGACGGCCACCGCCGTGTCTCCGAGCATGGTCTCGGGCCTCGTGGTCGCCACCACGATCCCCCCGTCCCCGTCCGCCAAGGGGTAGCGGATGTGCCAGAGGTGACCATCCTCTTCCTCGTGCTCCACCTCGAGGTCCGACAGGGCGCTGTGGCACCTGGGGCACCAGTTCACTATGTAGTCGCTCCTGTAGATGAGCCCATCCCTGTAGAGCGCCACGAAGACCTTGCGCACGGCGTGCGAGAGCCCCTCGTCCATGGTGAACCGGGTCCTCTCCCAGTCGCACGACGCACCCAGGCGCTTGAGCTGGTGGATGATGAGGCCGCCGTGCTTCTCCCTCCACTTCCAGACCTCCTCGACGAACGCATCCCTCCCCAGGTCGTGCCTGGAAAGGCCCCGTTCGGCGAGCGCCTTTTCCACCACGTTCTGGGTCGCGATGCCGGCATGGTCGGTGCCGGGCATCCACAGGGCGTTGTAGCCGTCCATGCGCTTGTAACGGATCATGACGTCCTGCAGGGTGTTGTTCAGGGCGTGCCCCATGTGGAGCACGCCGGTCACGTTCGGCGGCGGGATCACGATCGAATAGGGGGGCCTGGTGTCGTCGAGCTCGTCGGCGTGGAAGTAGCCCTTCTCGAGCCACACGTCGTACCACTTCTGTTCGATGTCCTTCGGGTCGTACTCTCTGTCGAGCATGTCGCACTCCTGCGAGCAATGTGGTGGTGTCCACATAGCATAAACAGGGCTGTGGTGGCAAAGCGGCGATGCCGTCGGGCAGGTCCCTGACCGATCCCTGCACCGAAGACCGCTCACGCTCGAGGCGCCGCTTGATGCCCTGAGCGTGCAGAGGCACAGACCTCGCCGATATGGGCGTACCGGGTCGAACCCTCGGGCCCGGGACGCTTAGACGCTACCCCTGTCGAGAACCCGAGACATGCCTGAACAGGGTCTACCACGATGACGGCGTGGGCCGGAGAACCATTGGACAGCACCCCCGAGGCCCCCTCGGAGGAAGAGCCTCCCCTTCCCCGTCTATGACCCGGGAGGAAGGGGCCTGGCATGCTGCAGGCATGCGGGAGACAGGCGGCGTGACCTCCCTGTGGGTGCGAGGCCTCCATGCCCTGGCTGCCCGAGACGACGGGCACCGTCTTCCGCGGGAAAGCAGCGCCGCTTCCTGGAAACGGGCGCCTTCACAGGGCGAGCTTCTTCAGCTTCTCGATCTCCTCGCGGATGACCTTCTCGACGAGACCCGGGAGCACCTCCCTGGTCGAGGCCACGATCTCCTGCACGAGTTCCTGGACGAGCGGCCTCACGATGCTCTCCAAGAGGGCGGGCATGTCCTTCCTGAAGTCCTCGACCACGGCGCCCATGACGTCCCCGACCGGCACGCCGCCTTCTGCAAGGCAAGGCTCCCGACGGTCGGCACCTGCCAGGGCAGGGGGGACGGGACCGGCCTCAGCCTCCCCAGGGCCGGGCACAGCCTCACGGTCTGAGGGAGGGGTCGGCTCGGCGAGGCCGCCTAAGGCTTTTGCGGGTGTCACTTCGGCGCCCTCTTCCGGCGTCTCGCTCAACAGCACCTCCTGTTCCTTCTCCGTCAAGGGGACCTCCTCGAGGGTTTCTCTCAAGGCCAGGTCGATCTCCGTGGACAAGGAGGGCTTGGGCTCCCCATGCGCCCGTCCCTGGGCGGGGGGTTCCCCGAGCAGCGTCTCCACGTCCGAGACGGGCTTGAGCCCGAGCTCCTCTTCCCCGGCCAGGCCCAGCTCCTCCGCCGCCTCCTTCAGGGCCAGGTCGATCTCCGTGGACAAGGCAGGCTTGGGCTCCCCATGCGCCCGTCCCTGGGCGGGGGGTTCCCCGAGCAGCGTCTCCACGTCCGAGACGGGCTTGAGCCCGAGCTCCTCTTCCCCGGCCAGACCCAGCTCCTCCGCCGCCTCCTTCAGGGCCAGCTCGGTCTCCGTGGACAAGGCGGGCTCCCGCTCCGGCCGCATCTGCAAGGTGGCGGGGGTTTCTTCCAGCGGTATCCCCATGTCGGGGCCCGCCTTGGTTGCCCGGCCGTCCTCCGCCAGGATCCCCGCCGTGTCCTGGTCTATCTCTTCGATCGGTATATCGAGATCGGTTGCGAGCTCCTTGCCCAGATCGAACGAGTCCGGTTCGGTCACCGGCCTCTTCCTCGCCGCCTCTTCCGGGGGTTTCCCCGAGGGGGTACCCTCCTCGAGGAGGTCGGTGAGGTCTATGATTTCCTCGTCCAAGAGATCCCTGTCCGGCATGGCAATCTCCTTTTTCGACCGGCTCCGCAACAACCGGAACCCCTCAGCCCTCGTTCACCATGACGGGCTGTCCCGTGGCCTCTCTCACGCTCATCCACAACGGCCCGCCGACGTCTATCTTCTTCCTGCCCTGCATGCAGATCTCGGTGGGTATATGTACATATACATTATTCCACAGGCCGATCAACATGTCCGTTTTGCCGCACATGCCGGCATGTACCGCCATCTGTGCAAGGAAACCGCAGAAGATCGAGTCGGAGGCGTTGGCGGTCACGCTCCTTATGGTGTAGCTCGGGTCTATGTACTTCAGGTTGACCGGCAGAGCGACCTCTTGGAAGTACCTCTCGATCCTTTCTTTCAGGTAGACGCCGATGTCGTGCTTCCTCACGTTTCCCGAGGCGTCTTTTTCCTCGGGCATGTCCGTGAAGAACTTCTGGCCTGCACCCTCGGCAACGACCACCACGGCATGGCCCCTTGTCCGTATCCTCTTTTCGAGGGCGCAGAGGAACCCCCGCGGGCCTTCGAGGTCGAAGTCCTCTTCCGGGACGAGGACGAAGTTCACGTCCCTCGATGCGAGGGCCGCGTTTGCCGCTATGAATCCCGAGTCCCTCCCCATGAGCTTGACGAGGCCGATACCGTTGGGAGCACCCTTCGCCTCCGCGTGGGCGCACGTGATGACCTTACGCGCCTCCTCGACGGCGGTATCGAAGCCGAATGTCTTGGATACAAAGGCGATGTCGTTGTCGATGGTCTTCGGGATGGCGATGACCGCGCACCTGTACCCCCTCTCGAGGGCCTCCCGGGCGACCGATGATGCGGCCTTCAGCGTCCCGTCACCCCCGATGAAGAACACGATGTTCATGTTGAGCCGTTCGAGCGCGTCCACGATCTCGCCGATGTCCTGGGAGCCCCTGGAAGACCCCAGGACCGTCCCCCCGAGCTCGTGGATGTGCTCGACCGCATCCGGGGTGAGCTCCACGAGCGCGTGGCCGTACGACGGAATGAAACCCTGGAGCCCGTACGGCACACCGTAGATGTTCTCCACGCGGTAGGCGTAGTGCAGCTCGAGCACGAGGCTCCGTATGACGTCGTTGATGCCGGGGCACAACCCTCCGCAGGTGACGATGGCGCACTTGGTCTTCGAGGGGTCGAAGTAGATCTTCCGGCGCGGACCCGCGAGCTCGAAGGACACAGGCTCGGAGCCGGTCTCCATGCACCGCTTGAAGAACCCCAGGGAGGTGTCGATGACCACCCGCTCGTGATCCTCCACGAAGATGGTGCTCCCGGAGACGGGAGAATCGATGGTCGCCCTTCCCAGGCTCTTGATCGTCGTCTCGATCGAACGGCAGGCGGCCTCCTGGTTCATGGTCGTCGTCTCCTTTCCTAGCCGGCCTATCGACTTTCCCCGCGGTTTTCTTGAAGACGGCCGTCAGGTTCCATTGTACCACGCATGGTATATCGTGAACACAGGGGTTCATGTCATGCCTGCACGGGTCCGAAGCATCTTTTGCGCGAGGCCCCGCTATGCTATAGGCTTGCTCGTGGGCAGGCACAGGGACGGACTGGACAAGACCGAGAAAGAGCTCCTCGAGGAGATGGCAAAGGCCCTCGGCAATACCGGGCACCAGCTCGAGGAGGTCATCGAGGAGATGAAGGCCCTCGAGGAGGTCATGGAACGGACCGAGGACGTCGAGGAGTACAACCTGCTGGTTGAGAGGTTCAACGACCTTCACAGGACGGCTATGGCGAGGAGAGAGATGCTCATGATCCACCGCGAGGCCATAAAGATCTACAAGCACACGGTCATAGACGCCGTCTACCCCATCCCCGAGCGGAAGAAGAAGAGGACCGCGCCGTGAGCGCCGACACCCGGCACGACCTCATCGTCATCGGCGGCGGGCCCGCCGGATACACCGGGGCGCTCCTCGGCGCGAAGAAGGGGCTCAAGGTGTGCATCGTGGAACAGGACCGCTGGGGAGGTACATGCACCAACAAGGGTTGCATCCCCACGAAGGCGTACATGGAATCCCTGAGGGTCAAGGGCCTCGTAGAGAAGGCATCGCGCTATGGCATCGAGATCGAAGGCGCTTTCCAGGTGAAGGCATCGCTCGAGGCCATGAGGAAGAGGACCGAGCGCATCGTCAAGAGGCTTGCCAAGGGCGTGGAGTTCCTCCTGGCCAAGGCCGGCGTCACCCTGATCGGCTCCACCGCACGCCTCGAGGGCGCACGCAGGGTGGCGGCGGGGGGGCGGGTCATGGAGGCCTCCGCCGTCCTCATCGCCACGGGGGCCAGGCCCAGGATGCCCGCATCGTTCACCCTGCCGGGATTCATCACGAGCGACGAGGTCTTCGATCTGGAGCGGGCCCCCACCTCCCTCGTCATCGTGGGAGCAGGTGCGGTGGGCATGGAAATGGCGCATATCTTCTCCCGGCTCGGGACGGAGGTGGTCGTCCTGGAGGAGCAGGACCGGGTCCTCCCCCTTGAGGACGAGGAGGTCTCGAGGCTCCTCGCCTCTCGATACAGGGAGGTCCGGTTCGTCACCGGGGCGCGCATCCTTCCGCCGGGGCCGGTGACGGCCGCGTGACGCTCGATGTCGAGACCGCGTCAGGAAGGACGACCGAGAAGGCGGAGCTCTGCCTGGTGTGCACCGGGAGAGAGCCGGTCGTGCCCGAGGGGGTCCAGGGCTCGGGCGTGGAGGTCGGCGAGGGTGGGGGCATACACGTCGACGGGCACATGCGCACGAGCGTCCCGGGCGTCTACGCGGCAGGCGACGTGACGGGGTCGCACATGTACGCGTACGTGGCATCCCGGGAGGCTGAGGTCGCGGTCATGGGCATCGTGGGCGAAGAGACGGCGGCCATGAGGTACGACCTCATCCCCCGCGTCGTGTTCACCGACCCGGAGGTCGCCTCTGTCGGCAAAGGTGTGGCGGGCGACAGGGAACCCGGCAGGCAGGGGGTCTTCCCGGTCTCGGCCCTCGGGAGGGCGAGGACCATGGACGAGTCCGAGGGGTTCGCACGGGTCGCCTGCGCTCCAGGAGGGGAGATCTCCTCGGTCAGCATAGCCGCGCCGCATGCCACGGAGCTCATAGCCTGGGCGACCCTCGCGTTGAACCAGGGGCTCACCCTCGAAGACTTCCTGGAGCCGATCTGCCCGCACCCGACGCTGTCCGAGATCCTGAGGGAGGCGGCCTTGGACGCGGCCGGCTTGTGCATCCACAAGCCCTGATCTCAAAGATACGGGCATAACCCCGCACGCTTGACACCGCTCGAGCAAACCTGTTACAGCTCTGCTCGCAGGAGGCGTCCATGGGAAAGCTTTTGGATTTCGGGAAGGCGGGCGGGCTCGTGCCTGCGATCGCGCAGGATGCCGCCACGGGAGAGGTGCTCATGCTCGCCTACATGAACGAGGAGTCTTTCGAAGAGACCCTGCGCACCGGCAGGGCATGCTACTTCAGCCGCTCGAGGAACAGGCTGTGGCGCAAGGGCGAGGAGTCCGGGAACGTCCAGGAGGTCGTCGAGGTCCTCGTGGACTGCGACCAGGACGCCGTGCTCCTCAGGGTCAACCAGGTGGGGGGCGCCGCCTGTCATACCGGGTACCGCTCGTGCTTCCATCGTGCCGTGAGGGACGGCGCCCTTGCGACCACAGGGGAGCGCGTCTTCAACCCCGAAGAGGTCTACAAGAAATGAGCCTGATTCGACTCGCACTGCCGAAGGGCAGTCTCCAGACCTCCACCATCGAACTCTTCAGGGACGCCGGCTGGAACATCAGCACCTCGTCCAGGAGCTACTTCCCCTCCATCGACGACAAGGATATCGAGTGCGCCTTGGTCAGGGCGCAAGAGGTGTCCAGGTACGTTGAGTCGGGGCTGTTCGACCTCGCGCTCACCGGCAAAGACTGGATCCTCGAAAACGGCTCCGACGTCGTGGAGGTCGCGGACCTCGTCTACTCGAAGGCCACCTACACGCCGGCGAGGTGGGTGCTTGCAGTGGACGAGAAGTCACCCGTTCGGAGCATCGAAGATCTCAGGGGGAAGAAGATCGCAACCGAGCTCGTCAACTTCACGAGGCGCTTCTTCGCCGAGAGGGGGATCGAGGTCGAGGTGGAGTTCTCCTGGGGTGCAACCGAGGCCAAGGTCGTCGAGGGTCTGGCGGACGCCATCGTGGAGGTCACCGAGACCGGTTCGACCATACGGGCGCACAACCTGCGAATCGTGGACACCCTCCTCGTCACGAACACCAAGCTCATCGCGAACAGGCAATCGTGGGCGAACGAGGCGAAAAGGGCCAAGATAGAGCAGATAGCGCTCATGTTGAGGTCCGCCCTCCAGGCCGTGGGGATGGTGGGGCTCAAGATGAACGCGCCCAGGGAGAAGCTCGAGGAAGTGATCGCCATGCTCCCCGCGCTCACATCCCCGACGGTCTCCCCCCTGCACGACCCCGGCTGGTTCTCCCTCGAGGTGATCGTGAACGAGTCTCACTCGCGCTCCCTGATCCCGGAGCTCCTGAAGGCGGGCGCCAGAGGCATCATCGAATATCCCCTCAAGAAAGTCCTCGATGGATGATCGTCCTCAAGTCGCCCAGAGAGATCGCCACGATGCGGGAAGCGAACCGTATCCTGGCGCTCTTGTTCGAACACCTCCAGGGCCTGATCCAGCCCGGCGTGACCACCGCCGAGCTTGACCAGGAGGCCGAACTCTTCATCCGCTCGCACAACGCCGTGCCCGCGTTCAAGGGCTACCGGGGGTACCCTGCGACGCTCTGCACCTCCGTGAACGAAGAGGTCATTCACGGCATCCCGTCGAAGAGGAAGCTCAGGAAGGGGGACATCGTGAGCATAGACGTGGGTGCCGTCTACGAGGGCTTCTACTCGGACTCGGCCAGGACCTTCCCGGTGGGCGAGGTGTCCGATGACGCCCTGAGGCTCATGGAGGCGACCGAGCGCGCGCTCATGGAGGGGATCGAGCGGGCCAGGCCCGGAAACCGCCTCCACGACATCTCGGCCGCCATCCAGGACGTGGTTGAGAGGGCCGGGTTCAGCGTGGTCAGGGAGTTCGTGGGCCACGGCATCGGCAGGTCCCTGCACGAGGACCCCCAGGTCCCCAACTTCGGCAGGAAGGGTTCGGGCCCGCTGCTGCAGGAAGGGATGACCCTCGCGATAGAGCCCATGGTGAACCAGGGCACGTGGAAGGTCGAGATCCTCGACGACGGGTGGACCGCGGTGACGGCCGACGGCTCCCTGTCCGCCCACTTCGAGCACAGCATCGCGATAACCTCGAACGGCCCGGTCATCCTGAGCGTCTTGTAGAGGCGCAAGCCCCCTGCCCCATCACGCCCCGGACAGCTCACCCGCCTGGCCGCACCGCTCCCATACCCTTTCATGCCGGGCATCCAGGAAGAGGCGGCATGCCATGACTCAACCACCAGGACGCGTCGACCCGGAACGAACCTGTCATACCGGGTTTCCAGGAAGGGTCATCCTCCCACGACCTCGACCCGGTCGGATGCCCGCGTTCGACAGGTGCCGCCTAACGGCCCTCAAGGGGCCGAACACGAGAAACCATAGACCTGATACAGCTCAAAGACCACGTGAATGCGGGACCACGACGAGGTGAACCGAGGCACTGCCCCTGGACGCGTCGCTCACCCGATGGGGACCGGGAAGGAAAGGGCCCTGTGGCGGAGAGGAAAAGGCGGGCCCGTGGGGAACCGGCCATCGACGTGCACGGCCGAGACGGGTATCGGGCGTCCCCTGCCTCCCTGCACGGTGCCGCGGGAAGAGACGCAGGTCCGGGCTTCAGGCCGTTTTGAGCGTGTCCACATCGTTGAAGTTGCGCTGGGGTCCGTGATGGAAGAGACGCAGGCCAAGTTTCAGGCCGTTACGAGACCTACCGGGAACGCGCAAGGCCGCGGGGACGGCTCACTGGGCGCCCCTGCCCTTGAGCGCGATCTTGATCGTCTGGAAGATGATCACCAGATCCAGCCACAAGGACCTGTGCTTCATGTAGTAGAGCTCGTACTTGAGCTTCTCCTTGGCGTCATCGAAGGTGTCCCCGTAGGGGTAGTTGATCTGTGCCCAGCCGGTTATCCCGGGCTTCGCATGGAGCCTGAGGGCGTAGAAGGGGATCGCCTTCTCGAGCTGATCCACGAAGAAGCGCCTCTCGGGCCTCGGCCCCACGAAGCTCATGTCGTTCTTGATCACGTTGATGAACTGCGGGAGTTCGTCGATCCTCAGCTTCCTGATGATCCTGCCCACGCGCGTTATCCGGGGGTCATGCTCGCTCGCCCACTTCGGGCCGTCCTTCTCCGCGTCCTTGTACATGGACCTGAACTTTATCACCTTGAAATCCCTGCCGTCCTTCCCCACGCGGTTCTGGAAGTAGAAGACCGGGCCGGGCGAGTCCAGCCGGATGGCAAGGGCGGTCAGCAGCATGACCGGCGCGCACAACACGAGCCCGACAACGGCGAAGACCAGGTCGAAGGCGCGCTTGACGATATCCTGGAGGCGTGAACTCTGGTATCCCTCGGTGAAGATGATCGAACTGGGGCGGATCTCCTCCACGAGGATCCTGCCGGTCACGCGCTCGTAGAAGGTGGGCGCGTCGACGACCTCGCACATGGACAACTTGATCTTGAGCAGGTCCTCAACGGGGAGCGTCCCCCTCCACCCGTCAGGGGCGACGACGAGCATGTCGGGGTCGTGCCGCTCGACGATATCCCTGACCTCTTCGGCGGGCCCGAGCCTCTTGAGGGGCAGGTCCCAGTTGACCTTCCCGACGTACCCCTCGAAGAGGACAGGGTAGCCGGAAGAACGCATCTCCCTGAACAGGAACTTCGCGTTCTCGCCGTCGCCGAACAGGACGACCCTGATGCCTGCGTATCGGGAGCCCCGCACACGAGTGAGCGCGTATCGCACGGCCGAGGTCCCCACGATGGTGATCCCGATGGCCATGAAGAGCACGTCCCTCTCGATCCCGACAGAGGGTATGACGAAGAACAAAAACGCGAGGATGATGAGGCAGAGGCCCTCGGCCAGCAGGATCGAAGACGCCAGTTCGGAGATCCTCTTGAAGAACCTCCAGTCGTAGAGGTCCTGGAAGTAGAAGATCAACACGGTCACGGCCGAGTAGACGCCGGCCTTGAGCCCCAGCAGCTCGTCGGGCAGGCACACCTCGGGCAGGAGGAACTGGAGGTACTTCGCGAGGTGGACCGCCCCCCATGAGACCACCACGTCGGACACCAGCAGGATGATCTCCGGAAGAACCCTCTTTATCTTCATGCACCCTTCTCTCGCCTCGTCCCCATCCGTGCACGAACCTATGACCGGGACGGGCGCCTCGGCTCGAAAGCGGTCACCACGCAGGTCCCGACCCCGTCCACCATCCGTCTCGACCGGCACGAACCGGGGAGACGCCCGGCCGGGCTCCTTGTGTACGCCGCCCGTCGAACAAGCTGACCATGAGCATATACCGTATCAATACCACACAGATACCGTGATCGGAAGGTCATGATCACAGAGGGTCTCTTGCGTGGTGGCCCCGGCGGGTTCCCGGCCTCGAAAGGCCGGCCGCGGAGGCCGGTGAGCCTTTCATGGGAAAGGGCCCGACCCAGCTCGGATCACTGACCCAAGCGGATGGGCCCCCTGAAAGGCATCGTTCCGTCAAGACCCTCAGCGGTGACATCGATCGTCCATCACGAAAGCCCCTTCCAGAGAGACACCCTCACGGGGCGTGCCCACGTTACGAGAGAAAACCCCGTCTCTTTGCCGGTGGGCATCGCGGACACACCGAGACCATGCAAGATACGGTCGTGCATCGCCGCCGCCGAGTCTTACGGATCGATACCCCTTACCGGGGAGCCGCCCTGCGGCGGCACACGAGGATACGCCGTGAGAAGCCGTGGCCGCCTCCCAGGTCTCCTCAGGCGATCGCCCGACGAGGCGGTGTCCGGGGAGGGAGGCCGACACCGTGATCTCGTATGCACGAGGGGAAGAGTCGGACTGGGGTACAGGACTCAGCCGGAGAGGTGAACGTGTGTGATAGGCTCTCTCCGTGCGCTGACCGTGTCAGGCCCGAGAACCCTTACTCGTCCCTCCCCCCGAGGAAACCGGCCCTGATGAGGAAATACAGAAGCTGCACGATTGCGGCGGCCGCGGCGGCGACATAGGTGAGCGCCGCTCCATTGAGCACCTTCCTCGCACCCTCCATCTCGGCCGCGGAGAGGATCCCCGATGCAGGCAGGGCCTCGAGCGCTCGGGACGAGGCGTTGAACTCCACGGGCAGGGTCACGACCTGGAACAGAACGGCCAGGCTGAAGAACACGATACCCGCCGCTATCAGCGACTTGGCCATCAACAAAAACCCTATGATGATGAGCGGCCACGCGAGGTTCGACCCGAGGGTGGAGATGGGGACGAGGGCGCTCCTGAGTCTGAGCGCGGCATACCCACGGGCGTGCTGGATCGCGTGACCGGCCTCGTGGGCCGCCACCCCGACGCTCGCCAGGGAGTCTCCCGAGTAGACCTGTTCTGAGAGCCTGAGGACCCTGGATCGCGGGTCGTAGTGGTCCGACAGGAAGCCGTGCGCCCGTTCTATGGCGACCCCGCGTACACCGGCGGCATCCAGGATGATCCTCGCCGCCTGTGCGCCTGTTACGCCACGCGAGGTGGGCACCCGGGAAAAACGGGTGAACGAAGACTTCACCTTGACCTGTGCGTACAGGCTCAAGGCGAGTGTGGGTATGATCATGACGATGTAGAGGGGATCGAGAAACATCGGGTCTTCTCCTCGAACGCTTTTTAAGTTCCTTTAGTATCGAGACCCCGGATTGTCAACGGATACCGGTCGTCTCACCCCCCGGCCCGAGGCGCGGCCGCCGGGCCTCCCGGCACTGATGCCCGCTGCTCTTCACGCCCCGCAGGACGCGGATGCGCGGCTTCATACCCCATTGGAACTTTTATCGAGGCCTTGCCTGTGGTATCGTTTCGGGCATCTTGAAGGGGGAGGCCTTATGAAGAGACACCTGCTGGCAATACTCGTCGTGGTCGTTGCGACGATGGTCGTGCCTGGATGCAGCAAGAGCCCCGAAGAGAAGAGAAACGCATACCTCGAAAGCGCAAGGTCCTACGAGAACGAAGGGAAACTGGCGGAAGCGGCCATCCAGTACCAGAACGCCCTCCAGATAGCCCCAGACGACGCCGCCACCCTCGTGAGCCTGGGAGAGGTGCAGCTCAAGCTCAACCGTCCCCAGGAGGCATACGCGTCGTTTGCGAAGGCTGCTAAGACCGATCCCAAGAACGTCAAGTCCAGGGAATACATGGCGTCGATGCTCCTGTTGTCCAAGAGGTACGATCTGGCTCAGAAGGAGGCCGAGGCCATCATCGCCATAGACCCCAAGCACACGCTCGCACGAGAGATAAGGGCACAGGCGTTGTTCATGAGCGGCAACCGGGACGAGGGCGTCCGGACGATGGAAGAGCTCTTGAAGACCGAGAAACCGACCGAGGAGATGTACCTCAACACCATCCAGATGTACATGGCGGTCGGGAGGACGGACGACGCGCTCACGCTCGTGGACAGGGGGGCGGCGCTGTTCCCCTCCTCCACGAAGCTCAGGTTCATGGCGAGCGACATCCACTCGATGAGGAAGGACGCGGCCAAGGCCAGAAGATGGGCCGAGGAGGCCTACCGGGTATCCAACGGGAGCGTTTCGGCGGGGGTGGCGCTCGCCATGTTCTATGCGAGAAACAACATGGACGAGCTCTACAAGAACCAGCTCAAGGAGCTCATGGCGAGGCACCCCAAGAACCCCGAGCCGTACCTGCTCGAGGCCACCGTGTACCACACGAAGGGCGACCTGGACGGCGCCCTCGCCTCGGCCCGCAAGGCACGGTCCATCGAGGACACCGCCCAGGTGAGGGTCCTCATCTCCCAGCTGCTCCTCGAGAAGAAGCAACCCGGCGAGGCGAAGGCGATCCTCAAGGAGTCGATCCAGAAGGACGGCCAGGACTTCATGGCCAGGATCATGCTCGCCCAGATCCTCCTGGATGAAAAGAACCCGACGGAGGCACTCGAGGTCCTCGATGAGCCGATCAAGAAGATCCCGACGAGCCCGGACCTCGCAGCGACGGCATCGCAGGCCTACCTGCTCAAAGGAGACGTCCAGAAGGCGCGCCAGCTCGTCGAGAAAGCCCTGGCAGCGTCACCACAGAACGTGGCCCTCACGAGGATGATGGCGAAGATCCTCTACGTGCAGGGGGATTCCAAGGCCGCGCTCGACCAGACCCGCACCCTCGTGGGAAAGCAGGTGAAGACACCCGACATCCTCTACATAGGCGCCTTGTCGGCCCTGCGCGAGGGCCGTCTCGATGAGGCGAAGTCCTACGTGGACGAGCTGGACAAGCATGCACCGGAGACCTGGCCGACCTTGCACGCGCATATCCTCTGGCACCTCCAGAGGAAGGAGGCGAAGGCGGCCTTCCCCTATGCCGAGCGGGCCGTGGAGAAGGAACCGGGCAACGAAGAGGCGCTCGCCCTGTACGCATCCCTGGCCCCGAAGACCATAGGCCTTGCAAAGACCGTGGAAAAGGTACGATCCCTCTGCTCGAAAAAAGAGACGTCGACATGCCACATGGTGCTCGCCCTCCTGGTGGAGCAGGCGGGCAACAAGGACGAGGCCCTTGCCGAGATCAAGAAGGCGATCGCGCTCGACCCCGGCCGCACCTCCTCCTACCATGCGCTCGCACAGTACTATACCCGCAACAACATGACCCGGAAGGCCATCGACGAGTACGAGGCCATCCTCAACAAGAACCCCAACGACCTCGCGGCTGCGTCCATGATCGCCCTGCTCCAGCAGGACGCAGGCGATCTGGAGGCTGCGAAAAAGGCGTACAGGTACGTGCTCGATCGCGACCCGAAGCATGGGTTCGCCGCCAACAACCTGGCGTGGATCCTGGCCCAGAAGGGCTCGAAAAAGGATCTCGACGAGGCGCTGAGGCTCGCCCAGATCGCGAAGGACAGGTACCCGGACGACCCGAGGGTGGCCGACACCCTCGGGTTCGTGTACCTCGGCAAGGGCATGGCCGAGGCGGCCCTCGGTCAGTTCCAGATGGCGCTGGACAAGATGCCGGAGGAGCCCACGCTCCTGTACCACAAGGCCCAGGCCCTTGCCGGGATGGGCCGGACGGCCGATGCCGTGAGCTCGCTCAAGAAGGCCCTGTCGAGCGCGAAGCCCTTCCCGGAGAAGAGAGAGGCGCAGGAACTCCTGGCAAGACTCTCTCAAAAGGCAGGGACCAAGTGAACCCATCGAGCGGCCGGGGAGAACCCTGAGCTGCACAGGGGCCGGCGCACTGCATCATCCTGATTGCACCTGCTGGCCGAGGATGGCCATCGCCGCGACAGCCGCCGTGACGGAGCGGAGCGTGGTGTCACCCATGCCCGCAGCCCTGAACCCCGCCCGCTTGAGCGTCTCCATCTCGTCGTCGGTCAGCCCTCCCTCGGGCCCGATCACGATACCCCCCTCACGGCCGAGGGCGGGGGCGAGAGGGTCATGGGCGCCCCCCACCGCCACGAACCTCCATTCCCAGTCCCTCGACACCTGTTCGGCAAAGTCTTTCAGCCCTTGCGGGTCGTGCAGGACCGGCACGCTCCTCCTGCCACACTGCTTCACCGCCTCGAGCGCGATTAAACGCCACCGCTCTTTCCTGGCATGGGTCACGGACCTGACCTGGGACCTCTTGGAAACCAGGGGATGGACGTGCGAGACACCGAGCTCCACGACCGAGCGGAGCGCCCACTCCCACTCCCTGAGGTCGAACAGGCACAAGGCGAGGTGGATCACCTTGTGGGTTCGGTCGTGGAGGGTGACCTCTTCGATGAGCTCGAGGGTCGCCTCTGTGGGGCCGAGGCCTGTTATCCTCGCCAGGTACCCCTGTTCACCGACCCTCACGTCGAGCTCGTCGCCCACCCTCTTCCGGAGGGCCTTCCTCAGGTGGGCGACCGAGGGGGTGTCGTCGATGACGGCGCCGGGAAACCTGGTTATCCTGCAGAAGAACCTCGGCATGGACAATCAACCGTGCATCATCCGGTGCTATCCCATTAGAGGGAGCGGATGGTGAGGGACACATCCGGGACCTTGCCTGAACACTGCTGCATGAAGTAGATGCTGTGCCCCTGGAAGGTCTTCTCGAATCCCTCCTCGCTCTGCGAGACGCACTCGATGGGCACCACGCAGCACACCCAGTAATCGGGCGAGGAAACCACGACCTCCAAGCCCTTCACGGTGTCCCTCAGGGTCACCAGGCGGGACCTGTACACGCCCCTGTCGTCCTCCATCTCGCGGCCGTCCACCATGGGTCTCTCGCCGCTCAGGGTGAAGATGTTCCACTCGATGGCCAGCCACGAATCGTGGTCTTGCGGGTACACCTCGTGCGAGAGCGTGACGCAGCCGGCAGGGTCGTACCCGTAGGTCTTCCTGATCGAGAAGCCATCCCCTTCCATGCCGAAGGACACGACCAGGGACCCGTCTTTCTCGTCGATCCCGATGAGCTCGAAGGGGGCCTGGGCGCTCAAGGAGTTCTCTATCCGGTTCTCGTTGAGGATCTTCTCCACCGATGCGGGGGTCTTGAGGTAGTGGGTCACGAAGCAGTCTTTCCGGTAGGTATCGTAGACGAGGAGCTTGCGGATCTCGTCGCTCGCGGCCCTTCGCATGTCATGGATCGACAGGGGCTGCCCGGGGTCCACACGGGGAGCCTCGGGCATCTCCAGGACTTCCTTGTGGTAGATCTCGGGGGTGCGCATGAGCACGTTCGAGATGTTGTACGCCCTCGGCTTGTACTCCAGGGCGAACACGGAGGCGTTCGACCCCGGGGATATGAAACAGTTGAGGTTCCTTCCCCATACGAGGACCTCTTCCCTCCCATCCATGTCGTGGTCCGAGCGTTCCACCGACCACCGTGAAGAGGAGAATCTCTTCTCGTCGACGAGGGACTCCGCCGCAAGGAGGTTCTCGTACACCGCGTGCCTCAAGGCGCCCACGTAGATGCCGCCGAAGAGCCCGTGCCAGTAGGCGCAGTTGCACTGGCCCATGAAGAGCCTCCTTTTCGCCTCGGTTGGACCCACGTGGTGGTCTACGAGTTCGCTCACCCTGAGCATCTTCTTGTGCATGAGGTTGGAGGCCCGGTACTTGGACAGGAAGTTGTCCCACATCCCACCCCTAAGAAAGGCCCGTTTGCGTTCCCAGTCGTGCTGGGCCTTGGCCTGCTTCACGAGTTCCTCGTAGTACCTTCCCTGGGGTGCGAGGAGGCTCCACTCCATCATCTCCTGGTAGGTCGCCGTGGGCAGGTAGACGAGCCCCCTCGGCCTCGTCCTGGCGATCGCCTCCGACAGGGGGACGAGCTCTATCTTGTCTTTCACCCCGAGCATCGCGTCGAAGAACCTCCTGAGCCAGCCCTGCTCCATCACCCACATGCGGGTTCCGGGCCACATGCCGAACTTCTCGCCGTCGTCTCCGTAGGTGAGGACTTCCACTCCCCGCGAGCGGAGCCTGAGGAGATACTCGATCGTCTCGTGGGGCTCCTTGAACGGGATCAGGTACCGAAGGCGCATGTCGATGGGGAACACCTTGAGGGCATACCCCTCGCGCTCGGTCATGAAGTAGCCGTGTACATCCTCGGGGCACAGGCCTGCAGAGAGGAAGTGGCTGTCGTCGAGCAGCGTGTACTCCACGAGCGATCCCGCCCTGATCTTCTTCGGCAGGCTCGGGTCCCATATGCGCTCCGTGCACCACATGCCCGTGGGTCTCACGCCGAACCGGTCCACAAGGTAGCGCGAGGTGTACTCGATCTGCGAGACTGCGTCGCGTTCAGGGATCACCGAGAGGATGGGCTCGTAGAACCCCCCACCCATGAGTTCCACCTGAGACCTCGCCACGAGTTCCGAGAGGATCTCGAAGAACTCGGGGGAACTCTTCTCGAACCACTCGAAGAGCGGGCCGGTGTAGTGGAGGGTCATCCTGATGTCGGGGTATTCCCTGAGAATTCTCAAGAAGGGGATATAGCAGTCGTTCGTTCCCTGTTCGAAGACCGAGTCGTAGTTTCCCACGGGCTGGTGCGAGTGCACGCAGAAGGCCAGGAGAATCTTTGGTCGCATACGGGATCACCTCCACCCGGATCTCTATCTATCGGACACAGGCGGCTTCTCCTCGGCATGGGGCCTGTTCATGCAGCACGTGAAAGATCACAGGCGGAGCCTTTCCCTGGGTCTTGCCCCATCCCTCGACGTTTTTTCGATCCATGCCGTCCGGTAAGGACATGGCCCCTGTGCACTCTCCTTATACGGAAACGGGCACCGGAGGGGAAGAGGAACTTGGCAGGGTTTTGCCGCCGTGGAAGCAAACCATACGGTCGAACACCCCCTTGGGTGAGGAAATCGGCCGGGTGCAGCCTTCTCGAGGGGGGTGACCGTGGGGCTCCATGGACATGCAAGAGAGAAAGGGGGAGCAGGCAGGCTTATCGGGCGGAAGGACACGGGGCGACAGTCTCAGGCCCTGCCTGGCAACACGCTCTCCCGCTTGCGGTCTTTCCCTCCCCATAAGGGAAGACCTGGCGATGCTGTTGAGGATGGTCGCCGACGAATCGTTCTTCCCATCCCCCTTTGGGAGGATCCAATCGGCGCACCCACGCACCATGCCTTCGTGAGGTCTTCCCATACCCGTAAGGAATGATCTGCCGGATCGTCGTGATGACACGGCGTACGACGGCGGCCTTCCCATCCCCGGAAGGGAGGATCACGCCGAGCGTCATGCCGGATCCACGGTCCTGGCAGAACCGAGATCACGGTGTTCATTGGGTCTCAGAGTCGTCGCTGCACGGGCTGTTCAGGCCTTTACCCCAAGCACGAGACGACCCGCCTGCTTCACCCCAGACAACGCCATGCTCGATACACACACCGTGACATCAAGACCACGAGTCTTGCCCGGGTCTCCCTCCCTGGAGGAGAGGGCCATTGGGCAAACAAATCTCCAATAGTGGTAGTATATTTCCATATTATAGCATTTAAGAGATGTGCCTTTGGTAATGCTCTGATTATCCGTCGTGTTTCCCTCTCCTCAAGGAAAATGGCTTGGCATTGTCTTTGCTTTTTCCTCCATGTGGATTATTATACGAGTAACGGTGTTTTCACGATAGATGACAGGGGAAGGCTCTCGGTCGAGAGGAAAGAGAGGTGAGGATGAAAAAATATCTGGCTATCATAACGGCGATCCTCTTTGCGGCCCCATTCACGGCATACGCTCTTCCTCTCAGCGGGACGGACGTCGGCACGACGAGAGGGTGGACAAGCAACCAAAGCTCCGCCTTCTGGTTCTCCTGGGGCTTTTCCTCGGGTGGGCCGTACATGCCCTTCCCGGCCGGGCCGAGCGAGGGGGACAACCACTGGAGACCTGAATACCCCTACCATCAACCTCACCACGACAGCGGCCCAACCCCGGGAACATACCCTCCGGTCGGCGGAGATACCGGGTATGATGGGGGGAACCCGGTCCAGGGAGAGGAGCCTGCACCGGCCCCGGTCCCTGAGCCCGCGTCCATGCTTCTTCTGGGGTCAGGGCTCATCGGCTTGGCGTCTGCAAGGAGGCTCTTCAGGTAGGCTTGACAAGCCCCGGGCGGGATGCCGTCCGACCCGGGGAAAGGCCTTGCACCCTGTTGCTGCAAGATCCGGCCTGCGCATGAACCTGGTCGGATTTGAGCGGCATATCAAGTCTGCGCCCTCGTGACGCGCCCTTTCCCGAGGACCAGCCAGGGCCTCTTTCTTGTGGTTTTGCCGTCTAAGGGCATCCCTGCTCACGAATCCATCCTCGCGAAAACGACGCCGAGCTTGTCCGCCCCCACCGTGGCGCAGCGTCGCAGAACGCCTCGCCGAGCCCCCGCAGAGGACTCATCGTGCCGCCTTCGCGCATCCCGGCCATGACGGGAGCGCAAGCACCGAGGGTGTCGAGGTTGAGCCCCGCGCCGGAGCCCAAGGTGAACCTCTGAAGCCGTACTCTGTGCGTAAAAAGCACCGAGGGTGTCGAGGGTGAACCCAGCTGGCAGGGGAGATCCTCGAGGGCTTCACCGCTGAGGCCGCTGCGAGGCACCGTGGAGGTTGTCGGGGTGGCCAGGCGACCCGAAGGGCGCCTGCGCCTTGGCTTCGATCGATGGGCCTACCGCGGGAACGCTCGAGAGCCGGTCTCCCGCCCTTCACGAGGATGATCCCGGCGCTCGAGAGATACACGGCGCGACATACGGCGAAAGAGACAGGCCAAGCCCTGCCGCTACCGGGAGGAGAGGTCTCGGATCCATGCACGCGCTTGTCATCGGCCTCAGGATGGGCGCAGCTCGAGCAGGGGTGGTGACGACCGGGTGGTTCGTTGCAGACGGGTGTTTTGAACGGGGGTGCTCAACCGTGTTCGAGGCCTACGATACCTTTATTGGGGGGGTGGTAGCGGAGGAGGGATTTGAACCCCCGACACTGCGGATATGAGCCGCATGCTCTGACCACCTGAGCTACTCCGCCACGGTCATGTCTTCTACCCAAGAGGCACCCCTTTGTCAACGTTTTTGGGTGACTCGATCCCTTGCCCTAAGGCACCATGCAGGCGTCGTCGACGAGGTCCCTGGCCGCCGGGAGACCGCCCATGGAACATGCCCTCCACACGGCGTTCAGGAGCGCCTCACGGGCAGCATCCTGGGCGAGCACGCCCAGATGCAGCGGGTGGGCCTTCTTGTCTCCCACGGACAGGCAGAACACCATGTCCCCGTCCAGGGGGGTGTTGTACGGCACGATGTGGCGAGCGAGCCCCTGGCCTGCCATGCGTGCCACCTGCATGGCGGACACCTTGTCGAGCAGGGCGTCGGTCACCACCACGCACAGCGTGGTGTTGCCGGGCGCCCCGAAGCGTTGCCTGACCTCCCCCTTTCGAATGGCACCGGCCATGTCCAGGAACGTCCCGCCGTCCCGCGCACCGGCCACTATCCTGCCCGTCCTGTCGAGGACGTCGCCGAAGGGGTTCGCGACGACGAGCGCGGCCACGCAGACCCCGTCCGCTCCATGCACCAGGCTCGAACCCAGCCCGCTCTTGGTGGCGTTGAGAACGCCGCGCAGCTTGCCGCACGTGGCCCCGGTCCCTGCGCCGACGCACCCCTGCTCCACCGGGTCGGACGTTGCGGCCAGGCACGCCTCGTAGGCCATCCTGGGCGTGGGACGGGCCTTGGGGTCCATGAAGGAGAGGTCGTAGATCACCGCGGTGGGGACCACCGGCACACGGGCCACCACGAGGTCGAGCCCCACGCCACGCTCTTCGAGGTAGCGCGCCACGCCGCACGCCGCATCCAGGCCGAAGGCCGAGCCACCCGCGAGACACAGCGCGTGCACCGCAACCCCGGGGTGCATCATCTCGAGGGAGTCCACCTGGCGGGTCGAGGTCGCAAGACCGGTCATGTCCAAGGCGCCAAGCGCAGGCCTGTCGAAGAGGATGACGCTCACGCCGGTGCCGCCCGCACCGTCGGTCGCGTGACCCACCCTCACGCCGTCAATCCCCGTTATGGTCAGGTTCCTTGGGCTTGACATGTCTCACGGTCCCGTCGAACTCGCTCACGAGATCCTTCACCGCGCTCGACCGCAAAGCGGCGGCCCTCAACTCAGACGGCCTGGGTCCCGTCGATCCGCCGTTCTCCTCGAGCTCCACCGCGAAGGCCACGCCCCTCCCGAAGAAGGCCTCGGCCCTCTTCTCGATGTCCGCCAGGGCCTTCCTCGCCTGTTCGAGGGAGAACGCGCCCTTGCACACGAGTCGGAACGAGTCGGGTCCTGACTCCTGGACCCTGGCGTTCGTGACCACGGCGTACAGGGGCAGGTCGTGCTCCTTCAAGAACGCCACGAACCCCTCCCAGGACACCGGCAGGCTCGACGGCGGGTTCTTGTACACCTCCACCCGGCCCTGGGTCCTCTCGCGCGTGGTCGGAAGCGCAACCTGCCGGGAGGAGACCGCACGGACGAGTTCCTGTATATCCACGAGCCTGGGCGCCGCCACGATGCGCATGAGCACGGTCTCCAGGGAGATGCGGGCGAAACTCGTGTACCTCAGGTCCTCTTCCGCCCGTATGAGGACGCTCAAGTACCTGTGGATCTCCTCGAGGGGGACCTGCGTCGCGATCTCTCTCAGGAACAAGGCGTCCTCCTGCGGCAGCCCCCTGCAGGCGAACCCCGCCTTGATGACCATCATGTTCCTCACGTATTCCACGAGGGACCGGTAGAGTTGCGCAAGGTCCTGCCCCCCCTCGTGCACCCTCTCCACCACGTCGAGCACCACGGGGGCGTCCTTCTTGACGAGCGCGGCCACGAGGTCGCGCATGGTCGCCCTACCCACGAGCCCGAACGCCTTCGAGACCGCGTCTGAGTCTATGAGGCCCGTGGAAGCCGACCAGACGTGCTCGAGCATGCCCTGGGCGTCCCTCATGCTGCCGTCCGCCTGCAGCGCTATGGTCACGAGAGCGCCCTCGTCCACGGGGATGCCCTCCCTTTGCGCAACCTCGCGCAGCCTGCCCACGATCCCCTCGACCGGGATCCTCCTGAAATCGTAGCGCTGGCAGCGGGACAGCACCGTCAGCGGCACCTTGGCCGGCTCCGTCGTCGCGAGGATGAAGACCACGTGCGGGGGGGGCTCCTCGAGGGTCTTCAGCAGGGCGTTGAAGGCGCTGCGCGACAGCATATGCACCTCGTCGATGATGAACGTCTTGTACCGGGCGACTGCGGGCGCGTACCTCGCGTTCTCGATGAGGTCCCGTATCTTGTCCACCTGGGTGTGCGTCGCGGCGTCGATCTCGAACACGTCTACGGCCCTCGATGCCGTGATGTCCTGGCACAACGTGCACTCGTTGCACGGGGTGCTCGACATCCCGCGTTCGCAGTTGATGGCGCGCGCGAGGATGCGGGCGACCGACGTCTTCCCGACACCCCTCGGGCCGGAAAAGATGAAGGCGTGGTGCAGCCTTTGGAGCTCGATGGCGTTGCCTATGACCTTGGTCACGTGTTCCTGGCCGACGACGTCTTCGAATCTCTGAGGTCTGAATTTCCTGGCTATGACATGATACATCCGTGCATCACCGTTCGAGAGGGATCGATCATCACCGTATCACGAGCGACCCGCCTGTTCAACGCCCTTCGGTGTGATCGCGTGAAGAGGAGGCGAGCAACGGGGCCTTGCGCCGTCACGCGGTCTTTCCGGCAGGGGTGAACGCCGCGTGGGTGCCCTGCCCTCGAGGTTCGGCATAAAACCGCCCTTGTCTCCAGGGGTTACCGGTTGGCCGCGTCGCGAGAGGCACGCAAGAGCGAGCTTCACGGTGGGGCAGGCCCTCCTCCAGCACGCCGTGGGGATAAGCGGCCTCCCCGCATGGGGGAAGGCCTTGCAGAGGGTGCCCCGAGGGCAGCAATGAACCGAGACCGCCGGCACCCCTCTCAGGCCGACCGTGCCTCAACCGGGGCGAAACAGGCACGCCTTGGCGATGCCCCATCCGTTCCGCGAGGCGGCACCGCTCGTGAACCGGAGATCCACGCCCGGCAGGGACGACACGGCCCTGCAAGAGGCCAGGCCTGGCCATACACATGCGTCGTGTCGCGTACCGCTGCTCCCTCCCGGGCCTGACGGGGTTGGCGCCGTCGCATTGCATGGAGACCTGGCCGCTTGCAGGGCCATGTGTGGCGGAGAGAGAGGGATTCGAACCCTCGGTACCGTTTTTAGCGGCACACACGATTTCCAATCGTGCCCCTTCGGCCTCTCGGGCATCTCTCCGTCTCTATCTCGTGCTCCTATTCGTCAAGGTGGCGGAGAGGGAGGGATTCGAACCCCCGGTCCCTGAAAAGGGACAGCCGATTTCGAGTCGGCCCCGTTATGACCACTTCGGTACCTCTCCCTGTTTCCTTCTCTGTCTGAAAAAGGCCTTCATGAGCTCGGAAGCCTCGCCGGCGAGCACGCCGGACACCACCACAGGCCTGTGGTTGAGCCGCAGCTCGAAGGCTCGCACCATCGACTCCACGGCCCCGTACCTCGGGTCCGCCGCGGCGTAGACGAGCCTCTCCACCCTCGCCTGTACGATGGCGCCCACGCACATGATGCACGGCTCGACGGTCACGTACAGGACAGATCCTGCGAGCCTGTGGTTGCCCACCTGCCTGGCGGCCTCCCTCAGGGCCACGATCTCGGCATGCGCCGTCGGGTCGGCATCCATGATGGTGCGGTTATGCGCCCTGATCACGAGCCCTCCTGCCAGGAGCACGGCGCCCACCGGCACCTCCTGGGCCTCGGCCGCCTTGAGGGCCTCTTCCAACGCCATGTTCATGAAAGAGCGGTCGTCAGGTTCTTGCATGTATCACCCTGCCCATGTTTTCGTCAAGTGAGGGAAGACATCAGGTCATCACTGCACCTTGCACCCAGTCGCCCCACGGTCGTCCCGTCCAGGGCGATCGTCCGCAGCATCACCTGGGGCCGCCTCTCCCGGCAGGCGAAGACGGGCACGAGACAAGGGCCCCGGGCATGTTCCGCCACGGCAGCCTGCACAAAGACGCGTGCCGGACCCGGCATTTCTTTGTCCTCCCGGCCGCCTTCCCTCCAGGTGAACGCCTCCCTTGCCCGATCACTCCCTCCTTGACCTCACCTCTTCCTTGATGCGCTGGATGTGTCCCCTCCCGAGGCCCTTGACCTCGCAGCCGAGCTCGAAATAGCGCCATATCCTGGCGTCGTCGAGGATGCCGAAACAGTCGACGACGGCCGCAGGCGAACCGATCATGCCGACGACCTCGTCGGGGTCCAGCTCGAGGTAGTGCCTGTGCCTGACCGCGAGCACGACCGCCTCCGCCCCCTGAAGCGTCTCGGCGAGGTCCTTTCCCACGTGCAGATCCCTGAGCATGTCCTGGTTCCTGAAAAAACGCGCCAGGCCGGCGCCCACGGCAGGGTAGGCGTCCTGGGCCTCGAGCTCCCACCAGTGGTCGACGTACGGGTCATGGACCCTGATGTCCGCGCCCATCTCCACGAGCTTGCGCACGATGACCTCCGAGCCGCTGTAGCGCGTGTCGCCCACGTCTTCCCGGTAGGAGGCGCCGAGCACGCACACGGTGGAGGCGGCGACGATCTTCCCCATGTTCCTCAGGGCGTCCCTCACCAGTTGAACGGCCCTGAGCGCGCGCGTATCGTTTATGTCGATCGCCAGCGGGGTCATGCGGAAGATCTCGTCGGTGAACCCCATGAGGTGGCGGTACGCCCACACGCCGAGGCCGCCGTCCTTGGGCAGGCAATACCCGCCGATGCCCGGACCGGGAAAGAGCATGTTGGAATGCGTCGGCCTGACCTTGATAGCCTGTATCACCTTGACGAGGTCCACCCCGTTCTTCTCGCAGAACGTGCTCCACTCGTCCATGAAGGCGAGGATGGTCGCCCGGTAGCTGTTCTCGACGATCTTGGCCGTCTCGCTCTCTATCGGGCGGTCCAGGACGGTCAGGGGGTATTCCTCCACGTTCAGGACATCCGAGAGGAAGCCTATCACCCTTGCCTTGCTCTCCTCGTTGATCCCGCTGCAGACCCGCCAGAAGTCCCTGATGGATCTCACGTAGTCCTTTCCCGGCATGACCCTCTCGTAGCTGTGCGCCAGGAGGGGTTCGCCCTCGATGCCCCTCTTCCTGAACGCCCTCTTCAAGATGGGGTACGCGATGTACTCGGTCGTGCCGGGCGGCACCGTGGTCTCGATGAGAACCAGGCACCTGGGGTCGATCCTTTCCGCCAGGATCTTCATCGACTCCTCGAGCGCCGCGATCTCCGCGCTGCCCGTCGTGCAGTTGCCGAGCTCCGACTTCAGGAAATCGCACTGGACGTCCACCACCACGACGTCCGCAAGGCCCAGTGCATCGTACGTGTAGGTCGCAACGAGGTTCTTCTGCTCGAGGACTCAGCGCCTGATGAGGACGTCCACCTCGGGGTCCTCCGCCTTGACGGGAGAGACCCCCTCGTTCAGCTTGTGTATCTTCCAGAAGCTCCTGGGGCTCGGCCTCTGCATCCCTATCACGAACTTCTTCGGCCTGCCCGTGGTCCTGTCGGTGCTGCCGGCCACGACCGCGGCCATGACAGCGCCCACGAAACCGAGGCCCATCACCACGACGATCTCGCTTCCCCGTGCCCGGTGGCTCGCCACAAGCTTCTCGAGCCGGCCGATCTCCTCCAGATAGTCGTCCTTCCCTGGGAGAGGGTATCTCTTCCCGTCAGGACTCGTGGAATATTCCATGTACCGTCACCTCCATAGGATGCATCAGTGCACGAAATGGCCCCGTCCCGGCCTCGACGCGGGCTGCGGCATGCCGCTCAACGAACCTTGGGAACCGTGGAGCAGGCGAGCGCCCCTGCCAACGCCACGATGTCAGCCGGCGCCGTTTCGTCATGCCCTGAGTCTCAGGCCCCTCTCGTCCCTCTCGTAGACCTTGCCGCAGTGCGAGCACGACAGGGCGTCGTCGAGCCGGTTGCCGCACTCGCAGACCCAGCCGATCTGCCGTGCCGGGCAACCGACCATGAGCGCATGATCGGGCGCCCCCCGTGTCACCGTGGAGCCCGCGCCGATGAAGGCATAGGCGCCGATGGTGTGACCGCAGACGATCGTCGCGTTGGCGCCTATTGTCGCGCCCCTCTTCACCACCGTCGGCCTGAGCTCGTCCATGCGGGGGATGTGGGCGCGCGGGTTGAAGACGTTCGTGAAGACCATGGACGGCCCGCAGAAGACATCGTCTTCGAGGGTCACGCCCTTGTACACGGACACGTTGTTCTGGATCTTGCAGTTGTTGCCGATGGTCACGTCCGGGCCTATGACGACGTTCTGGCCTATACTGCACCCCCTGCCGATCCGCGATCCCTTGAGGATGTGGCAGAAGTGCCAGATCCTGGTGCCCTCTCCTATCGTGACGTCTTGATCCACGTAGCTCGACTCGTGAACCATGATCCCGGAGGGCCCCCTGCCTTCTTGTGCCAGGAAGACCCTCTTTCCGCCTGCATTGAGAGACTCCTGACCCGCCTTGAGCACCCTGAGCACGGCGATGCCTTCCTCGGCGTCTGTCACGGGGGTGCGCCTCGAGGCAATGCACTCGAGGAAGTGCCGGCACTCGGCCTTCAAGGGCTCGATCGTCTCCACCCTCACGGCGACGGCCTCTTTCCTGTCGGGCACGGGAACGCCGCCCTCCCAGTGTATGTCGTGGGGGTAGAGCAGGAGCTTCTCTTCCCACTGGGCGGTGTCACGGAACACGGCCATGTTCTTGTCGCCCACGACCACCAGCATCTGCTCCTTGAAGGGGTGCAGCCAGGAGACGAACACGTGGGCCTTGAGCCCGCTCGGGAAATCGAGGTGGGTGGTCGTGACGTCGGCTATCTTCTTGTGGAGATAGTTGCCGCCCGTCGCCATGACGGACTCGGGGACCTCCCTGGCAAGGGACAGGATCATGGAGATGTCATGGGGCGCGAAGCTCCACATGATGTCTTCTTCCCTGCGTATCTTGCCGAAACTGAGACGGTTGGAGTAGACATAGTTGATCCTGCCGAGCTCGCCTTGCAGGACGAGCTCCTTCAGCTTGACAAAGGCGCTGTGGTACTGGAGGAGGTGGCCCACCATGAGGACGCCTCCCTTGCCGGCCGCGATGTCTCTCAGCTCGTACGCCTCGTCCACATCGAGGGCGAGCGGCTTTTCCACGAACACGTCCTTGCCGGACAGCAGGGCCTCGCGCGCAAGAGAGAAGTGCGTGGAGGCGGGCGTGGAGATGACGACCCCCCTGACGGCGTCGTCTTCGAGTATGGACCGGTAATCGGTGGTTCTTGGTATGGATGGGTAGAGCCTGCCGAGCTCGGCAATCACCGCATCGTTGCTGTCGCACAAGGCATGGAGCGCGCCGAGCTCGTTGAAGTTCCTCACGAGGTTCCTGCCCCAGGAACCGGCGCCTATGACGGCCACCTTCACGGTATGCACGGTATCCACCTCATCCTCCATCCTCAGGTCGGTTCACCTGGCGGCGTTTCGTATCACGTCCGCTATCCTCTCCTGGTCCCGGCGGGAGAGGTACGGGTGCATGGGCAGGGAGAAGATCCTCGACGCGACGCTCATCGAGACCGGGAAGTCGTCGGGCCTGTACCCCAGGTATGCATAGGCGGCCTGCACGTGCAGGGGTTTTGGGTAGTAGATCGCCGTTGGGATGCCCGCCTCCCTCAACGCATCGAGCACCTTGGCGCGGTTCGCACACAACGGCGAGTACTGCGCCCAGACGCTCGTGCAGCCGGGCCTGACGACAGGGCAGGTTATGCCGTCCACATCGCCCAGGAGCTCGCCGTAGCGTGACGCCGCCGCCTGCCTGAGCTCGATCTCCTCGGGGAAGATCTCGAACTTGGCGAGCAGTATGGCAGCCTGCAGGGTGTCGCACCTGCCGTTTATGCCGATGCGTACGTTGTCGTACTTGTCGGAACCCTTCCCGTGCACCCGGATCGACTCGAGCGCGTGCGCCAGCCCGTCATCGTCCGTGAACACCATGCCGCCGTCGCCGTAGCACCCGAGCGGCTTGGCCGGGAAGAAGGACGTCGCCGCGATGTCGGCGAGCGAGCATGACCTCTTGCCGGAATACGTGGCGCCGAACGACTGCGCGGCGTCTTCAACGAGGAACAATCCGCGCCTTTGTGCGATCTCCCGTATCCTTCGATAGTCGGCGCACTGTCCGAAGAGATCGACCGCGATGATCCCCCTCGCCCTGAGACCCTCGAACCCCTTCGGCAGGCTGTGGCGCGAGGGGTCTTGTGCATCGAGCGCATCTATCGCCTTCTCGAGCCCGTCGGCGTCGATCGTGAAGGTGTCCGGCTCGATATCCACGAACACCGGGGTCGCGCCCAGGAGCGATATCACCTCGGCTGTGGCCACGAAGGTGAACGGCGTCGTGAACACCGCGTCTTTCGGGCCCACGCCGTAGGCCATGAGCGCCATGAGGAGGGCATCGGTACCCGATGCGCACGAGAGGGCGTGCTTCACCCCCACGAAGGCCGCGAGCCTCTCCTCGATCTCTCTGACCTCAGGCCCGAGGATGTACTGGCCGTGTGCAAGCACGGCCTCGATCTTCTCGACGATCTTGCCCCTTATCCGTTCCTGCTGCGCCGCAAGGTCGATAAACTGCATGTATCCGTTCCTCGTCATGGGAAGTGCAACGCCCCGTACAGGACGGTGAACCCAAGCCTATGTGCGGGTGTGCGGTCGTGCCCGCCCCCGGCAGTCCTCCACCCAAACACCCCGAGGGCAGGTCATTCTTATCACAGTGATCCGCGAAGGCCAAGCTGAGTTCCATGCCTTCCTTGGGTATCACGGGCTGGGCTCGCGCCCTGAGGCGCCTGTACCGGCTGAGCGACGAGGAGGACGCCCAATGCCGCCAGGCATGGCGCCACCGGAGGGGCGCATCGAAGGCGGCACACCAGCGGCTTCCCGCCTGTTCGGCTATGCATCTCGAGACGGCTCCGGTGGGGGCGGTTCGGTCTCGACGAGAGGAGTCCCGCCCGGCCGTCTCGGCATGGGCGCGGACGGCCGGGCATCGAGGCAAGCCATGTACGGCTCAGATGAGTATCTCGAGGTCCTCGAGGGGGTAGGCCACGCACGGGTGGATGTAGCCGAACTGCCTGTCCGACTTCCTGAGCCTTGCGCCCTCGGGGTGGAACACGGTTCCCGAGAGGAGCTTGGTGCGGCAGAGGCTGCACTCCCCGGACCTGCACTGGGCCGGGATCTGGATGTGGGCCTTCTCGAGCGACACCATGAGCGGCTCGCCCGCCTTGGCGCTCAACACCCTTCCCCCCGATATCTTCACGGTGAAGACGTCGTCTGCCGACACGTGCTTGGGCCAGCCCGCCTGGGCCGTGACGTTCTTGGGCGGCCCGTAGGCCTCCGTCCTGACCCTCTTTCGAGGCAGGCCGAGGCTCGCCAGCTCGGCGAGGCACCTCTCGTACATGGCGGCCGGGCCGCACACGTAGAAGGTCTTGCCCGTCACGTCACCTGCGAGACGCTTGACGAGGTCGGCCGTGATGAAGCCGGCAAGGCCGGTGTATCCTTCGGGCGGCTCCGATATCACGTGGTGCACCGCGATGTTCTTGCGCCGCGCGGCTATCCTCTCGAGCTCGTCCTTGAAGACGATGTCCCCGGGGTCCCTGCTCCCGTACACGAGGAGGATCTTCCGGTCGAGCCCGCGGTCAGCCGTCTCGCGGATCATGCTCATGAAAGGCGTGATGCCGCTGCCCCCTGCGAGAAACACGAGGTCGTCCCCGTGGAACAGCGGGTTGTGGGTGAAGGTGCCTGCGGGAGAGGTGCTCTCGAACACATCCCCAGGCCTCGTGTCCTCGAGCAGGAGCCTCGACACGAACCCGTCTTCCACCGCACGGACCGTGATGTCGTAGTACGCCGTCTGGGTGGGGGAGGAGGATATGCTGTAGGGCCTGCTCGTCCGCACACCGTCTCTCTCCACGAAGAGATTGACGTACTGCCCCGCCATGAAAGGCGGCAGCAGGTCCCCCTTGGCGGACACGAGGCGCAGGGTCTTCGTGCTCGGGGTCTCTTCGATGATCTCGGACACCTTGAGGCTCAACCTGGGCGGGTGGAGCACGGCCATGATGCGTGCCGCCTCCTCGGCGCGTTCGACGTGATCCGGGCCGTACTTTCTCAGGATCTCTATCTCCCGTTCGAGCTCGTCGTATCCCTCTATGTCGTGCAGAACGTCCTTCAGTGCCATGGCATCCTCCTCATCTTCCCTTGATCGCCTTGAGCACGGCGTGAGCGGTCGACCTCCCCGAGGTGAGCGTGGGCTGGAAACCGCCGCCTGTGACCCACGAGCCCGCGTGGTACAAGCCCTCGATCGAGGACTGGTTCGTGAGGAAGAACGCGGAATCCTTCGCGTACTGGTCGAACCCGTAGATGGCGCCGCCTGGGTGGCCGAGGTATCTCATGTGCGTCAGCGGGCTCGCCGCCTCGCATTCCTCGATGTGAGCCCTGAGGTTCGGGAAAACCCTCTCGGCGAGCGAGATCATGGCGTCGGCGTAGCGGTACTTGGTCTCGGCGTAGGCGTGCGGCTCGACCCTGTACCACGGGTCCGCGTACTGGAGGCACACGAGCGCACCCTGGCAGGTGCCCGGCGGCGAGAAGTCCGGGTCGGACACGTCGTAGCACGAGAACATGGCCCAGTCCTGAGGCTCGAGGGTCCTCATCTTCTCGGAGGCCGAGTCCATGTCGATGGTGGCCACGATGAAGTTCGAGGTCTCGAAGACGCCGAGCTCCTCCGGGGTGCAGTCGAACCCCATGTAGACCGTGAAGGCCGACGGGCCGACGGTCCTCCCCTTGATCTTGAGGAGATCGTCCTGGGGAAGCCGGTGGCTCCCCACGAGGTCGAGGTAGGTGTGGACGGTGCTGGCGTTCGATATGACGTAGGATGTCTCGAGACGGTCGCCGTGCTCGGTGACGACCGCCCTGACCCTGCCGCCTTCCACCTCGATGGAGCGCGCGGCGCAATTGAACCTCGCCTCGCCGCCCGCTTTCAGGTAAGCGTCCAAGAGCGCGTTCGAGAGCGCCTGGGACCCGCCTTTCAGGTGGAACGGCTTGAACTCTATGTACGCCCACAGGATCACCGCGAGGTCGGAAAACGGCATCAGCCTCGGGGGCACCCCCGTGTACCCCCAGTACACGCTGAGGATCGCCTTGAGGTAGGGGTCGGTGAAGAACTCGTCGAGAACGTCCTCGACGTTCCTGAAGGTGTACCTGAAGAAGGTGGGGTACTTCTCCTTCGAGATGAGCGGGTCGCGGAAGAACACCCCCTGGACCATCTCCAGGCTGTAGGTGTAGACGAGATCGAGGAAAGAGGCGACCGCGTCTTTCTCTTTGGGGAAGAGCCCTCCCAGCACCTCGACGATGCCCTGGCGGTCGGTGGGCAGCGTCACGTCGATCCCCCCGGGGAACACCACCCGGTAGAGGTTCTCCATCTCCACGAACTCGAGCTTGTCCAGCACCCCGAACTCGGAGAGGATGCCCCTGAGCGGCCCGGGCATGCGCTCGGTCCCCATGCCGCTCAACTGGTGGAGGGCGACCTCGAACTCGAATCTGCCCCGCACGAAGCTCGTGGCGCAGCCTCCCGGAACGTTGTGGCGCTCGAGCAACGCCACCTTCCTCCCCGCCCTTGCAAGCGTGAGCGCCGCCGTGAGCCCCCCGTTACCCGCACCGATGACCACCACGTCGTAGACGGCCATAGACACCCCCGCGATCTGATATGTTTGAAGTTTAACTTTAACCTTTATAACCCCGAGCGCCCTGCCTGTCAATAGGACAAAGCAGGGCCTGGGCGATCGACGTGCGCGTACGCGACCCTTTCCCTGCAGAGGGAGTGCCGATCGACGAGGAACCCGAGCACCACAAGGACATGCCAGTTCCCCACCCGCCGGGGGTCACCCGTACGGCTTCGAGTCTCACCTGGGTGGGTCGCCGGCTCCCCACCCGCCGTGGGGCGCCGCCCGTCGGCCAGGCGCCTTACGCATACACGACGCCCTTGACGGTGATGCACCGATCGTACCCCTTCCCTGGCTGCGGGAAAGAAAGAACCCGCCCACGGCCCTCGGGGGCGACGCCGCTCTTGCGAACACCGCCGAGATGACCTATGCCATCATCATGGAGATAGCCGCCACCGGACCGATAGGTCTCATCGCCGACAGCCACGGCAGGCTCGACCTCGTGAGGTGGGCTCTCGGCGAGCTCACCGAGAGGGGCGCCAGCATCGTTGTGCACCTGGGAGACCTCTGCGACTCTCTCGCGCCGCTGGCCCTCGAGGACGCGGTGGATCTCGTCGAGCAGGCGGGGATCGTGACGGTCCTCGGCAACAACGAGTACGCGGTGCTCGAGGCCCACCGGAACCGCCATCCGAACCCGCTCACCCTGAGGGTCATGGCATTCCTCGAGTCCCTGCCCTACATCGTGACCATGGGTGAGGTGACGTTCGCCCACTCTGCGCCCTTTCCCTGGCCCGCGGCCCTGCGTTGGCCCGTCGCTGAGGGCGCTCCCCCGTTCAGGAGCCGTTTTGCGCATAGGTGCCGCATCCTCTTCAGGGGACACTCGCACACGCCGTCCATCCTCAGGATGGAAAACGGCTCATGGACGGGAGTCCACACGGGCGCAGACGGCGTCTACGAGCTGGAGAAGGCCTCGACCTACGTGATCACCGTTGGCGCCCTGGAGAAAGGCGCCTACGCCCTGTACGACCCCGCATCCGAGACCGTGCGTTTCCTGAGGCTGAAATCCTGAACGATGGGCCACGGCCATGCCCGCTTACCCTTCGCTGCCCATGGAACCTGCGGGTCGAGGGGACCGAGCCGGCCCCAGTCCAGATCCACGGGCATGCCCGGTTGCCGCAAGCGGGCTCTGCGCTCGACGAGACAGGCGCCGGGGCCCCTGTCCCGCGGCCTCGGCGCCTGCACCTCTCCTTGGGCTTGCGCTGGCGCTACGAAAGCAGCGGCCCCAGGACGCTGAACATCTCCGGGAGCTGGTCGAAGTACTTGGGGTTCTCCATGCTCTTGATCTTGTCCCAGGCCTCCATGACCTCCTCGGCCTCCGGGACCCTGTGCCCGTCCGACAGGAACACGCCGGGCCCGGTGAGGACGGCGGAGCGGCTGTAGTAGCCGAGCGTGCAGTTGATGATCATGCCCGAGTCCTGGCACTGCTCGGATGCGAGGAAGAGGACGAGCGGCGTGATGAAGTCGGGCTTCATCTTCTCGAAGAGCTGGGGCGGCAGCACGTCCTCGGTGAGCCTGGAGGCGGCTATCGGCGCTATCACGTTGGTCTTTATGTTGTACTTGGCCCCCTCGAGCTTGAGCACGTTGGTGAGCCCGATGAGGCCCATCTTGGCGGCGGCGTAGTTGCTCTGCCCGAAGTTTCCGAAGAGACCCGCGCCCGAGGTGGTCATGATGATCCTCCCGTAGCCGTTCTCCCGCATGTTGACGAACGCCGGCTTCGTGACGCAGTATGCACCCCTGAGGTGCACGTTCACCACGGCGTCCCAGTTCTCCTCCTCCATCTTGTTGAAGGTCTTGTCCCTGAGGATCCCCGCGTTGTTCACGAGGATGTCCACCTTGCCGTACGCGTCGAGCGCGGTCTTCACGATGTTCTCGCCCCCGGACACGGTCGCGACGTTGTCGTAGTTGGGAACCGCCTCCCCGCCCAAGGCCCTGATCTCGTCCACCACCTTGTTGGCCGCCGCGTCGCTGTGGCCGACGCCGTCCCGGGTACCGCCCATGTCGTTGACCACCACCTTGGCCCCGCGCTTTGCGAGCTCTATGGCATGCTGCCTCCCCAGGCCCGCTCCGGCTCCCGTGACGATTGCCACCCTTCCCTTCAGATCGATCTTCGCCATGAGTCTACCCTCCTCGATGGTACGGCCCCGTGCGACACAGGACTCGCCGCGTCGCGACAGGCCGGTTGGTACAACGCGTCTCTTTTCCCCGTCCGTGCTCTCCTGCAGCCGGTGCCGGCCGGTCATGACAGGATCGGGCCGGCGCTCCGGGCCGCCCCGACGCGGCCGCACGGCCGGAATCCCCGCCGTTCACGGTCCCTGAGGTCAGCGGGCCCATCTTCTCGTGATGCGCCCCTTTCCCGCCGGGGCGGGCCTTCCGTCACGTAAGGCCCCTGCCTGTCCGGCAAAAAGACGAGGTCGTCGCCCAGACCTCGCGGGTTCACCCCCTCCTTGGCCGTCGCACCCCCCGCTGCCCCAGGAGGCGCATCAGGTTTTTAAGACCGCCCTTTCATCCAGGCGAGTGGGGATCTTGGGGACGAGGCCCCTCTCGATCGCCTGTCACACCCCAAGGGCTTAGGCCTTATCCATTCCTCGAGGGAAGGGCCGCCGTGAAGCTCCCGGTCACCTTCACGTCTCCCGTGGCGTCCGCGGCCGTCACCTCGCAGGTCACGAGGTTCTCGCCCGCCTCGACGCGCTTGTCCGTCACCTTTCCGGTCACGGTGACGGTGTCCCCCTGCTGCGTGACGCCTGCGAACCTCACCTGGAACCTCTTCAGGTACTTCCTGGGGATCCACGAGGTGATGGCCTGCCCCACGAAGCCCATGACGAGCATGCCGTGCGCAATGGCGCCCTTGGGCATGCCCACGGACTTCGCGAAGTCGTCGTCGGTGTGCAGCGGGTTGAAGTCGCCGGAGGCACCCGCGTAGATGACGAACTGGAGCTTGTGAAGGGGTCCCTTGACGAGGGTGGGCATCTGCGTGCCGACCTGTATGTCCTCGAAGAAGATCTCGTGCGCCATGGTCTCTCTCCTCCCTGCTCCTACTTGCGCTCCACGAGGAGCGTGCGCGCGCGCGCCACCTTCTCCCCCCTCTGGTTCGTGTAGACGAGCTCGATGGTGACCATGTCCATCTTGCGTCCCGACTTGCTCGTCTTCTCCTCGATGGACGCCACGCGGGGCACCGCCGTGATCACGTCGCCGGGGTATATTTCGCCGTAGTACTCGTACTCCTCCTCTCCGTGCAGGACCATCATGAAGTTGATCCCCAGGTCGTTGATGACCCCGGGCATCGACGTCGACCACATCATGGGCACGGTCAGGAAGGTGGGCGGCACCGGCGTTTCCTTGTACCCCTCGCGCACGGCCGCGTCCCTGTCGTGGTAGATGGGATTCATGTCGCCGATCGCCTTGGCGAGCTCCCTGATCTTGCCTCGCTCCACCTCCCAGGTCACGGGAGCGTACTCTCTGCCTACCTTCGAATGGTCCGCCATGTCCCTCCCCCCTTTCAGTCGCCGTAGCGGCCCACGATGGCGATGCTGCAGATGTTGAACATGGGGAACCCGCCGAGGTTGTGCGTGAGCCCGTAGCGTGGGTTCTGTATCTGCCTCTGGCCCGCCCTTTCGAGGAGCTGGAGGTACATCTCGTAGAGCATGCGAAGCCCCGAGGCGCCGATGGGATGGCCGAAGCACTTGAGCCCGCCGTCGATCTGGCAGGGGATCCCGCCGTCGCGGTCGAAGAAGCCGTCGAGCACGTCCTTGGGCGCCTTGCCCCGCTCGCTGATGTGGAGGTCTTCCATGGTGACCAGCTCGGTGATGGAGAAGCAGTCGTGCACCTCCATCATGCTGATCTCCTCCCTCGGGTTCTTTATGCCCGCCTCCCTGTAGGCCTCGGCGCTCGCCTTGGTGGTGGTGATGAAGTGGGCACCGTCCCAGTCGCTGTAGGCGATCTCCGTGCCGTTGGACAGGGCGAGCTGGAGCGCTTTCACCGTCACGATGTCCTTCTTGCCCATGGCCTTTGCGATCTCCGGCGTGGTCACGATGGCGCAGGCCGCCCCGTCGCTCACGCCGCAGCAGTCGAACAGGCCGAGAGGGAAGGCGATCATGGGCGCCATGAGCACCTGCTCCTCGGTGACAGGCCTCCTCAGGTGCGCCTTGGGATTCAGGGCGCCGTTGGCATGGCTCTTCACCGAGACGTGGGCCATGGCCTTCTTCACCTCCTGGATGTCGAGGCCGTACTTGGCCGCGTACCCGGTGGCCAGCATGGCGAAGCCGCCGGGCGCCGTCATGTTGGGGAACCACATGGAGTTCGTGATGCCGAGCGCCGTGCTGAACTCGGGCAGCCCCCCGTACCCTATGTCCTTGAGCTTCTCCACGCCCATGGCGAGGGCTATGTCGCATGCCCCCGAGGCCACGGCGTAGACCGCGCCCCTGAACGACTCGGTGCCGCTCGCGCAGAAGTTCTCCACCCGGGTCACCGCGATGTTGGGCAGGCGCAGCGCCGTGGATGCGGCAAGCGCGCTCTTGCCTATGTTGACCTCGTCGAAGCACACACCCAGCCACGCCGCCTGGATCTCCCCCTTGTCGATGCCCGCGTCCTCGATGCACTCCTGGAACGCCTCCACAAGGAGGTCCTCGGCGCTGTCGTTCCAGCGCTCTCCGAAACGCGTGCACCCCATGCCGAGGATGGCGACCTTGTCTCTTATCCCGCTAGCCATGACCCACCTCCTCATCCCTGTACCTGGGGCACTGCCTTCCAGAAGTACCCCGTGAATCCGCGCATCTGGTCGCGCGTCCGCCTTCTGAACGCCATCTTCACCGGCATGCCCACCTTTACCTGGTTCAGGTCGCAGTCGGTGAAGTCGACGAAGATCTTCCCCCCGCCGTCGAACGAGACGAGCCCGTAGACCGCCGGCGGGTCGACCGATGGCGAGAGCAGGTCGCCCGTGAACATCTCGACCCTGCCCCTCCTCCCGGCGAACTCGTAGTCCTCGAAGCTGCCTACAGCCTGGCAGTTCGGGTTGACGCACATGGGCATGGGCGGGAACTGAGGCGTCCCGCACTTGGTGCACAGGTGCCCGGTGAGGCCGAGGATCATCTTGCGCTTGCGCCACAGCACGGTCAAAGACGCGTTCGGGTTGGCCTCGCCCCTGATGCCGAGGTCCGCCGTGATGAGGTCGCGGAACTTGGTGAACTTGAGGTAGTTCGTGAACTCGACCCTCGATGCCAGGCTTGCGGTCACGCCTTGGGCCGGCCGGAATTTCGTTATGTTCTCCGTGACCGCAAACGCGAGCACGTCGCAGCCCTGGCCGAAGCCGGCGACCAGGATCCGGTCCCCGGGCTTGGCTCCCTCGAGCGCCTGCGCCAGCATGAGGATGGGGTGGGCGGCGCCCGTGTCCCCGCAGGTGTTGTGGAGATTGTCCTGGAGATGGGACTGGTCTATGCCCAATTCCTTGGCGATCGCCCTGTGCGTGCCCGTGAAGTAGCACGGGTAGACGACCTTCGCGAAGTCGGCAATCTTCATGGAGTGCTTCGCGAGAAAGGCGTTGACGGCCTGGGGGATGATCCTGCCGTAGCCCTCGTCGCGGACCCAGCGCTCTTCCCAGCCGTAGTCGAATTCCTTGCCGTAGCCCTTGTAGTGATCGACGAAATCGCAGTTCATCGAGTAAGCGCCGATGAACTCAGCGATGACGTCGTCCCTGCCGAACAACAGGGCGGCCGCACCGTCGCCGTAGAACATCTCGAACATGGTGGCCATCTTGGTGCGCCTCTGGTCCGAGGCCACGACGAGCACGCCCGACTTCGAGCCCGAGGACACCGCGTCGAGAGCGGCAAGGCACGCCGTGGTACCCGCCTTCTGGCAGGCGGTATAGTCCGCTGCTGAAAGCCCGTCTTCCACGAGGTTGAGCGCGGCCGCGACGATGCCCGCGTTGAGCCTGTCCGCAAAGGGCAAGGTCGTCGACGCGAGAAACAGGCCGTCGACGCGCTTCCTGTCCCTTGCCGCGAGGCAGTCGTAAGCGGCCTCCACCGCCATGCTGACCGCGTCCTCGTCCCAGTTCGCGATCGCCTTCTCACCTCCGGCCACCGCCATGATCACCGGGAAATACCATGCCATGTTCTGGATGATGGTCATGCGGCTTATCCGGTAACGCGGCACGTACCCCCCGTACGCCTGGATGCCTACCATACGCGAATACCCCCTTTCATGGAGTTGCCCCCGTGTATACGATCCCCTGCGCTTCCATGTCCTCGACCTGGCCGGGCGTGTACCCCAGCGATGCGAGCACCTCTTGGGTGTCCTGTCCCAGGGCCGGGCCGCACCTCAGGTACTTGGGCTCGAATCCCGAGAACTTCACCGGGCACGCCACCTGCCGGATCGGCCTGCCGCCGGGCCCCGGCACCTCGACGACGATCCCCCTGGCCACAGCGTGCGGGCTCTCGAAGGCCTCACGGACGCCGAGCACCGGCTCGACGCACGCATCCACGTCCGAAAAGACACGCACCCAGTGGTCCAGGTCGCGCGATGCGACGACTTCCGCCACCTTTTCCCTCAGCTCGCCGGTGATGCCGGGTTCCATGAGCCGCGGCACGTACTCCGACAGCCCGAGCCTCTCCAGGAAGGCCGCCAGGAACTGCGGCTCGAGCCCGCCGAAGGAGATGTGACGGCCGCAGGCGGTGCGGTAGAACCCGTAGAGCGAGCCGCCGTTGAGGATCTCGGTGGCGTATCCCGGCTCGGGTGCGCCCACGAGGCAGCCGATCCCGCTCACCGCGTGGAAGGGATACACGCCGTCTGTCATGGAGACGTCTATGTACCGCCCCTTTCCTGTTTTCGTCCTCGATACGACCGCGGCAAGGATCGCGATGGCCGCGTCCTTGGAACCCGACCCCACGTCGGCCACCTGGACGCCCATGAGGCAGGGCCCGCCTTCCGGGGTCCCGGAGTAGCTCATGACGCCCGCGAGCGAGAGGTAGTTGATGTCGTGCCCTGCCCGGTCCCTGTATGGGCCTGTCTGGCCGTAGCCGGTGATGGAGCAGTAGATGAGGCCGCCGTCCAGCTCCCTGAGATCGTCGTAGGAGAGCCCGAGCCTCGCCATCGCGCCGGGCCTGAACTGCTCCACCACGATGTCGTAACCCTGTTCCTTGATCAGCCTCCGTACGATCTCGACGGCCTCGGCGCGCTTGAGGTCGAGCGCGATGGACCGCTTGTTGCGGTTGAGGTAGGCGTGCATGCAGGAGACCGTGCACGCCTCGTCAACGAACGGCGGCGCGAGCCTCGCCATGTCCATGCGGGTGTGCGACTCCACCCTGAGGACCTCCGCCCCCATGTCCGACAGGATCATGGTGGCGAAGGGACCCGGCAGGAGGTAGGTGAAGTCGAGGATCTTCACTCCGGAAAGCAGGGGTTCCATGCCTGGTGCTTCCTCTCCTCGTTACGGGCGTTGTGCCCTTTCAGAACCATGCCGCATGCATGCCGCACACGAAAACGCGTTCTTCCACTCGATCGGCTCGAGGCATAACCCGGCAAAGCGCCGTCTATCTTCACCCGGCTTCACGCCGGCATTTCACTCACGCGATCGCAACCGTCGAATCACTCTACGCTATTATCCAACCGTTGACAACCGGTTGTCAACAGTTTTCGTATGTTTGTAATACATCATTACCACCGGGCCGCGAGGCCGCCGGGTCACCGCGCACCCGCCCGACCCTGCCGATCATGATGCGGTGCGGATCCAGGACCTGGGCCGCACCGAGCGAGAGGGATCGTCATCCAGGAAAGGGAACTCTCACGGAAGGCACGACGAATGCCCCGGAGAAGGCCGTCGCCCTCCAAGCGTGCATTCCTCTTGTCGTGCCCGGCGTGCAGGGGATGAATGGCGAAACGGCGAGCGATGGAATGAGCGAAAGCGTGCATTCCTCTTGTCATGCCCGACGTGCTGGGATAGGACTTCGTTCATGAAGGTGCTCGTTGTGACCACCTCGTACCCCGACAGGCCCGGCGCGCAGCGGGGGATCTTCATCAGGGAGTTGTGCCGGGCACTCACGGGCAAAGGCGCCGAGGTCATGGTCGTGACGCCCAGGGTGGACCCGTCCAGCCCGCTTCGAGAGAACGACCAGGGCATCGAGGTGAGGAGGTTCACGTACCCGACGGGCGGAAGGCGGTTGCACCAGACGGAGTCCATACCTGTTTTCCCCATGGCGGTGTTCATGGTCTCCGGCCTGGCCTCGACCTTGCGGGCCGTGCGTTCTTTCAGGCCCGACGTCATCCACGGGAACTGGATCGTGCCCACCGGTCTCATCGCTTCCATCGCGGGGCTTTCGAGCCTCACCCCCGTGGTCAACACGGCGCGCGGCATGGACACCCGCCTCAGGAAGAACCCTGCGGTCAGGCCCCTGTTCGACCTGGCGGTGAGGCTCTCGGGCAGGGTGACGGTCGTCTCGGAGGCCATGCGGGCGATCCCCGGGCTCGAGGCAGCCGAGGTCATACCATCGGGGATCAAGGACCAGTTCTTCGAGGTGTCGCCCGACCCCTCGTCACAAACCGTGCTGTATACCCGGAGCCTCGAGCCTGTCTACGGGGCCGACACGATCATACGGTCGATACCCCACGTCCTCGAGAAGGCCCCGGGGGCGAGGTTCGTCATCGCGGGAACGGGCAGCCTGGCGGGACACCTCGAGGCCATGGCCTCTGAACTCGGGGTGAGAGACCGGGTGACGTTCCTCGGGCACGTCCCCCACGAGAGCGTGCCCGCGCTCCTTTCCGAATCGAGGGTCTTCGTCTCGACCGCGACGGAGGACGGGACCTCGGTCGCCCTCATGGAGGCCATGGCCGCGGGGCTCATACCCGTGGCCACGGATATCGCTCCCAACAGGACCTTGATCGAGCACGAAACCGACGGGTTCCTCTTCAGGCCCAAGGATGCACCCGGGCTCGCCCTCATGATCACGAGGGCGCTCTCGGGCGAGATCAGGGAAGAGGCCATAGCCTCGAAGAGGGCCGACCTCAAGAGACGCATCCCCTGGAGCGTCGTTGCGGACCGGTTCGTTCTCGGCTATAACCAGCTTCTTGAACGATCGAGGCGGTAGGGCGGGCCTGTAGTTTCGCCCGCATCAGGACATGAGACCCGCGCACAAGGAGAAAGAGAGCGGACTCGAGGCGGCTGCCGGGCGTCAACGACTGCACCCGGAAAGGCGGAGCCATGACCATGAAGGGATTTCCGGGTCCGCCCGTCCATCCCGGCCGAGGACCTCTCGCACCTGCCCCGGGCGGGCCCGCACCGGAGGCCGCAGGGCCCATGCACGGCGGGCAGTCGTGTCAAGATCGACAGGAAAGGCACGCAACAGTCCCGCGGCGACCACGGGCGAAGTGGCCCTGGTTATCGTCGCCAGCCCCTGTCGCATCGAGCGTCACGGGCTGAAAGGGCTTTTGGGCATGGGAGGGTCACGGTCCCCCTCCCAGTCGGTCGGGAAGGCCCGTTCTTGGAAGGTCCAACCGTTCGGGACACCCACCGGCAGGACGCTACCGGCATGCTCGGCATACTGAGAGAGCTGTTCACCTATCTGCCGCCCCGGAGGACGTTCAGGTTCACGGTCCTTCTTGCCGGGATGGTCCTGGTGGCGGTCCTGGAGACCCTCACCGCCGGGGTGATCTCCTTCTATGCGGCCTCGTTCGCCAACCCCGGCCTCATCATACAGGACTACATCCCCAAGGCTCAGAAGGTCTTTCCCTGGATCCCCTCCCTCGACACGAAGGGGCTGATCCTTGCCTTGAGCCTCACCGTGATCGCGCTCGTGGTGGTGAAGAACGCGGCCGCCGCAGTCGTGACGTATGCCACCAACCTCTACACGGCGAACGTGAGCGGCCACCTCGGCAGGCTCATGTTCAGCGGTTTCCTCGACATGCCGTACGAGTGGCACACCCGGCACTTCTCGGCCGACCTCATACAGAACGTCGGCTGGAGCCAGTACTTCGGCCTCCTCCTGAGGTCTGTGCTCAAGTTCGTGAGCGACACCCTGATCGTGGCCATCCTGCTCACCACCATCCTGGTCGCAAACCCGGCCATCTCGGTCCTCGTATTCCTGACCATCGGCGGAGCCTCCCTGGCCATCATCAGCCACGCGAGAAGGGCCATCGACCGGCTGACGGAAAGGCAGCGCGAGTTCAACATCTCCATCAACCGCCAGGTCTCCATGGCCTTCCACGGCATCAAGGAACTGAAGGTCTACAACAGGACCGAGGGCTTCATCGACGCGTACGCGGAAGAGTTCCTGGGGCTGGCGAGGATCGAGGCCCGGTTGGGCTTCGTGAACCAGCTGCCCGGTTGGCTGCTCGAGATCCTGGGCGTGGGCCTCTTGTCCAGCGCCATCATGATCATGTTCTTGTGGTTCGGCGATTCCACGGCGAAGATCACGGGCACCATCGCGCTGCTCGCCGTCACCTCGTGGAGGGTCATCCCGGCCATGGGCCGCATCCTGAACAGCCTGAACTCGATGAGAGAGTCCCTTCCCTACGTGCAGACCGGGCTCGGCCGCCTCCGTGAGGTGCACGCGCGACCGAGGCCCGCCCGCACGGGCAGGCCCGCCCGCAAGCGTTTCGAAGAGGCGTTCAGGGTGGAGAACGTCACGTTCGGGTACCAGGGCGCCAACACCTTCGCCGTCGAGGACCTCACGCTCACCATCCCGAGGGGGCAGGTCCTCGGCATCATAGGGACCTCCGGCGCGGGGAAGAGCACGCTCGCGGACATCACGGCGGGGCTCCTGCCCCCCGCGACGGGCGAACTCCTGCTCGACGGCAGGAGGCTTGCCGGTGAGGACCTGGCGGGCTGGCAGTCCCTGATCGGCTACGTGCCCCAGACCCCGTACATCCTGCCAGGCACGCTGGCAGAGAACGTGGCGTTCGGCGTCAGGAAGGAAGAGATCGACATGGAAAAGGTGATGAGGTGCTGCAGGATGGCCGCCATGGACGACTTCTTGCACGAGCTCCCCCAAGGGATCGAGACCTACATCGGTGAGCGGGGGGTCAAGCTCTCGGGGGGCCAGCGGCAGAGGGTCGCCATTGCGCGCGCGCTGTACAACGACCCGGAGGTGATCATCTTCGACGAGGCGACGAGCGCCCTCGACGAGAAGAACGAGCAGGCCATCCAGAACACCATCAACACGCTGAAGGAAAGGATCACGCTCATCATCATAGCCCACAGGCTCACCACCGTGGAGGGCTGCGACAGGGTGGTGTGGCTGGACAAGGGCAGGGTCAGGCTCGTGGGCGACGCGAAGACCGTGATAGCTCAATTCAGGCGACAGAGCGGTGAGGCACCCGAGATCGAGGGCAGTCGGGGGGGGGATGCCTGAGCGCTTGCTGCTGGCGACGGGCTCCCTGACAGCGGGGGGCGCGGAGCGTGTCTGCAGCGAGATGGCCAACTGGTGGTGCGGCCAAGGCCGGCACGTCGCGGTCATGACCACCGAGAACGCCTATCCCGACCACTACAGCCTGGCCCGAGGCGTCAGGCGGATCACCTTCGACTGGCAGCTGCCGCGCACCCGCCTGCACATCCCCTGGCAGCACGTCAAGAACAAGCTCACCGTGCGCAGGGCGGTTCTCGAGTTCTCCCCAGGCGCAGTCATAAGCTTCATGGACACGAACAACGTGCGGACGTTGATTGCGCTTGCGGGGACTGGGGTGCCGGTGATCGCGTGCGAGCGCACCGACCCGAGGCACCACGACATCGGCCTCTACTGGTCGTTCATGAGGCGCGTCACCTACCCCTTGTGCAGCGCCCTGGTGGTCCAGACCGAGGCGGTGGCGGCATCGTGGGCAAGAAGGGTGGTCCCCGCCCGCAAGGTGGCCGTGATCCCCAACTTCGTCCGCACCATGCCCGAGACCGAAGAAACCGGCCCTCTCCACGACGAGCCCGTCATCCTCACCGTGGGAAGGCTCGGGAGGGAAAAGGGCCACGACCTCCTCATCAGGGCCTTCGCAGCCCTCGGAGAGGTCCGCACGGGCTGGAGACTCGTCATCCTCGGAGAGGGAAAGGAAAGGAAGAACCTCGAGCGGCTCGCATCCAGCCTCGGCATCCAGGACTCCGTCCTCATGCCGGGTGTCGTGCCGGAACCGGCCCACTGGCTCTACAAGGCCCCCATCTTCGTCCTCCCTTCCCGCTACGAGGGATTCCCCAACGCCCTGCTCGAGGCCATGGCCGCAGGCTGCGCCGTGATCGCGGCCGACTGCCCGAGCGGGCCCGCGGAGATCGTCAAGAACGACCACAACGGCATCCTCGTCCCCACCGAGGACGTCCCGGCCCTCTGTGCCGCCATGAAACGCCTCATCCTCGCCAAAGACCTCAGAGACCACCTCGGCCGCAACGCCGCCCACGTCTCCTCCACCTTCTCCCAACACACCATCATGCAGGCATGGGACAGCCTCGT
>JAKPDW010000044.1 GCA_029552245.1 Deltaproteobacteria bacterium
GCTGATGGGGTCCTGAAGCAGGAAGACGTCCTTGAGCTTCGTGATGCCCGTCTTGCCGAGCTTTCGGAAGTAGTCGGTGGCGGGCGCGGTCGACGTGACGGTCCACCCGTTGGCGTCCTGCACGGACGTCACGTTGGTCCCAGAACCCAACCGCGTGTAGTAGCCGTCACCCGCAGGCGCCGTGTTGGTCACGTCGCCGTGCCCGAACAATGACGCGAACGAACCGAGAGCCGAGGCCGCACCCGACTCGCCCTTGACGGTCCAACGGGCACCGACGCTCACGAAGCCGATCGAGCCGTACGTCGTGTTCTTACCCGCGGTCTGATCGGACAACTGCGCGGTCCACCCCGCGTTGAGCTCGTCCGGATGAACACGGGTCGAGAGGACCGACAAGGACCGAGGAGCGATGCCGTCTCGGGTGATGGTCGCGCCGGCGCCCGGAGTGTCGAAGATCGGCGTCAGAGGCGACGTGGTAGATCGGCGGTACCGCTCATTGAGGCCGCCGTGCGCGAGGTCCCAGATGGTCGACTTGAACGGGATCGCGTTCCAGACCTCATTGATGGCCACTGGCGACCGAAGACGGCGGAAGAGGTTCTCGATCTCGCCGCTCGCGCCCGTGGCCTGCAAGAGGCCCATCAGGAGGGCGTTCTCGGGCACCACGGCCTCGTTCGTCTTCGTGCCGTAGCGGACTTTGTAGATGGTGCCGTTCGGGATGCTGGGCGTCACGTTGACCGTGATGGGGCCAGCCGAGAAGCCGCCGAACAGCGCACCGCCCACGAGGCTCGTGACCGTCACGACGGCGCCCGTGACGGGGTCGATGATCTCCTTGTCCTGGAAGTCGAGGACTCGGAAGATGCGGGCGAGCGTGTCCGGGAACGGCATGCCCGGCGTCCCGAGGTAGACGTCCTGCGCGTCAGGCAGAACCACCGACGCGATGGGTCCCACGGCTGCGACGATCGTGGTCTCCTTCGCGGTCGCGAGAGGCCGGTGCATGTAGTCGTCGAGCGTGTCCGTGTTCCTCGCGAGAGCTTCCGCGAGACGATTCACGGCCGGCGAGAGCGCATCCTCTCCGAAGCCCACGAAGTACGAGCCCTGGTTCGGACCACCGCTGAGCTTCGTGTCGAACAACGCCGGGACGCCGGGGTCGGGCGGCGTGTTGGCCGGCGGGTTGTTGATGAAGTCGAACGTGTTCGCGCCGTAGCCGAAGTTGTAGCCAGCGGGGTAGGCGTTGAGGCGGTGGAAGATGAGGGCCATGTCGTGCTCCTAGAACCGCAGCGTCCAGTCGATCTCGAGCGCGAAGGCGTTCGTCTTCGAGAGCGTGTCGAAGGTGTCGTAGGCGATCCCGGTGTTGTTCGGGAGGTGGATGTACGTGGGGTTGGGCGAATGGAGGAAGAGCATGACCTCTGCGAGCGGCACAGTCAGGAACGGTCCGTAGCTGATCTCGAGCTCCGTGAAGACGCGCTTGAACGTGACCGAGGTCGGGATGGGGTGCGTGGTCGGGGCCTGGACCTGCCCGAGCCACACGTCGGACGCCGCGTAGGGCGGCGGGATCGGAGCACCCACGCTCGAAAGGCGCACCGGGCGCTCGAGCTGGATAACCGTCGGGTCCGTGTCCGTGCGGGCGTTCGTGCCCGGGTAGTGGACCGACATGGGCGGCGCGTTCGCGACGCCGAGCTGGAGCTGACGTACGCCGCCGATGCCCACGCCCATGTAGCGGATGCGGGCGTCCTCCTCGGGCGTGACCGGCAGAGGAGGAGGCGGAGCCCCCGCCGGCAGCACCGAGTAGCCGACGAGCTTCGGCAACCACTCCCGTCCGAGGTTGAGGAAGATGTTGTGCCCGCTGCGGCGGGCCTTGACCTTCCCCCGCTCGCGGAGGGTGAGGTTCAGGTTCGACCTCACTTGGATGGTGTCGACGATGTGCATCAGGTCCTCGGATAGTACTCGGGTCGGGCTAGGTCGTCATCTTCGCTACAGCATCTTCACGAGGGAGTACTGCGGGCTCGCGGGAACCGGTACCCCGAAGGCCCACGGGATCGCCTCGCCCATCACGAGCATGATGCCCGTGAAGTAGGGCCGCGAGTAGCCGGGACCGGCCGGGCGAATCCGCGCCTGCACCTCGTCTCCAGGGGCAATCGCGAACGCGAGCATGGGCTGGCAGAGGAAGAACGGCGGGCCCGTGTAGGGCGGGCCGACATCCGTCCAGCAGATGTTCTGCGAGTTGAAGGAGTGCGTGAACCCGTCGGAGAACTGGAGGACGCCGTTCACCCAGACCTCGAGGATGAAGTTCGAGTCGGTCGGCTTCGACCGCCCCTTCAACCAGAGCTGCATGGTGTTGACGGTCATCCCGTAGGGCGCCGAGTCCATGTACTCCATCAGGAGTGCCCCGCCCTGAGCGCCCGGGGGCACGTGGAGCAGGAAGGTCTGCCCGAACACGAACGGGTCGATGTCCTTCCAGACTGGGCGATCGAACACGAACACGTCATCGAACTTCGGCAGCGCCGGACCACCCGAGTAGTTCGTGGTGTCCCGACCGACGCCGACGATGAACATCTCCGGAGCGATGTTCCCGCGGTCGAAGCCCCACGTGATGCCCAGGTCCGCGTTCGGGAGGACCGGGTACGTGTTGTTGGTGTTGTCGATCGAGCTCGTGTCGAAGGCGTTGACCCAGTGGCCGGACAGGAGCCCCGCCGGCGGCGCCGGGGGCAAGTTCGAGGCGACGGGCTTCCAGCCGGGCGACGGGTCGGGCTGGTCGAACATGGTCGCGGACTCGTAGGTGCTCACGAGGTCCAGCGGCCCGCCGAACGGTGGCGGCACCGTGAACGGCTGCTTCATGATGGCGCCGTCGTAGAGGGATAGGGTCCCGAGCGAGACGATCACGTCATCGACGTTGATCTCCGTGTCCGGCACCTGCGCCCGCACGATGAAGAGCGGGTACGTGTACGTCGGCTTCACCTTCAGGATGAACGACTTCACGAACAGGAGCGCCGCGAGGTTGAAGGCCGCGGAGTCGACGCGGATCAGGAAGCGGTGGAACTTCTCGATCTCGTAGAAGAAGCCCTGGTTGATGAACCCCTGGAAGTACGTGGGGTCCTTCACCCAGTCGATGACTTCCGCACCCGTCACGAGCGGGGCGAACTGCGTGACCTTGTCGCCCTCCTGGTAGAGCTTCCCGGTCGTCGGGTTGACCTCGAGCGAGAGCTTCTTCGGGAACGTGTAGGACCGAACGACCTCGGGGTTCGCGGTGTCGCGCACCAGGATGCGCCCCGACACCGGAGAGAAGTCCGTACGGATCTCCTCGATGGTCCCGTCCTCCTCCGCGAACGGGAGCCCGAGAAGGATCTGGGTGCCGACCCGGAGGTTGTAGAGCGTGGGCCCGTTCAGGTACGCGTGCCAGAGCCCGCGCACGGCCGAGAGGTAGTCGGTGCCCGTCCCGAGCTTGCTCAAGTCGTCGAGCGTGAACTCGACCGGGAGGCCGAAGTTCGCCTCGATGTCCGGGCGGTTGTCGAGGTACGTGTACTCCGCCCAGAGACGCGGAAGCGGCTCGAAGAGGCGCTCCTCGAAGATGCCCTGGTCGAACCGGATGCAGTGCTTCTCCCGGAAGTCCTCGATGTAGTAGTCGACGTTCCGCCGCAGCACGCTGCTCTCCGGCGGCGACTTGATGACGCGCTGGAGCAGGGGGATGTCCACGATGACCGACTCGATGGGCATGTACCCGCGCCGGTACACACCCCAGAA
>JAKPDW010000054.1 GCA_029552245.1 Deltaproteobacteria bacterium
GACGCTGGGCATGGCGCCCAACTTCACGCTCGTGGGCCTTGTCGCGGGCGTCTGCCTCGGCTTCAAGGGGTTCGTGGAAGAGGTCATCATCGAACGCAAGGCCAAGAGGGCCTGAGGGAAAGGGCCACCACGGCGCACGGATGGGCGTGTGCAGGGGTGACCCTCTCTCCCCATCGTCGGACCATCCTCCATCCATCTTCCATGCTTCGGACATTTTTCTATTGACTCCAAAAGGAACCATCGACTCTCCCTGCCGCTGGACAATCCTTTTTCCATCTTCCTCTCCCACACTCGATACCCAGGACACCTGCGGACTTCCCGTCAAGGGACTCAAACAGACGCCGTTCGACCCGACACCCGGCAGGAACCCTCGGTATCACCTTCTTTATCAAGGGTTCACCCCGAGACCAGTCTCCTTCAGGCCGCATCCGGGGTCCAGGCATCCCCGACTGTTCATGGACATGCACCGTTACGCTCCACCTGCGCAGCATGCAGGCTAGAGCCCTGTGCCTATCCTCAGGGGACGAGCTGCACGCGCTGAGGACTGCCCTGTGTGCTCGGAAAACGGGCTCGTCCGTTCCGGCCCCTGTCGCCCCCCTCGATGGAGAAGCGCCGTGAGGCGGCGCATGTCCATACGATGTGTTCGGATCGACACCCCTTCTTCGTGTCCGACTGAAGAGACCCCCCCCCGGCAGGCTGAGCCCTCGTAAACACCCCGGTGTCCGGCTCTCCATACGGATCACGGGGTGCACGTGTGACAGGAAGCACGGCGCCGAGCATGGCCTAGGCAGACGAGATCCTCCCCTTGAAGCATGTGACCAGGCAGGTATACGACAGGGCTTGACACGCTCAGGCGTCTCCTGTAACTTGAACAAATGATCATATTGTTCTATAATTCGAGAATCACATGAAACGGTTGACAAAGCGGGAACTCAGGGTCGAGGCGATCTACAAGGCGGCGCTCAAGGTGTTCGCCGCCTACGGGTTCAGGAAGGCCACCATAGAGGACATCGCCAACGAGCTCGGCGTGGGGAAGAGCTCGTTATACTTCTACGTGCGCGACAAGCGCGAGCTCTACGAGAAGGCGGTCGCCTACGGGCTCACGAGGTGGCAGGACAAGGTCCGCAAGGCGGTCGCGGACGAGCCCGACCCCGAGCGCAAGTTCGTGGTCATGGCGAAAAAGGCCTACGAACACCTCGTCGAGGACCAGGACCTCCGCCGCATCCTCGAGCGTGACCCGTCGTTGTTCCCGCTCGACGAGTCCCGTGACCCGTATGCCCACATCAACCGCGCATCAATGAACATGATCCGCGAGGTCCTTGCAAACGCCATCGACGCGGGCAGGTTCAGGAGCGTCGATTTGGATGCCGTTCCCCAGCTCCTCTTCGCTGTCTACGTCATGCTCGTGCAGAAGGCCTACATGTTCGGCCAGGGGCCTCTTGCCGGCATCATGTTCGAGGACGGGCTCGACATCGTGCTGGACGGCCTGAGGAAGCCCGGCCGATGATCCCTCTTCGTCATGGATACCAGCGAGGTCAGGGTCGCACCTTGCGGAAAGGCGGGCAGGCATCCCATGCAGAAGGCAGCCGTGCCCGGCTGCCTCATGAAGTACCGGGCGCCCGGATGGAGCTGCGGGCAACGTGCGGATGGATGAAGGAGGGTGCAGCGCCCGCTGTGAACCTCACCGCAGGGGGCACCAGGAGCTGCCTTCCCGTGTGCCTCGCCGCGCGCGCAGGAAAAGGGGGAAGACGTAAGGGTTTTGCTTGAGGCACCAGGGGTTTCCTTTCCCTTGTGTCCCATCGCACCCTCCAACGAGAAAGAGGGGGTCGACGGAACAGGCCGAACGGGATACTGGGGGGTTCCTGGGGCAGAGATCTCGTTCTCGAGGCCCGAGGACATGAACGGAGCTGACTGCACAGGATACAGCGGTCACTGCCCGCCCAGCGGCGGATACGGGAAGGTATCGGCGCAACAGGGTATGGACGTGGGATGGAGGCGACACCCGAGACCCGGGGCGTGCGCCTGCAGGCAAGAGACCTCGTCGGGTCGAGCGTCGCCCTCGGGTATCCGGCGCATGGCAACACGACGGCTCCCGGCCGGCCAGGCCGAGATCCGCTTTCCTTACACCAGGTGAAGGGAGGTTCACATGGAAAAGAAGGTCGTCTACCTGAGCGAGGAGTGGGCCGCAGAGGCCCTGAGGCGCATCAACGAGGAGCTCTCGCCCGAGCGAATGAACAACGTCACGACGTCCATGTCCAACATCTACAAGAACTGCCCCGACGGCAAGGAGCGCTATCTCTTCATACAGGCCGAAGACGGGAGGGTGACACGCCTCGTGGTGGGCCAGGGCGAACCACCCAAGGCGGAATTCACCATCACGGGAGACTACGAGGTCTTCGCGAGCATCTCCAGGGCCGAGCTCGGCTCGCAGCGCGCGCTCATGACAGGCAAGCTCAAGGTGCGCGGCAACCTGACCAAGGCGCTCAGGCTCGCGGCGCTTGCAGACAGGCTCAACAAGGTGCTCTCGACGATCCCTGCCGTCTACTGACAAGGAAAGGAGGCTTGCCGTGCCGAGAATCCTCGATCCCGCCGATCCTTACTACATTGACAACCCCGGCCGCGTCAGGGCCATGCAGGAGGTCATGCACGAGCAGGACATCGACGTGTACCTCGGTAGCCGCATAAGGACGCTGAGCTGGATCACGGACGCCTTCTGCCCGTGGCGGAGCTTCATCGTCGTGCCTGCCGAGGGCATGCCGACACTCTTCACCTTCATCATAGACGCCCTGCGCGTCTCGGACGAGACCTGGCTCGACGAGGACCACGTCCGGGCCTATGCACCCATGGGAGGGATGGACCAGATAGGCGCGTTGGCGGACTTCATAACCACCGAGCTTGGCCTGACGAAGGGCCGCATCGGCTACGAGACCGGGATGTCAACCTACACCGCCGAGGGCAACCTGACCCACTACGAGTACGAGCGCCTCACCGAGGCCCTCCCCGGCTTCACCTTCGTGAACGCCCACGAGATCGTCGACGGGCTCTCCATCATCAAGGACCAGGGGACCATCAACCGCTTCCGCAAGGCTTCGGCCATCGTGGACGAGGGTCACCGAGCGGCCAGGGAGGCCCTCGAAAACGGCGGCTACAAGGGCATGACCGAGACGGTGATCGCCGGCATCGCGGCCTTGGCCATGCGCAGGGCGGGCAGCGTGTCCGAGTGGAACTTCGCCGGCCTCAACGAGATATCGAGCGGCTACCGCACCGGGCTCGGGGCGTGCACGCCGCCGACCGAGAAGGTCATCCAGGGGGGCGAGCCCCTCATGCTCGACTTCCACGCCATGTTCAGGCTCGCCCTGGGCGACCACTCGCACAACTACCTCATCGCGCCGGCAACCAGGCGGCAGCGCTGGCACGCGGACAACTTCGTGGAACTGGTCAGGCTCGTCCTCGACAACTACCGTGCGGGAGCCACGCCCTCGGGCCTTGCCCAGATCATGATGGACCGGGCCGAGTCGTTGGGCTGCGCGGACTTCGTCGTTCCCGGCTGCGAGCACGGTATCGGCCTCTTCGGCGACGAGTGGCGCATCGGCGCCAAGAACGACGGCCCGGTGCCTTACTGGACGAACCCTGACCACGTCTACCGGGAGAACGAGCTCGTGATCTGCGCCATGCAGTACGCCTGCCCGGCCGAGGGCATCGGGTTCCGCTACGAGAACCCCGTGCTCATCCTCGAGGACGGCTGCGAGTGTCTCTCGCGGTACCCGCTCGCCATAGAGGAGATCGAGTAGGCCGGCAGCAGTTGAGCAGCTCCTAGCCCAAAGCCGTCTCAGGCGCCGGTGGCCCCTCGACATCGCACAGGCGCGCTCCGCCTGCGCAGTGCTGCGGGCCCGGCACACAAGACGGTCGCGCATCCCTTGGTTGCACAGCCTCACTCAACCGGTCAGTGCGATCACCTGAGCACCCAGGACTCTGTGCTCCCCCAGCAGCAATATGGGCAAGCCAATGAGCGATGACCTGAGCGCCCATGGACTCTGCGCACGAGGCTTCCATGATCCCTCGACATCGAACGGGCGCGCCCCACCTGGCGGATCGATGGCCTGAGCGCAGGCCTTGGTTTCATCACCGCGCTCCCTCGCAGGAAGCCGGTGGCCGTAGAGAACCTTCGGCGCAGGTTCTCCCCTGCGGCAGGATGCCCGGCCCGGTCGCCTCCCTGGCCCAGGGGGCGTGCATCACCTGCAGCTCAGGTAGCAGATGCCGTCTTCCGTCTCGACGGCCTTCGGGAAGTATTTCTTCCTCAGCCTGATGGACACGTTCACGAGGCTTATGAGCACCGGCACCTCGAGGAGCGGCCCGATGACCGTGGCGAAGGCCTGGTTCGAGTGGATGCCGAAGATGGCGACCGCCACGGCGATGGCGAGCTCGAAGTCGTTGCTCGCGGCCGTGAAGGCCACGGTGGCGGTCTGGGCGTAGTTCGCCCGGATCCTGTAGGCGATGAAGAAGGTGAAAAACCACATGAAGAAGAAGTAGACGGTCAAGGGTATGGCCACCCTGACCACGTCGAGCGGCAGCTCGACGATGTACTGGCCCTTGAGCGAGAACATGACCACGATGGTGAAGAGCAGCGCCACCAGCGTGACCGGGCTGATCCGGGGGACGAAGACCTCGTCGTACCACTTCCTGCCCTTTGCCCTGAGCAGCGTCAGGCGCGTCAGCACCCCTGCGATGAAGGGGATGCCCAGGTAGATGAACACGGTCTTTGCCGCGTCCGCGATCGAGATCCTCACGTCGAGGCCCGAGACGAGACCCAGCCAGTTGAGCCCCACGGTTATGAACACGAAGATGTACACCGCGTAGAAGAGCACCTGGAAGACCGCGTTGAACGCCACCAGGCCCACCGCCAGCTCCCGGTCGCCCTCTGCCAGCTCGTTCCACACGATGACCATGGCTATGCACCGGGCCAGCCCCACGAGGATGACGCCGATCATGTACTCGGGGTAGTCGTGGAGGAAGACGACGGCGAGCGCGAACATGACGATGGGCCCCACGACCCAGTTCTGCACGAGCGAGACGCCGAGCAGGCGCTTGTGCCTGAACACCTTTCCCATCTCCTCGTACTTCACCTTCGCCAGGGGAGGGTACATCATGAGGATGAGCCCGATGGCGATGGGTATCGACGTGGTGCCCACCTGGAGCCCGGCAATGAACCTGGTGACCCCGGGCGAAAAGTACCCGAGGAGAATGCCCGCGCCCATGGCCAGGAAGATCCACAGGGTGAGGAACCGGTCGAGCCAGGAAAGCTTCTTACCCTTCGTGTCCGTCATCGGGTGCCCCCCTTCCCTTGTCATGTTCTCCCCTACGCGCCTTTTTCGCGTGCCGGCCCGGTTCCCCGCACGAGGTCTTCGAAAGCCTCTCCAGGTCTTTTTTGAGCGTACGGTCATTCACCATGCCCTCGTACAGGAAGTCGTGGAGAGACTGCGCGAGTCTGGAGCGGGGCTTCACGAGCCTGTAGTAGATCCACGTGCCCTGTCTCCTCGCCCTGACCATGCCGGCCGACCGCATGACGCCGAGGTGACGCGATATCTTGAAATCCGGTTCGTTCAGGGCCTCAGCGAGCCTGCACACGCAGGTCTCCCCGTTGAACAGGAGGAGGCACGCGAGCCTCAGCCGTGTCTGGTCCGAGAGCACCTTGAAGAGGGCCGCCTCCTTCTGCATCGAATCATCCCCGGTTTTGCGATTATCTGCATATTTGCACTGATTTGCAAATATCAAACAGCGTTCTCACCGGTCAAGGGCTGTGTTTTTGTCCTGCACGCCGGTCTCTCTCGGCGACCCCGGTCCAGAGTATGGCGCGTGCGGTCTCGATGTCGACGCCCACGGCAGGCACGTGGGAGACGCCCTCTCGGCGTTTTTCGCCCTGGGCCCGTCTGAACGGCGAGATCTCGAGGGAGAATGGCACTCAAACCCACGATCCCAGGGATCGCGATGGACAAAGCGGAAGACAGGGTGAAATCTCCCCACCCCCATGACACCGGTGTCTCAACCTTGGCTGATTTGGCATGCCCGCACGCGGCCTTTATAATGGACGTGTACAGGTCACCTCATGCAGGAGGGGGTTTCGATGAAGTTCAAGTATCACGTCCCGTTGATCGGTTTCCTCGTCCCCACGTTCGTCATATCGAGCCTCATGTTCGCCTACAGGGGGTTTCCCCCCACGGACCAGCTGGTCGGGTTCTACGTATGCGTTGCAGGCGCCGTCGCGACCTACTACGCAGGCATTCACACGGTCCTGAAAGACAAGCCTTAGCGAGACGTTCGAGGCCGACGGCCGGGATGACCTCAGCTTGGCGCGGCCCGCCACTCCATAGGGGCACGGGGCGGCCGGCGACCCTCTGGGCGCGGTGAATGCGGCGCCCGAGTGACGGGGGCTTCCGCGGCCTCCTGACGAGGGGGATCGAGCGACCCCATGTGCACGGTGAACGCGGCTGTCAAAGGGTCGGCCGGGCGGGGCCTGCAGAAGCCCACTCGCGTATGGATCGTCAGCCATCCTCGCTAACGGCACAATCGTAGGCATTACGAAGCCCCCTCGCGTATGGGTCGTCAAGGTCCGCGGCCCTGACATGTGAGCGCGCTTGGTCTCCTGGCAGGTGCGTGATCGGCGGCACAGGGAGACCGCCCTTGTCGCTGCGGTCTCCGGGCTCCTGCCGCAGGAGCCTCCTGCATGGCTGTTCAACCGGGCGGAAAGACGGATTGAAAACATGACCAGCAGCGCCGTGTCGTGGCGGTGAAAGACGCCTGGGCGCACGGCGTTGTTTTTCGTGTCCCCAGTGAGGGGGATCGGACACCGGTCGGAAAAAGACCACACCGGTCTTTCGGGCGTGTCGTGTTTTGAGGAGAGGGGTGGTGGGCCGCATAGGATTTGAACCTATGACTTCTACCGTGTGAAGGTAGCGCTCTCCCCCTGAGCTAGCGGCCCTTCTCGATGCGGACCTGTATACAATCCGGCCGCCACTGTGTCAAGGGGGATGAACGGTTGAACAAACCCCGCGGCAGCCGGTGAGATGCTCGCCACCCGGCCTCGGGGCGACATGACGCATTCGCCTACCCGGGACATGCGGGCAAGCTTGTCGAAGGAGTCTCAGGTGGAGCCCAACCGGGACGACAGGACGCCTTCTTCGCGCACCCAGCCCCTGCCCCGTTACGCCGTCCATGGCCCCCGGCCGAGATGCGCACCTGCCACGGTGAACCGAGCCGGGAAGAGGAGCAACGCGAGCGGCCCCGGCAACCCCCGCCGAGAGTGGCGTTGGTGCCGGGCGCCCATAGACGCGCCCCTTCATTCCTTGGGGATGGTGAAGTAGAAGGTGGACCCCTTGCCCGGCTGAGACTTCACCCAGATGTCACCGCCCATGACGCTGAGCGCCTTCTTCACGATGGACAGCCCGATGCCCGTCCCCTCCACGTGGTTGTCCGAGGCCCTGTAGAAGATGTCGAAGATGCTCCTGTGATGTTCTTCGGGGATCCCTATGCCGTTGTCCTTGACCGAGAAGATGTGCTGGTTGCCCTGGAGCTGGTGCCCGACCTCCACCATGGGAGGCCTGTCGGGGTGGGCGTACTTCAGCGCGTTGGATATGAGGTTGGTGAAGACCTGGGTCACCCTGAGCCGGTCCGCCTTGATGGTGGGGAGGTCGCGCTCGACGATGACACGCCCCTGGGTCGCGTCGATCAGGGGGGAGAGGTCCTTGAGGAGGTCGTCCAGGACATCGCGCGTGGAGAACTCTTCCTTCTTGAGCTTGAGGTTTTCCACGGCCGACAGGGTGAGGAGGTTCGAGACGAACTCCTCCATGTGCCTGCCGCTCTCCCGGATCGCCTCCACGTACTGGAGTTCCTTGGGCGAGAGCTTGTTCGCCGCGGTCTTCATGAAGCGCTCGCAGAAACCGTTGATGGCCACGATGGGGTTCTTCAGGTCGTGCGAGACGGTCGAGACGAGCTGCCTGAGCTCCTCGTTGCGCTGGCGGATGAGGTCGAGGGCGTCCCTGAGTTCCTCGGTCGTCCTCGAGACTTCCTGGAACAGCTCTATGTTCTCGATCACGGCGCCCATGTGCACGCCTATGGTGATGAGCAGGCGTTCGTCCTCGGGAGAGATGCGACGCTGGCCGAAGGACCCGATGTTCATGACCCCCATGAGCCTCGTACGGGACTGGATGGGTATCGAGGCGTACGACTGGAGACCCTTCTGCCTGAGCGTGATGGAATGGAGCCTGGGGTCCATCGATGCGTTCTCGATGATGATCGGCTTGCCGCCGGCCGCGACCCTGCCCGCGATGCCGTCGCCAACCCGTATCTCCCTGAGGCTCTCGAGGATGTCGTCGGTGATCCCGTGGGACACGACGCACCTGAGCACGTTTTTCCTCTCGTCCAGCAGGTGGATGAAGCCCATCTCGATGTTCATGATCTGGAGGACCTGCTCGAGGGTCTTCTGGAGCACCTCCACCAGGTCCACCGACGAGGAGAGGGTCTTCGAGATGGTGTTGATCGCGGCCAGGTCCTGGTTCTGGCGCATGAGCCTCTTCTGGAGGAGCACCTTCTCGGTCACGTCCCTGAGCATGGCCAGCGATGTGCCGGGCCTGTCCTCGATGAACTGGAAACTCCCCTCCACCACCCTCTGGCCGGTCTTCGTGTTCACGGTGACCTGCGTGAAGAACTTCCTGGCCGTCTTTCGCCTGAGCGGGGACAGGGCCTCCCTGCCCTGCTCGTCCACGAAATCGAACAGGGAACGGCCCAGGATCTCGGTGATCGGAACCTGCATGATGTCGACGAAGGCCTGGTTCGCGAACGTGATGAACCCGTGGTTCATGATGAGGATCGCATCGGGCGCATCCTCGATGAGGGTCCGGTACCGGCTTTCCCGCGCGACGCCCCCGCTCATGAAGTCGCCGATGAGCACGTAGAGGGAATCGACCTTGTAGCCCGTGATGTTGATGAACCCCGAGGCCTTCACCTTGGGCGAGCTGAGGGTCTCCACGACGATGTTGAAGGGCTTGTTCGTCTCTATGAGGCGCTTGAGGTTCTTCTCGAGCCTGTCGTCGACCAGGAAGGTGTGAATGAGCTCGTAGAGGGATTTCCCCACGAAGGGCATCGTGGAGGGGTCCATGTTGGACTCGAGGACCTTGTTGATGTAGACGACCGTGCCGCTCCTGTCGAACGCGCACACGGCGAACGGCGCCTTCTCGAAGACGGTCCGTACGTTTTCGGTATGGTCCTTCATGGAGCGCTCAGCCGATGGTGACCGACTGGCCGGGCTCCAGCACGTGCACCGTGCAGGAGCACAGTCTCTCGAGCTCCCTGGCATTCCTCTCCGTACCCACGATGTCGCCGAAGTGTATGGGTATGGCGTGGCCCGCCCGGACGTCGCCCACGGCCCCGGAGGCCTCCTTCGCGTCCATGGTGTAGGTCCCACCCACGGGCACGAACATGACGTCCACCGAGAGGGTCTTCATCTCGGGGATCCGGTCCGTGTCGCCCGGGTGATAGAAGGTCTTGCCGTCCATCTCGATCACGTACCCCACCCATCCGTTCGCCTTGGGGTGAAAGGCCTTGTTCAGGTTGTAGGCGGGCACCGCCTTGACGTTCACGGCCCCGATCCTGAGCGAACCACCGGGGGACACGGTGTCCGTGACCACACGTGCGGCCATGGGCGCGACGACCCTCGTGGATGCCGAGGAAAGGGCCTTCACGTCTTGCTCGGAGTAGTGGTCGTAGTGGTCATGGGTGAGGAGGATGATGTCCGCCTTCGGGCCCTTTGGCGTCTTCCACGGATCTATGTACACCGTCCCCGATGGGCCTGTGATCCTGACGCTCGCATGGCCGAGCCAGGTGACGATCAACGCCATGGGCACCTCCTGTGGGAAATGGTCTCAGGCCCGTGATGGGGTCATTGTAAAATAATACAAAAGCACCGCAGTCGTTTCAACGGGAAACACCGAGGTTCGTGCCCGGCGCCGGCGCAAAAACCTCCCCACTCCCATGCCGGGTGGAGCTTTCACCCCCGCGTTGACTGCAGAGAAGCGCGGCACCGGCGCAAAAACCTCTCCACTCCCATGCCGGGGGCGCGCCGCGTTCGCCCGGGCCGGGACGGAACGACGCCCCGGGGTCGTGCGCCAGGGTTTTCGCCCGGCCTTGGGTATCGCGTACACCGCCCGCCCGTCTGCAGGCCCGCAGGGCGCGCCGCCCTCGGCCCCCCGCCGCCCTCACGGCCTGCTTCGATACACAGGCGGGAGCAACCCGCGGCCTTGCCCGCCCAGGTGCACGACACCTAAGCAGGGCACGCTCATCGGGCCGGCCCGGAGGGGCACCGCGGACCGGATCCTCCTCAGAACGCGCCCAGCTGGCACGGTGCTATCTTGATGCCGAGCGAGTCCGCGGCGTTGCCGACCTCCGCCCTGGCCAGGCCCATGGCGTCGGCGATCCTCCACAACTCGGCGCAGGCGACCCTGCCGCCTCGTGCTGCCGAGCGGATCGCGTCGAGGACCTCCTTTTCGACCTCCACCTTCCTGCCGAGGATCTTGTACGAGGATCTCCCCTTGCGGCCGTACCCGAACAGGCCGAGCTGGCACTGGTCGAGCTTGACGCCCATGTCCGTCGCCTCCCTGCCGACTTCCAAGGGGGCTACCCCGAGAGAGGCCGCTATGTAATGCGCGACAGCGCACTGCAGCTTGCCCCCGCCGGGGTTCCTCGCGATCATGTCCCTTATCCGTGCATCGCTCATGCCTCTCTCCTTCCACAGGGCCGCCCGGCCCATAGGCCACCGCACTCCCCGTTGGCCCACGCCGAGAACGGTCCTTCCCTCACCATCCGCACCCCCTTCACCGCGACCGCCTATCCCGGGCAACGACCATGTCCATCATCGGGCGTTTTCGATGCCCTTTTCTGTGTCCCCTTCACCGAGCACCACGAGGGCGTCCGCCACGATCGGGGAGCCGTCCACCACGATGATGGGGTTCAGGTCGACCTCCGCTATGTGGGGAAAGTGCAGCGCGAGCCTTCCCAGGGCGACGAGGATGTTTGACAGCGCCACCCTGTCCACCGCCTTCATGCCCCTGAACGGCCCGAGAAGCCTGGACGACCTGAGGCCGTCCATCATCCCGTGGGCGTCCGTGGCACTCAACGGGGCGAACCTCGACGAGATGTCCTCGAGCGCCTCCGCGAACACGCCGCCGAGCCCCAGGACCACGCACGGGGGAAAACCAGGGTGCCTGGTGACGCCGGCCATGAGCTCCCGTTCGCCGCGGAGCATCTCGGCGACGATGAAGCCTGGCACGCCCGCCCTCTCGCTCATGGAGCGATACGCCCTTTCCAGTTCGTCCTCGCTGGCGATCCCGAGCCTCACGAGCCCGAGTTCGGTCTTGTGCCTGATCTCGGGTGCGCACGCCTTGAGCGCCACGGGGAACCCGATCGAACGTGCGGCCTCCCTGGCGGCCGCAAGAGTCGAGACGCGCACCTCGACGGGCGTGGGTATCCCGTAGGACCGGAGCAACGCCTTTGCGTCGTACTCGTCGAGGCCGGCGCCGCCTGCCCGCTTCACGATGGCCGTCGCCTCTTCGGGGGGGCTCCCGATGCGGCCCTGCCTGTCCACGGGCCGGTTCCTGATCTCCAGGTGCCTGAGGAACGCGCCCATGGCGCGTGCAGCCTTCTCGGGCGCGTCGAAGGTCGGTATGCGTCTCTCGTGGAAGGTGCGGACGCAGTGGTCCTCGAGGCCGAAGAACGAGGATATGAGCAGGGGCTTGCCGTGGGTGGAAGGCATGGCCACGAGCCTGTCGAGCCCGATGCTCATCGCCTCGAAGAGCTGCTCCTTGGTCTCGTTCATGAATCTACTGACCGCCGGGTACAGGAGATCCAAGAACCCCGTGTCCATGATGCCGTGGATGATGACGCCGTCGACCTCTTCCGACTCGAAGAGGATGCTCGGGATCTCCTCAGAGAGCACCTTCATGTCCATGTGGAACGTGAGGTCGATGGGGTTTTTCGCGCTCGCGTGGCCGGGGATGAGCTCGGCGATCCGCTCCTTGAGCCCGGGCGAAAACTCGGGCACCTCGAGACCGAGCCTGTCGCACGTGTTCGCGATGGCCGTGCCCGGGCCGCCGGAGTTGGTGAGCACCGCGATGCGCCTGCCCTTCAGCCGGGGCTGGGTCGCGAGCGCGGAGCCGATCCTGTAGACGTCCTCTATGCTCTCCACCTGGATCACGCCGGCCTGCTCGAACAGGGCCTCGTAGAGGTGCGCCGGCCCCGCCATGGCGCCGGTGTGGCTCGCGCACGAGCGGGCCCCCGCCTCGGACCCTCCCACGTACTGCGCGACGATGGGCTTGTCGCGGCTCACCAAGGACGCGGTCTCGAGGAACCTCCCCACGTCCTTGATCCCCTCGATGTAGAGGCCTATCGCCTTCGTCCGCTCGTCCGCACCCAGGTACTCGATGCAGTCGACGATGTTGATGTCCGCCTCGTTCCCGACGCTGATCGCCTTGCTCAACGCCACGCCGTTCCTGTGGAGGTACGAGACCACCTGGGCCACGTACGTCCCGCTCTGGGAGGCGATGCCGAGCGCGCCGTCGAAGTCCTGGACAGGGCCCACCGTGATGTTCAGCCTGTTCGAGGTGTTCACGATGCCGAGGCAGTTCGGCCCGAGGAACCTGATCCCGTAGTGCCTCGCGCGCTCCACGAGGGTCTGCTCGAGCGACCGGCCGTCGTCACCCGTCTCGCGGAAACCCGCCGTCACGATGACCATCCGCTTCGTGCCGATCCTCCCGAAGGCCTCCACGAGCTCGAGGACGAGCCTGGTGGGAACGACGAGCACGGCGAGCTCCGGCGTCTTTGGGAGAGCGTCCACGCTCGGGTACGCCTTGAGCCCCAACACCTCGGGCTCGGTCGGGTGGACCGGCAGCACCTCTCCCGTGTACCCGCCCGTGACGAGGTTCAGGCACTGGATCGTGCCCATGGTGGTCAGGTTGTTGCTCGCGCCCACGAAGGCGATCGATGCCGGGTTCATCATCGTCTCGATGGGGTTGTCGTATGCACGGGTGGGAACGCTCATCGCCTGGATCCTCCTCTGAACGGCGTCATCGTAGCACATGGCGCCGGCTCGTCCCGGGGGCACCCCCTCGGTCGTTCACCGGTCTCCCCCCAAAAGTATAGAACATAACATATGGGAAATCCATCATGAAGAGAACCTGTTTCTCCTGCGTGTGCACGTTAGGCGAAGGCAGGGACACGAAGCGCACGGGCGAGGTTCTCCCTCAGGAGCTCGACGAAGCGGTCCGGGTCGAAGGAGCCCGATATCTCGAGGAGCCCTTTCGCCCCCTCGGGTGCCTGGGGGCCGAACACCCGGCGGCTCAGCGCCCTGTCCACCCTGAGGGGTATCACCCCCTGGAGGAGGACATGGGATCTCCGCAGAGCGAGGGCGAGCCCCATGACCTTGGAACCATCGACCGCGAGCTCCAAGGGCGTGGACCGTGCGAAGCACACGTCCGAGAACGTGCGGTTCTTTCCGTCCATGGTCGCGTGGATCCCGCACGCATTGAGCGCCGTTCGGACGGCCGATGTCACGAGCAGGCCGGCCGCCTCCACGCGGGCGGGCAGGACATCCCCCGCCCTGGCTGCGAGGGAAAACGTGACGTCGTCCACGTGCAGCACCGCCCCGCCTCCCGTGGGCCGCCTCAACACGGGCAGGTCGAGCGTTGGGTCGAACAGGGGGAAGTCCTTCTGGTGGTACCCGGTGGTCACCGCAGGGACAGCCCAGCCGTACACCCTCAGGAAACCCGGTATGGCCCCGGAGATGACCTCCTCGAAGAGGGCACGGTCCCTCTCCATGGTCGCTTGGGGGGGGACGCCTCCTTCACGGAAGAATGGCCACGGTCTCATAGCTCTTCGATGATGAAGAGCTGGTCTCCGTACCCCACCCTCTCGCCGTCCTGCTTGAGGATCGCGGCCACGATGCCGTCCACGTGGGACTCGATCTCGTTCATGAGCTTCATGGCCTCGATGACGCACAGGACCTGGTTCTTGGACACCCTGTCGCCCACCTTCACGTAAGGGGGTGTCTCCGGGGACGGCGAGCGGTAGAAGGTCCCCACGAGGGGCGAGGTCACGGTGACCGTGCGTTTCTCCTTTATGCTCGCCTTCGAGCGGTCGTTCTCGGCCGACTGCCTGGCCTGGGGCTCTGCCACGCCATGGCGCCGGACGATGTGGATCCTCTCGGGGCTCCATTCGATCTCGACGATGTCGGTGTCCTTGATGAGCTCGATGAGATCCTTGACGGTCTTCAGGTTCATTCAGCTCACCCGCTCGATGTACTCGCCGGTGCGCGTGTCGACCTTGACCACCTCGCCCACGCTGATGAAGAGCGGCACCTGGATCGTGACCCCCGTCTCCAGCTTGGCCGGCTTTGAACCGCCGGACGCCGTGTTGCCCTTGAGGCCGGGATCGGTCTCGACCACCTCGAGTTCCATGAACATGGGGAGCTCGATGCCGATGGGGGACCCGTTGTGGAAGAGGACCTCCACCTCCACGTTCTCCTTGAGGTAGCCGAGTGCGTCGCCGATCTGGTCGGCGCTCAGCGTCATCTGTTCGAAGGTCTCCGTGTCCATGAAGCAGTACCCGTTCTCGTCCTGGTAGAGGTACTGCATCTTCTTTTCCTCGAGGTCCGGGACGTCGACCTTCTCCCCCGACCTGAACGTGATGTCCAGGACCCTGCCAGTGAGGAGGCTCTTCACCTTCGTCCTGACGAAGGCCCCTCCCTTGCCGGGCTTGACGTGCTGGAAGTCCACGATGGTGAAGGGCTCGCCGTCGATCTCGATCTTGAGGTTTTTCCTGAACTGTGCTGTGGAATACTGCATCGAGCTCACTCCCGGTCGATTATTCTGACGATCCCCTTATCAATATTCGTGAGGAGCTTGCAAGAGCTATCTGAGACCACCGCCATGTCCTCGAGCCTCACGCCGAACCTGCCCGGCAGGTACACGCCGGGCTCGACGGTGAAGACCATGCCTTCCTCGAGGGTGTCCTCGGAAACCGACGAGATCGTCGGCGACTCGTGGACCTCCATGCCCACGCCGTGGCCAAGGCCGTGGCCGAAGAAGGTATCGAGCCCGCGCGAGCCGAGGTGGCCCCTGGCGATACGGTCCATGTCCGAGGCCCTCATCCCGGGGGTGACGGCCTTCAGGGCGCGAAGCCGCGCCTCGTCGACCGCCCGGTACACCTCCTCGAAGCCGTCCGGCGGCCTGCCGGTGAGCACGGTCACGGTCTGGTCCGAGCAGTAGCCGCGGTAGATGCACCCGAAATCGATGATGACCACCTCGTCCTTGCCTATGACACGGGACGACGCGGTGCCGTGGGGCATCGCGGAACGGGGGCCCGAGGCCACGATCAGTTCGAACGAGACGGCATCCGCCCCCCTCCTTCGCATGCCCACCTCGAGATCGAAGGCCACCTCCGCCTCCGTCCTCCCGACGAGCCCCTGCTGGAGAACGTGCTCGAGCGCCTCCTCGGAAATCCTCGCCGCCTCCTGTATGCAGGCCACCTCGCGCTCGTCCTTCAGGTCCCTCATGTGCTTGAGCTGCCCCCCGAGCGGCGTCATCTCTATGCCGCGGAAGAGGTCCTTCATCCTGATGAAGCTGTCCACGTCGAGGACGTTGGACTCGATGCCGAGCGACCTGACGTCCTCCTCCACGAGCACGTCCCGGATGTCTTCCCAGCGCCTCGAGACCTCAACCACGCAGGCCTTCGTCTCGTCTTTGGCCTGGAGGGTGTTCCTGGCGTCCACGAAGAGGTAGTCCTTGTCCTGCAGGCAGACATAGACCGCGTCAGTCCCCGTGTAACCGCTCAAGTACCTGACGTTGGAACGGGAGACGAGCAGGATGGCGTCAAGACCCTTGAGAAAGGACCGGGCGCGCTCAAGCCTCTTGTCCATGGAGTCTCCACAGCGCCTCGAGGGCGAGCTCGTATACCAGCGGGCCGAGCCCGGTGATGGTGCCCCGGGCGATGTCGGAGAAGTAGTTCACCTGCCTGAACTGCTCGCGCGAGGCGACCCTCGAGACGTGCACCTCGATGAAGGGCAGGTTCACCGCGAGCAGCGCGTCCCTGAGGGCGACCGAGGTGTGGGTGTAGCCTCCCGGGTTCAGGATGAGCGCGTCGACGCCCTGGCCGGGGGCGGCCTGGACCTTGTCCACGAGCGCGCCCTCGTGGTTCGACTGGAAGAACTCCAGCTCTATCCCGAGGCCGGCGGCCTTCTTCGCGAGAGCCTCCTCGATCCGCTCGAGGCTCGTCGTGCCGTAGACACCCGGTTCCCTGGCGCCCAGCATGTTGAGATTCGGGCCGTTCATGACGAGGACCTTCATTTGCGCAACCTCACGAGCCATTCCTCCAAGGTCTTCATGATATAGAGATTCTGGACGGCGCTCGCGTGCCTCCTGGCATCCTCGTCCAGCCCCCGGCTCTCGGCGAGCCTGGAATAGATGTCGAGCGCCTGCTCGTAGTGCCCCTGCTGGGCATAGATTCTCGCCAGCTCCACGGAGGGCTCGGTGACGAATTCCTCGCGCCTGAGCATGGTGTCGCCCTCGAGGAGGTCCCTGGCCTCGTCGTCGTCCGGGTGGTAGGCGAGGTAACGTTCGAGGCAGGCCCTGTACGCGTCGTCGTCGCCCTCCTTGCCGTGGATCAACGCCAGGTAGTACTCAGCCGTGGCGAGGCTCTTGGTGAGGGCGGACACCTTCTCGAGCACGTCCCTCGCCTCGGCGAACCGCGACAGCCTGTAGAGGGAGATCCCCGCCAGCAGCTTGTCTTCGGGGTTCTTCCTCGTCCTGGCGGCCTTTATGACGTCCAGGTACCTGCCTTCGTCAAAGGCCTTCTGCACTTTCTCCGACGAACCGGCCATACGCACCTAATATTTGAGAACGAGAGAGTTTTTTTACCGTAGCACCGCCGATGCCGCACGTCAACACAAAGTGGATGTCGTCGAGGGTGGATTTCTTGTCCGATGCCATGGCGCTTTCCACGAGGCCCGGTTCTGGGCAGTAGAGCGTACGCGGGTCGTAGGTCCACTTCTGGATCAGCCGCCTCATCCTGATGGCGGTCTTCTCGTCGATGAGTTCCAGCCTCTGCGAAAGCCACACGGCGAAGTGCATCCCGGTCGCGACCGCCTTGCCGTGGCTCGTGCTGTATCCCAGGGCGTGCTCCACGGCGTGGCCCAGGGTGTGCCCGAAGTTGAGCACCCTCCTCAAGCCGCCCTCCCTCTCGTCCCTCGCCACCACGGACGCCTTGTCGAGGGCGCACATCCTCACCACGCGTGCATAGTCCAGTTCGTGGGCCTCCTCCAGGTAGTGGAAGAGGGGCGCATCCAGGGTGATCGCGTACTTGACGACCTCCGCCATGGCGTCCCTCACGAGGTCCTCATCGAGGGTCTCGAGGAACTCCGTGTCCGCGATCACCAAGACGGGTTGGTGGAAGGTGCCTGCAAGGTTCTTGCCCTGCGCGAGGTCGACCGCCGTCTTCCCGCCTATGCTCGAGTCCACCTGGGCCAGGAGGGTGGTGGGCACGTGGATCACGGGGATGCCCCGCATGTAGACGCTGGAAGCGAACGCGGCGAGGTCGCCGGTCACCCCGCCGCCTATGGCGATGCATGCCCACTGGCGGTTCACCCCGGCATCCGCCATGGTCTCGAGCACCTGGCCGAGCACCTCCAGGGACTTCGTCCCCTCGCCGGGCGGCACGGTCATGAAGGTGCAGGGGATCTTTCCCAGGCACGACCTCAAAAACGGCCCGTGGAGATCCATGACCCGGGAGTCCACCACGGCGAAGAACCCCTCGGGCTTGACGTGCCTTCCGGCGAGCCTCCTGAAGTCCTTCAAGACCCCGCGCCCCGCGTACACGGGGTACGGCGACGAGGGCACGGGCACGGGCACGGGGTGCACCATGCCGGGCGCGAGGTTCGCGAGCTCTTCGACCACCTCTGCCACGGTCAGGCCGTCGGTGTTCACGACGAGGTCCGCATCCTCGTACGCCGCCTTCCTCTCCTCGAGGAGTCTCTGGGCGTCTTGGCCCCACAGGGGCCTTTCCGGGTCCTCGGGTATGCGGCGTCTCAACGTCTCGAACGAGGCGGCCAGGTACACGACCGTCCCGCACGCCTTCATGAGGGCGCGGTTGGACGCGTCCACCGGTGCGCCCCCGCCGGTCGCGACCACGGTGGACCACGGCATGGCCGCGACCTCCGCGAGGGCCTCGCGTTCCAGGAACCTGAACGCCTTCTCGCCCGCGTAGGCGAAGATCTCCCGGATGGGTCCGGCCGCCTTGTCGCTGATGAGCCCGTCGAGGTCCACGAACGTGTAGCCGAGCCTCTCTGCGAGCCTCGAGCCCACGGTGGTCTTGCCCGAGCCCATGAAGCCGGTCAGAAAGATCACAACGCCTCCCAGTACTTCCGGTGTTCGGAGAAGGCTGCGGTGAGCGCTTCCATGCTCGGCTGGGCGAAGCTCGCGCAGACGGCCTGGGCGACGGCGATGACCGCAGCGGCCTCGCCCACCACCGAGGCCGCGGGTACCGCGCAGACGTCCGATCGCTCGTACGCGCTCGTGACGGCCCGGCCGTCCCGTATGTCCACGGTGGGCATGCCCTTGAGTAGGGTGGGTATGGGCTTCATGGTGCAACGCAGGACTACGGGCTCACCGTTGGTCATCCCGCCCTCCATGCCGCCGGCGTTGTTCGTGGGCCTCCTCTTGGGGCTGCCGGGCAGGATGGGGTCGTGGACGAGCGAGCCAGGCAGGGTGCCGCAGGTCACGCCGGCCCCTACCTGCACCGCCTTGACGGCGGGGATGGACATGAGGTGCCTGGCGAGCAGGGCGTCGAGACGCTGGTCCCACTGCGTGGACGAGCCGATGCCTGCGGGCAGACCCTCTACGACGACCGCGAACTCGCCCCCCACCGAATCCCCGGCCTGGGCGGCCTCGTCTATGACCCGCTCCATCTCGCGGGTCGCCCGCTCGTCGGGGCAGAAGACGCTCGATGCGTCCCTCGCCTGCCTGTCGAAGGGGCCCTCGAAGGCGACGGGGCCGATCCTCGTCACCCACGCGTGCGCGCTCACCCCCAGTTCGGAAAGGAACGACTTCAGGAGAGCGCCGCATGCCACCCTTGCCGCGGTCTCCCGCGCGCTCGAGCGCTCGAGGACGTTCCTGAGGTCTTTGTGCCTGAACCTGGCGGCGCCCGCCAGGTCCGCGTGGCCGGGTCTCGGCGTGGTGAACTCCCTGCCGGGCCTGATCTCCCACGGGTCCATGAGGTCTTTCCAGTTCTCGTGATCGGCGTTCCAGACGGCCAGGAGCACCGGGCTGCCCAGCGTGAGGCCGCCGCGAAGTCCGGCCAGCACGTCCACGCGGTCACGCTCGACGGCCATCCTCCCGCCCCTGCCGTACCCCTGCTGGCGCCTCTTGAGGTCGGCGTCGATCAGGTCCCGGTCGACCCGGATACCTGCCGGCAGACCGTCCAGGAAGGCGAAAACGCCCCTGCCGTGCGATTCCCCGGCGGTGTAGAAGACGAGCATGTGACCTCCCATGACATGCTGATAGGCAACCGATTATGTTCGAAGCCGACTCCCCTTGTCAAGGCAGGCGGCTCTTCGGGAAAGCGCCTCTCGAGGTCGCCCGGGCGATGCCTTTGCAGGCGGGGCCACGTCAGCAGATGCGGGGCACGAGTTCCCCCTCCGGCAGGTCCACCTCCCTGCTTCCGCCGGCGATCGTCCAGAGCACAACGCGGCCCCTCGTTCCCTTCCTCGTCACCCTCCCGATGATGGCCGCGTCCCTGCCGAGAGGATGGGACCGCATGATCTCCAGTATGCCGGGGGCCCCTGATCCCTCGCAGATGACGACCATCCTGCCCTCGCACGCGAGGTACAACGGGTCCATGCCGGTGATCTCGCACAGGCCCCTCACCCCTTCCCTGACGGGAACCGCCTGCTCGTCGATCTCGAACGTGAGGCCAGCTGCGTGCGCAGCCTCCGCCAGCACGGCCGCGAGCCCTCCCCGGGTGGGGTCCCGCATGAAATGCACCGCGTCCCCCGTGCGCAACACCTCCTGCACCATCCCGCCCAACGGCGCGGAGTCCGACAGGATCCTCGTCCTCATCCCCAGATCGCTCCTGGTGCTCAGGATCGCCGCGCCGTGGTCGCCCACGGGGCCGCTTATCAGCACTGCATCCCCTTCCCTGATCGCGGAGGGGGACACCTCGGATGCATACTCCACCACGCCGATCCCGGACGTCGTGATGAAGATCTTGTCGGCCGAGCCTTTGGGTACCACCTTCGTGTCGCCCGTCACCACCTTCACGCCGGCCTCGCGCGAGGCCCTCGCCATGGAGTCGACGATCCTGGCCAGCTCCTCCATGGCAAACCCTTCCTCGATGATGAACCCGGCGCTCAAGAACAGCGGCCTTCCTGCACAGGCAGCGATGTCGTTGACCGTGCCGTGCACGGCGAGCGACCCGATGTCGCCTCCGGGAAAGAAAATCGGGTCTACGACGAAGGAATCCGTGGTGAAACAGAGCCTCCCCTCACCCACCCGCACGACCGCGGCGTCGTCCATCCTGTCCAGGTGCTCGTTCGAAAACGACCCCACGAACATCTCCCGTATGAGCCTGTTGGTGAGCATGCCCCCCGACCCATGTTCGAGGAGAACCGTATCCGTCTTCATGAACATCTCCTTTCACACGTTCCCATAAGCCAGGCGGGACGCAGCGACCACGGCCTGCCCGAGGGATATACCGCCGTCGTTTGGAGGCACCCGTGCATGAGTGGCCACCGAGAACCCCTCTCCTTCGAGACGGGATGCGCACCCCTGGAGGAGGAGGCGGTTCTGGAAGCATCCGCCTGAGAGGACCACCGTGCCTATACCCGTCATGCCCCGCAATCTCACGGCCGTCCCGGCCAGGGCTTCCACGACCGTGGCATGGAACGCGGATGCGAGCCTCGAGGCATCTTCACCCGAAAGACGCCTTTCCACGATCTTACTCACAGCCGCCGACAGGTCGACGACCAGGGGTTTCCTCGTATCGTCCACCACGAAAGGCAGGACCTCCGCGTACGTCCTGTCCGCGCAAGCCTCGAGCACGATCGCCGCCTGCCCCTCGTACGATGACCGCCTGCACAGGCCCAAGAGGGCCGAGACCCCGTCGAAGAGCCTCCCCAGGCTCGAGGTCACCGGGCAGTTCAGCCCCGACTCCAGCAAGGCCTCGATCTGTGCCGGGTCGATGCCCGCGGGAACCAGGCCCAACCTCCCCGCGATCTCCTGCCACTCCTCGCCGAAGCACCCTCTCAGGAGGCTCGCCCCCGTTCTCCACGGCTGGCGCACGGCCGCCTCGCCGCCGGGCAGAGCCACGCACTTCAGGTGGCCGGCCCTCTCGAAGGCCGTCTCGGTCGCAATCAGGAACTCACCGCCCCATATGGTGGAGTCTTCCCCGTACCCGGTCCCGTCCATGGCCAACCCGATGACCGGGCCTTTCAAGCGGTTCTCCGCCATGCAGCTGACGATGTGTGCGTGGTGGTGTTGAACCCGGATCACCCCGGAGGAGGCCTTCCCCAGTGCGTAGCGGGTGGAGAAGTAGTCCGGGTGCATGTCGCACGCGAGAACGCCGGGCCTGCACCTCGCTATGCGCTGCATGGTCTCCACGGTCTCGAGGAAGAAGTCCCTGGCGAGCGGCGTCTCGAGATCCCCCACGTGCGGGGACAAGAAGGCGAGGTCGTCCCTCACCACGCACACGGTCGACTTGAGGTGGGCCCCCAGGGCAAGCACCTCGGGCATCCGAGCGCCGAGGAGCACCGGCCTCGGCGCATAGCCGCGCGAGCGCCTGACGACGGTGGGGCCCCTCTCTGTCGCGATGGCCACCGAGTCGTCGCACCGGACCACGATGTTCCGGTTGTGCAGGACAAAGGCGTCCGCCACGTCCTTGAGCCTCTCGACGGCCTCCTCGTTGTCGATGCATATGGGCTCGTCCGTCAGGTTGGCGCTCGTCATGACGAGCACCGGCGGGTCCTTCTCCAGGATGAGGTGGTGCAGGGGCGTGTACGGCAGCATGACGCCGAGCGTTCCCATGGACGGCGCGACCAGCCGGGACACGGGCGAGACTTCCCTCTCCCTGCATATGACGATGGGCCTGGAGGGCGACCTGAGGAGCCTCCTCTCCTCCTCTCCAAGGTGAACGAGCCTCTCGGCGGTGACCAGATCCCTCGCCATGACCGCCAGTGCCTTTTCCTCCCTGCACTTTCTCTCCCTCAACCTGGCTACCGCCTTGTCGTAAAGCGCGTTGACGCAGAGATGGAATCCGCCGAGCCCCTTGACGGCCAGGATCCCGCCTTCCCGGATCAGGTTCGCCGCCCAGGCGAGGGGATCGTCCGTCCGGATCCCGCGACCCTCTCTGTCCACCAGCGTCAGCCGGGGACCGCAGACTGGGCAGGCATTGGGCTGGGCGTGGAAGCGCCTGTCGCCCGGGTCCTCGAACTCCTTCCGGCACTGCTCGCACATGGGGAAGACGGACATGGACGTCCGCTCCCGGTCGTACGGGACGTCCTCGACGATGGTCAGCCTCGGCCCGCAATCCGTACAGTTGATGAACGGGTACCGGTACCTGCGGTTCGACGGGTCGAACAACTCGGCCAGACATGCGTCGCACGTGGCCACATCGGGGGAGATGAGGGCCTCGGCCCGCCCCGTTGCGTCGCTCGCCACGATCCTGAAAGCCTTCTCCCCGAGGGGTGGGACCCTCTCTCTCAGGACGCCGTGTATCTCGGCAAGGGGAGGGGTCTTCTCCAAGAGGGATGAGACGAAAGCATCGACGAGACCCTCCGCGCCTTCCGCCTCGACGGTGACCCCGTCCGCGTCGTTGCGCACGAACCCGGCCATGCCGTGGGACAGCGCCGTTCTGTACACGAAGGGCCTGAAGCCCACGCCCTGGACGATCCCCGAGAAACGCAGGCGGATCCTGGATTTCACCTGGCTCAGGCGCGCCCCTTCCTGAAGGTTTCCACCCTCGTCGTAAGCCACTCGACCCAGGCGTCGAGACCCTGCCCCGTCCTGCACGACACCTCGATGATCACGAGCTCGGGGTTGCATGCGAGCGCGTCGGCCTTGGCCTTGACGATGTCGAACTCCACGTACGGCAGCAGGTCGATCTTGTTGATGATCATGACCGAGGACTCGTGGAACATGAGCGGGTACTTGGAGGGCTTGTCCGCGCCCTCGGGGGTGGACAGGATCATGACCTTGTCGTTCTCGCCGATGGTGAACTCAGCGGGGCACACGAGGTTGCCGACGTTCTCGTTTATGAGGACGTCCACCTCGTCGAGCGGCAGACCTGGCAGGGCCTCCCTGACCATGTTGGCGTCGATGTGACACCCGCCGCCGGTGTTGATCTGGACCACCGGCACACCGTGCCTCGCCACCCTCTCCGCATCGTGGGTGCTCTGGATGTCGCCCTCGATGACCGCTATGCGGTACCTTCCCTTGAGGGCATCGATCGTCTTTTCCACGAGCGTGGTCTTGCCGGCCCCGGGGGAGCTCATGAGGTTCATCACGTAGATCCCCTTCTCGTCGAACAGGGCCCTGTTGCCTCCCGCTATCCTGTCGTTCGAGTCGAGGACCTGCCTCACCACGTTGATCACGGGCATCGTCGTCTCCTTTCTGTTCTCAGCTGAACCTGTAGTGGGCGGCGCACGTCCCCTCCCGGGATACCATGCAGGGGCCCACCGGGTCGTGGGGGGTGCACGAGGTCTTGAAGAGCGGGCATTCCTCGGGGGAAGCCACCCCTCTCAGGATGTGGCCGCACATGCAACCCTCCTCCTGCTCGTACTCTCTGTACGGGACGTCGAATCTCTCGATCGCGTCGAAGGAAGAGTACTCGGGCCTGAGCACGAGCCCGCTCTCCGGAATGACACCGAGGCCGCGCCACTGGGAAGGCGCCGGCATGAACACCTCTTCCATCAGCTCCACGGCCTTCGTGTTGCCATGGGGCTTCACGGCACGTCCGTACTGGTTCTCGACCGTGAACTCACCGGTTATGATCTGCTCGAGGATCATGGATACCCCCTCGAGGATATCCACCGGTTCGAACCCGGCGATCACTGCCGCCTTCTTCTTCCGCGGTATCATCTCGTACGGGCGGGTGCCGATGATCGCGCTCACGTGCCCAGGGCAGAGGAAGCCGTCCACCTTGAGCTCGCTGTCGGCCAGCAACGCCTCGATGGCGGGGGGGACGAGCTTGTGAACGGAGTACAATGACATGTTCTTCACGCCCAATCTCGCGCACGTCTTTATCATGGAAGCCACGGTGGGGGTCGTGGTCTCGAAACCTATGCCCATGAACACGACCTCGCTGCCGGGGTTGTCCGTCGCTATCCTCATCGCCTCGATGGTGGACCCGACGACGCGCACGTCAGCCCCCTTCGCCCTCAGCTTCTGGAGGCTCTCACCGCCCGGGCCCGGCACCTTGAGCATGTCGCCGAAGGTGGTGAAGATCACCCCCTTCTTCCCCGCCATGTCGAGCGCCCTGCCGACATCGGATGCCGACGTCACGCACACCGGGCATCCCGGCCCCGAGATCAGGCGCACGTTCTCGGGCAGGATCCTCCTGATCCCGTACCTGCCTATGGCGTACGTGTGCGTCCCGCAGACCTCCATGAGGGTGACGCCTCTCCCGATGCCGCGGGCCTGGCGATGGATGCGTTCCCTGAGGCGCACGAGCAGCTCGTTGTCCCGGTACTCGTCGATCAGCTTCACGCTTCGAGAATCTCCCTGAGCAGGGCGAGGCGTTCCTCGGCGTCCACCTCGTCCACCTTCCGGATGGCGAACCCCGCGTGACACAGCACGAAGTCGCCGACGGCCACAGGCTCGTCCATGATGTCCAGGCTCACCTCGCGCCTGACGCCACCGATATCGATGACCGCCATGTTGTCCTGGTCTATCTCGAGCACCTTTCCGGGAAAAGCTATGCACATGGTCTTTCCACCTCGTCCACCTCCAGGTCCTCGCACCTCAGTTCCTCTGTCCCCCCGGCGAGGACGGTCTCCGAAGAGCCGCATGCACGACATGCGGACGGAAAGTCCTCGGAGACGCCTTCCGCCCCGCACGCGAGGCACCTCAAGACGATGGGCAGCACCTCGAGCTCGAGCGAGGCCCCCTCAGCCCTTGTACCCTTCGACGCAACTTCGAAGGCGAACCTGAGCGCCTTTTCCTCGACCCCGGCGAGCGACCCACAGGACAGCCTGATGGATTTCACCCGGGAGAACCCGTGCCTGCCTGCGTATTCCTCTACGATATCCAGGAGGGAGCACACCAGCGACATCTCGTGCATCAGCTTCCCCCCCTCTCCACGGCGCCCAGCATCGCCAGCTCCCGCACGAGCAGGTCTTCCACCACGGGGAATACCCGGGACATGGACGGCGACATCTCGAGTTCCATGATCCCGTACCGTTCGGGGACCACGCACAGGAACACGACCTCGGGGCACTGGCCCATGAGGTCCGCCATGGCGAGCACGTCGGGGAACTCCACCTCGTGCGCCGTGGTCGGGTCCGGCATCCTCAGGAGCATCTCCTCCCTGGTGAACCGGTACACCGCCCCGGGTTCCTCCTCGAGCTTTATCGCGTCCACCACGATCAGGTGCCTGGTGCTCGTTACGATATCGAGCAGCCTGTAGCCGAGGGTGCCGCCGTCGAGCAGTTCCACCTCGGGGCCATAGGAATGCCTTTCGGAAAACCACCGCACGAAGTGCACGCCGAAGCCCTCGTCCTTGAGGAGGATGTTGCCCAGGCCCAGCACCGTGATCTTCTTTTCCCCTTGTATCACCTCAGCCTCGTCCCCCAGCATACCGAGAGGGGGAAAGATCTCCGTCTCTCCCCCTCATCGTAGTGTTATGATCCGACGACCCCTTTCGATGGATCCTCATGAAAAGGGGCACGAAGCCGGCGGCTGCCTCGGTGCCGAACCGCTTCGGGGAGACCCTCGAGACATGGCGTCCTTGCCTGTCTCCCCCCCCTTTGCCCGATGCCGTCACTCGTGCTGCTTCCTGAAGATCCTTCCTCCGATCATGGACGATATCGTGCCCTCCTTGAAGACCATGTCGTACCAGAAGGCCATGTACACGTGGACGACCACGAACAGGATCACGAGCCAGGTGAACACGTGATGGACCACCCTTACAACCGCAAGCCCGCCGATGGCGTTCGTGATCGGGTTGAACACCGCGTACGCCGTACCTATGAACCCTGAGCTGTAGTCCACCCCTGCCAGGATGAGCCCGGTCACGATCAGCACCAGGAGCATCGCGAAGAACCCCCCGTAGGCGATGGACTGCAGCGGGCCGTACAGGTGCGTGTGCTCGGGCTTCTTCTGGGACAGGAAGGTGTAGAACTTGATCTGCGTCCAGAAATTCCTGAAGTCGGTCCAGGCGAAGAAGTCCTTCCAGTCGGCGTGGAAACGGGAGAAGAACATCAGGTACACCCTCCAGACAAACAGGAAGGTGAGCGTGACCCCGAACATCAGGTGAAAATACCGTGCGTAACCCATGGCGAACTTGTCGATGGTCTCTCCGGCGCTGAACGTGATGGGTCTCGCGATGTAGAAACCTGTCGCGATGAGGCCGAAGATGCACAGGGCCATGATCCAGTGGTTCGCCCTCAAGGACAGGCTCCATTCCTTTTTGGCAGTTCTCGTGTCCATCTCGTTCCCCCTCCCTCCGGGCTAGACCACACGGAAGTGCATGATCTCGTCCGAGCCGGGCCGCATGATGTGCACGGCACAGGCCATGCACGGGTCGAACGAGTGGATGGTCCTCAGGATCTCGAGCGGCTGTTCCGGGTTGGCGAGCTTCGTCCCGATAAGGGATTCCTCGTACGGGCCCCTCATGCCGTCCTGGTTCCTCGGCGCGCAGTTCCAGGTCGAGGGGACGACGGCCTGGTAATTGGCGATCACGTGGTCCTCTATGACGACCCAGTGACCCAGGGCGCCTCTCGGAACCTCTACCATCCCCCTGCCCTTGCCCGACTTCGGCACGTCGCACCTGGTCCATGTCCTCGTGTCGCCGGCCTTGATGTTCGCCACGAGCTCGTTTATCCAGTTCTGGGTATAGTCCGCTATGAGCTTCGTCTCCAGGCCCCTGGCCGCGGTCCTCCCGAGGGTGGAGAACAACACCGTGGCCGGCAGCCCCGTGGCCTTGAGGGTGTCTTCCACGAGGGGCTTGATCCTCTCGTCGCCCTGGGCGTACCCGAGCACCATCCTTGCGAGAGGCCCCACCTCGAAGGGTTTGCCGTCGTAGCACGGGCCCTTGCACCATGAATACTTCTCGTTGCCTTTGACGTAGCCGTTCGCGTCCAGCCCCGTATACTCGGGCTCGGTCGAACCATCGTACGGGTGAGCGGGCTTGTCGCCCTTGTACCAGGAATGCGTCACGTCCTCGGTGATCTTCGCCTCGTCGAGCGGCAGCGGCTTGGAGATGTCCCCGCCGACGATCACGCCCTTGGGCAGCAGGGTCTTGTTCCACTGGTCGTCGAGCGGGAACCCGCCGTAGCAGATGTAGTTCTTCACCCCGGCGCCCACGCCCGCCAGGCCCTCGTCCTTGTAAGCACCGGCCGCGAGGAGCAGGTCGGGCAGGTAGGCCGTGTCGATGAAGCGCTTGAGCTCGTTGAGCCTGAACTGGTACTCGGCGATCCGGTGAGCGTCGAGCATGTCCATGACGGATGTTATGCCGCCCGCGACCAGCGTCTGCGGGTGGGGGTTCTTTCCGCCGAAGATGGCCATCATCTGCGCGCCTGTCTTCGAGACCTGGAGCGCGTCCAAGTAGTGGGACACGATGATGAGGTTCGCCTCGGGGGATAGCTTGTACGACGGGTTGCCCCAGTACGCGTTCGCGAAAGGCCCGAGCCTGCCGGACTCCACGTACTTCGCGAGCCTTTTCTGCACGGCGCGGTAATGGGTCTCCGAGCAGTTGTAGGGATTGTCGCTGTACTGCTTGGCCAGTTCGACGGCCTTCGCCGGGTCGGCCGAGATCGCCTTGGTGATGTCGACCCAGTCGAGCCCGTGCAGGTGGTAGAAGTGCATGATGTGGTCGGTCATGTACAAGGCCGCGTGGATGAGGTTCCTCACGAGCCTCGCGTTTGCGGGGGGCCTCACGCCGAAGGCGTCTTCCAGCGCGAGGATGCTCGCCTCGTAGTGCACGTAGGTGCACACTCCGCAGAACCGCTGGACCATGAGAGGCGCATCCCTGGGATCGCGGCCCTTGAGGATGGTCTCGATGCCGCGCCACAACGTGATGCTGCTCCATGCGTCCTTGACCGTGTTGGTATCGTCCAGCTCCACCTCTATACGCAGATGACCCTCGATCCTGGTGATCGGATCAATGACTATCCTCTGTGCCATGTTCTCTCCTCCCGTGGGCTATGGGGCTATTCGTGTGAACCCTGGTCCGTCTTCTCGTCGGACTCGGGCTTGGCCGGCTGTCCGTGCTTGAGGGCGCCGGTCACCAGGGCGTGGGCGCCGATACCGACGAGCGTCGCTGCGCCCAGCCCGAGGCCGAGCTTGTCGATCCGGGCCGTGACGCCCCACCCGCCGACGGGCTTGTCCGTGAGCGGCTTCTCGAGCGGGGCCATGGTGTCCCAGAAGCCGGGCTCCGTGCAGCCCATGCACCCGTGCCCGGCCATGATGGGCCAGGATACGCCGTCGTTGAACCTGACCTTGGCACAGTTGCTGTACGTGTACGGCCCCTTGCACCCCATCTTGTAGAGGCACCACCCCTTCTTCGCCCCCTCGTCGCCCCACTCCTCGACGTATTCGCCCGCATCGTAGTGAGGCCTGCGCTCGCAGTAGTCGTGGATGCGCTTCCCGTATGCCCACACGGGCCTTCCCAGGTTGTCGACGGGCGGCAGCGCGCCGAACATGAGGAAGTGCAGCACCGTGCCCACGAAGTTCTGGGGGCTCGGCGGGCATCCCGAGATGTTCACGGTCTGGATGCCGATTGCCTCCGAGATGCCCTTGGCGTCCGTCGGGTTCGGTTTCGCCGCCTGCACGTTGCCGAACGAAGAGCAGCTGCCGATGCAGATGGTGGCCGCCGCCTTGGAGGTGACCTCCTTCGCTATCTCGATGCCGGTCTTGCCCTTGGGGCCGAGTCGCAGGTACTGCCCGTCGAGCCCCGTAGGGAGCGCACCCTCTATGACGCACACGAACTTGCCCGGAAAGTCGGCCAAGGCCTTTTCCAGACACTCCTCCGCCTGTTTCCCGGCGGCGGCCATGAGGGTCTCGTGATACTCGAGGGAAATGGTCTCGAGGAGGATGTCGTCCACGTTGGGGTAGGACGACCTGAGGAATGCCTCGGAGCACCCCGTGCACTCCGCGAAGTGGAGCCACACCACGGGAAGCCTGCCGAAGTTCTCCGCTGCCCGGGCCACCAGCGGCCTGAACATGGGCGGCAACATCAGGGCGGCCGTCATGGCGGAGGTCCACTTGAGGAAGTCCCTCCTGGTGACGCCTCGTTCCTCGAGGACCTCGCCCAGACCCTCGCGCGCAGGCGGCAGGTCGGCCTCGAGCATGTCCATGTGAGCCTGGCACCTCTCCATCAGCTGACGGTAGTAGCCGCTCACCCTTCTCCGGTATTCCCTGTCGCTCTCTCTACCCATTCTTACCCCCTCACGAAATGAGTGTTCTCGCTTGCGGTGTACGCCGAGCCCGCGATGCCGTACAGCAGTGCTTCATGACACGGGCGCGCTCCTCATACACCCATGTCCCTCCGGGCTTGGACGCATGAACCTCCCCTTCTGTATCCCATCGCTCCTACGAGGCGTTCGCAGGGGATTAGCGAGATGAAATACAGAAGAGAACCCGGTCTCGTCAAGATGCTTTTCACCCTGCAGGACCCCGCCCGGGGGTCTTGAGACGGCCCGACCGCACAGGCCCCTCGATGCACCACGGGCAGTGCGCCGTACCCAGCCTGCCGGCCGGCCCCGGTGACGCACGGCTCCCTGAACAACCTCCACCGCATGGGCCGGGGCCGCCGCTGCCGGCCCGGGACGTGACAGGCGGCGGGAGTAAACCCCTTCATGACCGGACACCGCGTGCGGCCCGAGGACTCGGCCGTCTTTCGGCCCGCCGTCCCCTGCACCACCGGGCCCGTTCCTTTACACGTCACCCCCCTGGTGGTACAATGGTTTGCCGTGGCTGAGACAAAGGGAACACGCGTCAGCGCCGTCTGGGGGTTCGAGGCGAGGACGAGGCTCGAGATCCCCCTGTTCACGGCCCGGGTCCAGGCCGGCTTCCCCTCGCCCGCGGACGACTTCGTGGACAAGAGGCTCGACCTCAACGAGCTGCTCGTCGCGCACCCCGCGGCGACCTTCTTCGTGCGGGTGGAAGGCACGTCCATGATCGAGGCGGGCATACACCCGGGGGACATCCTGGTGGTCGACCGCGCCCTCGAGCCGAAGAACGGCAGCGTCGTCATCGCGGTCGTCGACGGCGAGTTCACGGTCAAGCGCTACCGGCATTCCCGGGGCAGGAGCGTGCTCGCCGCCGACAACCCCGACTTCAGGCCCATCGAGCCCGCGGGCCACATGGCGGTGGAGGTCTGGGGCGTGGTGACCTACGTGATCCACAAGGAGTGAGTCATGGACAGGGTCTTCGCGCTGGTCGACTGCAACAACTTCTACGCGTCCTGCGAGCGGGTCTTCGACCCGCGGCTCGCTGGCAGGCCCGTCGTGGTGCTCTCGAACAACGACGGGTGCGTGATCGCCCGCTCCGAGGAGGCCAAGGCCCTGGGCATACGGATGGGCCAGCCCTTCTTCGAGTGCGCGCACATCGCAAGGCTCCACGGGGTGCACGTGTTCTCGTCCAACTTCCCCCTCTACGGGGACATCTCGCGCCGGGTCATGGAGACGCTCTCCCGCTTCACCCCCTCAATCGAGTTTTACTCCATCGACGAGGCCTTCCTCGACCTCTCGGGCATGGAACGGGATCTGACCGCCTACTGCGCGGCCGTCAGGGACACGGTGCTCAAGTGGGTGGGCATCCCGGTCTCCATCGGCGTCGGACCCACCAAGACCCTGGCCAAGGCGGCGGCCAAGGCGGCGAAGAGGGACCCCTCGCTCGGCGGCGTGCTCGACATCCGCGGCAGGGAAGAGGAGACCCTCGCGTCCCTGGAGGTGGAAGACGTCTGGGGTGTGGGCCGACGCCACGCGCGCATGCTCGCGTCCTGCGGGATACGCACCGCGCTCGACCTCAGGGACGCGCCGGTCGACTGGGTGAGGAGCCGCATGACGGTCACGGGCCTGCGCACGGTCATGGAGCTCAGGGGCGTCTCCTGCCTGCGGCTGGACGAGGTCGAGCCGGCAAGGAAGTCCATCATGTGCTCCAGGTCCTTCGGCAGGAAGGTCTACGCGCTGGCCGAGCTGGAGGAGGCCGCCTCCGCCTACGCGTCGCGTGCGGCCGAAAAGCTCAGGTCCCAGGGGTGCGCCGCCTCGCTCGTCCAGGTGGTGCTCATCGAGTTTCCCTTCAACGAGGGGTTTCCCGCGACCCGCGTCTGCTCGGGGGAGCTTCCCGTCGCGACCTCCTCCACGCCCGAGTTCATCCGGGCCGCCAAGGCCCTGTTGAGACGCATCTACGTCGAGGGGCCCGCCTACTGGAAGGTGGCCGTCGTGCTCTCGGGCATCGTGGCCAGAGGCGCCGTGCAGCTCAACCTCTTCTCGCCGGGGGGCAGAGGCGGCAAAGACCTGGCCCTCATGGAGGCCGTGGACACCGTGAACCGTCGGTGGGGCCGCGGCACGCTCTCCTTCGCGGCATGCGGGTTCGACAGGCCGTGGTGGATGCGCCAGGCCAGGAGGTCCGCGCCCTTCACCACCTCGTGGGACCACCTGCCCACGGCCAGGGCGATCTGACGGGTCACCCGAGGCCTTCGTCCCCAGCGCCGATCGCCGCATCTCCCCCGCTCACCCTGCCTGCCGTGCCCTCCAAGGGCCGAGAGGCCCTGGCCGCCCGGACCTCCCCCGCCCGGCCGGCCTATGGGGTGGGGGTGGTGTCAAGAATGTTTCGCACTTTTGATCCAGGTCTCTGTCCTTCGGAGTAGATCCTCCTGTACTAGTGACTATCCCTTTGTCTGAGGTTGATTGTGGCCATCCCTTCGCCGTCGGCCTGCTTCACCACCAGCATG
>JAKPDW010000070.1 GCA_029552245.1 Deltaproteobacteria bacterium
CAGCTCGACTGCCCCGAGAACCAGAAGTTCCCGATCGTCGTCCTCAAGGCCGACGCGCTCATCGTTCCCTTGCCGGAGAAGATCCGTGTCCTCGACCCGGACGGCAAGATCCTCAAGCCCTCTCGGCGGTTCTACATCACGACCGAGAGTTTCGACCCCTGGCACCTACTGACCGACATGGAGTGACCGCATGACCAAAGAGAAGACCCTCGTGTTCGACGCCACCGTGCGTGACGTCTTCAACCTGACCCTGAAGCAGATCCCCAACCTCCGCCCGCTGCTCGACGAGATGGGCAAGCTCACGCCGGCGAACAGGCGCTCCTACAAGGCGCTTCTGCACGTCGTCGCGACCGAGCACAACCTCCGGACCGCCGGCAAGCCCGGGGAGCAGCAGAAGCTCGCTCTACCCGAGCCCGAGAAGCCGCAGGTCCGCACGCCCTCCAAGGCCGAGAACTGGGCCACGTTCACCCGTGAGTTCTCGGAGGAGATCCTGAGGGCTGACAAGATGAATCAGGAGCCGTGGTTCGTCCCGACGGTCATCTGGCGGAACGGCCTCTTGGGCCTCACGGTCGGCGTCCAGACCCGAGACGGCGAGGTGAACACCTTCGGGTCTCAGGTGGCCTGCAAGACGCAGTTGCTCTACCTGACCCAGCACGGCAAAAGCTGGGTCGAGGCGAAGGCCGCATTCCCGTTGACCAGGACCAAGTTCTGGGACGAGGAGCTCCTGCCCCTGTACGGCGGCGGGCCCGTGAACCAGCCCGATCGTCCTCGCGACGAGTACGAGGACAACCAGTGGATCCTGCTGCGCCCTGAGCAGGTCGCGCACCCGATGTACTTCCGCACGGTCGTGCACGCGACCAAGCTCGACCAGGACCTCCTGGAGCTCTCGCGGTACTGGCGGATCGATCGCCTGACCCTCACGAGCATCCAGGCTCACGAGTACCTGGTCGAGTGCGCCCACTACATGGAAACGGATGCGCTCCGTGACCTCGCGAACAAGCTGAAGTTGGAGATGCCCAAGAAGGAGACCGCCCGATGAACATCCAAGACATGAAGCCGTCCATGATCCACCTATCGGTCCCGCCGCTCACGGCGACGTTCGGAAAGTCCGAGAAGGAGAACGCCGCTGCCCTGATGATCTGGATCCTGGCCAACAACGGCGACACGTGGCGCCCCGTCGAGTCGAAGGAGATCGAGAGCATCACGGTCCACCCGGAGGAGAAGGGCTGGCTGCGGGACATGCTCTCGAACCCGTTCATCAAGTTCAACTTCTCGGACCTCGTCCAGGACGGGTACATCACCCGCGAGAAGGCGTTCACGGAGAAGGGCCTGGAGGTGCTGTTCCGGAGCAAGTGGCTCAAGGGGAAGGCGTGCACGCACCACTGGACGGTCACGAGCGAGTGCCCGAAGTGCCTCCGGGAAGAGCTGGACGAGATCGAGCGCGTGTTCGAGATGCAGCGGGAGGCCGAGCGGCGGGCGGTCAAGCTGTGGCGCGAGGGCCACCCCGAGCGTGAGCTCGTGCTGCCCGACCGCGCGAACCTGGTGCTCTTCCTCCTCCAGCACATCGACGATCTGAAGGCGACGCGGTGGCCCAAGGAGGCGGGATGACCACCAACAAGCTCTGGGACCCCAAGAAGCCCATGGGAGACATCCGGCTCCTGGACGTCGAGCCCACGTTCGACATCCGACCTATCGCTCCTCCGATCCCGCGGGCGTGTCCCATGTGCGTGATCGATGAAGAGCTGAAGTTGCGGGCCCTCGAGGTCAGCCGCTGGGCCGACGACGGAGGAGCCCCGTGACCACTGAGGAGTTCGAGCAGTTGTTCGGGCAGCGTCCCGTCCAGGACGACCTCGAGCGGGTGAACTGCCTCATCGTGGGTGGGCTCGGCCACTTCCAGTGTGGTGTGTGCCCCGCCCACGAGAAGCCGCGGTTCATGTGCGGCTGCCTGGCCACTTCACCGACCCAACCGAGCCCGGTGCCGGTGAAGTGCCAGGAGTGCGAGAACAAGACCACCACGGGCATCTGCGCGGAGTGCGCGGCCAAGAAGGAGAAGCGATGATCATCAACCAGCTCGTGCTCTGCGAGGAGTGCAGGGGCGGGACCTGTCGCCGCTGCCGCAACTTCAAGCGGCGGCAGCGGCGCAAGAGGAAGAAGGGGTCGTTATGGGCATCATCGGAATGAGCGTGGCCGACTACGTCGGCTGGGGAGATGTCACGATGCTCGAGCTGCTCTCTCGGTTCATCCGGGAGAAGGGGCTCGAGGACGAGTGCATCGCGTTCCTCCACGAAGTGGCCGACAAGGAGAAGGACGAAGATGACGGATGACGTTCTTCGGAAGTTCCGCGAACTCCGCCAGAAGGGCTGGATGTTCGGGGCGGCCCTCGGGGCGGCCAAGACCTCCGTCAAGGCAGCCCCGTACATCCAGCGGGGGCTGATCAGGATCCGCCTCGAGCCCGAGCACGAGTCCTACTGGGACGTGTACGGGGAAGAGGGGATGACCAAGAAGGACATCCGACTGACCAACCAGCTCATCGAACGCGAGGGGCTCTGGTGGGCGTGCTCGGAAGCCAGGGCCAGCAAGAAGGACCCCTGGGTCCAGGCGGACTCGATCGGGATGCTGATCGGCCAGGACCCTGACCTGGATGGCTACGCGTTCGGGCTCCTGGAGGCCGCGCTCGAGAAGCTCGACGGTCTCTTCCAGGAAGACGCGGACGAGATGTCCCAGATGGCCACGTACGCAGCAGGAGATGCGGAGTGATCCGTTCTCAGAAGTTGATAGAGGCTCGCAAGATCGTCGTTGGAGACGCGTTCACGAGGGCCGTTGCCGACGTTCGCTTGGCGGACTTCAAAAGCAAGCACGACAAGGCGGACCGGTGGTACCCCGCGTACGACCCCACGGGGTGCATGGAGAAACTTCGAGCGCCTTCTGCGGCCTTTCCGCATTCCTACTTGGATCACTGGTACACCGACAAGCACGCGTATGAGGTTGTAACGCACGTGCTTCACCACGGGACGGCCGGGCATGACCCGGCCGTTGTGGAGATCCTGGCCCCCCTGCTGGAGTTCCTGCACTTCGTAGAAGGATTGTCCACTCGACCGTTGAACACCTTTCTGGGGTTGAACCTGGAAGCCGCGGACCTGTACGAGTGGGCCCGGAACGGGCAGATGCCGGAAGGTCGGTACAGCGAGCGCGAACGGGCGCTGTTGGTCGAGTGGGCGGCGCGTCGCGGTCATCGGAGTACGGCGACGTGAACAAGCCGTACTGCTGTGAGGTCTGCTTCCGGAACCCGACCTGCGGCAACGACTGCGGGTCGTGTTCCGGAGAGGCCATGAGCCCAGAAGAGCTACTTGAACAAGGAGAACAACGCATGAGTGACCAGAAGAAAGAACACCGCCTTCCCAACGGACTCATCCAGGGAAGTCCGGAAGACCGGGCGACGTGGTGGACCTGCACGGTGTGCCAGTTCACGGGCCCCTACGTGGGCACGACCGCTGATGGCAAGAAGGCGTGCCTCGGCGTGATCTGTGGCGGCGTGAAGCCCAACGACGCCTGCACGTTCAGCAACAAGCTGAAGGAGAACAACGCATGACCGACGACAAGTGGGAAGACCAACCGATCCCGGAGGACGAGGCCATCAAGGCCGCGCACCCCACGCGCTCGGGCCAGCACGAGACCTACCAGGAGGCCATGCGGCTCGTGGGTGCGAAGAGGAGCAAGGGTGCGCTGGTCGAGCTCGTGAACTGGCTCCTGGTGGAGGCGAGGGAGGGCTGGAAGACGGCCAATGCCCTCTCGGTGGCTGGCGGCTACCGCGCCTCCGAGAGGGCATCTCGCGAGGCCCTGGCTCGGCTCGGAGAGAAGCCGTGACCCGAGAAGAAGCAATCCAGCTCTACCGAGAGCACATCCTGCCCGAGGTGCCGAAGCGGTACGAGCAGGAGGGCCGCATCGACAAGCCCGCCAGGGCGGAGGCGTGGAACAACTTCACGGACGCGCTTTGCAAGGACGGGCAGATCACCCTGAAGCAGTACGAGACCTGGGAGCATCCGTGATGAACGAAGAGACGCGCTACGACTGCTTCAAGCGGGGCTGGCTCCTTGGAGCTTCGGGACGTGTCGAGGCAGCGGCCCTCGGCACGCCCGCGCCTCAGTACCCCGAAGACTATCAGGAGGGCTACCGGCAGGGCCTGGAGGCGTTCAACAACGCCATGATGGCCGCGTTCAAGAGGCTGGGCGGCGGATGAACCAGGGCATCACCCTCGCGCTTCTCTCGATGGGCTACAGGCGTCGCACCATCAAGGGCCAGGAGAAGGGCATGTGGCTCAAGCCCATCGCGCACCAGTGCTTCGTCTTCAACGAGACCGAGATGCGCTGGTACAACATGTTCGTCGACATCCGGGGCAAGCTGAGCTGCTGGAACAGCCACGAGTTCAAGATGTACGAGCACGCCGGCTCGTACGTGCAGCAGCTCAAGGGCTTCGAGTGGGACACACGCGCGAACCTCTCGTGCCAGTACGACAACCCCGAGGCCAAGAGCGAGTTCGAGTTCATCGACCTCATGGACGCTGTCGAGAACTTGCCCGACCTCCAAGAAGGAGGCTAGGGCGGGAACAAGAACCCTAGGAGAGCGCGTGTACCCACACGCGTTCTTCTACTCCTGACCAAGAGGTGACCCATGACGACCCACAAGCTTCCCACCGACCAGCAGCTCGCTCGGGTTCATCGTGAACTCGACGAGCTGCTCTTCCAGTCCTTCAAGCGGGCCGCGTACGAGACGACCGTCCGCTCGTGGGGCATCCGGGCGCTCCACCAGCACACGGGCCTCGGGGACACGAAGCCCTTCATGTTCCCGACCATGAAGGGCTGGAAGGTGGCCGAGAAGGAATGACCTTCAGTCCTGACCGGCCCCGAGCCCGGAGCGCGACCGACTACGAGCGACTCCTCCTGACCGAACTCGGGTTCCAGATCGACCATGCGGAGTGGAATGGGCACAGGGTGCCGGAACAGTGCGAGGTGTACCTGCGCTTCTTCGACTTCGTTCGGATGCTCTTCAAGAACGCCATGGAGGCCAGGCACTTCAAGACCACGGTCGAGAGCGCTCTCGTGGGCGGGCCCATGATGCCTCGAGAGTGGTGGGCCTGGCTGGAGACGAAGAGCCTTGAGGACCTTGTGGTGGCCTTCCACGCACACCAGCGCGGGCTTCCGGTGAAGAAGAAGAACTACCAGGGACTCTTCGCGCTCTTCGCCGAGCAGGAGATCACCGGCCGCATCCCGAGGGCCTCGTGACCTTCATGCCCACGTCCCCCTGGAGGCCGCCTGACCACGAGGAGGTCGAGAGTCGGGATCTGGCCAAGCAGTACGAGCGTGCCGGCATCGTGCTGTTCCATAGCTCGTCCGGTCGCTACTTCGTGCCCGAGAAGTACGCGATGTTCCGTCGCCTCGTCCTGGTGCTTCAGCGGCGCATCAGGACCCGGGAGTACATCCCGCCCTTCTACCGCCAGCAGTACTTCGGGCAGTGGAAGCGCTGGTTCGAGCGGCGGGACATGGAGGAGATGCTCCGGCACTTTCATCGCTTCCAGGAGGGCAAGGCCGTGACGGACGATTACCGGGACCTCTTCGGCTACTTCGTGGAGTACTGCCTCAACGACGAGACCATCCCGATTCCCCCGGCTCCAACCCTCAGTCCGGACGACCCCGTCTTCAAGTAGGAGGAACAACATGCAAGTACAGGTCGATGATAAGGACATCTTGCCGGTCTTGAACCACGTCAAGATTCGTGTCGATGAGTACCAGTGGCTCACGGTCACGCATGAAGGCGTAATCGTAGACGTGATTCAAGACGGAGAGGTCTTGGACACGATGAGCATCACGCACCAAGAACTCTTGGAGGAGGAGGAGCGCTGCACGCGGCTACGCGGCTACCCCCACATCGTGCTGCACGAGGGCGAGCCTGCGATCGAAGGTACGTCGATCACGGTCGCGCACCTGTGGAGCGTCAAGTGTTCGCGCATGTTCGGTCGTAGCGGTGCTTCGGTCGAGAAGATCAGGGCCATGTACCCGGATGTGCCCCCGGCTCGAATCCTCTCGGCCCTCGCGTTCGCGTTCGACAACCAGGACTTCTTCGACACCGTTCAGCGCGACAAGCATCAGACGGTGTACCAGTTCAACTCTCGGTGTCTCGATGAAGTGCAAGTGGAGAAAGGAAAAGAGTCGAGATGAAGAAGAAGCTCGTAGACAAGGCTCCTGCTCTGCCTCCTGAGGTCAAGCAGGTCCTGAAGTACCGGGAGGCGTACGTGTTCCTGGGTGCCCTGGTCCCGACGGTCCTGGAGGCCGCGACTTGTGGGAAGGCGCTCGAGAAGAAGTACGCGCTCAAGCTCCTCCGCCGGGCGCTCGAGAAGCACCAGGAGAACGAGGAGCGGGCGAAGTTCCAGCGCTTCATCGAGGAGCTCTGACCACAACGGAGAACAACATGGCTACGAAGAGAAAGAACCCGCCGGACCCTGCGCTCTTCCAGGCGCGTCGGGCGTTCGGGCAGCACATCCAGGATCGCCTCGACTGGGCGAAGATGTCCCGCAAGACGCTGGCGGTCCTGCTGGGATACGGGCACCCCGCATCTGCCAAGGGATTCGTTTGAATCCGCGAAGTTAACAGACGGAGAATTTAACGAGCCATGAAACTCTGTATCCACAACACTGGCGACGACGGTACGCCTCCTGTCGATCTCGGGCGCTGCGCCGCGCCTGGCGGATTCGAGTGCCGAGCCGTAGGCCAGGCGGTCGCCGGATATCGACGCGAGAACGAGGTTCTGCGCTCAAATAGCGATCATCT
>JAKPDW010000086.1 GCA_029552245.1 Deltaproteobacteria bacterium
ATCTGCCTTAATGTCATTGAGATATTTGGAAGCAAGATTAACGCCCTTCTGAATCGTGCCGCAGCAAGAGATTTATATGATACATATAACATGATAAGATTTAAATTGTTTGATGAAATGGAAGAAAAACTACTCAGAAAATGTGTAGTATTTTATGCGGCCGTTTCTGCAAAGGAAATCAACAAAGACTTCAACACTGCAGCCATTGATAGCTTGACAAATCATAAAATAAAGACGGATTTGCTTCCGGTATTGACTAAACGGGATTCTTTTGATTTGGAAACAGCGAAGAAGGTGGTAAAGGATTATCTCAACGAATTACTCGTTTTAACACCTTCAGAGAAAGAGTTCCTTGATTACTTTGAAAAGAAAGTATATATACCTCAGTTATTATTTGAAGATACAGAGATTATAAAGCGAATAGAAAATCATCCTATGGCTCTGTGGAAAACCAGGAGGTAATTTATAATTAAAGTAGAACAGCTATGCTGTACGAGGAGAGATGATAAATGAAAAAATGGTACAAAGAAGAATATCAATTTATAAATAAACCCGAAGCAGAATTACTGAACAATAACTTAGCAATTTTGGTCGAGTAGCTTACCGTCGCTTTTGCTATACTGGATGCCGGAGGTGGAAAATGGGATTATCGGACAAAATCAAAGCTGTTAGCAGAATGCAGTATTATATCATCGCGCATTTGGACGAAAGCATCACGCTGGATGACATTGCAAAAGTTGCCGGTTACAGTAAATACCATGCCGCACGAATTTTTAAAGAATTAACGGGCAGGACACTTTTTGAAACCATCCGCGCTCTTCGGCTTACTAAAGCGGCACAGACCTTGCAGTCTTTTAATGAAAAAGTTGTGGATGTGGCAATAAGCAGCGGCTTTGATTCACATGACGGATTTACCAGGGCGTTTTTTCAGCAATTTGGGCTTACCCCACAAAAATATCACATGGAAACCCCACCGATAAAATGGTTTGTCCATTATCCCATTGAAGCCTACTACATCCTTAAAGGAGGCATAAAGCCTGTGTTGAATGAAAAAGTATCACGAACTGTTACGGTTACTGTGGTGGAAAGACCAGCAAGGAAGCTGATTTTTCTGCGTCACAATGCAACTGACTATTTCTCCGCATGCGAAGAAGTCGGTTGTGAATGGGAGGGATTTTTCAACAGCATTCCCGAGAAGTTTGACACCGCTGCTGGAGGTCGCTTGCCAAAATTCTTAATCCGACCGAATACAAATGGTCACGCATTTTTCGTTGAGGTTCCATTGGATTACTGTAAGCCTATCCCTGATGGATATGAAATAGCAGAATTGCCACCCTGCACTTATCTGTACTTTAACGGTATGCCGTTTGAAGATCCAAACAATTTTCCTATAGCGATCGGGATTGTGAATGAGGCTATTGCAAATTACCCATTTGAACGTTTCGGGTGGGAAAAATCTGATGATGCGCCATATCTGGGGATGGGCGCCGAACCTGAAACAGGAGCACGGGCAGCTGTTCCGGCGAAAAAGTTGATAAAGTAAATTAAAACGTATTTGTACTTTTTGTGTCAAAATTATGGTTTAATATTTGTGTTTCAGCAACAAGGCACTCTATGTTGTAGTTTCGTAGAGTGCCTTGTTCGTTTACAATCAGCGGCCTCACTTTCATACGATATTGACATGTTTCCATGAACAGATACTTTACTAAAAACAGCTGAAAACCCATTGACATGTTCCCGTAGACGTAAGGTTCAAAAAATCAGTCCAAGACATCAATCCAAGCCGCTCAAGCCACATCGAGTCCCTCACGGTTCTCAAGTCCTGAGTTTCGTCTGGACAATCTTCGGGATACGCGGGTATATCAAGCACGATGGTGGTGGGTATCGTCTGCAAGGAGGACAATCCCGAGGCCCTCTCCCTTTCCTCGGAGGTGATACGCCGTCTGTCCGAACGCGGCGTGAAGTGCCTCTACGAAGACCACGTCGCCTCTTCTTGCAATCTGGCGCCGACCGGGCGCGTCTGGTCGGACTCCGACCTTCTCGTGGTGATCGGGGGGGACGGCACGATCCTCAGGGCGATCCGCATGTCCCTGCCCCGGGAGGTCCCCATCCTCGGCGTACACATGGGCTACCTCGGTTTCCTCACCGAGGTGACGAACGAGGAGGTCGTGCAAGCCCTCGATGAGCTCCTCGAAGGCAGATACACCATCGAGAGGAGGACCATGCTGGAGGTGACGCTGGATCGCTCAGGGACGATCCTGGCACACCATCTCGTCATAAACGACATGGTCATCAACAAGGGGGCCCTGGCCAGGATCATTCACATAGAGGTGCTCACCGACGAGGTCTTCGTCACGAGCATCTGGGGTGACGGCCTGATCGTGGCCACGCCCACCGGCTCCACCGCGTACAACCTGGCATCGGGCGGCCCCATCGTCCACCCGGACGTCTGCGCCCTGGTGCTGACGCCCATCTGCCCGCATGTGCTGTCCAACAGGAGCATCGTCCTGCCCGACACCCAGGAGATCGTGATCGCGGTGAAGTCGGGCAAGGCGTCCGACAATATCTACCTCACGCTCGACGGGCAGATCGGCCACTCCCTCGTCGCCGAGGACAGGATAAGGGTGAGGAGGGCCTCGACGGGGGCGTCCATGGTCCGCCTCGGAGGGCGGAGAAACTACTTCGAGGTCCTTCGCAGCAAACTCAAGTGGCAGGAGCGATGATCGAGGTTCTCAGGATCTCTTCTCTCGCGATCTTCGACGAGGTGGAGCTCGAGCTCGAAGAAGGGCTCAACTGCATCACCGGCGAGACCGGGGCCGGGAAATCCCTCGTCCTGAACGCGTTGACCCTTCTCATGGGCGCCCGTGCGGGACGGGACCTCGTCCGCCCGGGTCGCGACAGGTGCGCGGTCGAGGCGCTCTTTGCGACCGAGGACGGCGAGACGGTGCTCAGGCGCGAGGTGACCGCCTCCGGCCAGAGCAGGTGCTACATCGACGGCAGGCTCGCGACGCTGGCCCAGCTCGCCGGGAAGGCATCTGAGCTCGTCCACATATACGGCCAGCACGACTACCAGGACCTCCTGCTTCCCAGGCAGCAGATGGCCATCCTCGAGGAGGCGGCCGGCCTGTCGAGGCTGGAGGCCGAAACCGCGTACCGTGAGTACAGGGATGCGCTGGAGTCCCTGATGGAACTGAGGGAAAGGATCAGGTCCGCCTCGGAAGACCGTTCGTACCTTGAACACTGCCTGGCGGAGATCCGTTCGGCTGGCATCGAGGAGGGGCTCGAGGAGTCTCTGGAGCGCGAGCTGCACCTCGCAAGGAAGGCGGCTTCCCTCAGGGAGTCGGCCCAGGCTGCGGAAGAACTCCTTTACAGCGGCAGCCCTTCTCTCGCGGACATGGCATCCAGGGTGCGCCAGATCCTTCAGCGCATCTCGAAGGACGACCCTCTCATGGAGGACCTGGCCGAGCGCATGGGTGACATAGGCGCCGCCCTCGCGGACGCCTATGAACTCCTGCGCACGAGGATCGAGAGATACGAGGCCGACCCGCAACGCATCGACGACATCGCCCAACGGCTGGACAGGCTCAGGTCGCTGATGCGCAAGCACAAGACCGACGAGGCCGGGCTGATTGCGCTCGAACGGGAATTCGACCGCAGGCTCTCCCTCATCGACGATCCCTCGGTCGCCCTCGATTCCGCCCAGAAAGAGGTGGCAAGGGCCCTCGAGAAGTACAGGGACACGCTGCATGCGTTTCTCTCCAAACGGTGGGATGCGGCGGCGGCCTTCTGCAGGGCGGTCTCCGAAGACCTGGAAGGGCTCGGGATGAAGGGGTGCGTCCTCGAGGTGGACCAGGTTCGCCCGCAAGAGCTCGGCAGTTACATGCTCGACGATGCATCCGAAGCGAAGTCTCCCGCCCAGATCTTCAGGGGAGAGTTCCTCGTCTCCACCAATATCGGACAGAGGGTGCTCCCCCTTGCGAGGGTGGCATCCGGAGGCGAGCTCAGCAGGATCATGCTCGCCATCAAGGCGCACCAGAACAAGGTGCAGACCTCGACCCTCGTGTTCGACGAGGTCGATGCGGGCACAAGCGGCCAGAGCGCCATCGCCGTCGCCTCGAGGCTGAAGGAGATAGCCTCCCGTTGCCAGGCCCTCGTGGTCACCCACCTCCACCAGGTTGCATCCCTCGCAGACGTCCACTTCCACATCTCCAAGGAGACCAGGGGAGGGAAGACGACCTCCCTACTCAAACGGCTGCACGGCCACGATCGGGTCATGGAACTCGCCCGCATGATGGGAGGGGACGATCCCAGCCCCACCGTGATAGAGCACGCAAGGGAACTCGTGATGAACCCGGCGTTCAGGCACAAGGGTGCGCCGGCCACCTGAACCGTGCGATGATGGTTTTTTCAGCGTCCATGACCAAGACCGAGTTGAGCGGCCGGCACGCCTTCCCGACCTCGCGCGAGCGTCTTCACGCCTCGTGAACGGGAGACCGAGGTCGAGGTCGCCTGGCAGGGGAACGAGGCCCCGCTTCATGCCACGTGAGCGGGAGATCGCGAGCACTTATGTTTGACTTCATGCCCTCGCCGGTACGAGACTCCCACCCGGTGGTCACCGAGGAGGCGAGTTTTGTGTTTGACTTTCGAGCCTTGTTGAGGCGATCTAGTGAGGGAAAATGCAATCGGGACAACCACCTTCCATGATACGAAAGCCGCTCATCAAAGAGGCGGAGCAGATCAAGTCTCTCATCCAGCCCTTCGTGAAGGACGGCCTCATCCTGCCGAGATCGCTCCACTCGATCTATACCGGCATACGGGATTTCTGGGTTTCCTGCGGGTCCGGTGACTCTGGGGAGATCGTCGGATGCTGCGCCCTTCACGTGACCTGGCTGGACCTTGCTGAGATCAGGACGCTCGCGGTCAAGAGGGAATACCAGGGCAGGGGAGGGGGCAGGGAGCTCGTCAAGGCCTGCCTGAACGAGGCGATCGGGCTTGGGGTGAGACGCGTCTTCACGCTCACCTTCGTTCCCGAATTCTTCAAGAAGCTGGGGTTTGTCGAGATCGACAAGGCTGCGCTGCCGAACAAGATATGGGCCGACTGCATCCATTGCCAATACTTCCCGGAGTGCAAGGAGGTCGCCCTGGTGTACGAACTGGAGGGCTGATGGATATCGATCTCCTGATGGAAAAGGCCGTCGACCTTCTCGGGAGGCGTTCTGTGGAGGCCTTCGAGGTCTTCTGCTCGAGTACGGACACGACGAGGGTCGAGGCCAAGCATCAGGCCGTCGAGACGCTCAACCGGCATCGCGAGACAGGCTTGGCGATACGGGTGCTCACGTCCGACGGGATGGGTTTCGCCTACGGTGACGAGCCGGATGACGCCCTCGTGGATGCGGCCGTGACCTCGGCGCGGCACCAGACCAGGGACGATTGTCACCACGTACCGTGTCCCTCGGTGCCGTACCCGGACGGGGTCACGGCCTTCGATCCAGAGGCGGTCACCCTGGATGCGGATGCATGCATAGACGCGGCGTTGAGACTGGAAGCGGCGGCGAGAAACGCACACAGTGGCGTGGAGCACGTCAGGAAGGCGGCCTTCACCAGGTCCATGACCGAGATACGCATCGTGAACTCGTGCGGCGTGGCCTGCAGATTCCCCGTGACCTCGGTTTCCGCCTCCGTGATGTGCACGGTGAGGCGGGGCGAAGACGTTCAGTCGGGCTACGACTTCGACTTCAGCCACTTTGTCTCCGGATTCGACGTGGAGGCGGTGGGGAGGCGCGCCGTTGAGCGCGCGGCCGCCCTCCTCGGCGCCAGGCGCGTCGCCACGAGGCGCATGCCGGTGCTCTTCGACAGTTCGAGCGCCTCGGAGATCTTCGACTTCATCTCCGAGTCCTTCCTCGGCGAGAACGTGCTCAAGGGGAAATCCTTCCTGAAGGATTCCCTGGGCATGGATCGCTTCTCCGCCTGCCTGACGATCGTGGACGACCCCCTGGACGTGCATGCGGCGGACTGCTGCCCCTTCGACGGCGAGGGGATGCCCTCCATGCGCACGGTCCTCGTCGACCGCGGCACGGTCAGCGCCTTTCTCTACGACGCGTACTGGGCAAGGCGCTCAGGCCTCTCCTCGACGGGGAACTCCGTCAGGTCGAGCTACCGCGCGTGGCCGACGCTTGCGAGCAGGCACATCTCCGTCGTGCCCGGGACGGTCCCCCTCCGGGAAGTCCTCTCGGGGATACCCGCCGTGCTCAAGGTGATGGACATCATGGGCATGCACACGGCAAACCCCATCACCGGCGAGATGTCGGTGGGCATCAACGGTATCCTCCTGGAGCATGGGGAGCCTGTCCACCCGGTGAGGGAGGCGGCCATCGCCGGCAACATCTTCGACATGCTCGGCCGGGTGATCGCCGTCGGGGACGATGCGCGCGCCTTCGGGCACGTGCTCTGCCCGTCCATACTCGTCGACTCGGTGGACGTTGGCGCGCAGTAGACAGGGCCCGGCCTCCTTCTCCGCAGTGACGGGAAGATACGTGTTGAAATGCACAGATCCGTGTTCTATGTATCCTCACAAGACCGACCAGGCCGCACAGGGTTCGTCATGAGGTATGCTCCGGCATCCTCACGGGGAAGCATTGTGACACGAAAGGAAACGCGGGAAGCGCATACATGATCAACTGGCTCATCAAGCTGTTCGGGAGCAAGAACGATCGCGAGCTGAAGAGGATGAGGCCCATCGTGGAGGCGATCAACGCCTTGGAAGACACGATGCGCGCAAAGAGCGACGCCGAGCTCAAGGCCCAGACCCCACGGTTCAAGGAGATGGTGGATGCGGGTGCATCCCTCGATGACATCCTGCCCGAGGCCTTCGCCACGGTGAGGGAGGTGTCGCGCCGCACGCTGGGCATGCGCCCCTTCGACGTGCAGCTCATAGGCGGCATCGTGCTCCACGAGGGCAAGATCGCCGAGATGAAGACAGGCGAGGGCAAGACGCTCGTCGCCACCATGCCGGTATATCTGAACGCCCTGCTGGGCCGGGGTGTCCACGTGGTGACGGTCAATGACTACCTCGCCCGCAGGGACGCGGAGTGGATGGGGGCCATCTACAGGTTCCTCGGCATGGACGTGGGGGTCATCGTGCATGGCCTGGACGACCCCCAGCGGAGGAAGAGCTACCACGCGGACATCACCTACGGCACCAACAACGAGTTCGGTTTCGACTACCTGAGGGACAACATGAAGTTCTCCCTCGAGGACTACGTCCAGCGGGACTTCTACTATGCCATCGTCGACGAGGTGGACTCCATTCTCATCGACGAGGCGCGCACGCCCCTCATCATATCCGGCCCCGCGGAAGAGTCCACCTCGAAGTACTACGAAGCCAACGCCGCGGTCTTGGACATGCTCCGCCGAAAGGATGCCGAGACGCTCTACGTCAAGGACGAAAAGGCCAACACGGTCATGCTCACCGAGGAGGGGATCGAGTTCCTGCAGAGAAGGCTCGGCAAGGCGAACCTCTACGACCCGGCCGAGTTCGAGACCGTTCACCACCTCAACCAGGCCCTGAGGGCCCACCTTTTGTTCTCCAAGGATGTGCATTACGTCGTCAAGGACGGCGAGGTCGTCATCGTGGACGAGTTCACCGGCAGGCTCATGCCGGGCAGGCGGTACTCCGAGGGTCTTCACCAGGCCTTGGAGGCGAAGGAGGGGGTGAAGGTGGCCAACGAGAACCAGACGCTCGCCTCCATCACCTTCCAGAATTACTTCCGCATGTACGAGAAGCTCGCCGGCATGACAGGCACTGCGGAGACCGAGGCGCTCGAGTTCAAGAACATCTACGGACTGGACGTTATCGTGATCCCGACGAATCTCAGGATGATCCGCGTGGATCACCCCGACGTCATATACAAGACGGAAAAGGAGAAGTACCGCGCAGTGATCGACCAGATCCTGGCCTGCTACGAGAAGGGCCAGCCCGTGCTCGTGGGTACGAGCTCCATAGAAAACTCCGAGAAGGTCTCGAACCTGCTCAAGAAACGTGGGGTACCCCACAACGTGCTCAATGCCAAGCACCATGAGCGCGAGGCCGAGATCGTCGCGCAGGCGGGGAGGAAGAAGGCGGTCACCATAGCGACCAACATGGCCGGCAGGGGTACGGACATCAAGCTCGGCGGAAACCCCGAGTTCCTGGCGAAACAGCGCGTCCTTCCCGACGATCCCACCTATCCGGAGATCCTCGCTCACTTCACCGAACAGTGCGCCCGCGAACACGAAGAGGTGGTGGCGGCCGGAGGGCTTTTCATCCTCGGCACCGAGCGTCACGAGAGCAGGCGCATCGACAACCAGCTCAGGGGGCGATCCGGCAGGCAGGGAGACCCTGGCGAGTCCCGCTTCTACTTGAGCCTCGAGGACAACCTCATGAGGATCTTCGGCTCGGAACGTATCGCCTCGATCATGGACCGACTCGGGGTCGCCGAGGACGAGCCCATAGAACACAGGCTCGTGAGCAAGAGCATCGAGGGCGCACAGAAGAAGGTCGAGGGAAGGAACTTCGAGATAAGGAAGCACCTCCTCGAGTACGATGACGTCATGAACAAGCAGCGCGAGGTGGTGTACACGCAGAGGAAGAGGATCCTCTCCGAGGAGAATCTCAAGCCGCTCGTCGAGGAGATGGTGGAAGAAACCGTTCGAGACGCAATCGAAACCTATCTCCCGAGAAAGGGTTCCAAGGAGGACAGGGACCTAGAGGGCCTCGTGACGTGGGTGAAGAACATCTTCGACGTGAGCGTCGAGATACCGCGCGACAAGGTCACCGACCATGAGGCGGTCTTCGATATCATAAAGTCTGCCCTCATGGACACCTACGAGAAGCGGGAACAGGAGTTCACCCCCGAGGTCATGCGGATGGTGGAACGTCACTTCCTCCTGCTCACCCTGGATACCCTGTGGAAGGATCACCTCTTGTCGATGGATCACCTCAAGGACGGCATAGGGTTGAGGGGATACGGGCAGAAAAACCCGCTCAGGGAGTACCAGCGGGAGGGCTTCGACATGTTCCTGAACACCCTGGACAGGGTCAGGGAACTCTCCCTCGAGCGGCTGTTCAAGGTCCAGATCCAGAGACAGGAGGACGTCGAGAAGGTATCGAGGCAGGAAAGAAGGCAGAGGATCCAGATGGGGAGGTCCGCTCAGGAAAGGCCGTCCACCGTCAGGAGGACGGGCAAGAAGGTGGGCAGGAACGATCCCTGCCCATGTGGTTCAGGCAAAAAATACAAGCAATGTTGCGGGGTTGACGCATGACCCCCAGGGGGTTCCGCTTCTCTGCGGTCAACGCTGGGGTGAAAGCCCCCGATGTGAAGAGCCTTGACCTCGGCCTCATCTACGCCGAGTCACCGTTTGTCCTGTCCGGCATGTTCACGAGGAACATCGTGAAAGCGGCCCCGGTGATCATCGCCATGGAACAGGCCAAGAGGGGGAGTGCGCGTGCGATCATCGCCAACTCGGGCAACGCGAACGCGTGTACCGGTGCCACAGGCCTTGCGGACGCCAGGTCGGTCATGCAGGCGGTCGCCAAAGAGCTCGATATAAGACCCGACGAGGTCGTTCCCATGTCGACGGGGACCATAGGGGTATACCTGCCTACCGAGCGCATCGTGCACAAGGTGCCTGAGCTCGTACAGAAACTATCCGACGACCCTGAACCTTTCGCGCGATGCATCATGACCACTGACACCACCCTGAAGGTGTCGAGGAGGCGGGTGGGCCAGGCGTGCATCCTCGGGATCGCGAAAGGGGCCGGGATGATAGCCCCGGACATGGCCACCACGCTCGCGATCGTCCTCACAGACGCCGTCATGGACAAGGACACGCTCGACAAGGTGCTCAAGGGGGTGGTGGCCCACACCTTCAACGCCATCAGCATAGACGGGGACATGTCCACGAACGACACCATCCTCGCGTGTGCGTCGTCCCAGGTGGATGCAGACCCGGAAGAGTTCGCCTACGCATTCGACGAGGTGGTAACCGAGCTTGCCCACATGATCGTCAAGGACGGCGAGGGCGCCACCAAGTTCGTCACCGTCAAGGTCATGGGGTGCGCCAACGACAGGGATGCAAGGCTTATAGCAAGAGCGGTCGCCGATTCCCTGCTGGTCAAGACCGCCCTGTTCGGGGCGGACCCCAACTGGGGGAGGATCGTCGCCGCAGTGGGATACGCGGGAGTGAACATAGATCCGGACAGGATATCGGTGAGGATCCAGGGTCTCGACGTGGTGACCTCGGGCGTGCAGGACAGGTCTTTCAGGGAAGAGGACTTGAAAGAAGCCCTGCAACAGCACGACATCACCATCGAGATCACCGTGGGCGGCGGCATGGGACGGTTTACCGTGTGGACCACGGATCTCTCCCACAAGTATATCGAGATCAACGCATCGTACCGAACCTGAGGCTGGTTGAGCTCGCCCTCACGAAAGTGGGGCGCCCCTGCCGCGGGAAGCACGCCTACACGGAGCGACAAGGAGCGCCTGCCTGTGGATACCTTTTTGACCGATAATATATGTTATGTTAAATTAGAGACCGGGAACATCTTCCTTCCTCTTCACAGATCGTCTAAGGGGACCCAGCAGGCAGAAAGGGACGACATGGTGACCATGGAAAGGGTCTTGCACACCGAGGATTCCCTCATCACGCTGGACCTTTGCATGAGGTATGCACCGCTTCGTATGTATATCTCAAAGGATACGCGAGAGATGCGATGATCATGTGCCGATCGTGTCCACCCAGATCTCCTTGGCGACACGACGACCATCATCGATGAAGGCATGCAGAGACATATCGACCATGGTTTTACTTCGCATCTTTCTATTCAGAAAAGCGGCCCATTTCGAAATCATGCGAAAAAGATATCTACACCATAATCGGTGTCGAGAACTCCTAGACAGTTTATCGCGCCCTGCCAGGTTCATTCAACCCATGGGAAACCATTGACCTTGCTCATGAAACGCATCCTGGCGCAAATAAAGAGAAAAACCTGTGAAACAGCTTCCGGGGCCTGTTTGTGGGCAACCTGGCGATCCCAGAACCCGTGATGATCCTCGCGGGGGTCAGATCTTTCCCGACATGGCCTGTTCGATGACCTCGTCCACGATCACTTTGACCCTGTCCGGCAGGCCCGCGATCTTCACGTCGAGGAATCCCCTGATGATAAGCGAACGGGCCTCTTCCTTGCCGAGCCCCCTGGTCATGAGGTAGCTCACTTCCTCGTCCGATATCCTCCCTATCGAGGCCTCGTGGGACAGGTCGATATCAGGGTGCTTGCCCCTGAGCTCCGGTATGGAGTGGATCACGCCGTTCTCGGCAAGGAGGAGACCGCTGCACTCCATGTGCCCTATGCAGCCTTTTGTCTCTCCGGAGATCGTCTGCCTCGATATCACGGTACCACCCTCGGAAACCACCCTGCTTATGATCTCCCCGGACGAACCTTCACCCTCGAGGGCCACAAAGGCGCCGGTGTCGAAATACGAGGACTGCCTGGCGTAAATAATGGAGTAATATCGAGCAGATGCATGCGGTCCAACCGTGGCCTTGGGATACGTCTCGATCCTCTTCACTGGCGAGGTGGAGACGTAGTTTGAAAGGTACCTTGCCCCCTCCCCTACCTGCACGGCCCCCACGGGGTAGACCTCCATGTCGGGTCCCCAGTTGTGTATCATCGTGTACCCGAGGGATGAACCTTTTCCCAGATAGGTTTCTGTTATGCCTATGTGCCTGCCCGATGTCCCGGCATGGGTGTTCGCGCACCCGTTCACGATGTCGAGCGAGGCCCCTTCTTCGAGCTCTATGATGTTGTGGATGAGTTGGTCTTGGTGAGCCCCACCGAAGAGAAACGCCGCCTGCATGGGGTCGGCGATCTTGACGCCCTTCTCCACCCGCACGTAGTAGCCCACCGGATCCACCCGAGACGCCATCTTCGTGAAATCGTTCTTGTCTTTGGGGATCAAGCCGAACAGGAGGTTTTCTCTCACGTGTGGATAGACCTCGAAAGCCGTCTTGAGGGGCATCACGTGAAGGCCGCTGATCCCACACGAAAACTCGAGGATGTCCCGATCCAGCACCATGAAGCGGCCGCAGCTCGCCGCGCAGGAGTCATACCCCATGGAGACCAGTCGTTCAGGTGCGATGTCCATCACTTCTCCAGGTCTTGGGTGTTCATGTCACGGTATTTCTCTGCGAAGCACATCGTGCACTTCTTGTATCCATGCTGCCTGATCTCGTCGAATATCTCGCCCGGCGCCCCGCACCCCAGCACGTGCCCGTCCATGATCACGTAGGCGATGTCAGCCTTAATGTAATCAAGGATGAGCCCTGTGTGCGTGATCACGATCGCGGACCTCTGTCGCCTGGATATGGGCTTGTCCTTCTCGAGCATGACACGCAGGCCCTGCGCGATGAGCGATATGTTCTCTATGTCCACTCCCGACTCGGGCTCGTCCAGGAGGGCGAGGTCGGGCATCTGGACCATGAGCTGGAGGATCTCCGATCGCTTCCGCTCGCCCCCGGAGAATCCCACGTTGAGGTCCCGGTCCACATATGACGTCATGTTGAGCATCTCTGCGCTTGTTTGCACCCAGTTTCCATCGCTATTCACGTGCTTGAGGAGCACCCCGAGCCGTACCCCCTTGACAGCCGGCGGGTATTGGAAGGCCATCCCTATACCGAAACGCGCCCTCTCGTCGATATCCATGTCCAGGATGCTCTTTCCCTTGAAGAGTATATCGCCCCGTGTGACCCTGAAGCCGGGCAAGCCCGCAATGGCTCCGAGCAGGGTGCTTTTGCCTGATCCGTTCGGTCCGAAGATGATCGCCGTGCGGCCTGCATCGACCGAGAGATTGACCCCCTTGAGGATTTCCCGGCCCTCCGCCTCTACGTGCAAGTCCTTGATCTCGAGGAACGACATGCCTTATCACCCGTTCATTGAGAGAGTCACACCCGTTGCAGATGAGGCAGTTATCGAATAGAATGCGCGAGAAATCAAGGGGGGATGACGCTCCCGGCTGCATCCAGCACGATCGCCGGAGCCATTTTGTGAACATACGTCCCCATTACGTGACATGAGACTGCATGACGTTCTCATCATAGGTTGCGGACCGGCGGGCTCGACTGCGGCCTTCCTGCTTGCTAGAGCCGGCCTTTCAGTGGCCATGTTCGACAAGTGCGTGTTCCCAAGACAGAAGCTCTGCGGCGGGCTCCTGCCGGACAAGACCGTCAGGGTCGTTGAGAGGCTGTTCGGGATCCACAGGTCCTCCCTTCAAGACAAGGGGGTGATCGTGCACACGTCGAACACCTACCGCATCTATTCCGGGGGCAGGCTCCTCGTGGAAGGTCGTTCACCCCGTCCTTTCACCCTTGTCGATAGGGCGGCCTATGATTCGTTCCTCCTCGAGCTGGCGAGAACACAAGGTGTCGAGATCCACGAGGGCCAAAAGGTAGAGAGGGTCGATCCATACGGGACGTTCATCGAGACAGCCTCAGGCGCTCGGCATTACGGCCGGTTCATCATCGGCGCGGACGGCGCCCTGGGTGTGACTGCACGATGCGCAGCCAACGCCCTGGCCCGGGAAAGAGACCGACGGATCCTCGCGGGTTCGCTCGATGTGACCCTGCCTGTCGAGAAGCTGGGAAGACCCGTCTTCTGCCCCGAGATCTTGCTGGGTTACGTCGATTGGGGGTATGCATGGGCCTTCCCCTCCGGGAGGTCCGTCACCTTGGGCCTGGGTGGTTTGCAGAGGAAGAACAAGAAGACATTCAAGGAGTTGTTGAACGACATCTGCGAGGACATCGGCGTGAAGAGACTTGGGGAGACCGAGCCCAAAGGCCACCCCATTCCCTTCGGAAGGCCGGGAGATCGTCTGGCCGTGGGGTCTCTGGTCCTGGTCGGCGACGCAGCAGGCCTTGCAGACCCCATAACAGGCGAAGGGGTGTACTCCGCCCACCTCAGTTCCGAAGCGGCATCGGCGGCCGTCATCCGTGCCCTCAGGTACGGCGGGTCTCTTGGGGCGATCTACCGCAGGTTGATTGACAGGCGCCTGCTGGGCCTGCTCGAAGGTGCCGCGAGGTTGCAACCCCTTGTCTACACAGCCCTCGAGGTGCTCCCCAGGTCCGTCTCCGGCATGCTCGTGAGGCGCTTCCACACGAGGGCGTTGCGGGTGATCAACGGGGACAAAGGTTATCCCTTCTCAAGGACTGGGCATCCAGATGCCGCTCTGCCATCATTCGTGTGACACCCCTTGATCTTGCATGAGGCAACAGTTTCCTGCATGGAAGAGACACGACCTGCGCGCCGGCGCACATGCATGAGAAGGTTACCCGAGGAGGTTACTGGTCATGAAGATGAGAGAGGTCAAACAGATGCTCTTCGAGACGCCCGGGAAGCACAACACCGATCACTGTATCGATGTCGTGAGGCGGTACGTCACCGAGCGCGGCCAGACCCACGTGGTCGTGGCGTCGACCACCGGGAGGACAGCCCTCGCCTTCTGCCGCGCACTCAAGAATTCGCCTGCCCGTCTCGTGGTGGTCACCCACAGCGTAGGGTTCAAGGAACCCAACAAGGATGAGTTCGAGCCCGAGGCGAGGCGCATCCTGTCACAGGAGGGCATACCCGTGCACACGGGCACCATCCTCACCCATTCTCTCGAGAAATCTCTCATGGACGACTTTCACGGCACGTACCCGGGATACATCATAGCGACCACCTTGAGGCGATTCGGCGAGGGCACGAAGGTCGCGGTGGAGGTCATCATGGAGGCATGCGACGCAGGGCTCATCCCGGAAGACGAAGAGGTTCTCGGTGTGGGCGGGACGGGCTACGGCGCGGACACGGTCCTGCTCGTACGATCGAAGCCCTCGAAACGTTTCGGGAAACTCGAGGTGCTCGAGATACTCGCTCGACCCAGGGGTCGGTGAGATGGACCATCGATGTTTCCGAACCGTAAACCCACATGACGTGACGCCTTCGGATGCGCCATCGAGCATGCACGGTGGTCGGCGGGTGGGGATGTGTGGATGGGATGAGGAGCGAACGGAAGGGAAAGAAAGGTGAAAGATAAAGATGCGGCCTCTGCCGGGAAGGCCTAAAGAAGGCCGCGGGCCATCGCGGCCGCGGTCACATCCACGATACGAAGATCAGGAGTGAAAACACCAGGATGCTTACGGTAAAGAGTGTCCTCATCGCCTTGTCTCCCCCGACGGGTCGGTTTTCTTGGCGCCCTCATATATCATCGTTTTCCTGCATGCAAGATCTTTTTCGGCTCGATGGCGCCCGGAGAATAGCGAGGCAGGACAAGACTTCACAATCGTAACCCGTGTTACGTCACTTCCCGCCCTTCTTTCCGTCGAGGAGGTCCTTGAGCCTGTCAAAGGTGTTGTGGGTGAGGGATTGCGTGCGATCACCAGGGTCGTCTCGACTGGGGGCAAGGTCGTCCTCAAGCCTCCCGTGCTCGGCGTCATGGCAATAGATGCAGAGGTGTTCCCAGTTGCTGCCGTCAGGAGGATTGTTGTTGTGGTTGTGATCCTTGTGGTGAACCGTGAGTTCCCTGAGGTTCTTCAGGGTGAAGTGTCTCCCGCACCTGGCGCATACCCATGGATGTATCCTGAGCGATTGCTCCCGATACCCGGCCATGCGTTCTTCGTTGAGCCTTCTCGCACGCTCGGCGAACAGCTCGAGCTCCTTGGGATCGAGGGGATCCTTCTGTGTCTTCGGTAACTTGCTTCTGTCCCTGGTCATCCTCAACAACCTCTCACGCAGGATTATCAGAAGATCGGTTCGCCTCCCGCATTCCTTGCCCTCTCCCACTCGCTTACGAGCCTTGCTGCCAGGTGCCTTTCCTGGGGCCGCATCACGTGAAGGGACGGGTTCGCCGTATCGTGCGCAGACGGGATGAGCCGCGACACATCCAGGTTCTTGAAGGAGACTTCTCCACCCCTCGACTCGAGGTAACAGGCCGCATCCATGATCTCTTCAGTGCATGCAGATGCGAACACGATCTCTGGACCGGGGAGGTGGAAGACGAAAACCACCGGAAAAACTGCTACGATTCCGAGTCCCGGCAGACAGACCATACCGACCTCTCTCCTCCGGCGCCCCGCCCGTTCCCGTTCCTTGATGTTGTTGTCACCAGGCGCCAGAGGACACCCCAGATACCTTTCTTTATCATGGAGCCAAATGGTAATCTCTTTCTCATCACCACGACAACATTTTTCTCCATGATCGAGGCCTCAACAGACGAGATGTTGAATTACAGCAACTTACCACTGGCATTCATCTTGCAGATAATCTCCAGAATATGTTTAACTTTTTCTGAAATATAGTGTAAGAGGCGGAGGATGACACTGTCCACCCTGAGTATGAGGCTGGTACCGATCATTCTGGTGTTGCTCGTCCCCCTCTGTGCATGGCCGTTATCGGAGGTCGACGAGAGAGAACTCGCCGACGTATCGACCCCTGCCTCGTTGAACATCATCCGGTCACCGGAGACCGTCCAGGAAAGCCTGAAGGTGGAAGGTGCACAAGCTCAGACGCAGGCAACCACCAGGGCAGGCTCTCTCAAGAGACAGCGGGAAGAACCAATCCAGGAAAAGGATATCGAGGCCATAGCGATGCCTGAGGACGTGTCCGAGACCGAGCACGATGTCAGGAAAATCAACAAGCAATCCTATAGCATAGAGCATCCGGACGGTTCACGGATGGAATGGGGCGATGCATACCGGTTCATCATCAAGTCCGGCGATACGGAGATGAGGGATACGTTCATCCAGCAAAGGGGTGCAGAGATATCCCCGGGAAGCTGGGTCGACATCAAGCCCAGGTAAGCGAGCGTTACCCCCCTGGAGCGCCCGCCCTTTCACCCGCCGTGTCGACACCAGGCACACCAAACCTCTATCCCGGTTGACCTCCATGCTCGACCCGGCAGCCCCTGGTCTTCGGGCGCGCCTGCTCGCACCGATCTTCCCCTGTCGAACACCAGCTCGTAAGCAGAAACAGCTTGGAACGAGCATTCTTGGAGTCGCCTTCAAGAGAAATACAGCGGTGAACACCAGACGGACAGCGTAAAACAGCTTGGAATACCAGGGGCGGGGGCAGGCACAAACAGCCCGGCCCCCGCCCCGATTCATGCCGTTTCAGGCGAGCTCAGTACACCCTCCCGTACACGACACCACCGGGACCGTAGACAGCCTCGGGTATGGAGGTGCCGAGAGAAGGCAGGAAGGACATGAGCGCCATCCATTCCTTGAGCTCCTGCACGTCCGACGTGAGTGGATCTCGGTCGATCCTCGACGGATTCTGAGGGCTTATGGGCGGAAGACCATAGTAGATGAGATAGTCGTTCACCACCGAGAGCATCTGGAGTGCATAGAGGTCCACGACGATGCGGTATGTCCCGTCAGGATCGACGGGCTCTGTCGGCCCCAGGCAGAAGACGTCAGAAGGATCGTAGACCTCCACGCTCTGGACCCCACTGAAGGTTGGTGCACCCGATGGGTCGTAGTCGATCCTGAGTCCCGAGAAGTTGAGGTAGTAATCGGATCCCATGAGGGGGGCCAGGCTGAGGGAGACCTCGCATATGGTGTAGATGTCTTCTCCGGATGCATATGCCGACATGAGCGGGTACCCTGGCACAGACTGGTCGTACGGGGAGATCCCGAGAGGCAGGACGTTGTACGCATCCGCGAACGTGATGATGCCGCTCACGCCCCCAAGGATCTCGTCCCTGATGACGCCGCTCGCCACGATGCCCACGTCGAACGGGTCACCCCCGTTGTATGGGGCCAGGGAATTGGCGACAGCCCTCAGCGAGTCCGCTGCCAGTGCACCGAGGCCTGTAACTGAACAAGGTACCATCTCGAGGGGGAAAGTCGTGCTCGAGACCGGGTCCTTGAGGGCGGGAAGCCCCTTGCTCACGAGCACCGCGCTGATGCCTGCGTCGTAGGCCTTCACGAGCCCGTCCATACCGGCATCCCCGACGATACCGTCATCGACCGGTATCAGGTCGAACGTGTAGTCCACGAGCTTCCTGGTGAACACGTTGTACGTCACGTCGAGCCTGCTGAGGTACTTGCCGTATTCGCCGGGAGAGAAGATGATGGTACGACTCGGTCCGGCGACTATCGGCCGGGATGTGGCGGTGTGGTAGTGGCCCGACGCGATGATGTCTATCCCCTTGACGTTGTTGGCGAGATCCACGTCATCGCCGCTGCCGTCCTCGTTGACCCCCCCGTGGGACAACGCGATGACCACTCTCACCTTCTCCACCTTCCTCAGGTAGTCCACCTGGCTTTGGATGAAGGCATAATCGTGATTGAAGCTCACGGGCCTGGCAACAGGGGCCTTCGAGTCCGCATCCCTGCCCATGAGACCTATGATGCCTATCTTCACGCCGCAGGGGTGCGAGAGGACCTTGACCCTCGAAATGACACCGGAATCCACGAGCCCCTTGAGGGCGCAGCCCTCAGGCACGTCCATGTTGGTCGCCACCACCGGGACGTTGAACCCGTTGGCTGCCGCGTTCGCCAGAAGGAGCGCGAGACCCGAGGGCGACCAGTCGAACTCGTGATTGCCCAAGGTCACGGCATCGTACCCCATGGACTGGAAGAAGGCGAACGCCGGGGGGTTCTCGTTGGCGAGGTCATAGACGGTGCCCATGAGAAAATCGCCGGAGTCGAAAAGGAGCGTGGGCATGCCCCTCCTGTTCTGCCTTTCCTTGATCCCTTTGATGAGGGCGGCAAGACGCGCATACCCCCCAAGGACGATGTCACCGTCTGAAGCGAGGGGCGTATAGTCGGCGTACGGGCCGTACCCGCTCGCGTGGTGGTGCAGGTCAGAGGTCTGCAGGATCGTGACGGTGATGTTGCCCAGCGGGCAGGCGCTGCTCGACAGCACGAGCCCGACACAAGCCAGCAGCATCATCCAACGTGCCTTTTTCATAATTCACCTCCCTGTCTTCACGAAATCAATACGCCATGGTCTTCTTGTGTGCAGTGTATGTATACGAGAGACCCCAGAGCGGTCCCGGCTTGTGCCGGCGGATCACTTCGCGACCTGGGGTCCCGCGAGAATCCCCCTGAGTCAAGGGCGAGGGAAAAACGTCCTCTCCGAGGATCACATCGAGGCCTCCCATCTCAGGAAAACTCACACACCGTTCGAGCATGTCGAAAAACGACCGAGGGCTCACCGTTTTGACATACGATACCCTGGGAAAGGGTCCTTGCACTCCCCCATCGTGACCATATCTCAGGCGGCGTCCGCTCACCTTCATCTCCCCGGCATGCGAGTGATCGTGCATGCCTGGAGCTTCCGAAAACGTAGTGGATGGAGCATTGAACATGCAATGTCACTGCCATGCCAGTCCCTTATAATTGCCTGATAATCCAATATATTATGACCGCCAGAGGGGGGGCATGAGCAATTCTTTTCCCCATAGGGGAAAAACGGATTCCGTCCACCCTCTCCTTCCCGGAACCTTTCCCACGATAAGAATGTTTTTTCTTTGCGTTATGTCATGGCATTGACATTGCTTGAAGAATGTGGGGTTCGTGCCTCGAGGGGGGAGACCACTGGTGTCCTCCAGTGGCACTTAATTGATTTTTCAAGAGGTTCTGCATGGGAAAGGGCGACATCCGCACGAGACCGTTGACGGCGTTCTTGTGCTCTTTCTTGCTCCTGCTCGCGGCGGCGCCCACACCTTCCCACGGGTCGGCATGGCGTTGGCAGAACCCGCTTCCCCAGGGAAACACCCTTCACACCGTGTGGTCTGCGAGATCGGGCGAGGTCTTCGCGGCGGGAGACCGGGGGACCATCCTCGTCTTCTCCCCTGCCCTGCAAACCCCCGTGGTCTTCAGCAACACGACGACGAACGATATCCTGGCGCTCTGGGGTACCTCGTCCAGGGACGTCTTCGCCGCAGGCGCCTCGGGAACGATCCTCCACTTCGACGGTTCGGAATGGATCACGATGCACTCGGGGACCAGGGAGCACCTCTGGGGCGTATGGGGGAGCGCGCCCAACGACGTGTTCGCCGTCGGGTCCGGGGGAACCATCCTGCACTATGACGGGAACTCGTGGCAACCCATGAAGAGCCCGACCACCAAGACCCTGAGATCGGTCTGGGGTATTTCTCGAGAACTGGTGTTCGCCGCCGGGTACGACGGGACGGTGGTGCGTTACAACGGTGTGGACTGGTCGGTCGAGCAGGTCGGTACCCACAGGGACCTCTATTGTATAAAAGGTATATCGGGTATCGATGTCTTCGCGGCAGGTGCCGAAGGCACCCTGCTGCACTTCGACGGCGCCGCATGGAAACCCCTGAACAGTCCTGACCTCCGTGGCGACTTCTCCTGCCTCGCGGCCGGGTATGACGGGATGGTGTTTGTCGCCACCCAGAAGGGGGACGTGTTCTCGTATAACGGCAAGAAAATCATCAAGTTGACATCCCCGCCGGTGCCCGGCGGCCTCACCGGTATGTGTAGAACCCCTGACGGCCTCCTCTACCTCGTGGGTTCCATGGGCACGTTCCTCTGTGGAGATACAGGGACGTGGAACTCTCTTGCCACAGGCTTAAGGACCGAGTTCTCCACCATAGGACGCGGGCACGGCAACGACGTGATAGCCTCTGGTTCCGGCGGCGCCTTCGCCGTCTACGATGGGGTAGCATGGCGCCAGGTGGATGCAGGTATGACCAAGGGCGTGTCCGCAGTGTGGAGGGACGCCGCATCCGACAAGATCTTCGTGGTCGGCGAAAAGGGCATGATCAGACGCCACGACGGACGATCCTGGCACGAGATGACCAGCCCCACGTCCGAGAACCTCAACGATATATGGGGTGTTTCCGAGAAAGATGTCTTCGCGGTCGGGGATGGGGGGACCATCCTCCACTTCGATGGGTTCGACTGGGTCCCCATGAAATCGAATACCTCCAAGGACTTGCGCTCCGTGTGGGGGTATTCGAGGGAAAGCGTGTATGCCGTCGGGGAAAACGGGGTCATCCTTCGCTACGACGGAGATGCATGGGAGGCCTTGCCGAGGAAGACCGCGCACACCTTGAACGGCTTGTGGGGAAGCTCGGAGAGAGACCTGTTCGCAGTGGGTGACATGGGCACCGTTCTCCACTTCGACGGTTCCTCCTGGTCCACGATGGACACCGGCATGCTCATGGATCTCCACTCGGTATGGGGCTCGGGCGCCGACGACGTGTACGCGGTCGGCGAAAAGGGCACGATGCTCCACTTTGACGGCTCATCGTGGAGCCTTCTCCACCCCATGACCACGCTCGACCTCATGGCGGTCTGGGGAAGTTCTGCGGATGACGTGTACGTGGCTGGGCAAGGAGGTGTCATCCTCCACTACGGCACCTCGGCTGACCGGGCCATGAACACCGTCGCCCATGCACGGGATGCCCGGAGCACGGTGGGCGATCCCGACATGTATGCAGCACGCACAGCGTTCGTCCCCGAGGATGAGGCCTTAGACGGAGTGACAGGAGAGACCGTGGATGCGCAGGTCGTCTTCCAGAGAAGAAAGAATGCGAGCAAGAGCCTGCTCGAGTTCCTGGCGATCCTCGCAGAGGAGAAAGGTCTCTCGAGAGGCGGGCAGGCGCTCGCGGACGCAGGGTCGGCCCCCGTCGGCCAAGGCGGGACCGACGGGCGTTCGACGACGATGCTTGCGGCAACGGAAAGTCAAAAGGTCACGGCGGCGGCGAATGCCCGGTCAGAGACGCTCGTGGCTGACCTCGGGGTTCCTGCCGGCGCGATGGACACTAACTCATCTCCTTCCCACGTTTCCGTGCCGGACGATGGGGGTGCCGGCACGCGGGGAGCGGCATCCATGGCACCCATGGACACGATGCCTGAAACGCGGGTCGCCCTCGGCGGGAAAGAACCCACCCCCGTTGCGGCAGGTTCCAGACCATCGGCTGAACAACCTTCGAAAACCCCCGGCCTGACCCCATCCACGGACCTTGCAGGCATTGCGCAAGAGACAGGGCCTGGAACACCAGGGGTCGCCTCGACGACAGAGGCAGGAGTGGGGAACAACGAGGTGGCCGAGGCCGCCCGCTCCCAAAACGATGCCATATCGCCCGCAGGCAAGGCTGAGGGCCTCAAGTCTGATGAACTCCTCGCACGTCTGGATGGTTCCACCTCCAAACCGGCAGAGACCCAGGGTTCCCTTACAGTCGAGGGTGACCCCGGCATTGGCGGCAACACCTCTATCGAGGAAACCGGCCCCCAAGAAGTGATCATGGCATCGGCCGAGACCGGGACCGCCCCTGCCAAGGCTGGGGACAAGGACGAGCCGGCCCCTGCGGGTATCGACCAGGGTGCGTTCACACACCATCCGTCGAGCAGGCAGACCCCCTCCCCCGAGGTCAGGGGTGAGGACAGGCGCACAAGTGCGCGATCGCTCGCATCGATCAAGCCGGAAGGCGGCGACGACCACGGCACGGGCGGCGACATGAGCGGGCCGGGCCCGGCAGCGGATTCGACCGGGGCGCGCACGCCCACGTCCGTGGCATCCATGGCGCCTGCCCAGGATGCGGTCAGCGGCGCGCAACCCTCCGCCAAGGCGGGCGGCACGTCGCTCGGTTCGACGGCGACTCAGTGGGGGATGCCCACCCACGCTCGACCTTACTACCCTGCAGAGTCGATCTACACGCATGTGCTCCAATGGATCCTCGCCCTCTCGCTTGCCGGATTCTTCCTCTTCGGGCTCATCACCACCTTGGTGTGGAGAGAAGAGCGGGTCCACAGGATCCTCCTGCACCTCACCAGCCAGGTCACCCCGGAGAAGTGAACCCGTCGTGACCACGAGCCTGATGCGCCTTCAGCGCACAATCGATACGGGGCGCATGCATCAGGCCGCGCCCATCGTAACCGCAAGGATTTCCTGAAAGATTGTTCTTCCAGCAAGGAGCGTAGGATCACGGCGTATCGTGCAAGCCGCCTCATACCCGGCAAACCGCCTTTCAGGGATGACGGCATTGACCTGCGCACCCCGCATCCGCGCCTGTCGCACGACGGCCCTTGTGCACAAGGTCGCGTTCAGGTAGAGCAACCTTATGTCGAGGATACGGGTGCTCCCCCCCGAAGTGGCGAGCATGATAGCCGCCGGCGAGGTCATCGAGAGGCCGGCGTCTGTGGTCAAGGAGCTGGTCGAAAACGCCATCGACGCACAGGCGGGCTCGATCGTGGTGGACATCAAGGGAAACGGCTGCGATCTCGTCAGGGTGACCGACGACGGGGCGGGCATGACGCCCGAAGAGCTCGACAAAGCCATCCTCAGGCACGCGACGAGCAAGATCGGTTCTGCCGAGGACATCTTTGCCATCAAGACCCTCGGGTTCAGGGGCGAGGCCCTGCCGAGCATAGCGGCGGTCAGCAGGACGACGATCGCGAGCAGGCCCCGCTCGACGGATACGGGCGCTGCGCTGGTGATCGAGGCAGGGGTGGTGACGAGGCGCTGCCTCAAGGGAATGCCCCCGGGCACGACGGCGGAGGTGGCAGACCTCTTCTTCAATACCCCTGCCAGGAGAAAGTTCCTCAAGACAACGGCCACCGAACAGCGCTCGATCATCGACGTGATCGCCAGGTACGCCCTCGCCTACCCAAAGCTCGCCTTCCAGCTCGGCATCGACGGCCGCACCGTTATCGACGCCCCGGGAAACTCCTCGCATGAAGAGAGGGCCAGGTCTCTCATCGGCAAGTCCTCCGCGGACAGGATGGCGACTTTCTCCAGGGATACCGATATGTTGCGTGTTTTCGGCCTGCTCGGCCGGATACAGGACGCGAGGAAAAACCGATCCGGCATGTACGTGTTCGTGAACGGCCGCTCCGTCAAGGACGGCATGATAACGGCTGCGATCATGGGGGGATATGCGGGGGTGTTGGTCAAGGGCTCCTATCCCGTGGCGGTCGTGTTCATCGAGGTCGACCCAAGAGAGGTGGACGTGAACGTCCACCCGACGAAGGCGGAGGTGAGGTTCAGGAACCCGGCAGCTGTCTTCGGCATCCTCTCCTCGGTGATCAAGGAGGCGGTTTCCTCGTCCATGCACATGAACGCATCGTCATCTCCTGGAGAGGACGCCTGGTTGACCGGCAGGGGCATCCCACAGGCAGGCAGGCTCGCGGAGGCGGCCCTTCCCCCACACTTGCACCCCTATGCAGGTCAACGGCAAGGCGAAGACGGCCCCACCCGGCCTCGAGGCCGCCCCGTCGACGCAGCGGAGACCCTGCCGCTCTTCGGTGCGGAACGAGACGGTGCCGGGCATGCCTTTTCCTATGCCGGGCTCACGATACTGGGCAGCTTCAGGAATGCGTATCTCGTCCTCTCCGACACGGACTCCCTCTACATCCTCGACCAGCATGCGGCACACGAGAGGGTGACCTACGAGAGGCTCAGGCGGGCGTACCACAGCGGCCGTATCCCTTCCCAGTCCCTGGTTTCCCCCAGGGTCGTGGAACTGACCCCCGGCGACTTCGCCGCGTTCCTCGATGCCCGCGATCTCATTGAATCCCTTGGTTTTTCGTGCGACCCGTTCGGGGAGCGGACCGTCCTGGTCAGGGCGGTGCCCCAGGAGGTCACCGGCAGCGACGTCGAGGGGGTAATCCTGGACGCAATCCACGCGCCAACCGAGGGGTATGGTCAAGACACGGCAGGGGGCCGTAAGATCGATGCGATCCTCGCGGCACTCGCCTGCCGCTCGAGCGTGCGCATCGGCGTCTCGCTCGGTCGCGAGGAAATCGAGCGTCTCCTCCTCGACCTCGACCGCCTCGGAAGCCCTGCAACCTGCCCGCACGGCAGGCCCCTCTACAAGAGGATCACCCTCGGGGACATCGAGAAGTGGCTGAAAAGGAAACCCTGATCGTCATCACCGGGCCGACATGCTCTGGAAAGACATCGTGCGCCCTCGAGCTCGGGCGGATCTTCCCCGTCGAGGTCATATCCGCCGACTCCATGCAGGTCTACAGGTACATGGACATCGCCACGGCCAAGCCCACACCGGAAGAACGCCGGGCAGTACCCCACCACCTGGTGGATGTCGTCAACCCCGACGAGGAGTTCAACGCGGCGAGGTTCGTACGCATGGCGATGCGCGCCCTCGAGGACATCAGGTCGCGGGGCAAGATACCCATGGTCGTGGGCGGAACGGGCCTGTATGTCAAGGCCCTCGTACACGGCCTCCTGGAGGCCCCGGGATGTTCCCCGCCGCTGAGGCTCGCCCTCAAGCAGGTCGCGCGGAAAAGGGGCCTGTCCTTTCTGAGAGAGATGCTCGAGAGGCTCGATCCGGTTTGTGCCGCCCGCATCCTCCCCAACGACGAGATCCGGCTCGTCAGGTACCTCGAGATCGTCCTGTCCACCGGCAGGCGCCCAAGCGAGCTGATGCACCTTCACAGGTCGAGCCCCGCCCTCTTCGATGCGAAGGTCGCGTGCATCGTCCCGGAGCGGGAGCGCCTCTACAACTCTATATCCGCAAGGACCGGGGTCATGTTCGACAGGGGCCTCGTCGAGGAGACGAAGCGGCTGCTCTCCATGGGGTACGACCCTTCCTTGCGGACCATGCAGACCCTGGCGTACAAGCATGTCGTATCCTATGTGGCCGGCTCGATAGGGCTCGATGAGTGCAGGTTCCTCGTCGAGAGGGACACCAAGAGGTTCGCGAAACGCCAGCTCACGTGGATCAGGTCGCAAGAGGGGAACGTGTGCCTTCCCGATGCCTCTGAGGCCTTCGACACGGTAGCCCGGTGGATCGCCGAGGAAAGGGTTTCACCGTGACGCATCCGGAGGAGCAAGCCTCTTCCCTCGACAGAGTGCAGGCCTTTCCTCAGGATCGTTCACGACGGGGACTTCGGGGATGCCCCCTCGAGGCCTTCCCTCGAGGTGACGGCGAACTGAACGACCTCCGCCACGAGCCGCCTGCAGAATCATTCTCCGGGAATCCCGGCGCCCCTCACCCTCGTCGGCTGTGATCATCCCGGCGCCAATGACCCAAGTGCAAGCCTTCGTGCGCCTGGGACGTGTTTTATGGTATGGCTTCTCACGGTGCACGGTCATGCGCGTCGACAGCCGAGACGTTCGGGTGGGAACATGAAACAGAGATCCTTTGCATATCTCGAGAGGCTTCTGAGAAAGAAGACAGGCCAGGCGATCCATGATTACCGGATGATCGAAGAGGGAGACCGCGTCATGGTCGCCGTGTCCGGCGGAAAGGATTCCCTGGTCCTCGTGAAGATACTCTCCCTGCTGCGCCGTGCCGCTCCCGTCGAGTACGAGCTCATGCCGGTCTACGTAAACAGCGGCTTCGACAGCGGCTTCGACAGGGTCAAGGCGTGGATCGAGGATACGCTCGGGCTCGATGTCATCATCCACGATGCGTACATCAGGGAGATCCTCGACACCGTGGGAGACCCGGACAAGAGCCCCTGCGCCCTGTGCTCCAGGCTCAGGCGGGGCCACCTCTACAGTCTCGCCACACAGATGGGCGCCGACTCCATCGCGCTCGGTCACCACCTGGACGACATCGTCGAGACCTTCCTGCTCAGGTGCTTCTACACCGGCCAGATAGGAGCGATGGCGCCGTCACGGGTGACCGACGACGGGAAGAACCGCATCATCAGGCCTCTCGCCTACTGCACCTCGGAGCTCATCGATGCCTACTTCAGCCGCCTCGAGGTCGAACCCGTGACGGTGGAGTGCCCGGCACGGCCCGACGGCAAGCGCATGCTCGTAAGGGACTACATCAAACGCCTCGAACGTGATATACCTCGGGTGAGATACTCTCTATTCGCCGCCCTGGGAAACATCGACGCCAGGAGCCTGTGCACGAAGGGGGGAGACCCATGCGGATCCTGATTGACCCTCAACGGATAAAACCGCGGGTGGTCGAGCAGGTTGGCGAGATACTCATGGATGGCGGTATCATCGTGTACCCCACGGACACCGTGTACGCCCTGGGCTGCATCGTGAGCAACAAGCACGGTCTCGAACGGATAAGCAGGATCAAGGCGTCGAACAAACCCAAGAGCGTCATCTTTTCCGATATCAAGATGGTGTGCGATTACGCGAAGATGGACAACGAGGCCTACAGGCTCATGCGCCTCATCTTTCCAGGGCCCTACACGGTGATCCTGCCCGCGACCAAGAACGTGCCCAAGCTCCTGCAGTCGAAACGCAAGTCCATCGGCGTCAGGATTCCCGATCACTGGTTCTGCAGGTCGCTCGTGGAGAAGGTCGGGGAACCCATCATCACCACGAGCGTACCCCTTGCGGACGACCGTATACACATAGATCCCGTCGAGATCGAGGCCCACCTCGGGCAGCAGGTGGATGCCATCGTCGACAGCGGCATCCTGCCCGACATCCCCTCCACGGTGATCTCCCTCGAGGAGGACACCCCGAGGATAGTCCGGTACGGTCTCGGACCCACCGACCTGTTCGAGATCGAGGGGGCCGGGCCTTGAAGAAGATGCTCATCAACGCCAAGTTTCCCGAGGAGGTAAGGGTCGCCGTCGTGGAAGACGGCCTGCTCACCGAGTTCCACATGGAGAGCCCGCTCAAGGAGCAACTCAAGGGAAACATCTACAAGGCGCGCATAGCGAAGGTCGAGCACGGCCTGAACGCCGTCTTCGTCGATTTCGGCAGGGAACGTCACGGGCTCCTCCCCGTCTCCGACATCAACGCGGCCTTCGTGTCAGGCCTCAACGGGCGAAAACCCGACCTCAAGGACCTGAGGCCGGGAATGGACCTCCTCGTCCAGGTGGTGCGCGAGGAGAAGGGCAGCAAGGGCGCGCTGCTTACCGCCGAGATCTCCCTTCCCGGGAGATTCGTGGTCCTTCTGCCCCGGCAGGACATGTCCGGGGTTTCCCGCAGGATAGAAGACGCCTCCCTGCGATCGAGGCTGAGGGAGATCGTCGCCCAGATAAAGCCGCCTGAGGGCATGGGGGTCATCGTGAGGACGGCGGGCATGGACCGCACGAAGACCGAGCTCTCTCGCGACCTCTCGTTCCTCCTGAGGCTCTGGGCGAAGATCGAGGACGGCTTCGACAGCGCGCCCTGCCCAAGCCTCGTCTACCACGAGGGGGACGTGGTGATCCGCACCATCAGGGACTACCTCACCGCCGACACCGGGGAGATCCTCGTCGACGACGAGGAGACCATGGACCGGATCCTCGGGTATATGGAGACGTTCATGCCGCGCCAGAAAGGGATCGTCAAGGCGTACAGGCAGGCACGGCCCCTGTTCGCCAAGTACGAGCTCGAGCGGCAGATCGAGTCCATCTTCGACAAGACCGTCCAGCTCAGGAGCGGGGGGAGCATCGTCATCGAGTCCACTGAGGCCATGGTGACGATCGATGTCAACTCCGGCCAGGCAAAGGGTACCCGGAACATCGAGCAGACCGCCCTCGAGACGAACCTGGAGGCGGCGCAAGAGATAGCCCGCCAGCTCGTGCTCAGGGACTTGGGCGGCCTGGTCGCGATCGACTTCATCGACATGAAGTCGAGGGAAAACGTCAAGGCGGTGGAGAAGGCGCTGAGGGAAGCGCTCAAGAAGGACAAGGCGCATGTCGTCGTGGGGAGGATATCCAAGCTTGGGATACTGGAACTCTCTCGCGAACGCCTCTCGCCGCCCCTGATGGAAAAGAGCCACGTGGCCTGCCCCGTGTGCTCGGGAAACGGGCTCGTCCGTTCCGTGGAATCCTCCGCCATGGCCGCCTTGAGGCAGATCCAGTCCTCGCTGTCCAGATCCCGGGCGCCCCGGGTTGATGTCACCCTGAGCCCGGAGGTGGCGATGCACCTCGTGAACGAGTGCAGGCGGCACATCGATGCCCTGGAAAGCGAGTTCAAGACGAGAATCCACCTGAAGGTGGACGAGGGTGTGGGAAGACCATTCTGCGCGGTGACGCATGCGGAATGAGTCGGCCCTCCCAGGTGAGCTCCAAGGGGGGACGAACCACACGGGCATGGGGCGACAGCTGCTGGAAGAAGGCCTTTGCCAAGGCGTACCGGGGCGTGGCGATGCCTTTTCACCTGTGGTCCTGCGAGGAGGACCGGTGGGGCACGATGCCATACCCCTTTGCAATACGAAAGACCTACACGGGGAGGAGGTCGCATGGCCGATATGGAGAACCACCTGCACGACAGGCTCAAGGCCCTGGCACAGAACCTCTGGTGGACGTGGCACCCGGAGGTGATATCCCTGTTCACCGACATCGACCCCCACCTTTGGCGCGTGGTGGAACACAACCCCATCGCGTTCCTCAACAGGATCACCCCTGAACAGGTGGAGGAACGCGCATCCGAACTCGTCCTGCACAGCAGGATAAACCACGCGTTCAGGCGGTTGAACGAATACATGGAACAGGAGCGCACCTGGGGTTCCATCAACTGCGGGAACGTCAACTACCGGCCGGTGGTCTATTTCTCGGCGGAGTTCGGTCTCCACGAGTCGCTCCCCATCTATTCCGGCGGCCTGGGCATCCTGGCGGGGGATCACCTCAAGAGCGCATCCGACCTCGGCATCCCCTTGATCGGCATCGGGCTGCTCTACCAGCAGGGATACTTCAACCAGAGGCTCAACCAGAACGACTTGCAGGAAGAGGACTATGTCGATCTCGACCTCGAGAACCTCCCCCTCCACCCGGTCTTGAACGAACACGGGACCCAGCTCACCGTGCGGGTCGACACCAGGACCACCCCGATCTTCGCCCGCGTGTGGAGGCTCCAGGTGGGACGAGTCAGGCTGTTGCTCCTCGACACGAACGTGGAGGCCAACACCCTGGAGGACCGCTCGCTCACCAACAGGCTCTACGGTGGGGACACGAGGGTCCGCATCAGGCAGGAGCTTCTCCTCGGTATCGGGGGCGCCCGCGTGCTCCAGGCCCTGCACATCCATCCCGGCGTGCTGCACCTGAACGAAGGTCACAGCGCGTTCGCCATCCTCGAGGAGATACGCAGGACCATGGAATACGACATGATCCCCTTCAACCGGGCCATGCGAAGGGTGAGCCTCTACACCGTGTTCACGACGCACACCCCTGTGGCTGCCGGCCACGACCGCTTCTCGCCCGACCTCGTCGAGGAACACCTCGGCGTGTTCCGAGAGAGGCTCGGTCTTTCCCATGACGAGTTCATGGCCCTGGGCCGCGTGAACCCGAACGATGCAGGGGAACCCTTCTGCATGACAGTCCTCGCCCTCAAGGGTTCGAGGAGGGCGAACGCCGTCTCGGCCATCCACGGCACGGTGAGCAGGCTCATGTGGAGAGGGCTCTGGCCGAACAGGCCGGAGTCGGAGATCCCCATAGGCCACATCACCAACGGCGTACACGTGCTGTCGTGGCTCGCCCCCCAGATGTACCAACTCTTCGAGACCCACCTCGGTTCCGACTGGGCGACGCGCATGGTCCACCCGGACGTCTGGGAGGGCGTGGAGAAGATCCACGACGGGGAGCTCTGGGAGACCCACCAGTTCCTCAAGATGCGCCTCATCCGGTTCGTGAGGAGGAGGCTTCGCATCCAAGCGGAACGCCTCGGCTTGAAACACATCCTCAAGGACATCGACCACGTGCTGGACCCGGACGTCCTCACCATAGGCTGCGCCAGGAGATTCGCCGCGTACAAGCGGGGCGACCTCGTCGTCTCGGACCTGGAGCGCCTCACCAAGCTCATCAAGGACACGAAACGCCCCATCCAGATCATCTTCGCCGGAAAGGCGCATCCCAATGACGACGAAGGGAAGCGGTTGCTCCAGAAGATAGCGAACCTCTCTCACGACAAGAAGTACACGGGCTCCATCGTCTTCGTGGAGAATTACGACTACAACGTCGCCAGGCACCTCGTCCAGGGCGTGGACGTCTGGCTCAACACGCCCAGGAGGCCGCTGGAGGCATGCGGCACGAGCGGCCAGAAAGTGGTCCTCAACGGCGGGCTCAACCTCTCGGTGCTCGACGGTTGGTGGAACGAGGCCTTCGACGGGAAGAACGGGTTCGCCATAGGCCACGGGGGCATGCACAACGACCCGGAGATTCAGAACAAGAGGGATGCCGAGTACCTCTATTCCGTTCTCGAGGACGAGGTCATACCCCTGTACTACAAGCGCGACACAAGCGGCATCCCGACGGAGTGGATAAGGCGCATGAAGCATGCCATGAAGACGCTCGGCTGGCGCTTCAACGCAGACCGCATGGTCAAGGATTACGCATGTCGTTTCTACCTACCCGCGGCAGGTTCCACCTCCGCGGAGTGGGCCGGTTGAACCCGGCTCTCCAGCGGCCCGGAGGCGGCACCTCCCAGGGTGCCGTGCCTCGACGAGGCGCATGGCGCCGGGCGATGTCCCCTCCCTGAGCATGAGAGGATGAAGCTCATGAAAAGGGCAAACAGGCCCCTGTCCGCCACCCCTCCCTGCGCATGGGAGGATGAAGCGCCTCCTTTGTCCGCCGAGTCCCTGGCGGGTCTCTGCTCAAGCGCTCCAGGCGCTTCATCGATCGACCGCGCACCCCTCGTCCTGTGGTGACCGTCGTGGATCTGCATGCCACCCTGCGGCGCGTCGATGGATCGGGGTTGCCAAGGCTTCCTTGAAATCATGAGGTATTTGCCTGTCTTCCCCGATGACGCAGAGCCCGAAGGGGGGCCGTCGCCCCTTGGCACGAGTACGTCATGCTCACCCTGCACGTGTGGGCACGGTGACCTCGATCACGAAGGGCCTCGGTGCCCTGTCCCACGGGCCCTCCTCACCCACAGGACGTGCCATGCCAGGGGTTTCCTTCTGATAGGGAGTGCCAGGGTACGCCTTCCCCGCGTCCTCTGACCGTCACGGCATCCATCTCTTGCCGCCTGCGATCTCTTGCCATTTGAGCGTTATGGTGTTAATGATTTTATCAATACAGGTGTATTGTTGGTAGTCTCATGGCATGTGTGCCGCCATGGGTGGGGCAACGTTCAATGGGTAAGGCTGCGCCTCGGGTCACACGATTCGTGGTGCGCCTCTGAATACCATGTGAAAGCAGGCAGATACATGGGCAAATGCTTCGTTGTTCCCGAGGAGGTACTGAACCTGACAAGACTGTGCCCGACCGAGATGGGCTGCCTCAAGGACGAGGCTGAACGCTCGCGGCCGCTTTGTCCGGTTGTGTTCGTCGTGGCCGAGCATGCGACCGTGGTCGACATAAGGGGGGACAAGCGGTGCCCGTACGCCTTTGACCTGGGCGCCTCGGGGATCTGCTCGTGCCCCACGAGGTATGCGATCTACATGAAATACGGCGTCTAGGTCGGGTGTGTGCCCCTCTTGCGCCGTTTTCCTGGGTTCGTTCAGCTCGGGGCCATTCTCAGTCGGGGCCGTCCATGCGCGGCTCGGACCTTCTGTTGAACGTGTTCATGGCACGGGTCGTTTCTCCGGTCACGCACATGATCACGGCGTCCGCCGCCTGCTCGAGCTGTTCCTCGAAGGCCTCTTTCTCCGCCTCATCCAGAGGCGACAGCACGAATTCGGACGGGTCCATCCCTTCAGGAGGCCTCCCGATCCCGAGCCTGACCCTCACGAAGTCGCCCGAGCCGAGAACGGTGCAAAGGGAATCGAGCCCCTTGTGCCCGCCCGTGCCGCCCCCCACCTTCACCCTCACCACGCCTTTGGGTATGTCCATGTCGTCGTGCACCACGACCAGGTCTTGGGGGTCTATCCGGAAGGTCCTGAACGGCTCGCCGCTCAGGTTCATGTAGGTCATCGGTTTGGCGAGCATCACCTCGACGCCCTTGATGCGGGCCCTCTCGTACAGGATCCCGGAAGCGGTCTTTCTCAGCGAGACCTTGAGACGCCTGCAGAGGACGTCTACAGCCATGAAACCCGCGTTGTGACGGGTGAGCGCGTAGCGTTTCCCTGGATTGCCCAAACCATAGACGAGTTTCATGCCCCGGTCCGTCCCTTCTCGTTCATCCTTATACCACATCCATCCTCTTCAAATAGGATCCCCTGTCAAGGTGAATTGTTCACCGTTTCGGCCGGGACATGCTATCATAAAGGCGTGGCGCTGACAGAGGACATGGTGAAGTCCCTTCCCCGGGCCACCGGCGTATACCTTCTCAAGGATGCGCGTGGGGTGCCGGTCTACATCGGGAAGGCGAACGATGTGCGTTCAAGGGTGAGATCGTACCTGGCCGAAGACGGCCGCCCCTTCACCTCGAGGATCGCCGGAGAGACGGCGCGCGTCGACTTCATCCTCACCCGGAACGAGTCCGAGGCGTTGCTCCTCGAAAACCAGCTCATCAAGAAACACAGGCCTCGCTACAACATCGACCTCAAGGACGACAAGTCGTACGTGCGCATCAAGGTCTCCCTCTCCCACCCCTGGCCTTCCATCTCGGTCACGAGGACGATCCTCAAGGACGGTTCGCGCTACTTCGGGCCGTACGCATCCGCACAGTCGACCAGGCGTACCCTGTCGGCGCTGGGCAGGGTCTTCCCCTTGAGGAGGTGCAAGGACACGGAATTCAGGAACAGGAAGAGGCCGTGCGTGTACCACTCCATAGGCATGTGCCTGGCTCCCTGCGTGCGGCCTCATGTCCGAAGGGAGTATGACCAGGCCGTCTTGGATCTCATCGAGTTTCTCGAGGGAAAGGACAGAGACCTCGTGGAGAACATGAGACGCCGCATGCTCGAAGCCGCTGATAGGCTGGATTTCGAGGAGGCCGCCCGCCTCAGGGACCGCATCAACGCCCTCGAGTCCACCCTCGTGCCGCAGGCGGTGATCGCCGGCACGAGTTCCGAGTGCGACGTCTTTTCCTTCTTCGAGTCCGGCCCCGTCGTCACCGTTTCCGTGGTCAGGATCGCAAAGGGCGCCATCGAGGACAGCAGGGCTCTTTCCCTGAGGAAGGCCGCCCAGGATGACGTGGTGTCCATGGCGGTTCTCCAGTTCTATCTCGCAGGGAACACGGTGCCGCCGCTTGTCTACCTGGACGACGACGCCGGGTCCCGGCACAAGACCCTGGGCAGGGCCCTCGAACGTCTCAAGGGCGCGCGGGTGAGGGTGGCGGTCCCCAGGAGGGGGAGACCCCTGGAGTGGCTCGAGATCGCGAGGCAGAACGCGCGGGGCCACAGTCTGGACAAGGGGCCCTCGGCGCTGGAGGAGATCGCGGAGGCCTTCCACCTGAAGGTCTTGCCCTTCAGGATGGAGTGTCTCGACGTCTCCACCCTCGGGGGGACGTACTCCACGGCGTCATGCGTCGCGTTCCTCGGCGGAGAACCAGCGAAGAACCTCTACAGGAGGTACCGCATACGCGACGACTCGGCCAAGGACGATTACTCGATGTTGAGGGAGGTGCTCGCGAGGCGTCTCGCGGGCGACGAGGCCAGGCCGGACCTCCTCGTCATCGACGGCGGCAAGGCCCAACTCAACGTCTTTCTCCGTGTGGCCCGGGAGCTCGGCATCGAGTCGTTCCCTGTGGTCGCCATGGCCAAGGCGCGGGGGGCGACCCAAGACAGGTTCTACCTGCCCGGGAGGAAGGACCCGGTGCGCCTCGGGCCGAAGAGCAAGGCCATGCTCACCCTGCAGAGGCTCAGGGACGAGGCTCACCGGTTCGCCGTGGGATACCACAGGCGCCTGAGGTCGAAGGGGAACATCACCTCCCTGTTCGAGGACATACCCGGTATCGGGCCGGTCAAGGCTCGGGCCCTGCTCCAGCTGGCCTCGCGCGGCCGGGATATCTCGGCGATCGGGAGGTCGGATCTCGAGGGTCTCGGATGCCTGAACCGCAAGGACATCGAACACATCCTCGATCACCTGAACCGCCTGAGACCCTGATGATCCCCGATGATCCCCCGTGCGCACACAGGCGGCCTCGCTGTCCGTGCGTATCGTCTTGTATGATGGCCGCCGCCAAAAGAGGGCCCATACGCGGATACCCGAGGACGGCGGGGTACATGCACGGGCAACTGGCATCTTTCCATTCCGTCTTGAATGATCTATGATCCCGGCCATGGCTCGGGACCTGTCGCGCATCCCCTTCACCTTTGCAGGCGAGTACGGCCCCCTGCTGAGGCCGCTGATGCGAAGGCTCTTTTCCCGCATCTCGACCCCGGAGATCTTCAAGGCCTCGATGAAGAACCTCTCCACGAAAGGGCACGTCGTCTATGCACTCGCATCGTCGAGCACCGTCGACGCCCTGCTCCTCAACATGAGATTGAGAAACGAGGGGCTGCCCGCCCCCATGCTCGTGTTCTCGAAGACCTTTTTCCTGCTCCAGAGCGTGTTCTGCGCCCTCAGGGACATCGCCCACCGGGTCAAGGGGGAGACCCCCTTTTCCCATGATTCTTACGTGGAGTTCATGAAAGACCGGCTCAGGGCATCCCTCGTGTTCCTGGACGAATCACGCCCGGCGAGCGGGGCGGACGTCATCCTCGAGCTGCTCAAGCTCCAGCGCAGGATCGATGACCCCGTGTTCGTCGTCCCGGTCCGCATCGTCTACCAGCGCGCCCCGCTCAAGCTCAAGGACACCAGCGACGAGGAACAGCTGCGCATAACGGACGCGAGGAAACTCCTCGTCCTCCTGAAGGGCCGGGAGCGCGGTTTCGTGGAACATGGGGAGCCCCTGAACCTCAAGGAGATGCTCAAGAAGGACGTCTCCGGCCGAAAGTTCGTAGAGGAACTGGCCGGCGAGATCACCTCCGAACTCAGGCACACCCTGGCTGTCCTGGGCAGCAACGTCTCCGGCGCACCCATCCGCGAGCGTTCCTTCATCATAGACAAGACCATGCGGGACCCGATCCTCCAGTCCTTCCTGGAATCCCTCGCCCAAGGCGACGCCAAGGCCCTCAAGGCAGCCGAGCACACGGCGAGGAAATACCTGGACCAGATAGCATCCGACCTGACGCCATCCACGATCACCTTCCTCGACAAATCGTTGACTTGGGTGTTCAACAACATCTTCGAGGGTCTCGACGTTGACATGGCGGGTCTCCAGGCGGTGCGCGACAGGGCGAGGACAGGCTCGCTCGTCTACGTCCCCTGCCACAAGAGCCACATCGACTACCTGATCCTCTCGTATTGCCTCTACCACAACTGGATGAGCGTCCCCCTGATAGCCGCGGGCATCAACCTCTCCTTCTTTCCCATAGGCTCGATCCTGAGAAAGGGCGGGGCCTTCTTCATGCGCCGGACCTTCAAGGACAACCCCCTGTATGCCCAGACCTTCAGCGCGTACGTCAGGACCATCCTCGGGGAGCGGATCCCCATGGAGTTCTTCATCGAGGGCACGAGGAGCCGCTCGGGGAAGCTCATGCTCCCCAAGAGGGGTCTTCTGTCCATGATCATCCAGGGGTGGGAGGCCGGCGTGTGCAGGGACGTCATCTTCGTCCCCGTCTATGTCGGATACGATACCGTGGTGGAGGAGAACGCCTATATCCGCGAGATGAAGGGCGCCCCGAAGGAAAGGGAGAGCTTCCTCCAGCTCCTCAAGGCCGGCTCCATCCTGAAGAACCGCTACGGCAAGGTGTACATCAGGTTCGCCCCTCCCCTGTCCCTCGAGGAGTACATGATGTCGAGGCCGGGCGCCTCCGGCATGAGCCCGGACCAGAAAGAGGAACTCTACGAAGACGTGGCGACGAGGATCATCTCCGCCATATACCGCCAGACCGTCGTCACCCCGGTATCCCTGATGTCCTGCGTGCTCCTGAGCCTCGGCCGGGCTCTCGACGAGGCCGAATTGAAAGAAGGCTTCCACGTCTTTCTTGAATACCTGAAGTTCCAGGGGTGTTCGCTCTCCTCGACGCTCGCCAACGAGGACTCCGCCTACAAGGAAGCCATCGAACTCCTCGAGGGCAAGGGCCTTCTGACCCTGGATGCAGGTGAATCCAACTCCGAGCCGGGGCTCGCGTACGTGGAGAACGAGGACAGGATCCACCTCGAGTACTACAAGAACACCATCCTCAACTTCTTCGTGCCTGTCTCCCTCATAGCGAACGTGCTCCTCAAGAACAAGGGCTCGACTGTCGAAAAGGACCTTCAGAGACAGGTCAGGAAGCTTGCGGGCCTCCTGGAAAAGGAGTTCATCCTTGACCTGGAGAGCTTCTACAAGGCCCTGGATTTCCTGACGTCGCAAGGGATTGTGACGGTGAGCAAGGGAGTGTACACGGCATCCGAGAGATCCGTCGATGTCCTGAGACTGTTCGGTGGACTCGTCGAGAACTACCTCGAGTCGTATCTCTGCGTGGCCGAAAACCTCGACAGGATACAAGACACCCCGGAGAAGAACGTCCTCAAGGCCATCAACCGCCACGCCGAGCGGATGTTCAAGAAGGGGGAGATCAAGCGATTCGAGTCGCTGTGCCTGCCCGTGTACAAGGGCGCCCTCGACACCTTCAGGGAAAAGGGTCTCATAGACGCCAAGAACCGCATCACAGACAGGAAACGCATCGAGGAGCTCGTTCATGAAATCAGGGAATTGCTCGAGACGTAAACTCGCCGTATCGCTGTTCGTCCTTTTTCTCGCAACGGGGTGCGCCCACCAGTACAGGCCCGGTCCCGGCTGGGTGGAGGTCGGTGTCGCCTCGTGGTACGGCGAGGAGTTCCACGGCAGGCCGACGGCGTGCGGCGAGCCCTACAACATGTACGCGCTGAGCGCCGCGCACAAGACCATCCCGCTCGGGAGCAAGGTGAGGGTCACGAACCTCGACAACGGCAGGCAGATCGTCGTCCCGGTCAATGACCGAGGGCCCTTCGTGGGCGACAGGATCATCGACATGTCCTACGGCGCCGCAAGGGTTCTCGACATGGTGGAATGCGGCCTCGCCCGGGTCCGCGTAGAGGTCCTCGAAATGCCCAGGTACTACACCGGGGGCAGGTACACGATCCAGTTCGGGGCCTTCGCGGTGAAGGAAAACGCGGAGAGGCTGGCCTCCGTCATCGAGTCGAAGGGGTACCAGCCGAGCGTCGAGCAGGCCCAGGTCTATGGTAACACCGTGTACCGTGTCAGGCTCGGCGCGTTCTCCTCCATGGAGGGGGCGAAAGACCTCGCACAGTCGTTTGCATCCCAGGGTATCTCCTGCTATATTGTGGGTCTCTGAACCAGGCGACAAGATACCCACCATATGACCGAGGAGGAGAGGCCATGAGCGAAATTGTCGATGTTGTTGCGCGCGAGATCCTGGATTCGAGGGGCAATCCCACCGTAGAGGTCGACGTGTTCCTCTCGACGGGGGACATGGGCAGGGCGGCCGTCCCGTCAGGTGCGTCCACCGGTGCGAACGAGGCCATAGAGTTGAGGGACGGCGATCCCAAGAGATACAAGGGCAAAGGCACCACGAAGGCGGTGGACAACGTGAACAAGAAGATCTCTTCCGCGCTCGTGGGCATGGACGCCCTCGACCAGGTCGGCATCGACCGCATGCTCAACGAGCTCGACGAGACGCCAAACAAGTCGAACCTCGGGGCGAACGCCACGACGGGCGTCTCCGTCGCGGTCGCGAAGGCGGCTGCGAACTTCCTCGGCCTGCCCCTCTACAGGTACCTGGGAGGCGCTTTCGCACGGGAGATCCCGGTTCCCCTGCTGAACGTCGTCAACGGGGGCAAGCACGCCGACAACAACGTGGATCTCCAGGAGTTCATGATCGTGCCGCTGGGCGCACCGAACTTCCGAGAGGCACTGAGATACGCGGCCGAGACCTTCCACGCCCTCCGCGACATCCTGGTCGCGAGCGGCTATTCCACGGGGGTCGGCGACGAGGGGGGCTTCGCGCCGAACCTCAAGTCGAACGCCGAACCTCTCGAGCTCATCGTGAAGGCCATAGAGAAGGCCGGCTACAGGCCTGGTGAGGACGTGGCCATCGCCCTCGACCCTGCTGCCACCTCCTTCTACAAGGACGGCAAGTACATACTCGCTTCCGAGAGGGACCCGGAGAGGACCTCGGAAGAGATGATAGACTTCTACGAGGACCTCATCAGGAGGTTCCCCATCGTCTCCATCGAGGACGGTCTGGCCGAGGACGACTGGGAGGGTTGGAAGAAACTCATGGTGCGCCTCGGCGGGAGGATCCAGATCGTCGGGGACGACCTCTACGTCACCAACAAGGAGTACCTCGCAAGGGGGATCGCCGAGGGGACATCCAACTCCATCCTCATCAAGGTGAACCAGATAGGGACCCTCACGGAGACCATCGAAACGATCGAGATGGCGCGCAGGGCCGGTTTCACGACGGTATTCTCCCACCGCTCCGGCGAGACCGAGGACGCATGGCTCGCCGACGTGGCCGTGGCGACGAACGCAGGCCAGTTGAAGACGGGGTCCACTTCCCGCAGCGAGAGGCTCGCGAAGTACAACCAGCTCCTGCGCATCGAGGAAGAGCTCGGTGCGGCTGCGGTCTTCAGGGGCAAGGGCGTGCTCTACAGCATCCGGAAGTAAAGCCAAGGAAGCCGGGCGGCGTCTCGACCAGGTGAGACGCCGCCTTCTCTCTCTCCCCTTCCAGCCTCCTCCATCGTGTGTGCCATCGGCATCACCCAGCGCAGGCCGGAGGCCGCCTCCTTTCTCTCGTTTTCGCCTCTTCCCCTGCCCTCTCTCCTTCGACCACGCCAGGCTCGCACCCCAAACGCCCACCTCTCTCGGGCGAGCGCCGTCGGCCTTCCTGTTGCTTTTTCCTCTGTCTTGTTCTAGGGTTCACTCTCGTGCGTGCGCTGGAACGTGGACGGTCACCGCGCGCATGGCGATGATACGCTGAGATAAGAGGAGGGATCATGCAAGAGGTCGTCATAACCTCGGCCGCCAGGACCCCGAACGGCGGTTTCAACGGCACCCTGGCTCACGTGGGGGCCACGAAACTGGGGGCCATAGTCATCGAGGAGGCGATTCGTCGCTCAGGCATCGAAAAGCACCTGGTCGACGAGGTCATCATGGGCATGGTGCTGCCCTGCGGTTACGGCCAGAACCCGGCCAGGCAGGCGGCCGTCATGGCCGGCCTCCCGTGGGAAGCCGGCTGCATCACCGTCAACAAGGTGTGCGGATCGGCCCTGAAGGCCGTAATGCTCGCTGCCCAGGCCATACGGTCGGGTGACGCCGAGGTGGTGGTCGCAGGCGGCATGGAAAACATGAGCATGGCCCCCTACTACCTGGAGAAGGCGCGGTTCGGGTACCGGATGGGGCCTGGGCAGATCCAGGACCACATGGTGCACGACGGGCTGTGGGACATCGTGAACGACTTCCACATGGGGATCTCGAACGAGCTGTGCTCGGAGAAGTACCACGTCACCCGTGAGGACCAGGACCGGTATGCGGAACGTTCCTACAGGCTCGCCATGACCGCGATCGCCGGTGGGAAGTTTACGGAGGAGATCGTCCCGGTGAGCGTACCCCAGAGAAAGGGAGAACCGAAACTCTTCGCGGTGGACGAGTGCCCCAGGACCACCACCTACGAGCAGCTCGCCTCCATGCCGCCCGCGTTCAAGAAGGGAGGGCTCACCACGGCGGGCAACTCCTCGGTGATCTCGGACGGTGCTTCGGCCGTGGTGGTGATGTCCGAGAGGCGCGCGCGCGAGCTCGGGTGTCCCGTGCTCGCGCGCGTGGGCGCACAGGCCAGCGCAGGCATCGACATGAAATACGTGCTGGTGGCCCCCATCCTCGCGATACCGAAGGTGCTCGGGAAGGAGGGGATCGGCATCGGCGAGGTCGACCTCTTCGAGATCAACGAGGCATTCGCGGGTTCCACGGTGGCGGTCATCAGGGAACTCGGGATCGACATGGACAGGGTGAACGTCAACGGGGGCAGCGTGGCGCTCGGTCACCCCATCGGCTCGAGCGGCACCAGGGTGCTCGCCACCCTCCTGTACGAGATGATCCGTTCCGGAAAGAAGACCGGCGTCGCGAGCCTGTGCCTGGGTGGAGGGGAAGCGGTGGCGCTGGTGGTCACGAGGTGAAAGGAGGAGTTCTCCCCATGGAAATCAAGGATATCAAGACGATAGGGGTCGTAGGCTCGGGCCAGATGGGAAGCGGTATCGCCCAGGTCTCAGCGGCCGCTGGCTTCCGGGTCATCATGAACGACATCGGCGAGCATCTCGTGAAGAAGGGTCTCGGGGTGATCGAAAAGAACCTGGGAAGGCAGCTCGAGAAGGGCTCGATCTCCAGGCAGGAGTTTGACACGATCCTCGGCCGCATCGCCTTGAGCACGAACCTGCCCGACATGAAGGAGGCGGACGTGGTGATCGAGGCCGCCACCGAAGACCAGGTCATGAAGTTCAGGATATTCTCCGAGCTCGACTCCGTGTGCCCCGAGCACACGATCCTCGCCTCCAACACCTCGTCCATCCCCATAGGCAGGATCGCGGCACAGACCAAGAGGCCCGGCAAGGTCATCGGGATGCACTTCATGAACCCAGTGCCGGTGATGAAGCTCTGCGAGATCATAAGGGGCCTGGCAACGACCGAGGAGACCTTCCGCCTCACGTGGGACCTCGCCGGAGTCCTCGGAAAGACACCGGCCGAGGCGAACGACTACCCGGGGTTCATCTCCAACAGGATCCTCATGCCCATGATCAACGAGGCCGTCTACTGCCTCTACCACGGGGTGGGGACCAGGGAATCCATAGACACGGTCATGAAGCTCGGCATGAACCATCCCATGGGACCGCTCGCCCTGGCTGACCTCATAGGCCTTGACACCTGCCTGGCCATCATGGAGACCCTCTACCAGGGGTTCTGCGACTCCAAGTACCGGCCCTGCCCCCTGCTGCGCAGGTACGTCGAGGCCGGGTGGCTGGGCAGAAAGACGAAGAAGGGATTCTACGATTACGATTGAATCCCTGCACGGAGAACCCTATGTTGGAACCGGTGCGTATGGGCGGCAGGGGCAGCACCGCCGTCGAGGAGTGCGGTGTGTCGGGCCCAAGCCCACGGCATGGGTCACCCCTTGCCTGCACCCACGACGCCGCCCGGGGGAGAGGTTCGGCATGCACAAGGGTGGTGAGGACTCTGTGCGGTTGAAGACAGTGTCGTTCTCCCGCATCCCCGGCTGAAGGACCGATGGGGATGTGGTCCTCGAGGGTTCATACAAAGACTCGCCTGTGGGATGCCTTGCATGAGAGTGACACCGATAGCCGCCGTCGCGTTCTCCGCGATCCTCCTTGCCTCCTTTGTCTTGTGCCGGGGCCAAGGAGAGGTTCCTGAAGCACTCGACATGACAGGGGGGCACGCAGGCGTGTACGACCTCGAGACCATTGCCGCACGCAAGGTCCACCATGCTGACGGCATGTTTCTGAACCCCTTCTCCGACGAGCCGTTCCACAGGCGTTCCTTCGGCCAGATCCTCAGGTGGAAGCTCTTTTCCAAGAACCGCTTCGAGGATGAGTACGCCAGGGAACGGGTCAGGCCGGTCAGCATCGACTGGGCCAAGGTGCTCTCACGCTCCTCGACCAGCGTCACGTGGATCAACCACGCCTGCGTCCTGGTGAGCGACAACGGGTCCAGGCTCATCATCGATCCCGTCTTCTTCGGCCTCTTCTGGCCGATAAAGGACTTCAGCCCCATCGCCTTCGACGTCTCGTCCATGCCCACGGTGGATGTCGTTCTCGTGACCCACGGCCACTACGATCATCTGGACATCGATTCGCTCCTGGCGCTGAAGAGGGGCGATCCTGTCTACCTCGTTCCCCTCGGGTTCAAGGGGCTCCTCGCACAGCACGGCATGAACCGGGTCATGGAGATGGACTGGTTCGACACCGCGAGCGCAGGGGGGTTCCACGTCACCTTCCTGCCGGCCAACCACTGGACCATGCGAAGCATCATCGAGGGGCCGAACAGGGCCCTGTGGGGCTCTTTCCTCGTCAAGACCCCTTCGGGCAAGACCATCTACTTTTCCGGCGACACCGCCTATTTCAAGGCATTCGACCAGATAGGCAGGCTCGGGGCCATCGACCTCGCCGTGTTCAATGTGGGCGCCTACGAACCCCGATGGTTCATGAAGCGCTCGCACCTCGACCCGGAAGAGGCCGTCAGGGCGTTCAGAGAGCTCGGGGCGAAGAAGTTCCTCGCCGTGCACTGGGGGACCTTCAGGCTCGGGGACGAGCCGGTGTTCAAACCCGGTCAAGACATACGGCGGGTCATGGCCGAGCAGGGCCTCGCCGACCGGCTCGTCGACCTGGACCACGCAGGGACCTTCATCCTCGAGTGACTGAAAGCCCGAGGGTGTCGAGGCGTGTCTCCCCGTTCGTGCGTGCAGTTCGACGTGCGCCTGGGGCGAAAGACAACCCGAAGGCGTCCAGACGCGTGCGCCCAGGGGCCGCTCCCCTCGACCCCCATGCTCCACTCTCGTTGCAGAGTCCCGCACCCCGGCCTTCAGACGGGCATGTTTCCGTGCTTCTTCGGGTAGGTGGGCCTCTTCCTCTTGGTCGAGAGGAAGGCAAAGGCCTTCACGAGCACCCTCCTCGTTTCCCCGGGCTCGATCACGTCGTTGATGAAGGGGTTGTAGGACGCCTCGCGCAACGGGTTCGCATACCTGTCCTCGTACTCCCTCATGAGGGCCGCCCGCGTCTCCTCCGGGTTCGGCGCCTTGGCGATCGCCTCGCCGAAGAAGAGCTCGACCGACGCCTTGGCACCCATGACCCCGAGCTCGGTGATCGGCCAGTAGAACATCATGTCCGTGCCGGCCTGCGCCGGTATCACACCCATCCCGAGGTTGCCGCCGCCGTAGGCCTTTCTCAGGACCAGCCCCACCCTCGGGACGGTCGACTCGCACAGCGCGTAGAGCACCTTTGCGCCGTGCCGGATGATCCCCCGGTGCTCCTGGTCTTTGCCCGGGAGGTAGGCCGAGGTGTCCACGAGGAGCAGGATGGGGATGTTGAAGCAGTCGCAGAACCGCATGAATCGTGTCTGCTTGTCGGAGCTGTCGACCGTGAGGCTGCCGGCCAGGCAGGAAGGCTGGTTCGCCACGACGCCCACCACCTCGCCGGCCAGCCTCCCGAAGCCCACCACGATCTCGCAGGCGAACTCGGGCTTGACCTCGAAAAACCTGCCTGCATCCACGATGCACGCGATCGCGTCGCGCACGTCGTATGCCTTCGATGCGTCCGAGGGCACGATATCCATGAGCTCGTCGGTGGGCCTCTCCGGGTCGTCCCCGAGGTCCAGGTAAGGCGGCCGTTCATCGGCGTTCTGCGGGAGATACGTCATGAGCTCCCTGATCCCTGCCAGCAGGTCCTGCTCCGAGGCGAACCTCCCGTCCGCCACCCCTGAGAGTACGCAATGCACCCCAGCGCCGCCGAGGTCCTCCTTGGAGAGCTCCTCTCCCGTGACCGCCTTCACGATGGCGGGTCCGGTTATGAACATGTGGCTCTTCTTGTCCACCATGAAGATGAAGTCGGTGAGTGCCGGTGAGTACACCGAGATCCCCGCGCAACTCCCCATGATCCCGGATACCTGCGGTATGACGCCGGATGCCTGGGTGTTCGGGAAGAAGACCGCACCGCCATGCTTCTCCATGGCCTCCCCGAACACGCTGCGCGAGGTGCCCATGTCCGGTATACGGGCGCCCGGCGACTCGTGCAGGCCGATGAAGGGGACCCCCATCTGGAGCGCCCACTCGATCGTGCGGTACATCTTGAACCCGTGCATGGGCCCTATAGAGCCGCCCTTGACCGTCGAGTCCTGGGCGTAGACGCACACCGGCCTGCCGTGTATCGTGCCGTGGCCCGCCACGAGCCCGTCGCACGGGAGCCCTTCCAGGTGGCCGATCACGAGGTTGTGCTCCACGAACGTGTCGTCGTCGAGGAGGAGATCTATGCGCTCCCTGGCCGTGAGCCTCCCGGATGCGTGCAACGCGTCGACCTTCTCCTTCCCGCCCCCTTTAAGCGCCGAGTTCTTTACCGTGCGCAGCCTGTCCAACGCTCGAGCATACTTCTCGTCCATGTCCGACAACCTTTCAAAGCTTGGCGCCTTCATACCCGTCATGCCCGTCATGGTGCGGACACCACGGCGAGCACGTCCCCCTTCTTCGCCGCCTGCCCCTCTCTCATGCAGATCTTCTTCACCACGCCGTCACTGGGCGCCGTAATGAAGTTCTCCATCTTCATGGCCTCGAGGACCACGAGCACGTCCCCTTTCGCAACGCGCTCACCCTCGCCGAGGACGTACCTGACCACCATCCCGGGCATGGGCGCCGTCACCGGGGTGTCACCGTCGCCGGGGGAGCCTGGAGCCTCACCGCCCGTGCCCTCCCTTGCGACGCCTTCCTCGTTTCGCACCTCGTGTCTGACGTGCACCGGGTCTGCGGGAAGCCCCCTCTTCTCCCTCAGCTCGAGACCCGGCCTCTGCGAGCCCCCCCTGGATACGAGACCGCCTGCAGGATGTGCGACCTGCTCGAGCGCGAACTCGACGCATTGCCCGTCCACGTACAGCCTGTACCTCGTCGCCCCGACCGGGAAGCCGGCATTTTCATCCCGTCTCGGTCCGCCCAACCCCTCCTGGACATCCCTTCTCAGGCTGTCTCCTCCTGTGCACTTTCCCTCCGCGGCGTCCTTTCCCTGAGCCGGGGGCGGTCCTTGCCGGCTGGGCATGGATGTCCCCTCGCCTGTCACCTCGGCGGGGATCTCCTCGAGCCCGTACTTCCACCTGAGGAACCTCTTGCCGGTGGTCGGGTACAGGGCGTAGACGAGCACGTCGTCGATGTCGCGGGCAAGGCCGGCGGTCTCCTCGCGCGCCTTTTCGAGCTCCGGCTCCAGTATGTCCGCCGGCCTGACATGAATGGGGGTCGATCCCCTCGGGTGGTCCTTGAGCGCCTTCGTCCTCACCTGTTCGTCGATCGGCGCGGGTGTCTTCCCGTAGAGGCCGTAACAGAGGTCCTTCACCTGGGCGGTGATCATGGAGTAGCGTTCGCCCGGCTTGTCGAAGAGGACGTTGTTGACCGCCTGGATACCTACGATCTGGCTCGTGGGCGTGACGAGGGGGACCTGGCCCAGGTCTTTGCGGACCCTCGGGAGTTCGCCGTAGACATCCTTGAGCCTGGGCAGGGCGTCCATCTCCCTGAGCTGGTTCACGAGGTTGGAGATCATGCCCCCGGGTATCTGGTGCAAAAGGACGTTCGCGTCCACGATGGAGGTGCGGTCATCGAGGAGGTGACGGTATGTTCGCGACACCTCCTCGAGGAGCTCGCTGCACTCGCTCAACAGCCCGAGATCCAGCCCGCAGGCCCTGCTCGTGTTCATGAGCGTCACGACCAGGGGCTCCACCGCGGGGTGCGACGACCGGTACGCCCACGCCGACAGGCAGGTATCCACGATGTCGACCCCTGCCTCCACGGCCTTGAGCAAGCTCATGTCCGCCATGCCGGAGGTGAAGTGGCTGTGAAAGTGGATGGGCACCCTGACCCTCTCCTTGAGCGCCTTCACCAGGACGTATGCATCGTAGGGCGAGATCAGCCCCGCCATATCCTTGATGCAGACGCTGTCGGCCCCCATGTCCTCGAGCTCTTTCGCCTTGTCGAGGTAGTATTCGAGCGTGTAGACCTCGCCGCCCATGCGCCTCTCGGTGAGCGAGTAGCAGATGGCGCCCTGGAAGTGCTTGCCGTGTTCCTTGACCACCCTCACGACGGTCTCGAAGTTGCGGAAATCGTTGAGCGCGTCGAATATCCTGAAGATGTCGATCCCGTTGATGCAGCAGCGCTCCACGAAGGCCTCGGCCACGTCGTCCGGGTAGTTCCTGTACCCCACGAGATTCTGTCCCCTGAGCAGCATGGAGAACGGTGTCCTGCCCATGTGCCTCTTCAGGACCCTGATCCGTTCCCACGGGTCCTCCCCGAGGAACCTATGCATGGTGTCGAAGGTGGCGCCTCCCCAGACCTCCATCGAGTGGAAACCCACCCTGTCCATCTTCTCGGCGATCACCAGGAGGTCTTGTGTGCGGACGCGCGTGGCGAAGATGGACTGGTGAGCGTCCCTGAACGTCACGTCCTGGATCTTGAGCGGGTTCGTGGGGCGTACCTCCCCCCACTGGCTGATCTTTGCCACCAGGGTGCCATGTCTCGTCGTCTTCACCGCGACCCCCCTGTTCAATCACACCGTGTGATCGGGAGGGCTTGCGGCCGCGCCGTGCCCACGTGGCCGCGCCCACCCCCTGACAGCCTGGACAGCAATATGGGTGCCACGGCATCGCACCCTGTATCATATTGTTATTCTTTTTGATTTTTAGAGGGTTGCTGCCGCCCCGGCCCATCCCCCTGGTGCGGCCATGACCCCGAAGCGCTTCTCATCGGGCGCAACATATTGTTCTTACAGGCGATCCTGCAGGATGGAACCGACAGGCGACAAGGTGGGACACTTTCGGGCAACCACCGCCATCGTTCTTGGGCCGGGCAGGATGCCATCTGCAGGTGGGGGACCCCACGAAAAGGCCAAGCATGCAGGCCAGCATGGATGACGTGTGCCCTTGCGCCACGGCCGGAACGCACGCGTCACCGAGAAAAAGGAAAGCATGCAGGACTGCATGGGTGACCGATCAGCCCCGACAACCCGGACATCTCGAACCGGCCTCAATGGACGAGGCCGAGCCGCTCTCTCGATGCCCACCCGGCCGATGCAGGCCCGTTCCGAGCTCTAAAGGGGCGTCCCGGTCTAAAAAGAACAGTCCACTCCCAAGGCCAGCGCGCCCGAGAGGTCGTTCTCCACGGACACCGTGCCTGCACCCGTGCTTATGGCCGCGTCCCGGTACGTGATGACCCCGGTGCCGAGGTTGAAGGTGATCGAGGGGGTGACCCGGTATGCGAAGCCGAGGCCGATCATGAGATCGTTCTCGTAGTACACCTCCACGGCCCCGGTGGTGTTCCTGTAGAACCCATCCATGTCCTCGAAGTCGTACCACGTGTACAGGAAGCCGCAGCTGACTTCGAGGTCCCTGTTCAGGGCGTGGCATACCGAGGCGCCCACGCTGTAGGAGTCGCCCGCGAGGTCCGCCAGGCCCCTTCCGTCGGCTGAGCGGCCCCAGTCTGCGTCCTTCTGGAACCAGTAGTTGGCATCGAGTTCCACCCTGGTCCTGTCGCCGACACGGAAGGATGCGCCGAGGCCCACCATCGCGGGCAGGTCCCTCGGGCTCTCCGCCCCGTCCGAGAACAGCCCTGCCTCTTGGCTCACGTTGTCGCCGGACTTCACGTCCGCCCTGACGTCGATCCTCGTGGGCGACTCGTAATGCAAGGCGAGGTTGACCGCGTCCGAGGGCCTCACCTGGATGCCGCACACGACGCCCCAGCCCCTGCCCTCCTCGCTCACCCTCACCCTGAGCGGCACGTCCTGGGTCATGGGACCCAGGAGACCCCCGGTGAGCGTGAGCCCCCCCCTGATCTCGTTCCTGATGGAGACCGTCCTGATGCCCGCGGCGAGGCTCACGCCTTCCGTGACCCTGCACGCTGCGCCGGCGGACAGGGCGAGGTAGAGCGAGGTCCCCTCCAGGTACTCGTCGTCGATGTCGTTGTAGATGAGCTCGTACGGCCCGCCCGGGCCTATGATGCCGGCGCCCAGGAGCCGCGTGGAATACGAGCCGTCCGGATAATCGACGGCCGCCCCGCCTGCCGGGATGTAGGCCGCGGCGAACAAGGCCCAGCCGGGGCCGCAGTACGCGGCATGGACGTTCGGGACGATCCAGTCGGTTTTTTTCTGCTCGAACCTGAGGCGGCCCCCGCCGAGGGGATCATCGAAGGAGTGGCTCGGCCTCCTCACCCACGTCTGGTTCGAGATGTTGAGGTGATAGCCTTTCGAGAGGTCCACGAGCCCGGCCGGGTTGTATACCACGATGTCGGCGGCGTCTGTCGCCGCGTTGCGGTTGAGGCTCCGCGCGTACTCGGCGCTCTGGCACGTCTGGTTGTAGACCTGTGCGGACGCACCGGTATAAGGGGTCACGGCGGCGATGCATGCGAGAAACACGCACAGGAGCGTGATCGGCCCCGCCTTCCTGGATACCCTTGCCGGTTGCGGGGTCGATCGTCTCGTCATGCGCTGGTGTATCTCTTGTCTCGTTTGTCCTCGGCGGGAGGCCCCGGGAATCCGCCGTGCCAGGGCGGTCGCAGAGGGGGCCTTCCCTTCGGTCACTTCCTCGAGGCCTTGTCGAAGGCCCTCTCGAGGTCGTCTATGATGTCCTCCACATCCTCCAGGCCCACTGCAAGGCGGAACAGCGTGTCGATGATGCCGAGCTCGTAGCGTCTCTCCCGGGTATAGTCGTAGTAGCTGACCGTCGCCGGGTGCGTGATGAGCGTCTCTGGCCCCCCGAAGCTGGGTCCTATGAAGATCATCTCGAGGGAATCCATGAAACGCTTGGCGTCCTCGAGATCCCCCTTCATGATGAAGGTGACCACGCAACCGCCGCCGGTCATCTGTTCTCTTGCGATGCTGTAGTGCTGGTGGCTCTCGAGGAACGGGTAGTACACCCTCTCCACGGCAGGGTGCGACTCGAGGAAGCGCGCCACCTCGAGCGCGGTTTCGTTCATGCGCTGGACCCTCATGGGGAAGGTCTTGAGCCCCCTGAGGAGGAGGTAGCAGCAGTGTGGGTCGATGAGGCCGCCCATGGACTTGTGGAGGCTCCTGATGGGCCCTATGTGCTCGCTCTTCCCGAGCACGACGCCCGCCAGGATGTCGTTGTGACCCGAGAGATACTTGGTGCAGCTGTGCGTGACGAGGTCGATGCCGAACTCCAGCGGCCTCTGGTTTATGGGGGTGGCGATGGTGCTGTCGATGAGGGTCATGACCCCGTACTTGTCGGCGATCTTCTTGAGGAGCACGAGGTCGAACACGTTCAGATAGGGGTTCGTGGGCGACTCGGAGAAGATGAACCTCGTGTTCTTCTTGATGGCCTTCTCCAGGGCCTCGTAATCGCCGAACGGGACCACGGTGCACTCCACCCCGAAGCGCTGGAGATAGGTGTTGCAGAACTCCAGGGTCTTCTTGTAGCTGTCGTCCGTTATCACGATGTGGTCGCCGGTGTTCACCAGGGACAGGATCGTGGTGGTGATGGCCATCATGCCCGAGGAGAAGACGAGGGAGTCCTCGGCGCCCTCGAGGTCCGCCAGCCTGCGCTCGGCGATGAGCTCCGTCGGGTTTCCGTACCGGCCGTACTCGAACCGGGGCTTGTTTCCCTTGGTGTACTCCTCTATATCCCTGCTGTCCTTGAACACGTAGGTCGACGTCTGAAAGATGGGGGTGGTCAGCGAGTCCGCGTAGCGCTCCCTCGGTTCACCTGCATGGATGGCTCGGGATGCGATCCCCGGTTTCCTCCTCTGGTTCATGCTCATCTCCTTGTACTTGCCATGGAACGAATCAATACGGTGTATCGCTAATATACCGGGGATATGGTGTCAAGAAAACACTTCTCGTATTCTCGGTGAGATAGGCTCTCGTTGAGAGGGCGATGCACTTGTGGTAGAAACCTGCGGCATGAACCCCATCGTCGAGGACATACGGCGCCTGGCGTACGGCCTGTTCAAGAACGCTTCCCTCAGCCACGACTGGGACCACACCCAGCGCGTCTACAGGCTCTGCATGCATATCGGCCAGGTCGAGGGCGCCGACTGCGAGGTCCTCTCGGTCGCCGCCCTGCTCCACGATATCGGGAGGATAAGCCAGGATGTCTCCCGGGGCGCCGTGTGCCATGCCGAGGAGGGCGCGCGCATGGCACGCGAGATCCTCTCGCCCTTCGACCTGCCCGCCGAGAAGAAGGACAACGTCATTCACTGCGTCCTGACACACCGCTTCCGGAACAGCCACGTGCCCGAAACCCTCGAGGCCAGGTGCCTGTTCGACGCGGACAAACTCGACGCCATCGGCGCCGTGGGCATCGCCAGGGCGTACCTCTTCGCAGGCGAGGTCGGCGCCGTGCTCCACAACCCGGAGGCCTCCCCCGAGGAGACGTTGCCCTACACGAGGGACGACACGGGTTACCGCGAGTACATGGTCAAGCTCAGGAAGATCAAGGACCGCATGCTCACCTCCGAGGGCAGGCGCATGGCCCAGGACCGCCATGCCTTCATGGAGGCCTTCTTCGAGAGGTTCCTCAAGGAATACGAGGGGGACGTCTGAGTGCAGGCCGCCTTTAGGGTGTCAGGCATCCGGGGACCGCTCGAGGAGGGATGAGCTGGTGCACGAGCTTCCCGTCATGCAGAGCATCCTCGGCATCGTGCTCAGACACGCCCTCATGCACGGCGTGAAGAGGGTCCACTCCATCTCCCTCGATGTCGGCGAGCTGAGCGACCTCGAGGAGGAGTGGATGCAGAAGTACTTCGACCACCTGAGCAGGGGTACCGTGGCCGAGGGCGCCAGGTTGAAGGTGAGATGGGTCAAGGCGGTGCTCGTGTGCGATGGGTGTTCCACCCGGTTCGAGCTCGACAGGAACCGCAGTGAACCGCCCGCGTGCCCGGGGTGCGGGGGCACGAGGCTCTCGCTCGCATCCGGCAGGGAGTACCATATCAAGGACATGGAGGCCGAGTGATGGGAGAGATACGGCTGATCGAGGTCAAGGAGGACATCCTTTCCGACAACAAGAGGGAGGCCCAAGAGCTCAGGGGACTCTTGAAACAGTCGAAGACCTTTCTCCTCAACCTCATGTCTTCTCCGGGCGCGGGCAAGACCACGCTCATCACGAGGACCATAGAGAGGCTGAGGGACACCTTCCGCATGGCCGTGATCGAGGCGGACATCGACTCGACGGTGGACGCGCAGAAGATAGCGGGCCTCGGCATACCCGCCGTGCAGATACGGACCGGGGGCTTCTGCCACCTCGATGCATCCATGGTCAGAAAGGGGCTCGACGCCCTCGATCTTGACCGGCTCGACCTCGTGATCATCGAGAACGTGGGCAACCTGGTGTGCCCGGCGGAGTTCGACACGGGCTCGATCAAGAACGCGATGATCCTGAGCGTGCCCGAGGGCGACGACAAGCCCCTCAAGTACCCCCTCATGTTCACGGTGTCGCACGCGCTCGTGGTGAACAAGATCGATTACCTCGGCCTGTCGGATTTCGACATGGAGGCCCTCTCCATACGCGTGCGCGCCCTGAACCGGGATATCGAGATATTCGAGGTCTCCTCGAAGACCGGCCGGGGTGTGGATGCGTGGGCCGGCTGGCTCGCCGAGCAGGTAAACGCCTTTGTTGCATGACACCGAGGCCCTGTGTAATAGTGTCCGCCGAGTTGCGCCCCGTAGCGGCGCATCCGGGTGGAAACAAGGTCAGACAAGGGGCATGCATGATAAGGATCAACGAAAACTTCCTCAAGCTGAGGCCGTCGTACCTCTTCTCTGAGATATCGAGGCGCCTGGCGGCCTTCCAGGACAGCCACAAGGGGGCGAGCATCATCCGCCTGGGCATCGGCGACGTGACCAGGCCGTTGCCCAGGGCATGCATCGACGCCTTCCACAAGGCCGTGGACGAGATGGCCCGCCAGGACACCTTCAGGGGCTACGGCCCCGAGCAGGGATACCTCTTCCTCAGGGAGAAGATCGCCGAGTTCGACTACCGCTCGCGCGGCGCCGACATAGACGCCGACGAGATCTTCATCAGCGACGGCGCGAAGAGCGACACCGCGAACATCCAGGAGATCTTCTCCCAGGACGTGCGCGTTGCCATCCCGGATCCCGTCTACCCGGTATACCTGGACACCAACGTCATGGCTGGCAGGGCCGGGGACATGACCGACGGCAGGTACTCGAACATCGCCTACCTCGATGCCACGCCCGACAACGGCTTCGTGCCCACCCCGCCCGACGGGCAGGTGGACCTCGTGTACCTCTGTTACCCCAACAACCCGACAGGCGCCGTCATCACGAAAGAGAGGCTCGCCCAGTGGGTGGACTACGCGCGCAGGAACAAGGCGCTCATCCTCTACGACGCGGCGTACGAGGCTTTCATAAGGGACGATGACCTCCCCAGGACCATCTACGAGATCGAGGGCGCGACCGAGGTCGCCATCGAGTTCAGGAGCTTCTCGAAGACCGCCGGCTTCACGGGGACGAGGTGCGCGTTCACCGTGGTGCCCAAGGAGTGCACGGCGTACGACTCCGCGCTCAGGCCCCACTCCTTGCACGGACTCTGGATGAGACGCCAGTCGACGAAGATGAACGGCGTGTCGTATCCCGTCCAGCGCGCGGCCGAGGCCGTCTACACGCCCGAGGGAAGGGCCCAGGTCAAGGAACTCATCGACGGGTACATGGAGAACGCATCCCTCATCAGGTCCTCCATGGAAGACCTCGGCCTCCCCAGCACGGGTGGGGAAAACTCCCCGTACATCTGGGTCGAAACGGGCATGGACTCGTGGGACTTCTTCGACATGCTCCTCGAGAAGGCGCACGTGGTATGCACGCCGGGCGAGGGGTTCGGCAGGTGCGGCAGGGGTTTCGTCCGCATCAGCGCCTTCAACTCGAGGCAGAACGTCGAGCTCGCCATCGATAGGATCAGGAAGGTCCTGTCCTGACCCCCAAAGACAAGAGCCCCCTTGTCCGATGGAGCCGGGGCCCCTTCGAAAAGCGGCATCCGGGTGCACCCCCACGTCCCGGGCCCGTGTGTCCGCCTTCACCCGGTGTCTTCCCGTCACCACCGGGGCGGGGTCGCTCACTGCCGGCCGCCGGGCTCACGGGCGCTTACGCCTGCGGCCCTCGGGCGAGCCCCACATCGAGGAATCGGGTCTCGAGGGGCACACGTGAAGACCACAACGGCGTCGTGACGGGTCTTTCCGACGGTCACGAACCATGGGCGGATCGCCTCCCGTGATGCGGCCGAGGCCCCGGGCGCAAAAACACGGTATCCGAGCGCCACGCACGAAAGCCACGCCTGCCTTCCACACGGCCGGGCACGCGGCGCACGCTTGGGGAGAACCGCGATGCCGGGCCCGCGAGGCGGCACCTCGTGCCTGGCTTCACCGCCATTCCCCCAGCCTCGGTGTTGACGGCGCCTTTTCACTCTGTTAATTCTTGCCTACCTTATGCGGCCCTGCAGGCGGCATGACCCTTGAGACGCAAAGCGGCGGACACATGGAGACCATCACCTTCACCAAGATGTCGGGTGCCGGCAACGACTTCATCATGATCGACGCCTGCTCGAGCGACCTCCACCTCCCGTGGAGCGAGAAGGCCGCATCCTGGTGCCGCCTGAAGACGGGCATCGGCGCGGACGGCCTCATCGTGATCGCACCCCACGAGGAGTGCGACTTCACCATGCGCATCTTCAACTCCGACGGGAGCGAGGCGGACATGTGCGGCAACGGCGCGCGCTGCGCCGCCCTCTTCGCCCGCATGCAGGGGCTCGCCGGCCCGGAGATGCGCTTCATGACAAAGGCCGGCGTCATCGGCGCGAAGGTGCGGGAAAACCGGGCCGCCATAGAAATGACCGAGCCCAGGGATCTCGCCTGCGGCATGAGCGTCCAAGCGGACGACGAGCCGCTGACCGTGCACTTCGTGAACACCGGCGTGCCCCATGCCGTCCTCTTCACGAGGGATCTGGACGCTGAGCCGGTTGCCGATCTCGGGAGGCGCCTGAGGTACCACGAGCTCTTCGCCCCGACGGGTACGAACGTGGACTTCGTCGAGGCCGCAGGGGGAAACGTGATCAGGGTGCGCACCTACGAGAGGGGCGTGGAGGCCGAGACGCTCGCATGCGGCACAGGCGCCGTCGCCTCGGCGATCGTCTCTCACCGTCTCGGCATGGTGCAGGCCCCACCCATAACGGTGAAGATGCCGGGCGGCGACCTCGCCGTGGATTTCGCCGCCAATGGAAGCGCCTACACTTCCGTATGGCTCGATGGGCCGGTGGATGTCGTGTTCAAGGGGGAGATAGATGCCAGGCGGTAAGGCCGAAACGATCCTGATACACCATTGTTCGCCAGGGACGACGAGCCATGCGTGAATTCGTCGCGGTGCTCGACTACGGTTCGCAGTACGCCCAGCTCATATCGAGGCGCATCCGCGAGTGCGGTGTGTACTGCGAGATCCTGCCCCACGACCTGAAGGCCCCCGAACTCGACTCCATGCACCCGGGGGCGGTGGTCCTCTCGGGAGGCCCGGCATCGGTGCTCGACAAAGGCAGCCCGGGCATCGACCCCGAGGTCTTCGAGCTCGGCGTGCCCATCCTCGGCATCTGCTACGGGTTGCAGCTCACCTCGAAGGTCCTGGGAGGGGTCATCGAACGTGGACGATCAGGGGAGTACGGGCCGGCTCTCATCGAGATCGACGTCCCCGGAAGGCTCTTCGACGGCCTCGGCGAAAGACTCGACGTCTGGATGAGCCACGGTGACCACGTGAGCGTCCCGCCTGAGGGGTTCACGGTGCTCGCCCACACGGACACCTGCCAGGTCGCGGCCATGGCTGACGAGTCGAGGAAGATCTACGGGGTGCAGTTCCATCCCGAGGTCGCCCATACCCCCCTGGGAAAGGAGATCCTCCGGAACTTCCTCTACAAGATAGCCGGTCTCTCCGGCGGGTGGTCCATGAAGGGGTTCATCGAGGAATCGGTACGCTCCATCAGGGAACAGGTGGGGGACTCGAAGGTGATCTGCGGCATGTCGGGCGGGGTGGACTCGTCGGTGGTGGCGGCCCTGCTCGACAAGGCGGTGGGTCCCCGCATGACCGCCATATTCGTGGACAACGGCCTCCTCAGGGCCTCTGAGGCACAGGAGATCCGACGGACCTTCACGGAGACCTACCCGCTCAACCTGGACATCGTCGATGCCAGAAAACGCTTTCTGGATGCGCTCAGGGGGGTGACCGACCCGGAGGAGAAACGCAAGGTCATAGGAAAGACCTTCATCGAGGTGTTCTACAATGAGGCGGATCGCATAGGCGGCGCCGAGTTTCTCGCCCAGGGCACCCTGTACCCGGACGTCATCGAGAGCAGGTCGGCCAAGGGTGGGCCTTCGGCCACCATCAAGAGCCACCACAACGTGGGCGGGCTGCCCCCTGACCTCAAGTTCAAGCTCATCGAGCCCCTCAAGGAACTCTTCAAGGACGAGGTCCGCCTGCTCGGCAGGGAGCTCGGCCTGCCCGAGACCATCATAGAGCGGCAACCCTTCCCGGGGCCGGGCCTGGCGGTCAGGATCCTCGGCGAGGTGACCGCCGAGAACGTGGAGATCCTGCAGGAGGCGGACAAGAGGGTGCAGGAGGAGATGGCCGCGTGGGAGGGCTACCGTGGCGTCTGGCAGTCCTTCGCAGTGCTGCTGCCGGTCAAGAGCGTGGGCGTAATGGGCGACGAGAGGACGTACGCGAACGTGATCGCCATCCGGGCGGTTCACAGCGTGGACGGCATGACCGCCGACTGGGTGAAGGTCCCCTACGAGCTGCTGGCCAGGATGTCCACCCGGATCATCAACGAGGTCAGGGGCGTCAACCGCGTCGTCTACGACATCAGCTCGAAGCCGCCGAGCACCATCGAGTGGGAGTGAGACGGGCCCGCCCGTGCGGCGCGACGTCGGGTTGCACCCGGTGAGGGGTGTTACGGGAAGCGGGCCCGAAGGGCATGCAACGGTTCCCGGGGACCGGCCTGCGTGTCGAGCCGCGGCGAGGCTGGGAAGGATCGATCGGCATGGCCGTCCTCCACGCAATCCCGGGCGCACGGAGGAGCCCGTCTCCTGGGCGCCTCGGGACACGACGGCCGATCGCGGCTCGCTTGCACTGAACGAAGACACTTTGTAAGAAAGAGAACCTCGAGGAATCGCCACAACGAAAGCAAGGGGGGCAGGACATGGGCGGGTTGTTCGGCGTCGCTTCCAGGACCGATTGCGTGAGGGACCTCTTCTACGGCACTGACTACCATTCCCACCTCGGCACCAGGAGGGCGGGCCTCGCCGTCGTCAACGAACAGGGTTTCACGAGGTCCATCCACTCCATCGAGAGTTCGTACTTCAGGACCAAGTTCGAGCCGGACCTGGCGATCTTCAAGGGCGCCATGGGCATCGGCGTCATCAGCGACACCGATTCCCAGCCCCTCATCATCAACTCTCACCTCGGCACCTTCGGCATCGTGACCGTGGGCAGGATCAACAACATGGCGGAGCTCGGCAGAAAGGCATTCTCGCAGAGGAAGTACTTCTCCGAGACCTCGGGTTACGACATCAACCCCACCGAGCTCGTGGCCATGCTCATCTGTGAACAGGACAACTTCGTCGACGGCATACGGCACGTGTTCGAGAACATTCGGGGTTCCTGCACGCTCTTGGTGCTCGCGAAGGAGGGCATTTACGCGGCCCGTGACCGCTACGGCAGGACCCCTCTCGTCATCGGGAAAAGGGACGGCGCCTACGCCGTGTCATCCGAGTCGAGCGCGTTTCCCAATCTCGGGTTCGAGACGGACATGTTCCTCGGCCCCTCGGAGGTGGTATGCATCACGCCCGATGGGTACGAACGGGTCAGCCCCCCCGGCCCACAGATGCAGGTATGCTCGTTCTTGTGGGTCTACTACGGGTATCCGCCTTCCTGTTACGAGGGCATCAACGTGGAGGAGGTGCGTTACCGGTGCGGCAGGGCGCTCGCCTCGGGCGACGAGGTGGACGTGGACTTCGTCTCGGGCATCCCCGACTCGGGCATCGGGCACGCCCTCGGGTATGCGATAGGAAAAGGCATCCCCTACATGAGACCCTACGTGAAGTACACGCCCACGTGGCCGAGGAGCTTCATGCCGCAGAACCAGGCCGTGAGGGACCTGGTGGCGAAGATGAAGCTCATCCCCAACAGGGCGATCATCCAGGGGAAACGGATCGTGTTCTGCGACGACTCGATCGTGAGGGGCACGCAGCTCCAGGACAACATCCAGATCCTCTTCGAGTACGGCGCGAAAGAGGTGCACATGCGCGTGGCATGCCCTACCCTCATCTATCCCTGCGACTTCCTGAACTTTTCCACGTCCCGTTCCCAGCTCGACCTGGCCGGCCGCAAGGCCATCCTCGCCCTCGAGGGCCGCGACGACATGCACCTCGAGGAGTATGCATCGACAGGGTCCGACCGTAACCGCGCCATGACCGAGTGGATCAGGAAGACGCTCGGCATGACCACCCTCAAGTACCAGAGGCTGGAAGATCTCGTCGACGCCATCGGCCTCCCCAAGGAGAAGCTCTGTACCCATTGCTGGGATGGGTCGAGCTACGGCGGGTAAGCCCCTGCCCGGCTCACCCCGGCCTTCACCCCCTGCCCCCTTGGGTATGCAGGCGCCATCGGGGCGGGGTCTGCCCGGTGCAGCCGCGACATCGCCATGGGGAGGCGCCTGCTTCCTGCTCGCCGGGCTCACCCGGCCCTGAAGGCGGGGATGACCTCGAGGACTGCCGACACGACCTTCGTCACCACCTCGCTCAGCCACGCCGTCCCCATCGACCTGGCCTCCCCCCCTAGGCCCTTGATCGTCTCCAGGTAGTCCCGGCCCGAAACCCCGCCCGCCCGGCGGAGCGTGTCGAGGAAGGCGTCTCTCAGCCTCGGGTCCCCCTCGTAGGACCTCATGGACATGATCCTGTCCGTAAGCCTGTCCTTGTTGGAGACGAGTTCCCCCGGGAGGGCGGGGTCCCCCCGCGAGGTCCCTCCCGTGGCTCGGCCCCGGGTGACCCCTGTTTCCCTGAGCTTGTCGACAAACCCTTCCAGCCTCGATATCCGCTCGTCCATGGCCAGCTCCAGCTTGTCCACGGCCCCGGCCGTGAGCCACCGGGCCATGGTGCCTGCAGGCGCGAACAGGGTCCTCACGTGCGCGTACCATGCGCGGAGCGCGACGAGGTTCGCAATGTAGGTGACGTTGAGGACGACCTTGTCCTTGACGCCGCCGGTGGCCCCGGTCTTCAGAGCGGGACCGCCTTCGCCTCTTCCCACGAACACGCACTCTTCCTCGAGCCTGCCCTTGAACACGACGCCCGCGGCGATAGTGGTCCCGTAGGAGATCGAGGAGGGGCCCACCAGCCCGCCCTGCCCGCCCAGGAATATGGGCTTCCTGTCGAGCATGACCCCGTGCGGCACGTCACCGATGAGCGATGCGGTCGCCTTGTCCTGGCGCGGGGTGAAGTTGAAGTGGATGTACGAGCTCCCCACCTCGCTGTGGTCCTTCCTGCCCGTCCCCCCTGCCATGAGGCAGTCGCAGAAGTTGACGAGGCTGCCGAGCGTGACGAAGGGGAAGAGGATCGTGTGCTTGAGGCCGACGCTGTGGGCGCAGCTGGCGTGCTCCTCGAGGATGCAGGCCTCCCGCACGTGCGCCCCGGATCCCATGGACGAGTGGGCCAAGAACACCGAGCGGCTGACGTAGCCGCCCTTGAGGCTGACGTTGGGGCCGACCTGGCAGTTCTCCACGGTGAGGGGGGTCTCTCTCCCGAGTTCCGCGCCCTCCATCACGAGGGTCTCGGGCCCGGTGATCCTGCAGCCGGGGTGTATGGTCACGCCGTCACCCGAGATCCTCGAAGGATCGACATCTCCCGCTATGAAGACGCTCGCGGGATGAGGGATCCTCACCCCCTTGTCCAGGAGTGCCCGAACGATGTCCATCGACCCTCCTCAACCGATCTTTTCCCGGATCACCCGGGCTATGCGCCTGCAGTACTCCTCCGTCTCCTCCTCGGTGGGCCCCTCGACCATGACGCGGCACATCCTCTGTGTGCCGGAGTACCTCACGAGCACCCGGCCGTCCTCGCCGAGCAGCCTCTCCACCTGGGAGACGACAGAGGTGATCTCGGGTATGGTGTCGAGGTCGGGCTTGCTCTTGACCTCCACGTTGATGAGCCTCTGCGGGAACACCCTCATGACCTTGCCCAGCTGGGACAGGGGCCTCTTCTCCTCCCTGAGGACCCTGAGCACCTGGAGGGCGGATATGATGCCGTCGCCCGAGGTGTGGTGGTCGAGAAAGATGATGTGCCCGGACTGCTCGCCACCGATCCTCGCCCCCTTTTTGAGCATCTCCTCCAGGACCGAACGGTCGCCGACATCCGTGAAGCTCAAGTCCACCCCGTGATCCCGCATGGCCACCTTGAGGCCGAGGTTGGCCATGACGGTGGTGACGAGCAGGTTGTTTCGCAGTTCCCCCCTCCTCTTCATGGACAGGGCGCACAGGGCGAGTATGTGGTCGCCCGTGAGGACTGAGCCCTGCTCGTCCACCGCTATGACGCGGTCCCCGTCCCCGTCGAAGGCGAACCCTGCGTCCGCCCCGTTCTTCACGACCTCCTCGGCGAGCGCCTCGGGGTGTTGGGACCCGCACCCCTCGTTGATGTTCGTGCCGTCCGGGTCATGGGAGATCGTGACCACCTTTGCGCCGAGCTCCGAGAAGACCTCGGGCGCTATACGGTACGCCGCGCCGTTGGCACAGTCGAGCACCACCTTCATGCCCTCCAGCGAGTACTCCTCGGGGAAAGACTTCTTGATGAAGACGATGTATCGGCCCGGGGCGTCGTCGATACGGGAGGCGAGCCCCACCCTCAGGGAAGGGGACGGGTGCGGCAGGGGATCCCCTGACAGGACGAGCCTCTCCAGCTCCTCTTCCATGGCGTCGGCGATCTTGAACCCGTCCTTCGAGAAGATCTTGATGCCGTTGTCCATGTACGGGTTGTGGGAAGCCGAGATCACGATCCCCGCGTCCGCACGCATGCTCGTCGTGAGGAAGGCCACCCCCGGCGTGGTCATGACACCGGCCAGCAGCGCGTCCGCCCCCATCGAGCACACCCCGGCCGCGATCGCGCTCTCGAACATCGTCCCTGACTGCCTCGTGTCCCTCCCGATGAGAATGCGAGGGGTATGGTCCTGCCTGGAACACATGAGCGCGATGGCCTTGCCGACCTTGAGGGCGGTCTCCGCGGTCATGGGCTCCACGTTGGCGACGCCCCGTATCCCGTCCGTGCCGAAGAGCTTCCCCATCTCTCATCCTCCACGAAAACCCCATCCCCAGTGGGGACCCTTGCCCACCTTCGTCCGATCGGCCCGCACGAGACCCTTGCCTCATGCCGCAGCCTCGAGCAGTGACGCCAGGCGCTCGATCTCGTACCTGGACTCGTCCACCTTGAAAGAGAGCTCGTCGAACCCTTCGCACACCTCGCAGACGATCTCGAGGGCCTTCCTGTCGTCGAAGCTCCCGCCAGCGAGCGCCACCAGCGCCGTACACAGGGATGCCCACCCGAGGAACTCGTTCATCGCCTCCCTGTTGAACCACCACGTGCCCCCGAAGTGGTTGACCCCCAACAGGTCCCTCACGTCGGCATCGAGGAGCATCTCCCTGAGCATGAAGGAGACCCTGCCCGGGACCATGAGCTCGTGGTGTTTGGCCAGGACGGTCACCACGGCCGCTTCACGTCGGGCTGCAGACGCCTCGGCACCGAGCGACTCCATGGCCCTCTGTGCGCCCACGCCGAGCATCCACTCGTCGATGTACGAAGACGGGTTGTCACGAGCGGGAGCCGCCTGTGACAGGGCCGCGACGGGCACCATCACCGACCACAGGAGAGGGATCCTCCAGCCCTCGAGATCCTCCCTGGGCGTGGGTTCCAGCATGGAGAAAAAGGACCGGACCCGCTCGTCTCGAAGCGCAAGGCGCTTGTGCCTGAGCCTGTCCACGGTGAAGAGGGCGTCCAGGAGAAGGCATGCGCGATCCGCCGATGGCACGGCCTCGCCCTCGATCTGCGCGAACGCGCAGGCGGTCTCGAAGAAGGATCGCAGCGAGGAGGAAAACGACGGCGGCACCGTACCCAGGGCCCTGCCCTCCTTGACGAGGGCCCTCAAGTCCTCGGGCGCGATCAGGGTCCTGAACGGGACGAGGACCTTCTCCACAGAGATCTCCCTGTACAGGGCCCACACGTCCGGGTGACCAGCGCCTGCGAGCCGCTGCTCGACGCGCTTCCAACGGGCCTCGACGTCTCTGACCTCGCGAAACGACGTGAAGACGTGGCACTTGTACGCCCCGAGGTGTATCCTGAGCCCGTTGCGGGCGAGGTCTGCACCGTTCCTCACGTACTCGAGCCCCGACTTCTCGTCCCTGAAGATGTAGAACAGGTCCTCGTCGGCCTTGAGACCCAGGCCCTCCGAGAGGCTCTTCTGGACGATGGAGCGCCTCGACGCATCGCCGACGTTCATGCCCACGGAGCGCGACAGGGTTCCCGAGGCCTCGCTGAACCGGTTGTTGTAGATCACCAGCACGCGTTCGTCCCCGAGCCTGTTGGAATAGGCGAACACGTCCTCGTTCACGTGGCCGTCGTGCATCCGACAGTCGTAGAGCACGAAGTTCTCCACGCCGGAGAACAGCCTGCGCCTCTTGAGGAGGGGAAAGATCTCCCGTTCGTGCCTCCCGAGGAGGTCTCCGTCCACGGGCTCGTCCCAGTACGAGCGCCGGTACTCCATCCCGTACTTCTCGGCGAAGCCCTCGACCTGTCCGTGGCCGAACATGGGCAGGCCCGGCATGGTGGCCATGAGGGTGGCCACGCCGAAGTACTTGTCGCCCTTTCCGAAGCAGACCGCCGCAGGTTCCTCGTCCGGGTTGTTCATGAAGTTGACGAACCGCCTCAGGATCTCCGGGTTGAAGCGCAGCACGTTCTTCATGACATCCCTGTACTTGCTGTTCTCCTCGGCCTTCAACATGTTCATGAACGCGCTGTTGTAGACGCGGTGCATGCCGAGGCTCCTCACGAAGTAGCCTTCCATGAGCCAGAACGCCTCGGCGAGCAGCAGCGTGTCCGGGGCCTCCTGCGCCACCCGATCCACGAGCTCCCGCCAGAATTCCACGGGGAAGAGCCGTTCGAATTCCTCGGGGGGCACGCTGTGGCCCGATCGCGAGGGGATGTCCCCCCCGTAGCCCGGCACGGGATACCACAGCCTCTGGAAATGCCTCTTGGCGAGCGTCATGGCCGCATCGAACCTGATGATGGGGAAACGCCTGGCTATGGCGATGGTCTGGTCGATGACCGATCGGCGAACCTCTTCCTTGAGGAAATCGAGCTGGGCGGTATCGTTCCACGGCATGCTCGTGCCGTCGTTGCCGTGGTAGATGTACCGCGTTCGCCCGGTGTGCCTGTCGTGCCACCTGAACACGACCGCCGCGTCCGTCCTGTTCCAGTACCCGTCCTCGATCTGGATCTCGTAGCGCTCGTCCTGCGAGAGGTTCACGCCCGTGAACCGGTAGGAAGGGAACGGCGGGTAATCGAGCTGGATGAACCAGTCCGGGTGCTCAAGGACCCAGCGCGAATAGATGCCCATGTGATTGGGCACCATGTCAGTGGCCATCCTGATACCCCTGGCGAAGGCCCTGGCCTTGAGATTCTCGAACGCCTCGTCGCCGCCGAGGTCGGAAGCTATCTTGTACTCGAAGATGGAATAGGCGGAAGACTCGGCCTCGGGGTTGCCGGTCAGCCGCTTGATGGTGCGGGATGCCGGGCTCCTCTCCCAGATGCCGATGAGCCAGAGACCCGTGAACCCCCACGCGGCCAGGGTGTCCAACTCCTCGTCGGGTATCTGGTCGAGCCGCCAGATGTGCCTGCCGTACTTGCGCGAGAGCTGGTACAACCATACGTAGACGCTCTTGGCCATGAGGACGAGGCTGGGCATCCAGTCGAGGTCGGGGCTGAAGCGTTCCATGTCTTCGTAATCCCTCTGGGTGAACACAGGGACAGGCGCCTCACCCTTGCCGAAGAACCTTGGCTTGGTCTCTTCCTTTATGAAGTCAAGGGTGACGAGCAGCCTGGCGTAGAGCCCGCCGAGGAGGTGGCCCCAGTGGGTGCGGATGTACTCGAGCTGCCCGTACAGGGAGTGCGGTGCGGCCCTGATCGGCGACATGAGGAGGTCGAGCAGGGTCTGGCCGTAGGGCCCGAAGGGCGGCATCGTCCTGAAGAGCTCGTCGAGAGAGGCTATCACGTGGGGGTAGTGGGTCCGCTCCTCGAGGATGCTGTCGTCGAAGAGCTCGAGATAGCGCTCCACCGCCGGGTTGGAGTTCGTTATGTAGAGCAGGAGCATTTCCTCGAGCGTCGTCAGCCTGTTGGGCTGGCCCGTGCTGTCCTGCGCATAGTATTCCTCTTCTCTCAAGAGGCCGCGGTAGACGTCCCTGGGCGGGAACTGCCTGAGGAACTCGATCAGGGTGTTTTCGACGTCGAGCCCCTTTTGCCTTGCGTACTCGTAGGAGTCGTTCAGGAGGTTCGGGTTCACCTGGGACCTGTAGAGCCCGATCATGTAGTGGAGAACCTCGTCTATGAGCCCCATGGCGTCGATGTCCGAGGCCTTCACCGCCCTGTCGGGATGCGCGGGTACGTTCCTGACCCGGTTCATCTTGTCCGCGAACTCCCGTGCAGCCCTCGGGTTCTGTATGAGGACGTTGCCCGTCAGGGCATAGATGGTTTCATCGAAGCGGTACAGGTCTCTCGCCGCCCGGGAGACGTGAAATTCGTACATACGGTCGGACCTCTCACTACATACGTCGAGTCAGCGGCGGTCCGCCTGGTTGACACCTCTCGGGCCGCCTATGAGTCGTTGGAAATCTATGGGATCTCACGCGTCCGCGTCAAGACAAAAGCATCCTCGCCGCACCTTCACGCATCGAGCCGATAGACCTCTCGGGGATGGGGCCGGTCACAGGCCGCAGCGGCATAGACGAGCCCGGAGAAGCACGAACGGGGTTCGCACGAAAGCGGCGATCCAGCCTGCCTCAGCCCTCGTCCACGAGGACGCCCCTGTTCAGTATCCAGGCGGGGTCGAAGTGCCTCTTCAGCGTCCTGAACACCTGGAGCTGTCCTTCCCCCAGGTAGGACCTGAGCCATGGCCTGAAGAGCCTGCCCACACCATGGTGGTGGCTTACGGACCCGCCTGCGGCCACGATGGCGTCCACGATCCCCCTGTGGAACTCACGGTACTCCTCGATGTCGTCCATCCTCGCGAGGAAGATGAAGTAGAGGTTGGTCCCCTGTGGGTAGAAGTGCGAGGCGTGGGCCATGCACATGGTCTTCGGCCTGGACGTGATGTACCGCCTCACCTCGTTGTGCACCTTCTTGATGTTTTCCCAGGTCACCGAGGTCTCGAGCGTGTCTATGAGAACGCCGAAATCCATGAGATCCTCGCGCATGTAGGGCTCCTTGAAGCGCGTATGCTCCCACTTCTTCGCCGCGTACCCGGTGAGGCTCACGGCGCCGTACGATGAGCAGATCCGCTTCACCTGGCGCTCGACGTTCCTGGCGAAGTCCCTCTGCCCCTCGGAGGTGCCTATGAACAGGCAGCGCTCCATCGGCCTCATGCCCCGCCTCCTGAGTAGGGAGTCCACGAACGACGGCATGCCGTAGAGTTTCAGCCCCCGGTCCGTCTCCTCCGGGTCGGAGATCCTGAATATCGCCGGCATCCCGAACTCGCCCTGGCTTATCTCGCGGCAGGCGTCGAGCCCGGCCTCCCAGCTCGGGAACATGAAGCTGAATCTTCTCGTGTTCTCGGGCATGTACCTGAAGATCCTCAGGGTCGCTTCCACGAGCACGCCGAACGCACCCTCGCTGCCCTTGAAGATGTCGTTGATCTTCGGGCCCGAGGCCTCGGCCGGGAAGTCCCTCGTCACGAAGGTGCCGGCGGGTGTGACGTACTCCTGGCCGAGCACCAGGTGGTATGCATCGCCGTAGTAGGAAGACGCCTGTCCCGACCCGAGCGTCACGATCCAGCCACCTACCGACGAGTACTCGAAGGACTGCGGGAAGTGCCCGCACGTGTAGCGGTGGGACGTGTGGTAGAGTTCCGGGGCCCTGCGCAGCGCCTCCTCGAGGGCCGGGCCGAGGATGCCGGCCTGTACCCTTGCCGTCTGGTTGAGCTCGCTCACCCCGAGCACCTTGTTCATGTGCGTGGAGAGCACCAGGACCACCCCACCCTCCTCCGGGCCGAGCCCTCGTGTCACGGAGGTGCCCCCGCCGTAGGTAGACAGGGGTATCCTGTGCTCGCTGCAGTAACGAACGATCTCCTTGACGTCCTGCTTCGACCGGGGGTGCACGACGAGGTCGGCGCATGCGCGCACGACCCCCTTCCTCAGTTCCATGATCTCCTCGGTGGTCTTGCCGGCGGCATACTTGACCCTGCTGTACGCATCCGCCGCGACGTTGCGCCTGCCGACGATCGACTCGATGCGTTCCCTGTGCACGGGGTCCAGGGCGACCGGCCTCTCGAGGGTGACCTCACCGAGGCCCTCGTCCTTTCTCGACATGAAGTCCTCGTCCTTCATGCCGAATTCCCGCTTGATCATCTCCACCCACCGAAGAGACGGGTGCTTGAACTCGTAGGGGCTCCCGTACTTGAACACGGAACGCCATGTCCCCCTGGGCGGCGCGTACTCCGACCACTTCGGAACCTTTCTCGGTTTCAGCATGTTCACGTCTCCTCATGCATACTCGAGCGCGCCTCTCGCCACGGGCGTCGCTCTTTTAGGACGATGGTGGCCGTTTCCTCTCAACGGCCCTCCTTTATCCTGGAAATCAACGGGGATCCTCGAACGCAGGAGGACTCCCGGGCGCATCCAGGCCTTTTCCTTCCCGGCGCCCAAGGGTTTCCCCTTTGAGGTGGTGTCCTTCATGAAGGTAGGCCGGCACATGACCGGCGTGGTGGGAAAGGACCTCCCCCATGCACGGACCGCCGAGCTACCTGCCCGGCTCGTCATCAACTGCACCGGGCCATGTGCGGACATCACCCTGGGGAAGGCATCCAGTGATGTACCGTCCACGTCATTCACCTTCCAGGCACCGCGAGAACTCTGAGCACCTCTGAGATCTCCCTTTCCTTCCTCTCGCCGTCCCAGCCGAGCTCGGTCGCGGCTATGTCCGCAGCAGAGCGGAGGGCGTCCCTTCCCGGATCGCCGAGGGATGCGATCCCAGTGCGCCTGAGCACGATGTCCTCGAGGCTTCGCGCCATCTCGTTTCTCATGGCGTAGACCACCTGTGCAGCGATCTCGCCGTCTTTGTCCATCCTCTCCCTGAGATCGGGATCGTTCCTCGCCAGCTCGAGCACGGCCTCGGTCTCGGTGCCGTAGTTCCTCACGAGGTACTCGAGGGTGTCGCTGTCGAAGTCCCTGTTCTTCTTGAAGACATCGAGGCCGAACGTGCGCATGTCGGGGATCTGGCACCCCCAGAGATACCTCTTGGCGGTCGTCGAGGGGGTGTGTCTCTTCTCGAGCTTTGTTTCCGCGATGTCGATGGTCTTTTCCGCAAGCATCCTGCTCGTGGTGAACTTTCCGCCCTCGACGGTGACCAGCCCGTCTATGCCGTCCTTGGCGTTGTCCTGGATCTCGTACCTTCGGGAGGCGCCGTAGGTGTCCGCCGAGACGTCCTCGACCAGGGGCCTCAGGCCTCCGTAGGCGTACAGGACGTCGTCGACGTCCACCACCTCTGCGCCGACGGTTTCGTTGACCTCGTCTATGAGCCCCTTGATGCTGGAGGCCGTCACCCGGTAGTCGTCGGGCGAGCCCGTGTACGGTTCGTCAGTGGTCCCGATGAGGGTGTGGTTTCTCCAGGGGATCATGAAGAAATGCCTGCCGCCTGCGGTCATGTAACTCACCACGTGGGTGTTCACACGCCTCCTCGTCACGATGTGTATGCCCTCCGAGCGGGTCAGCGGCGCGGCCGCCACCGAGCTGGACGCCTTCCCCAGGGTGATGTCCGCCCATGGCCCGGTGCAGTTGATGACGAGCCGGGCGGGTATCTCGACGGTCCTTGCATGCAGGAGGTCCTTCACCACCACGCCGGTTACTCGAGGGCCTTCCTTCATGAAGGACGCCACCTCTGCGTAGTTCGCGACATGGGCGCCGTGAACGTGCGCGGACTTGATGAAGGCGAGCGTCAGGCGTTCGGGAAAGGCGTTCGCGCAGTCGTAGAAGACCGATGCGCCCTTGAGCCCCCTCGCGAAGATCCCGGGTTCCAGGACCAGGGCTTCTTCGGCCGTCATCCTCCGGTGCTGGGGGATCTTCTTGACCGGGTCCCAGGTCTTGTTCCTGTCATAGGCGAGGAGATCGTACAGCATGAGCCCCACAGCTATCTCGAAGGGCTTGTTCTTCGGGCACACGTTGTCGTGGATCATCATCATGGGGATGGGGTGAACGAGGTTCGGCGCGATGTTCTGGAGTACGCTCCGCTCCTTCAGCGACTCCCTCACGAGGCCGAACTCGGCGTTCGCAAGGTAGCGCAACCCCCCGTGTATGAGCTTCGACGTGGCCGAGGAGGTCGCCCATGCAAAGTCCTTCTTTTCCACGAGGGCGGTCCTGAACCCCCTGCATGCGGCCTCGTACGCGACCGCCGCACCCGTGATGCCCCCGCCTGCGACGACGATGTCGTACGCCGACGGTATGGGCTCTTCTATGAATCTCTTCATGTCATCCCTTCCTTTTCTTCTTCGAGGGCCTCCGCTTCAAGCAAGGACGCGAATCTCAGCGACCATGCCGGTCTCCCGCGGTCTTCGCGCCGTGCCGGCATCGAGGTCCACGGCGTCCTCAATCCCTAGCTGTTCCGGCATCTTTCTCTCCCATGCGTATCTTCACCCCTGGATCCGTCCCGCCGAAATACTCGAGCTTCCGGCTTATGGCACGCTCTGCATAGTCGAGCACCTCCCGCATGACGGTGCGCGCCCGATCAGGGTCCGCGTCCCTGACGGCCTCGTAGATCTCCCGGTGGAACCTCACCGACCTCGCCGCGTTCGCCTCGTCGTCGAAGTAGAGGTGTCCGAACTCGAGGAAGAACCTGTCGAAAAAGTTGATCAGCACCTGGTAGAGGGTGTTGGCGCTCGCCCTCGCTATGACCCTGTGCACGAGCATGTCCCTCTCGAGGACGCTCACTCCCTGGTGATTCGATGCGACCTCCTCGAGGGTCTTCACGTGGGACACATCCCTCCTCATGGCTGCAAGCGCGGCCATTTCCGGCACGAGGATGCGCCTGATCTCGAGCAGGGTCATGAGGATGTCGGCGTCCAGGCGGTCGTCCAGGTAGAACATGGCCCAGATGAGATCAAGGCTGGGGCTTTCCATGTAGTCCTTCACGTAGACCCCGTCGCCGTGCCTGATCTCTATGACGCCCAGAGACTCAAGCCTCTTGAGGGCTTCCCTCACGGTGGACCTGTTCACGTCGAAAGAGGTGGCGAGTTCCCTCTCCGTCGGCAGGCGGAGGCCCACCGCATACCCCCCCTTGAGAATGCGCTTCAGGAGGATCGCCGCAACCCTCTCGAACAGCCTGGTCCTCTGGAGCTGCGACGCCTCCTTCTTTCCTGGTATGGTCATGTACCGTGCCATGGCTTAATTGGTCGGGTGGTCGGACCAATTACACATCACCTGTCGCCTCTTGTCAACAAAAAACACGTCATGACCATGGACGGCAGTGCACGATGAGCAGCCAGTCCCTTTGATGGAGAGTCGGCCCCGCCTCCCGGGCATGTCGTCTCTTCGGACTCCCCCCTTTATGGATACACCCCATCTTTGTCCCAGGGAACGCATCTTAAGGGGTCGCCGCATCGCTCAAGCCCCTCCCGCTTGCCTCGAGTCCCCATTGTGGTGTACGTGCTGTGTGTACTCGTGAGGCGCCAAGAAGCGCTCCCCTGCTCCGGCGATCCTGCCGTCCAGCAGAAACGCCTCGAGGTTTCTTGGGCAGCGGGGGACGATCCTCTGTCAACGGGGGTGATCGATGGTCACGATCATGGTCCAGGTGCGAGTCAAGCCCGAGTTCGTGGATGCCTTCGTGGAAGAAACCAAGAAGAACGCCGAGAACAGCCTGCTTGAGCCGGGGGTCCTGAGGTTCGACATCCTCAGGCACGCCTTGGACCCCGCCGCCTTCCTGCTCGTCGAGGTTTACCGCACGGAGCAGGACCCGGCAAGGCACAAGGAGACACCCCACTACAAGGCCTGGCGCTCTGCGGTCGAGCACATGATGGCAGAGCCGAGGTCGAGTTCTCAGTACGTCAAGGTCTTCCCCCCCGAAGAAGACCATTGAGGTTTGAGACCGTGCGTTTCGAGTTCGTCTTGCCGGGAAGGATCGTCTTCGGGAACGGGTGCTCGGGCGACCTCCCGTCTCTGGCCAAGGAAATGGGGTCGCGGTGTATCCTCGTGACCGGCAGCTCCCCCGAGCGTCTTCACGGCCTTGTCGAGGAGCTGGGCTCGTCGGGGATCCTGGGCCGTGTCTTCAGGGTGGAGCGTGAGCCGACCACCGATGACGTGAGACGGGGCGTCCTCGAGGCGAGGCAGGCAGAGTGCGACCTCGTCGTATCCATCGGCGGGGGCAGCGCGATCGATACGGGCAAGGCCGTCTCGGCCATGCTGACAAACCCCGGCGATCTCGAGGACTACCTGGAGGTCGTGGGGAAGGCCCGGCCCTTGGCGAACCCCTGCGCGCCCCTCATCGCCGTGCCGCCCACCGCCGGGACCGGCAGCGAGGCCACGAAGAACGCGGTGCTCATCTCCAAGGAACACGGCGTGAAGGTGAGCCTGAGGTCGATCATGCTCCTTCCCGCCCTGGTTCTCGTGGACCCAGCCCTTACCCTGTCTCTGCCGCCGCGTCTGACCGCGTGCACCGGCCTGGACGCACTGACCCAACTGCTCGAGGCATTTGTCTCGAGGGCATCGAACCCCATGACGGACTGCCTGTGCAGGGAAGGTCTCTCGAGGGCAGCCGGATCGCTCCTTGCGGCCTATCGTACCGGGGACGCCATCGAGCCTCGTGCCGACATGTCGCTCGCGAGCCTCTTGAGCGGCATGGCGCTGGCGAATGCGGGGCTGGGTGCGGTGCACGGCCTGGCCGCCGCCATCGGCGGACTGTACCGGGCACCCCACGGTTTCGTCTGCGCGTCGCTCCTTGCTGGCGTGGTGGAAGCGAACATCCTTTCCCTCTGCAGGCCGGGCGAGCCTTCTCGGGCGATCGACAAGTACACGGAGGCATCCCGGATACTCACGGGAGACAGCCAGGAGGACCCCGCGGACCTCGTCCGATGGATCAAGCGGCTTTGCCGCGAGCTCGAGGCGCCGAGCCTGTCCGAGCTTGGCGTAGACAAGGCAGGCTTTGAACCCATCGTGGCAAGGGCGCTGCGCTCGAGCAGCATGAGGGGAAACCCGGTCGTCCTGTCCGAGGACGAGCTCATGGACATACTTGCAGGCGCACTGTGAGGGTTCGGGCTCGGCAGGCTCGCCTGCCGCATGGGCCCATGGACATCTCCCCAGGCGCACCGTCAGGCGCGCCCTCTGTACGCCGGTCACCGCTCTTTCAGCCCACAGGCCCCTCTACCCGCATGAAAACAAGGCCGTAGACGCTTCAGGCGCACACACGAGATTGCACCAGGCCCTGCAACAAGAAGACTCGCACGAATCAGGCCTTCCACGCCCTGTGGCAAGTCCTTCAGAACAAGGGCGAAGACGCGTCGGATCTCACTTCTCCGCCTCGTCCACAACAGGCCTTTCCTCCCCGAGGACGAGCCTGGTGAGCGCTTCAAGCTTGTCCTGGAGCTTGTCGATCATGACCTGCTGCTTGTAGACGACGTCATTGAGCTTCTGAAGCGTGTCCTCATGATAGGCCACCATGGTTTCCAGCGTTGTGAATCTCTTCTCACTCATATGCCCCCCACGTGTGTCCTCTCATTCGACGACCCCGTGCTTCCAAGACCTTTATATTATATGACCCGGCGCTCGAGAATCAACCCGCAGGTCACCTCGTGTCAAGACTCGTGAGGAATGTCCCCTTGTTCACCTCGTTCACAATGTACCCTGCCGCATGTCGATGTGAGCACCATGTTTCAATCATGGGAGTGAGCAAGCCCTATCCGTAGGCCGCCGCCGGGTCCTTCCCGGGTCCTCCCGGGGTCACCGGGCGGCATAGGCAGCGCAGCCCATGGCCTGGGGAGGCGTCATGGGGGTAAGGCCGTCTCGATCGCGAGGCTCCCACGCGACCCGTTGACGTCGCCAGCGCGAGACGCCCGAAGAAGCGAACCGTCAGCCCTGCCTGGACCCGTCTTGTCCGGGCGGCAGGCTCGCCTTTCCCGTCGAGCGCGGAAGGCGGCATGTCACGCCGGCGCCCCTGTGTACCCTCCAGGGAAACCGCGCCTTTCGCTCGACCAGGAGATTTTTGCTGTTGATGTTGCAGCCGCCGGTGTGCTCCATGTGGTGTATGGCGTGGTTCGCCCTCTCGCTGATCGCCGCCTTCACCCAGGCCACCTCGGACGCGCTCGTCAAGAGGTGGTTTTCAGACCTCGACCCGTTCACGATGGGCACGGCAAGGCTCTTCTATGCCCTGCCGTGGCTGTTGCCCGCTCTCTTCTTCATCGACGTCCCTCCCCTGGACAGCGCCTTCTACGTGTCCATCGCCTGTGCGATACCCGTCGAGATCCTGGCGCTCGTGTGCTACATGGAGGCGGTCAGGAGCTCGCCCTTGTCCCTCGTGATGCCCTTTGCAGCCTTCACACCCGCATTCCTCACCATCACGGGCAGTGTCATCCTCTCGGAGACGCCCTCCCCCATGGTGTTGCTCGGCATCGGGCTCATAGTCTGCGGCGCCTACTGCCTCGGCCTTCCTGACGCCCGAAAGGGTGTGTGGGAACCCTTCAAGGCGATCGCCTCGCAGAAGGGCCCCAGGCTCATGCTCCTCGTGGCCTTCCTGTACTCGGTGACCTCGGCCCTCGGGAAGCGGGCCATCCTCCACTCTTCTCCGGCCTTCTTCGGCGTCACCTATTTCGCCTGCCTGGCGATCGTCATGCTCGGGGCCGCCTTGTTCATCACGCGTTCAGGTCTCAAGCGGGCCCTGCTGAGGCCGGGCCCGAAAGCGGCTGTGGGCATGGTCTATGCGACGATGATCTTCAGCCACACGGCGGCCATCGCCATGACCCAGGCCGCGGTCATGATAGCGCTCAAGAGGACGAGCATGATCTTCGGCATCGTCTACGGCGCCGTGCTCTTCCGGGAGACAGGTGCATGGAAACGACTGCCCGGAGCGATCCTCATGCTCGCAGGTGTCGTCATCCTCGGACTGTGGGCATGACCGGCTGAACCTCGGTGAGCCCACAGCGTTTCGTTACGGGGTGGTGCGGCGAGCCTGCAGGGTCGGCGCCTGTCCAGCCCGCATCGTCCTAGGAAGGAATGTCCTCGTCAGGGAACCGTCGTGAACATGCAGCACCGTTCGGGCTGCACCCCATAGGCTTGCCTGGCCTGGTTCTTCCCCTTCGGGCCCGCACGCCCGTGCAGGGTGGAGGCTCACCTGGGAGCGTCGCCCCTCGAGGGCCGCCAACCCGCTGCATCGAGCCACCGAAGACCCGCCGGGATCCCCACGAAGCCACGCGCCGCATCCAGCGACAAGGATCCAGCGGCCCTTCTTCGCGGCGGCATCCCTTGACGACGCCAGTCGCCCGTCCGAGGAACGTCGTCCGCCCCACCAGAGCCTTCTCGGCGCCTGCGCACCCCGAGCGTGGAGGAATGGAGAACGGGCACGAACCATTACCCGAAGACTTGCGAGGCCTTCTCAGGTGGCAAACGCCCCTTCCCAGGTTCCGGCCGGCCCCATGCCGGCGGGGCGTGAAGGTGCAAAGACCCGACGGCTGCCGCGGCCGCACGCCCCGGCCATGCCGAAGGGGAGTGCCGGGCCGGAGAAAGGACGTTCAGATCACGACAACCGAGTTGTCGCTGTCACCGAACGGTGTCCTCACGTACCGGTCCGCCTTGTCGTCGTTTTCCCATGTCACGCCGTCTATGAGGTAGCGGAACTGGTACTCCCTTCCCTTGGCGAGATTGATGGTGAGGTTGAAGGATCCGTCTTTCTGGAGCTTCATGGGATGAGAGCTGGTGTCCCAGCCGTTGAACTCACCCACGAGGTGCACCGACTCCGCAGACCTCGAGAGTTCCTTGGGAAGGGTGAACGTGACCTTGCACTCCGGCTTTGTCTTGAGATACTGCTTCTTGATACTCATCCTTTCCTCCTTGCAAAGACAGCAGCTGGCCCCTTGGCTCCGGGTGTTTGCAAGCCGTGCCGACTCGGGCAGTCCCACAACGTCAATCCCTCTTAGGGCGCCCCCTTCATGATCACAACACTCACACATACAATACCAACCTGATCCTCAAGGTCAATACCCCTGTTCCAGGGTCTTTCCCCAGGCGCCAGGCGAGACCCGCCTCCAGGGGGCCGTTCCAGGGGACACCGCTCTCCTGCACGAAACGAGGAACACCTTCGCCTGATCCCCTTCACCCTGACAAGGGGGCATCATGGTCCGGGATCACCATGGATCCGTGAAGGCCCCCCTGTCTCCTCCTCGATGCACCCCCGCCCAGGTCTCCACTTCAGGAAAAACGAGCGCGCCGTCCCTTGGCGTAAGGGCGCCGTCCGCCGAGCTCGCTTGCGTGTCTTTCCCTGGTGCGGCTCCCATGAACGCCGCCCAGGGGGGATCAACCGGGTTTCACCCTCCTGGACACGAGCACCGCAACGCTTCGGTCCTTGACGAGATACCTTCGAGAAGTGAGCCTGGGGGCCTTTCCCGGGGGGCAATAGTCCTGGCCGGCTGCGAGGGACGTGTCCACGACCCTGTGCCATGCGTGGCCGGACAGGGGCTTGGGGAGCTCGAACGCGAGGGGTTCCCAGAATGCATTGATCATGAAGAAGACGTGCTCGGGCTCCTGGAAGGAGACGAGCTCGCACGCTATGCTGTGGGAGTACTCCGACATGTCCGGTTTGTTCAGGCGCACGCCGTGCCACCTGATATCGACCGACCTGTCCCTGCTCGGCTGCCGTGGGATGTGCTCCATGTTGAAGACCGAGTGCGACCTGGAAAACCTGATGAGCCCCTTGACGAACCCGAGCAGTTCCCTGTTCTTGGCGACGAGATCCCAGTCGAACCACGAGATCTCGTTGTCCTGGCAGTACGCGTTGTTGTTCCCGTGCTGGGTCCTCCTCACCTCGTCGCCCATGAGGATCATCGGCGTGCCCTGGGAGATGAACAGGATGGTGAAGAAGTTCTTGATCTGCCTCAAGCGCAACTCTTCCACGAACGGGTCGTCCGTCGGGCCTTCGACGCCGCAGTTCCAGCTGAAATTGAAATCGTTGCCGTCCTTGTTGTCCTCGAGGTTCGCCTCGTTGTGTTTGGTGTTGTACGACACGAGGTCGTTCATGGTGAACCCGTCGTGGCAGGTGACGAAGTTGATGCTCCTGTTCGTCTCGCGCTCGGGCTGGGGGTAGATGTCCGGGCTTCCCATGAGGCGGTTCATGAGCCGGTACACCTCGCCCGTGTCCCCCTTGACGAACCTTCGGACGTCATCGCGGAATTGCCCGTTCCACTCTGCGAAACGCTCTCCGATGAACGACCCAACCTGGTAGAGCCCTGCAGCGTCCCATGCCTCGGCGATGATCTTCGTGCCGGCCAGAACAGGGTCAGACTCGATGGACCAGAGGATGGGCGGCCGTTCCAGGGGTTCGCCCCGCTCACCGCGCGCCATGACGGATGCGAGGTCGAACCTGAAACCGTCCACGTGCATGTGTTTGACCCAGTGTTTCAATGACTCCGTGATCATCCTGCGGACGATGGAGTGGTTCGTGTTCACCGTGTTCCCGCACCCGCTGAAGTTTTCGTACCTCCTGTGTTCTATGTCGTAGATGTAGTAGTAGGTGTTCTCGAGGCCCCTGAACGACAGCGTCGGGCCGTCGATGCCCGACTCGGCGGTGTGGTTGTACACCACGTCGATGATCACCTCTATGCCAGACCTGTGCAGGGCCTTCACCATGTCCCTGAACTCGTCCATGGGCCCGGCGGCGCCACCCTTCGAGCTGTACCCCCCATGCGGCGCGAAGAAGGCCATGGGGCTGTATCCCCAGTAGTTGGAGAGGCCGGGCGGCGCATCCTGCTCGTCGAACTGCTGCACCGGCATGAGCTCCACCGCCGTGATCCCGAGCTCCTTCAGGTACGGTATCTTCTCGACGAGCCCTGCGTAGGTGCCCCTCTTTCCAGGCGACACGTTCGCGTTTCGGTGCCGGGTGAAGCCGCCCACGTGGAGCTCGTAGATCACGCTCGTTCGATAGTCGTGCCTCAGGGGCTCGTCGCCCTCCCAGTCGTACGCCTTGGGGTCGACCACCGCGCACTTCGGTGCGTGCCCGCAGTTGTCCCCCGGCCTGCAGGCAGCCTCCCTCTCGTAGTTCTTCCCCAGCACCACGGATAACGCATACGGGTCCACGAGCACCTTCTGCCCGTCGAAGAAGTGCCCCCGGGCGGGGTCGAAGGGCCCATACACCCGGTATCCATAGAGCTGCCCCGGCTCGAGGCCGGTGACGAAGCAGTGCCAGTAGTAGAAGGTCCTGTTCGTCTTGGGGTCGAGCCTGATGACTCGAGAGGGCCTCGCGTCGTCCGGGTCGTCGAAGAGGAGCAGTTCCACCTCGTAGCTGTTCTTGGAGAACAGGGAGAAATTGACACCATGAGGGTATACCGTAGCACCGAGGGGGTACGGCTTGCCGGGAAGCACGTTCATCTCCATCGAGGGCGCCTCTTCGTCTCTGTCTCCTGCCGCCTCATGGGAGGCAAGCCCCCTTGGCGGCAAGGATGGGGGTTCGCCTCACACACGACCGACCTTTCTTCAAGTCGCAATGAGACACCTTCTTCCACGGCTTACCCCGCGAGTCAAGACCTCTTGTTGCAAAGTACCAAAGGATTCAAGGCCCACGATGCACTCCCTTCATGATGCACTCCCTTTCTGAAGGATCCTCCCGGCACATGGACAACAACGGCGTGCCCATCGTGAACCATGGGTGCGCACCGTATCGTCCAGCAGGGTGCGTTCATGGCCGTCCATTGGCTCCGCATCCCTCTCCGCAGAGACCATCGTCCGGATGGGTACGTCGACAATTTCCCCCTTGACAACGGCGAAGTGATACACTAATGACTGTTAGCACTCACTCACAACGAGTGCCAACAGGATACCTTGGAGAAACTTTCATAAAGGAGGACTGGCATGAAGATTCAGCCGTTGCACGACCGTGTCATAGTCAAGAGGATCGAGGAAGACCAGAAGACCAAGGGCGGCATCATCATCCCTGACACCGCCAAGGAGAAGCCCCAGATGGGCGAGGTGATCGCCGCGGGCCCGGGCAGGAAGAACGAGGAAGGCAAGGTGTTCCCGCTGGACGTGAAGAAGGGCGACAAGGTG
>JAKPDW010000093.1:0-5000 GCA_029552245.1 Deltaproteobacteria bacterium
GGGCGGAAACCCTGACGTCGTTTCCGTAGGCGTCTGTCTCGACGAGTTCCTCGTGGAGGAACTCCCGGCGGACCCGTGGGACGCCAGGGTCGGCTACGTCGCGACCCAGGCCGGAATACATAAAGAAGGCGAGGAATGACAATGACAATCGTCTCCATAGCGGTTGCACTCGTAGTGGGTGCACTCCTGGGTATCGGGTTGAACGCCCTCGTCAGGGGCAAGACGCTGAGCGATGCAAGGGCCGAGGGTGCCCGCATCATAGACGAAGCGCAGAAGGAGGCTGCGAACATAGAGGCGGAGGCCCAGCTCAAGGCCAAGGAGATCGTCTTCACGGCGAAGACGCAGAGCGACGCCGAGGCGAAGGAGCGCCTCAAGGAGGTCTCCGTCATAGAGAAGAGGATACACCAGCGCGAGGAGCTCATAGACAACAAGCTCAGCCAGCTGGACAAGCGCGAGCAGGAGATCCGGAAGGCGGAACAGTCGCTGTCGGACAGGATGCGCCACGTGGAGAACCTCAAGGCTGAGGTGGAGTCGCTGAGAAAGCAGCAGATCGACAAGCTCGAGGAGATCAGCGGCATGGACTCGAACCAGGCGAAGAAGGAGCTCATGGCCTCCCTGGAGAGCGAGGCGCGCCACGAAGCGGCGAAGCTCCTCAAGCAGATCCAGGACGAGGCGGAGGCGGAGGCGGACAAGCGCGCAAAGAGGATCCTGTCCACGGCCATCCAGAGATACTCGACGGACGTGGTGAGCACGAGGACGGTCTCGGTGGTGAACCTCCCGAGCGAGGAGATGAAAGGCCGCATCATCGGGAGGGAAGGCCGCAACATCCGCTCGATAGAGGCGGCGACAGGCGTGGATCTCATCATCGACGACACGCCGGATGCCGTCATCCTCTCGAGCTTCGATCCCATCAAGCGCGAGATAGCGAGACTCTCCCTCGAGACCCTCGTGGTGGACGGGAGGATCCACCCCTCGAGGATCGAAGAGGTCGTGGAGAAGGTGACCAAGGAGATCAACGAGGCCATATGGGAGGCGGGTCAGCAGGCGACCTTCGAGCTCGGTCTTCACGGGCTCAACCCCGAGCTCGTCAAGCTCGTCGGAAAGCTCAAATACCGCACGAGCTTCTCCCAGAACGTCTACCAGCATTCGCTGGAGGTCGCCCACCTCTGCGGCATCCTCGCGGCCGAGCTCGGCGTGAATCAGAAGATCGCCAAGCGCGTGGGGCTGCTCCACGACATAGGCAAGGCCGTGGACCACGAGGTCGAGGGATCGCACGCGATCATCGGGGCGGACATGGCGAAGCGCTACGGCGAGTCCAACAAGGTCGTGGAGGCCATAGCCTCCCACCACAACGAGGCACCGGTGAACTCGGTCTACGGCTTCCTCGTCCAGGCTGCGGACTCGCTCTCCGCGGCCAGGCCCGGGGCCAGGAGGGAGATGCTCGAGAACTACATCAAGAGGCTCGTCGAGCTCGAGACCATAGCCACCTCCTTCGACGGCGTCTCGAAGGCGTACGCCGTTCAAGCCGGCAGGGAGGTCCGCGTCATGGTCGACGTGGACAAGGTCAGCGATGCCGGCGCCGACCTCCTGGCGCAACAGATCACCAAGGCCATCGAGGAAAAGCTGACCTATCCCGGCCAGATCCGTGTGGTGGTGATACGCGAGAGCAGGGCAGTGAGATTCGCGAAGTGAACGAGGGCGGGCAGAGAGCTCGGCCCGAGGCGGCCGGTATGCCGGCATGACGGCGGGCGGTCCCCCTCGATGGTGGGCACAGTCTCGTGGAAAGGGGCGGATGATGCTGGAACAGATTGCGGAGTTGAAACGCGGTATCGTGGACATCGTCTCGGAAGGGGAGCTCCTTGAGAAACTGAAGAGGGGCAGGCCGCTCAGGGTGAAGGTAGGGTTCGACCCGACGGCGCCCGACATCCACCTGGGCCACACGGTGGTCCTCCAGAAGATGCGCCAGTTCCAGGATGCGGGTCACGACGTCATCTGCCTCATAGGCGATTTCACGGGCATGATCGGGGATCCGAGCGGGAGGAGCACGACGAGGCCGCCGCTCTCCAGGCAGGAGGTCCTCGAGAACGCGAAGACCTACCAGGAGCAGGTGAAGAAGATCCTCGACCCGAAGAGGACCATCGTGCGGTTCAACTCAGAGTGGATGGACACCATGGTGGTCGCGGACTTCATCAAGCTCACCTCCGTTCAGACCGTTGCGAGGATGCTCGAGCGCGACGACTTCAAGAAGCGCTTCCAGTCGCAGCACCCGATCAGCATCCACGAGTTTCTCTACCCGTTCGTGCAGGGCTATGACTCCGTGGCCCTCGAGGCCGACGTGGAGCTCGGCGGCACGGACCAGATCTTCAACCTGCTCATGGGCAGGGAGGTCCAGAAGGCCTACGGCCAGGAGCCCCAGGTGGTGATGACGCTGCCGCTCTTGGAGGGCACCGACGGCGTCCTGAAGATGAGCAAGTCATACAACAACTACATCGGGGTGGACGAGCCGCCCCGCCAGATGTACGGCAAGGTCATGTCCATCTCGGACGGGCTCATGTGGAAGTACTACGAGCTGCTCAGCACCTTGCGGCTCGGGGAGATCGAGGAGCTCAGGAAGGCCGTGGAGGGCGGGTCCCTCCACCCCATGGACGCGAAGATGCGCCTGGCCTTCGAGATCGTGGAGCGCTTCCACGGGCGTGAAGAGGCCGGGCGTGCCCAGGAGGAGTTCATACGGGTGTTCAGGGCCAAGGAGATTCCCGAAGACCTCCCGGAGGTCGCCCTCGTGCTCGAGAGGCCCTGGATATGCGCGGTCCTCAAGGAGGCCGGGCTCGTGTCCGGCACGTCCGAGGCGAGACGCATGATCGCCCAGGGGGCGGTTCACGTGGACGATGCGCGGGTGACGGACGCCGAGCTCGTGCTCGACAAGGGAGTCCATATCATCAAGGTGGGCAAGCGCAGGTTCGCAAAGGTCGCGATAGGCTGAGGCCCTCCCCGCCGCCATGGAGCGCCTGGCCGCATTCATCTACCGGTTGAGGGCGTGGCTCTTTTCCGCCGTGATCCTCGCCGGGGTGTTCTTCGCGGCGAACATCAGGTTCGAGATGAACAACAAGCTCGACGCCTGGTTCGAGGATGACGACCCGGTCTCCGTGGACTTCCGGCTCTTCAGGGACACCTTCGAGGGGGGAGACTCCCTCATCGTCGGTCTCGAGTCCGAAAACCTCTTCACGAGGGAAAACCTCGCCTACCTGGTCGCCAAGACCGACGAACTCGAGACCGTCGACCATGTCAGGTACGTGGTGAGCCTGGCCAATGCGAACCGGGTGAGGGGCACCGAGCAGGGTATCGACGTGAGGCCCCTCCTGGAGGGATACGAACGCACGCCACCGCGGGAGATCAGGCGCGCGGCCCTCGAGGACGAGCTGTTCGCCGACTACCTCGTCTCGAAGGACGGCCGGATGACGGCCCTCTACGTAGTGTTCGACGAGATCGACAGCGCGCACGTCGACGAGATCATAGCGCAGGTCAGGGCGGTCATGGATCGCGGAAAGCCGGCCTCGCTGGAGGTCTTCTTGAGCGGCGGCCTCATGGTGAGCAGCGAGTTCGTCAAGGCCACCCGCCAGAACCAGACGCTCCTTCCCGCCTTGGGCATCGCGATAGGTATCCTGACCATCTACGTGCTCTTCAGGTCGTTCTCCAGGATCGTGATCGTCACCGTCGTGGTGGGGCTGAGCCTCGTGTGGACGTTGGGGCTCCACTCGCTCATGGGGTACGCCTTCAACCCCATAAGCGGCATGATCATCCCGCTCGTCGTGGTGCTCTCGCTGTCGAACAGCATCCACATGATGGAGTACTACGACGAGGTCAGGAAGGCGCACGCGCCTGGGGCCTCCTTCCTGTCCATGGTGCGCTTCATCACCGTGCCCTGCTTCATCGCCAGCATCACCACGTCCCTTGGGCTCTTCTCGCTCATGACCAGCCCCATAAGGGCGGTCAAGCAGTTCGGTTTCACCTCGGGAGCCGGGATTTTCTTTTCGTTCCTCATCTCGCTCTTCGTGGTTCCCTTCCTCCTGACCGTGACCCCGGACCGTAGGGTCCGGGAACACCGCTGGTGGGGGCGCTCGCTGTCCTTGGTCGCGCGCGCCAACGAAAGGCGTCACGGGCTCATCCTCGTGATCACGATCCTCCTGACCGTCGCCTCCGCCGTGGGCATGGGAAGGGTCACGATCGACTCGAACGAACTCGAGTGGTTTCCCGAGGACAGCGAGCTCAGGAAGAACGCGATGAAGTTCGACCGGGCGCTCTCGGGCATCGGGAACGTGGAACTCGTGCTCGTGGGCGAACCCGGCATGCTCATGGACCCAAAGGTGCTTTCCGGCATGGACAGGCTCTCCCGCAGGATCGAGCGGATGCCGAACGTGAGGAAGGCGATCTCCCTGGCTGACTACATCAAGGCGGTCAACCGGACCCTGAAGGGAGGGGACGAAACGCACTACAGGGTTCCCGACACCACCGAGCTGATAGCCCAGGAAGCCCTCCTCTTCAGCATGTCCCAGACCGGCAGGGAAGAGATCGAACGCTATGCCAACATCGACAACTCCGTGGGCAGGATATCGGTGAGGCTGAAGTACACGAGCTCGGCCGAGGTTCGAGAGCTCATGTCCAGGATCCGCTCAGAGATCGCGAACGTATTCCCTGACGGCGGTGTCAGGGTCGGGCTGACCGGGTTCTCGTTCATCTTCAGCATGATCGACAAGTACATCGTGGAGAGCCAGATACGATCGTTCTCGCTCGCCTTCGTCCTCGTGTTCGGGGTCATGTTCCTCGTCATGTGGTCGGTGAGGTACGGGGCGCTGGCGATCATCCCGAATGTGCTGCCCGTCATGTTCATCATCGGGTTCATGGGGTGGACCGGCATCAACCTGAACGTGGGGACCGTGATGATCGCATCGGTGGCATTAGGGATCGCGGTGGACGACACCACGCACCTGATCAGCAGGTTCCGC
>JAKPDW010000093.1:10000-12661 GCA_029552245.1 Deltaproteobacteria bacterium
GTAAAACGGACTGGAGGCCCGAACTGGTGAAGGTTGAAAACTTCTCGGATGACCTGTGGATAGGGGTGAAAGGCCAATCAAACTCGGAGATAGCTGGTTCTCCCCGAAATATATTTTGGTATAGCCTCAGACGATGAATGCCGGGGGTAGGGCTCTGGATGGGCTAGGGGTCCTCGCGGATTACCAACCCCAACCAAACTTCGAATACCGGTTATTTTAGTCTGGGAGTCAGCCCATGGGAGATAAGTTCCATGGACGAGAGGGAAAGAACCCAGACCGCCAGCTAAGGTCCCCAATAGATGCTAAGTGTGAAAGGTGGTAGGATTGCACAAACAACCAGGATGTTGGCTTAGAAGCAGCCACCATTTAAAGAAAGCGTAATAGCTCACTGGTCGAGTGATTCTGCGCCGAAAATTCAACGGGGCTCAAGCATCTAACCGAAGCTGCGGATCTAGGCTTCATGCCTATGATGGTAGGGGAGCGTACCAGTTGCCTGCGAAGCCGTACCGTGAGGAGCGGTGGAGGCCCTGGTAGTGCTTATGCTGACATGAGTAACAATAATACGGGTGAGAATCCCGTACGCCGTAAACCCAAGGTTTCCTGCGCAAGGGTGATCCGCGCAGGGTTAGTCGGAGCCTAAGCCGAGGCCGAAAGGCGTAGGTGATGGTAAACAGGTTAATATTCCTGTACCACTGACGTAGCGTTACCAGCGATGGGGGGACGCAGGAAGGTATGCCGTGCCGGGCGTTGGTCGTCCCGGTTCAAGCCTGTAGGGAGGGTCTCCAGGCAAATCCGGAGGCCCGTCAATCCTGAGAGGTGATGACGAGTTCAATTGCGAGCGAAGCGGCAAATCCTACACTGACAAGAAAAGCCTCTAGCGAGTTACGTCGGTGTCCGTACTGTAAACCGACGCAGGTGGGTGGGGTGAAAATCCTCAGGCGTTGAGTGAAACCTCGTTAAGGAACTCGGCAACTTGACACCGTAACTTCGGGAGAAGGTGTGCCCTCGCTAGGTGTAAGAATTCACTTCTGAAGCCGAGGAGGGTGGCACAAAAATGGCCGGGGCGACTGTTTACTAAAAACATAGGACTCTGCCAAATCGCAAGATGATGTATAGGGTCTGATGCCTGCCCGGTGCCGGAAGGTTAAGGGGATCTGTTAGTCGCAAGGCGAAGCAGTGAACCGAAGCCCCGGTAAACGGCGGCCGTAACTATAACGGTCCTAAGGTAGCGAAATTCCTTGTCGGGTAAGTTCCGACCTGCACGAATGGCATAACGATCTCGGCGGTGTCTCAACGAGGGGCTCAGTGAAATTGCAGTGCCAGTGAAGATACTGGCAACCCGCGGAAGGACGGGAAGACCCCGTGGACCTTTACTACAACTTGACAGTGTATCTTGGGTGGGTCTGTGTAGGATAGGTGGGAGACTGTGAAACCGGGACGCCAGTTTCGGTGGAGTCGTCCTTGAAATACCACCCTGATCTACTCGGGATACTAACCTGCTCCCGTGAACCGGGAGAGGGACACTGTCTGGTGGGTAGTTTGACTGGGGCGGTCGCCTCCCAAAGAGTAACGGAGGCGCGCTAAGGTTCCCTCAGGCTGATTGGAAACCAGCCGGCGAGTGTAAAGGCATAAGGGAGCTTGACTGCGAGAGGGACACCTCGAGCAGGTGCGAAAGCAGGTCTTAGTGATCCGGTGGTTCCGAATGGAAGGGCCATCGCTCATCGGATAAAAGGTACCCCGGGGATAACAGGCTTATCTCCCCCAAGAGTTCACATCGACGGGGAGGTTTGGCACCTCGATGTCGGCTCATCGCATCCTGGGGCTGGAGCAGGTCCCAAGGGTTTGGCTGTTCGCCAATTAAAGCGGTACGCGAGCTGGGTTTAGAACGTCGTGAGACAGTTCGGTCCCTATCCTCCGTGGGCGTAGGAAATTTGAGAGAATCTGTCCCTAGTACGAGAGGACCAGGATGGACGAACCTCTGGTGCTCCAGTTGTCGCGCCAGCGGCACAGCTGGGTAGCTACGTTCGGCACGGATAACCGCTGAAAGCATCTAAGTGGGAAGCCGTTCTCAAGACTAGATTTCCCTCCCGCGCAAGCGGGCTGAAGGCCACATGGAGACTACATGTTTGATAGGCCGGGTGTGTAAGCGCAGCAATGCGTTGAGCTAACCGGTACTAATCGGCCGTGAGGCTTGACCTACAAATCGCTCTCTTCCAAGCTTATACCATCTGAACTCAGGAATCATCCAGTGCAAGAAAGTTCCTGGTGACCATGGCAAAGGGGAAACACCCGATCCCATTCCGAACTCGGAAGTTAAGCCCTTTAGCGCCGAATGTACTGCTCGGGCAGCCGGGTGGGAGAATAGGACGTTGCCAGGACAACAATCGAGGCCCCCGGCCAACAGCCGGGGGCCTTTTTCATGCGCCTTGTATCTGTTCACCTTTCCGTCTTCCTGCCGCCTCCTCAAACGGATGCGTGGCTTGCGTTTCAGGGCCTCGCACGGCCACGTCACCGCAAGCCGGTGGATAACGTAAAATATTTTTCGCACTTTCTGGTTTGTCATTGAAAAAGGTCCTCCATTCGGAGAGAAGGATTTTGGGTAAAAAACTCTAACCGAAGGAGGACCGTTGATGAGTAAGAGGAAGGGTAATGACGGGGCGT
>JAKPDW010000005.1 GCA_029552245.1 Deltaproteobacteria bacterium
CCAAGTTTCGAGGCATGAGCAAGAGTACCTTCTATCTCCATCTGAAAGAGACCGAGTTCAGGTTCAACCACCGCAACGAAGATGTGTACAAACTGCTCCTCAAAATGTTACGATCTAACCCCCTAAAGTTGTCATGAACCTATCGCAATTCAGGGTGCCCGTGGTGATCCCGAAGGTCTGGTTGCCCGAGGTGCCGTTGGTGGTCACGGCAAGGATCTGGAACAGCAGTGCATCCTGGCCCTTGAAGATCACGGAACCCAGGCCGCAACCCGTGTTCTTCTGGCTCGCGTGGCTCAGGACGGGAACAGCCGCCGTCAGACACACCAGGAAAACGATGACGAACGATCTCCTCATACCTTATCCTCCTTTCACAAGGGTCGCCTCTCCGGCAGACCCCGCACTCACATCCATGCAGGACTATTATTATAGGGACGGCGGTGGTGAATCAAGCCCCCCGAGACATCTCCCGAGATCCGCCGGATACGTCCACCAGGCAAACTCTTGCAAGACGCACCTCTCCGTCCGTCCACCCGATCGCCGAGACTCCTCCATGAAGGGCGCCAATCCTCGGCTTGGATGCGCTCACCGAGAAGACAATCACACCCGGAGACGATCGGGCGGCGCCACCACCCATCCCTGCAGGGGGCTGCAGAACAGTTTGATCCCTTGGTGCGGCGATCTCGCCGGCATGCGGGCTTGTCGCGATCAGGGAGACAGGTGATGCGCACCGCCCCGGTCTCTCCATCCAGGCATGGGCGCGCGCAGGTTCAGGCCCTCTTGAGCGCGTTCATCCTGTAGACGAAGGCGAGGATCTCGGCCACCACGCGGTAGAGCTCCTCCGGGATCTCCTCGTTCAGGTCCAGCCGGTAGAGGGCGTCGAGGAGGGCGGGGTCCTTCTCGATCGGAACACCGTGCTTCCTCGCGAGCTCGAGGATCTTCGCGGCGACGGCGCCGCTGCCCTTGGCCGTCACCCTCGGGGCGGGGTCCCTGCCCCGTTCGTACTTGAGGGCGACGGCCCTCTCAGGGTCGGGCTTCTTCCTTCTCATACGAGCATATCCACGGTGGGCTCACGAACGGCATGCGCCCTGCGCACCACCTCCAGGGTTGTCACGCCCATGTCCCCAAGGGCCGACGCGAGCTCGTGGAGGTGGGCCTTCATGAGGGAGACGACCTCCTGGTGGGCGGACGAGATCTCCACGTGGATACCCGCCCGGTTCCTTAAAGCCGTGCACTCCACGATCCCCAGCGCGTCGGTCTCCACGTCGAAGTGCAGCCGGTACCCGTCATCGGTTTTCTCTGCGGAGATCCTCGCTTTCGACCTGCCCTGGTCGTCGACGACGGGCACCAGGAAAAACGCCGCCGGAAGGCCCGCAAGCCTGGCAAACTCCTCGATGAGGGTCTTTGCCTGCCAGATCACCTTCGGGTCGTCCTTCCCCTCCCGCAGGAGGGTCTTCACGATCTCCCTGAGATCGAAAGACCTCACCTCGGCCTGGGGGAAGCGTCCCGCCAGGCGCGCCACCAGGGCCTCGACGTCTTCCTGTGCCGCCCGGGCGGAAGCGGGAGCCGCCTCCGGCTTCATGACCACCCGGGGTTCGAGCTCGTGGACCCTGAGCCTCAAGACCTGTCCCTCGAACAGCTCCAGGGTGGTCTCGACCAGGATGCGCCTGCCGAACATGGACACGAGCACCATGCCGTCCTTCGGGGCCGACAGCACCGTCGCAACGACCTGCCTGCCCACCGCGAGAGAGGGGACCGCGTCTCTGAGGAGGATGACGCCTTGCTTGGCGGCGGTGATTTGCGTGACGGTCATGGGGTGTCACACCTTCAGGTGCGGGGTTCCCCAACCTTGATCATGAGCTGGATTTCCCCCACCGGGATGCCCGTGATCTGGGAGATCTCCAGCGGGTCGTACCCGCCCTTGTGCAGTTTCTTCACGTCCTCCTGGCCGAACTGCCGTGACCTCTTCGCCTTCACGGAGACCTCTTCGAGGGCGTTGACGAGTCGCCTGGCGGATGCGGTCTTGTCGTCGAGTTCGGCCATGAGCCTGCCCAAGACGTCCACACGCTGCTGCACGTTCTCCTGGAAGGCCTGGGAGAGCTCCCTCGTCTGGTCAACGACCTTTCTGAGCTCTTCGAGGGCGTCGGCGCTCATCCTGCGCCTCTTCTCGACCACGAGGAGGAGGACGACGAAAAAGACCAGGACGATCTGTATGACCATCTGGACCGCAAGGAGCAGGTACAAGGGATCCGAGGAAAAGATCCTCACCTTCACACCACCACGTCTATGATGTGCTTGTTCTCCGGCCCGGCCTCTTCCTGGGCCGTCTCGGTCCCGGGCGTCTCATCGGGAGCGGACCGTGCCCCGGAGTCCTTCGCGTGTCTCATGCTCTCCTGCTTGGCCTTCTCGCTGATGGTGATCTCGTGGGCCTTGGGCGGTTGGTTCACCTCGCGCGTGCGCTGGAGCCTCTCCTTGGCCTCCTGCTCCGTGAGGATCTGCTTGGCGACCTCCGACTGCACGAAGGTGTTCTGCGTGATCTTCTCGATCCTCCCGGCCTGGGAGAGGATCACGGAGATGTCGGAAGGTCCTGCAGCCATGCTCTGCTCCCTCAGCACACCTATCGGTATCACCATATACCAACTTAAGCTTGCATATGCAAACACCGCCCGCGCGCAAGGCTGCTTGCACTACAACGGAAGGGGCACCTGCGCGAAAGGCCTGTCCGCGTAAGGGCGATGGCCAGGCGGGCGCCCGGGCGAATGGATCCTTGGAAGGACGAGGGGGAGCGCTAATCCCGCGGCTCCCCCACCTTGACTATGGAGCCCCTCATGCCGGCGCCGTAGAGTCTCCCGCAGGACTCGAAGAGTATGTACCTGGTCGCGAGCAGCGGGATATTCTTCTCCTGGGCGAGTTTCACGGCCTCGGGGGAGGGGCGCTTGCCCCTCACGAAGACTATGACACTGAGGTCCAGGGTATCTGCCGTCCTGACCACGAGCGGGTTGGTGAGCCCTGTCAGGAGCATGGATCCTTCCTTGGCGAAGGCGAGGACGTCGCTCATGAGGTCTGCGGCAAACCCGCGTTCCACGATCATGTCGAGCTTGTCCTCCCCCACGATCACCTCTGCGTCAAGGATATCTCTCACTTCGGCAAGGGTCATACCCTCTCCTCTCTCAACGAAACGAATCTCATTTCTTGGACATCAGGTACTCGTGCATCGCCCTCGCGGCCTTCCTGCCAGCACCCATCGCGAGGATGACCGTCGCCGCGCCGGTGACGATGTCGCCGCCTGCAAATACACCCTCGCGTGAGGTTTGTCCAGTCTCTTCGTCCGCGACGATGTAATTCCACTTGTTCGTCTCGAGGCCGGGCGTGGTGCTCTGGACAAGCGGGTTCGCGCCTGCCCCGATCGCGACCACCACCGTGTCGACGTCGATGACGAACTCGCTCCCCTTGACGGGAACCGGCCGCCTGCGGCCGGACTCGTCGGGTTCCCCGAGTTCCATCTTGAGGCATTCTACCCCAACGACCCACCCCTTGTCATCGCCTATGTAACGTACCGGGTTGGTCAGGAGATGGAACTCGATCCCCTCCTCCTCTGCATGGTGGATCTCCTCGATCCTGGCCGGCATTTCCGCGCGGGAGCGGCGGTAGATGAGGTAGACATGGTCGGCGCCGAGCCTCATGGCGGTCCTCACCGAGTCCATGGCCACGTTGCCGCCGCCTATGACGGCGACGTTCTTGCCCTTGACGATGGGTGTGTCGTACTCGGGGAACTTGTAGGCCTTCATGAGGTTCGACCTCGTGAGGTACTCGTTCGCCGAGTACACGCCGTTTAAGTTCTCGCCGGGGATGTTCATGAACGTGGGCAGGCCGGCGCCTGTCCCGAGGTACACCGCGTCGTAGCCATACTCGAAGAGCTCGTCCACCGTCGCGGTCTTCCCGATGACGAACGAGGTCTGGATCTTGACGCCGAGCCTCTCGAGGTATTCCACCTCCGCGGCCACGATGGCCTTGGGCAGCCTGAACTCCGGGATCCCGTAGACGAGCACGCCCCCCGGCTTGTGGAGCGCCTCGAAGATGGTCACCTCGTGCCCGAGCTGCACCAGGTCGCCCGCCACGGTGAGCCCCGAGGGCCCCGAGCCCACGACCGCCACACGCTTTCCCGTGGGCGCCGGTTTCTCGGGGATGGCCACGTCCCCGGATGCGCGCTCGTAGTCGGCCACGAACCTCTCCAGCCTCCCGATCGCCACGGGGTCACCCTTCTTGCCGCGCACGCAACGCTGCTCGCACTGTATCTCCTGGGGACAGACCCTCCCGCACACCGCCGGCAGGGCGTTCGTCTTCTTGATGTGACGCGCGGCTCCGATGAAATCACCCTCGACGATCTTCGCTATGAACCCGGGGATGTCCACCTGAACGGGGCAGCCTTCCACGCACGCGGGGTTCTTGCACTGGATGCACCTGAGCGCCTCGGTCTTCGCCGTCTCGGGGGTGTATCCCAGGGGCACCTCGTCGAAGTTGCGGGCCCTGACCTTGGGGTCCTGTTCCGGCATGGGCTGCCGGGGGATCGCGAGTCTCTCTTTCATGTCCATTCTAGTTGCCTCCCTTCCCCAGCCTGCACGAGCAGTAGTGGTCGTAGCTTTCCTTCTCTTCCTGCAGGTAGATTCTCTGCCTGTCGATGAGTTGCCTGAAGTCCACCTGGTGCCCGTCGAACTCCGGGCCGTCCACGCAGACGAACCTCGTCTTCCCTCCGACACTCACCCTGCACGCCCCGCACATGCCCGTGGCGTCCACCATGATGGAGTTCAACGAGACCACGGTGGGCACGTTGTACTTCTTCGTGGTGTCGCACACGGCCCGCATCATGGGCACCGGCCCGATGGCCACCACCATGTCGATTTTCCTGCCCTGCATGAGGTACTTCTCTTCCAGGGCCTGGCTCACGAACCCCTTGAACCCGTAGGAACCGTCGTCCGTGGCCACCACGAACTCGTCCGAGACGGCCTTCATCTCGTCCTCCATGATGATGAGGTCCTTGCTCCTGGCCCCGATGATGGAGATGATGTGGTTGCCCGCATGCTTCATGGCCTGGGTGATGGGGTAGACGGGCGCGATCCCCACCCCGCCGCCGATGCAGGCCACCGTGCCCACCTTCTCTATGTGGGTGGGCTTCCCGAGGGGCCCCACGAGGTCGAGCAGGGTGTCCCCGGGGTTGAGGTCGGAAAGGTGCGCCGTCGACTTTCCGACGACCTGGAAGATGATGGTCACCGTCCCCTTTTCCGGGTCGGCATCCGCGATGGTCAGGGGGATCCTTTCCCCTTCCTCGTGGATCCTCAGCACCACGAACTGTCCTGCCTTGCGCTTCCTCGCTATGCGCTCGCCCTCGAGCACCATCTTGAACACGTTCTCCGACAACTGTCGCTTCTCAAGGATCTTGGCTGCCATATATCCCTCCGTCGTTTTCGGTGAGGCCCTTGCCTGTGGACGACCTGAAAAGAGTTGCAGGAGGAACGATGCGCTCATCGCCCTCCTGCAACGGCTGTCTCTCGCTTGTACTCAAGTCCCTGCTAGTCGTCGTAGTTCCCCATGGGTGCCTTGCCGTCACGCTTCTGGATCGAGCGGTACAGCCCCCTTGCAAGGATCAACGCGATGACGAACAGGAGGATCAGCGACACGAAGACCACCACGATGCTCGACTTCTGCCACCTCTCGACCTTGAGCTGGATCTCCCTGACCTTGTCCTCGCTGAGCTTGTGGTACCTGTCGATATCCACCGTCATGCCCACCCATCCGAACCCCTCGGGCCTCGTGTAGATCGACCCGTAGAACGGTATGTGGGCGTACGCGATGAAGATCCTGCGGTTGTCCACGGTGTAGGTGAACGATCCCGACTTGCCCGATGAGGCCAGCGCATGGATCTTGGGGAGGTTCTCGTCCAGGAAGCCCATGTTCAGGACGTTCATGACACCCCCGCCGGTCTTGACGAGGTCGTTGTAGTTCTTGTCGTCGAGCACGGGCACTGGGTTCCCGTCCGGACCCACGCCGCCGAGGAGGTATTGGGCCGGGTGCGCGAGCATCGTTCCGTCCCGTCCCACGAGGAAGGTGTAGTTCATGTCGTCGGGGTTCACCTTCGCAAACACCATACCGTACTCCGTGGGCACGATGTGGTCGGTGAACTCCATCACGTGGCGGAAGTCGAGGGCGAGTTCCACGACCCCCGCGAAGCCGCCCGAGTCGAACACGGGCGCCGCCATCCTCATGATGCCCTCGAACCGCTTTCCCGCCTCGAACTCCTGCCTGCTCACGTGCCTGCCGACCACGGGGCCGAGGTAGAACTCGCCGGGCGCGAGCGCCTTGGCCTTGAGGAAATAGTCCTCGTTGCCGTAGTCGCCGTTTGCCGGGTTGGACATGTCCTTGAGCCTCTCCGCCGGCACCGCACCGTCAACGGTGACCTTGAGGGCCTCTTTGCCGGACTTGTCCAGGAAGGCGATCTCGCGGTACACGGAAAGGGGGACCTTGACGATGCCCGCGCTCGAGGACTCCACCACGCCCCTGGTGTTCGATTTCAGGAAGGTGACGTAGGACTGTTCGTCCCTGGGCAGTATCGACGCGATGCGGATGTCCTTCTCGCGGTCCGACAGGAACTGCGCGACTGCATCCGCCACATTCTGTGCCCTGCCTGCTATCGACTGTTTCTGGTTGTCGTCGAGAATTCTCAGGTTTGCCTGCGTGGCCTCTTCACCGACCTTGATCACCCCCTTGCTGATGATGATCCCGGTAATGGTGAGAGGAAGCACGATGAGAATGAAGAAGCTCACAGCGACGCTGGCAAAACTGAAACTCGTTTTCGCTTCCTTCTCCATGTCAATCTCCTGACCGAGTTATTCGAACCGCCGGCTTGTTGCCGTCATCGCCTCGAGCGGTTCAACCATACCCTTGCCCCTTCACCCCGCCGAATCGGCTCGACGAGCCCCGGGCCTGGAAGGGCCGGTGCGCATGCGCGTGGTTCGCTCGCTCCGTCGGCGCGCTTCATCCTTAGAAGAGGCTACCCGAGGATGACTGCCTTGAAGGGGTTGGCGTACAGGATGATGAGCGAAATAACGAGGGCGTAGATCGCGATGGACTCGATCATCGCGAGGCCGACCATGAGCGTGAGCATGATCTTGCCCTGGGCGTCGGGGTTGCGGCCCACCGCTTCCGTCGCCCCGGAGAGGGCCTGGCCCATGCCCGAACCGGCGCCTGTCGCTCCGATACCCATGCAAAGACCGGCTGCGAGGATCGACGCGGCGACGAAAATGATCTTGGCCCAATCGACGTATACCGCCTGCGCCCCATCAGCTGCGAACGCGAGACCAGAAACGGCGAGCATCACGGTAACAAGGACAAAGGTCGCAACTCTTCTCATCGCACACTCCTTAGATGTTTTTTATTCATGAATTCAGAGGATTGTTCTGAATCACGGTTCATTACCATACACCATCAGGAAGGGCCATGCAAGCCCAAAGTGAGAATGAATGATTACTCGTTCATAAAAAATGCGGCGAGCCCCTTCCTCCTGCCCGCATCACCGACCAAGGATCGCCGCGAGCGCCTCCTGGTTGATCCAGTGCTCGTTTCTCACCGACTCGTAATCGAGCGCCCCGGCCTTGATCGCCTGTGCCACGCTCTCCTCGACGGGCATGTACTCGCCCTTGAGCGCGGGCGCTTGGCCCTTGATGAAGTATATCTTGTCGTCGCTTATATACTTCTGTATCCTCGGCGACGCGAGGATGCACTCCCACGCGAGCGCGGCCTTCTTTCGCGTACCGTGCCGCAGGAGCCTTTGCGAGTACGCCCCCACGAGCGACCTCGAGAACAACCCCCTCATGTAATCGCTCGACAGCGAGGAGACGAACTGCTCGAGCGCCGAGAACACGTCCACGGCGCTTATCCCGGCGATCACGAGTATCCCCTTGTGCGCGGCCACCGTGGCGGTATCCATCATGAACGCCCCCTTCAACTCCGTGACGACGAGCACATCCGGATCGAGCCTGAGGGCGCGATCGAACACGTCCTGCACATCCTCGCCGGTATCGCTGCCGATCTCCCGCTGGTTGACGTTGGAGAACTTGTTGCGGTGAATGTACTCGAGCGGATCCTCGAAGGTGACTATGTTCAGGCTCCTCGTGCTGTTGAGATGGCCTACCAGCGCCGCGATCGTGGCGTCCTTGCCCTGCCCGCGCGCGCTGCTGATGAGTACGAGCCCCTTCTTGTCCAGCATGTCCAGGAGCACCCTGGGGAGCCCGAGACTCGACGGGGTCGGGATATCCTCCCTGAGCTTCTTGATCATGACGCCCAGTTCGGACCCCTTCTGCCGATAGATGTTCACCCGGTATCGCATCATCCCGGGCTTTGAGTAGGTGAACTCGATCTCCTTGCGGTCACGCAGGCGCTCCCTCAGTTCCTCGTCCGTCAACTCTCCGACTATCCGCTCCAGGACCTGCGAGTTCACGATGGGAAGCCTGCACCTCTTGAAGGAGCCGCCGACGCGGAGTGCCGGCGAGGCACCCGGCGACAAGTGGACGCTCGTGCACTCGGGATCGTCGAGCAACTTCAGCATGACCGAGACGTCCATGTCCTGCAGGGTCACGTTCGCGTTGCCCCTCTTCACCTCGCTCAGCTGGACCGTCTTCCTTCCGTAGCCCACGGCTTCGAGGTGCGCGAGGATATCCTCGATCTGGGAATGCGTCGCCAGCACCGGTGTCACTTCCCTGTTGATGAGAAACTTGACCTTTTCCACCGCCAGGTAGTCGAAGGGGTCGGCAAACGCCACCACGGCCCTCTTGCTGTTGGCGTCGAGGGGGACGGCCTTGAGCTCGGCCATGCGTTCCCTGGACATGAGCGTCTGGGCGTGCTTCTTCACCGCCCATGCCCTCATGTTGAGCGTGTGCACACCTGTCAGGTCCCTGAGGATCTCCAGGACGTGATCCTCGTCGAGGTAGCCGAGCCGGATGAGAGACTCCCCGAGCCGTATCCCTTCCCTCTCGGATACCTCCAAGGCATGCCTCAGGCGATATTCGTCCACGAGGCCGAGTTCCACGAGCACCTCTCCCATGACACGCCGCTTTCCTGCCAGCATCGAACCCTCCACTGTCGGTGTCCGTCTCCAAACGAGACAGTATCTCTTTTCGGAAGATGTATCCTTTTGTCAACAACGCACCCCTGCGACATCCATCTCCCTGCAACCGCGTGGGTATCGAGCGCCGGGCATCGTCGGCGCCATGGCCACCAGAATCCGAGCGAACCCTTTCGATGACGCCGCGTGCCGGTCTCCCGGCCCGGATCGGTCGTGACACGAGCCGCCGCGGGCCTGGCGAGGAGGTGGGGCAGCCCCCCCGGTGCGCCCGGGACAGACCCGCCCCGGTCAATGCCGGGTGGCGGACAGGGGCCTGTTTGCCCTTTTCATGACGGCAGCCGTGAAAAACCCCGGCGACCCTTGACGGGGTCGATGCCATCCATTAGAGAAAGGTGACACTCGACGGAGGCCATGCCCGTGAAGAAGACCCTCACCGCCAAGATCATCGAGAGCCACCTGGCCGGATCCAGCGCCGACGAGTACCTCCTGACCATCGACCAGACCCTGACGCAGGACGCCACCGGGACCATGGCCTACCTGGAGTTCGAGGCCATGGGCATCGACAGGGTGAAGACCGGGCTCTCGGTCAGCTACGTGGACCACAACACGCTCCAGACCGGTTTCGAGAACGCCGACGACCACCGTTTTCTCCAGGACGCGGCGGCCAAGTTCGGTGTCCTGTTCTCCAGGCCCGGCAACGGCATCTGCCACCAGGTGCACCTCGAGCGCTTCGGGGCGCCGGGCAAGACGCTGCTCGGCTCCGACAGCCACACGCCCACCGCCGGCGGGATCGCCATGCTCGCCATCGGCGCCGGCGGGCTCGACGTGGCCGCCGCCATGGCGGGCATGCCCTTCGCCCTGCCAAGGCCTAAGGTGGTGGGCGTCATCCTCGAGAACAGCCTAAAGCCCTGGGTGAGCGCGAAGGACATCATCCTCGAGCTGTTGAGGAGGCTCACGGTCAAGGGAGGCGTGGGGAAGATCTTCGAATACCTGGGACCAGGCGTCGAGACCCTGAGCGTCCCTGAGAGGGCGACCATCACCAACATGGGCGCGGAGCTCGGCGCGACGACCTCGATCTTCCCCAGCGACGAAAGGACGCTCGCCTTTCTCGAGGCGCAGGGACGCGCATCCGACTGGGTGAGGCTGGAGGCGGACGAGGGCGCCGCATACGACGAGACCATAACCATCGACCTCTCCGTGCTCGAGCCGCTGGCCGCGTGCCCGCACAGCCCCGATGCCGTGATGCCGGTGAAGGACATCCCCCGCACGAAGGTGGACCAGGTGATCATAGGCTCGTGCACGAACTCGTCGATGAAGGACATGCTCACCGTGGCCGCACTGCTCAAGGGCAGGAAGGTCCACCCCGACGTCAGCCTCGCCATCGCACCGGGGTCGAGACAGGTGCTCGAGATGCTCGCCGTCACGGGCGCGCTCGGGGACATCATATCCGCGGGAGCGAGGATCCTCGAGACCGCGTGCGGGCCGTGCATCGGCATGGGACAGGCCCCTGCCTCGGGCTCGGTCTCGGTGCGCACCTTCAACAGGAATTTCAAGGGGCGCTCGGGCACGAGCGACGCCATGGTCTACCTTGCATCTCCCGAGACGGCGTGCGCCTGCGCCCTCACCGGCGTGATCACGGACCCCAGGGAACTGGGCGCATACCCTAAGATCGAGCAGCCCGCATCGTTCACCGTCGACGACTCGATGATCTTGAGGCCTGCGCAGGACCCTTCACGCGTGCAGATAAGACGCGGCCCCAACATAAGGCCGTTGCCCAAGCGCGCCCCCATGGAGGACAGCCTCGTTCTCAAGGTCCTCCTCAGGCTCCAGGACAACGTGACCACCGACGACATCATGCCGGCCGGGTCCAAGATCCTGCCCCTCAGGTCCAACATCGAGGCCATATCGAGGTACGTCTTTTCCCCCATCGACGACACGTTCTCCGAGAGGGCGAAGGCATCGGGCGCAGGGTGCATCGTGGCCGGGGCCAACTACGGCCAGGGCTCGTCCAGGGAACACGCGGCCCTCGCCCCCATGTACCTCGGCGTCAAGGCCGTGTTCGCCAGGTCTTTCGCCCGCATCCACCGGTCGAACCTCATCAATTTCGGGATCCTGCCCGTCCTCATCGACGAGGCCGGGTTCGAGCGCCTCGCCGCAGGCGCGACCGTCAAGGTTCAGGGCATCCACGCGGCGCTGGAGGGGAGATCGCCGCTCGGCGTCACGGTCGCCGAGACGGGCGAGGTCATCCAGGCGCATCTCGAGGTCTCGGCCCGGGAGGCACAACTCCTGAAGGCAGGGGGCCTGCTCAACTACATCTCGCATTCGGTCCGGGGGTGACATGGACAGAGAGATCAGGACGCGCTTCGCACCATCGCCGACGGGGGCGCTCCACATCGGCGGCGTCAGGACGGCGCTCTTCTCGTGGCTCCACGCGAGGCACCACCAAGGCAAGTTCATCCTGCGCATCGAGGACACCGACGCAGAGCGGTCCACGGAAGAGAACACACGCCAGATCCTCGAGGCGATGGAATGGCTCGGCCTCGACTGGGACGAAGGCCCGTACTTCCAGGCTCAGCGGCTCGACGTCTACAGGTCGTACCTCGAGCGCCTCCTGAACGCGGGCGCGGCCTACTGGTGCGACTGCGAGCCCGAGGACCTCGAGAGGAAACGAAAGCAGGCCCTGGCCGAGGGGAGAAAGCCGAAGTACGACGGGACGTGCAGGGACAGGGGGCTCAAGGAGGGGCCCGGCCGCGTGGCGAGGTTCCGCATGCCCGATACGGGCGTCACCGCCTTCGAGGACCTCATCAAGGGGAGGATCTCCATAGACAACGCCGAGATGGACGACCTCGTCCTCTTGCGCTCGGACGGGATGCCCACGTACAACTTCACCGTGGTGGTGGACGATGCGTCCATGGGCATGACGCACGTCATCAGGGGCGACGACCACGTGAACAACACGCCGAGGCAGATCCGCATATACGAGGCACTGGGCCTGGACATCCCCTTTTTCGCCCACGTCCCCATGATCCTGGGCCCCGACAAGACCAAGCTCTCCAAGAGGCACGGCGCCACCTCGGTCATGGCGTACAAGGAGATGGGCTACCTGCCCGAGGCCCTCGTGAACTACCTCGTGAGGCTCTCATGGTCCCACGGGGACCAGGAGATCTTCAGCCGGCAGGAGCTCATCGAGTACTTCGACATCCAGGACGTGGGGAGGGCTGCGGCGGTCTTCAACCCCGACAAGCTCCTGTGGCTCAACCACCACTACATCAAGACCGGTGACCCGAGGCGGCTGGCGGGCCTGCTGAAGGAATTCGCGGCCCGCAAGGGCTACGAGATCCCGGCGGAAGACTACCTGGTAAGGGTGGTGACCGACGTGAGGGAGCGTACCAAGACGCTCGTGGAGATGGTGGAGTTCGGCGACTTCTACTTCAGGGACGCGGCTCCGCCGGAAGATCTCATGCGGAAGTTCCTCACCCCGGAGGCCCTGGAGATCCTCAAAGCCCTTGCCGAAGAGTTCTCGCGCATGGAGAGCATGGAGAAGGAGGCGGCCGAGCCTCGCGTGAAGGCCCTGCTCGAGAGGCTGGGGGTGCCCTTCAAGGTCGTAGCGCAGCCGCTGAGGGTGGCGCTCACGGGCAAGACCGTGTCCCCGGGGATCTTCGAGGTCATGGCGACCCTCGGGAAGGAACGCGTCCTGGCCAGGCTCGGCAGGGTCCTCTCCACGGGAGGCCCCGTCTGAGAGGATGCAGATGACGTTGAATGTGCGTGCAGCACTGTCATGACAGGGAGGGCGGCATGGAGATGAACGTGAGACAGCTCGCCATGGTTTCCCTCTTCATGGCCCTGGTGACGGTCGCCACCATGATCGTCAGGGTCCCGATCCCCCAGACCACAGGGTACATGAATCTGGGCGACAGCGTGGTGCTCATTAGCGGCGTCTTTTTCGGGCCCGCCCTCGGCTTCATCGCCGGGGGCGTGGGATCGGCCCTCGCGGACATCCTGGGCGGCTATCCCCAGTGGGCGCCGTGGACGCTCCTCATCAAGGGCCTGGAGGCCATGTTCGCGGGTGCCGCGGTCAGGCGCCTGCGCCTGGATACGAGCAGGACCACGGTGCCGATGGTGGCCTGTTTCGTCTTGTGCACCGCATGGATGGTCCTCGGGTACTACGTGACCGAGGTGATCATGTACGACCAGAAGGCCGCCCTCGCCGAGGTGCCCGCGAACCTCGTTCAGGCGTCGGGAAGCGTCGTGCTGGCATCCCTGCTCCTGCCGGTGTTCTCGAAGATCGTCCCGGGAAGCCTCGGGAAAGGGCAAGGCGGGAACTAGCCCCGGCCCCAAGGGACCCCGAGGGCGCACAAAGGACGCTGTATCGTCTAGGACGTCCGCGAGACAATCACCCGAAAGCGAGAAGACGGCCTGACCACCTCCTTGACGGTCGGGGCCCCGGGCCTCACCCCCGGGGCGTAGTGCGGCCTGAGCCGAAACGTGCTATGATCGGCTTGGGCACCGCGGGTGCCGCCAGCTGCCAGGCGGGTCCCCAGTGCAGACACGCCGTGCCGGGGCCGGTTGCGTTGTCCTGAAGGACATGAGGCCGAGGGGGATGGTCCTTCACCCCTCTGGTGATGCGGCTCCGCAGAGACAGCCCGGGGTCGAGGTGCGGCGAACAGGGCGGGCGGCCCCGGGCCGCACGACGCATGAGGCCTTCGGCAGCCGCTGCATGCCGAAGGCCGCTCGCAAGCACGGGTATACCACGTAATGAATGACGGGAGGTGGTCATGATTTCCGGCAGGCGCTTCGTGTTCGCTGTTTTCTTCCTCTGCATCGTCTGGGCCGGGGGATGCGCATCGGTGCAGGACCGCTTGTTCGTGGCGGCCGTCGCCACGGAACGATCCCTGGCAGGGATGCACGAGTCGTCCGTGGCCGTGGGCGGGAGAGGCATCTCCTACCTCAAGCGGGAGGGCCCGGGCGAGACCATCGTGCTCCTCCACGGGTTCGGCGCCGACAAGGACAACTGGCCCAGGTTCGTGCGCAACCTTCCCCGCGACTACCGCGTCGTCGCCTTCGACCTGCCCGGCCACGGTTCAAGCTTCAGGGACTGGGAGGAGACCTACACCATCTCCTTCATGGCGGACACGCTCGGCCAGGCATTCGATGCGCTGAAGCTCGAGCGGTTCCACCTCGTCGGCAACTCCATGGGCGGATGGGTGGGCACGATCTACACATCGAGAAACCCTGACAGGGTCATGACGCTCGCCCTCTTCGACTCCGCCGGTACCGAGTCCCCCGTGCCGAGCGACAGGCAGAAGGCCCTCGAGCAGGGGAGAAACGTCCTCGTGCCCGAGACAGAGGAGGAGTTCCACGAACTTCTCGGCTACGCATTCCACGACAAGCCGTTCATCCCGTGGCCCATCGGGTCGGTCCTCGCTCGAAGGGCGGTACAAGACGCCCCCTTCAAGAGAAAGATCTTCGCGGACGTCAATGGGGCCAGGCGCGACGTCAGGGAGGTCCTGCCGGAGGTGAACCTGCCGGTCCTCATCCTGTGGGGGGCCCACGACAGGATAACCCACGTCTCCGCCGCGCAGGTCTTCGAGCGCTACCTGCCGAAGAGCGAGACCGTGATCATGCAGGAGTGCGGGCACATGCCGATGATCGAGAAGCCCCGCGAAACGGCCGGCCGCTACGTGGACTTTCTCCGGAGGCACTCAACAGGCACCCCGTGAAGAACGAGGGGCTCCAAAGGGGCACAGGCTGCGGCAGCACCGTGGCGCCCGCCTGGGAAGCCGGACGCGATGAAGCGGCTTTCCGCATCACGCGAGTAGCCGCGAGTTCGCTTTGGGTCCTCAATCCCAGGGCACAGCGGATGGCTTTCTACTAATGGAGCAATCAATGCGTGGGTGCGTGGGACGCCGCCTGTGGATCTCCATGCAGGTTCGGCAAGAGATCCCTTGATGCGGTGAGCTTAAATGACCCCGACCCTCGATCAACGGGTCATGCCCGCAGGTCCAGGCGCCAGCACAGGGGTCAAGCTGTATCTCCAGAAGTGAGGGAGCAGGCCGCATCCATTGCTGGATGCGGCCTGAGGAGGAATAGGATATGAGCATCCTGAGGGGTCCCGTCTCTACCGACCGACTCTTCGTAACCGCCCCGGCCGCAACGTCCGGGTGCGACAACAGTGTGTATCGATATTCAAGAGCCATGCCATAGTATAGTATAGACACTTATTGAATATATTCATTATATTGCGTCAATATCCCGTGCGAAACCTGGGAACTTTGCAAGGATCTTGTGTAATTCTTTTCCACTATGAGCTCGGAAAAAGGGAAATCTCTCTCCGTCGGGTGGGGTTTCCGGGCACACACACCCCTTGGCGGATTCTCTCCAAACGGCGTCCCGGGTCACGGCAGCTTCGCTTCAGGGCCTGTCACGCGACCTGTCATAAAGCGGCTCTCCACCTCGGCGAGCCGGGTTCCTGGGCAGCGGGGCGGGACGGTTACGCCACGAGCGCCTTGGGACGGTGTTGCATCCCGCCCCGAAAAGGAGGATAGTTCATGCACTCGAACGCGGAGGGAGTTCATGGAGAGACACACACCGACACGCGAAGAGGCGCTCCGGCTCCTCCACGAGTACGTCGGGGCGGAGAACCTCCGATGCCATGCGTATGCCGTGGAGGCCGTGATGCGTCACATGGCCCGCAAGAGGGGTGAGGACGAGGACAAGTGGGGGATCGTGGGGCTCGTGCACGACCTGGACTACGAGCGCCACCCGGACCAGCACTGCGGGAAGGTCCGCGAGATCCTGGAGGAGAGGGGGTGGCCCGAGGAGTATATCAGGGCCGTCGTCTCCCACGGGTACGGCCTGTGCTCGGACGTCGAACCCAAGAGCCCCATGGAACGGGCCCTCTACGCCATAGACGAGCTCACGGGGCTCGTCAGCGCATGCGCCCTCGTCAGGCCCTCGAGGAGCGTGATGGACCTCACGGTCGGCTCGGTCAAGAAAAAGTGGAAATCGAGCGGGTTCGCCGCCGGGGTCGACCGTTCGATCATCGAGCGGGGGGCGCAGATGCTCGGTGTGTCGATAGAGGAGCTCATCGAGGATACCATTGCGGGCATGCGGGAAGTCGCCGAAGACATAGGCCTGGCAGGTCCCCCCGCTGACGCCGCACCTTGACCGGGGCGCCTGGAAGACCCTACCCAAGAAGCAGAGGGTCACCCGGGAGACCCCGGGGTGGAAGCGCCGCAGGCGGGACCTTTTTCGAGCCGTCGGCGCTCTTCGCCCCGGTCGAGGGAAACGGCCCGTTCGAAGAGGCGAGAGAGGTCGATCACATGGTCACGAAGATAACGGATGGTATCACGGGATTCATCTGGACGGACTACCGCCAGAACAACTGCAACACCTACCTCATAGACGCAGGGGCCCGGATCCTCGTGGACCCGGGGCACAGCCACCTGTTCGACCACGTGGAGAAGGGACTCGCGGCCCTGGGGATAAACCGCCGGTCGATAGACCTCGTGGTGGTCACGCACGCCCACCCGGATCACATGGAGTCGGCACTGCTCTTCGAGAGCCCGACCATGAAGACGTTCCCAAGGGAAGACTTCCTCTACATCAAGAGGCTCGCAGGCGACGGATACCCGATCCCCGAGCCGGATTTCTTCCTCGTCGAGGGGGACCTCGAGGTCGGGAACACAAGGCTTCAGGTCATACACACGCCCGGGCACACCCCGGGCTCCGTGTGCCTGTTCTGGCCGGAAAAAGGGGCCCTCTTCTGCGGTGATGTGATCTTCGTGAACGGGATCGGCCGTACGGACCTGCCGGGATCGAGCGCCGCGGCACTCAAGGAGAGCATCAAGAGACTCAAGTCGCTCGACGCCCAGATCGTGCTGCCCGGCCACGGCAGGCTCCTGAAGGGACGCACGGCCGTGACCCAGAACTTCGCCACGATCGAGCATTACTGGTTTTCGAGCCTGTAGCGGGCCTTAAGGCCTTCCAGGAAACGCTCACCCTCTTGCGCCAGGTGCGCCTTCCATTCGGGGTCCGCGTCAGGATTCGGCACCACGGCCGACCCCGATATCCCCCTCGAGGCGAGCCTCTGGGAGGCCCTCGAGACGAACGACGTCCTTGCCCCGGCGAGGTGCTCCCTGTAGGCCTGGAGGTCCTTTTCAATGGGCGAGGTATCGATACCGGTCAAGGCCCCCAAGAGGCTCAAGACCCGCTTGTTGTCCCCGGCGGGGTCGATGCGCGCAAGCAGCTCGCGCCTCACGGCGTCATGGACGTCTTGGTGCGCCCCGGATTCCGCACGCATGAAACCCTTCACGTCCTCTATCTCGTGTCTGGCGTCCAGGAGCCCCTGCACCCAGCCCTTCACCCTCGACGCCAGTTCCTTCTTCCTGATCTCCTCACGCTCGCCCTCGGTCATGGAGAGGTTCTTCGTCTTCTCCATGACAATGTCCAGCGTGCTCCTGATCTTCGACATCGTGTGCCTCCTTCAGGCTTGGATCCTCCCTTCCCCCGTTTCTTCAATAGACACCGTGGCGCACATAATCAAGACCTCGAGAAGTGACCGGCAAGCTCCTCGATGATCAGGCCCCACACGGGCCTCGAGATGGCGTGGCCCATGCCCTCGACGACGACCAGGCGCGCGTTCGGTATGGCCCTGGCGGTGTCCCTCCCGCATTCCACGTGCACCAGGGGGTCCCTGTCGCCGTGAATGACGAGTGCGGGGATGTCCAGGGAGGCCAAGGCCTTCCTCCTGCTCGGGGCCGCCAGTATGGCTGCGAACTGTCTCGCGCTCGAGGCCGGTTCGACCCCCCGCTCGTACGTCAATGCCGCGAGCCTCTCGAGATCGAGCTCGTCCATGGGGTAGACCGGCCCGCTCAAAAGCCTCCAGACCCTCTTGAAGTACTCCACGTACCCGTTTCTGTCCACCGGGATGGGCCAGAAGAGCATGTCGAGCGCCTCAGGGGAAGGGGGCGGCAACGACGGGTCGCCGGTTGTGGACATGATAGAGGTCAGGGAGCGGACCCTGCCCGGGTACCGTATGGCAAGCTCCTGCGCGATCATCCCCCCCATGGATGCGCCGACCACGTGCGCGCTCCCCATGTCCAGGGCATCCATCAGGCCCACCGTGTCCTCCGCCATGTCCGCGAGCGTGTAAGGCAGGGACACCTTGGCACCCCACGGGTTCGAGATGAGGGTTCTTATGTCCGGCACGCCCGCATGGGTGAACCTGCTCGACAGCCCGACGTCCCTGTTGTCGAACCGGACGACCCGAAAACCCCTCGACGCCAGTCCCGTGCAGAAGTCGTCATCCCAGATCACCATCTGGGAACTGAGACCCATGATGAGTACCACAGGAGGGTCCGCCTCACTGCCGAACGACTCGTAGGCCAACGTGATGCCGTTCGATCCGCAGAGGACGATACCCGATCTCTCCACTCCCATCCTGTCCATGTCCCCACCTCCTTCATCCGGTGACCAATCCCTCTGTCTTGTGCCGCCTCTCTCCGGGCGCCCCGTTTCGAAGGCGGCCTGAGGCGACGCGTATGCGCAGGTCGGAAACCGCGCCGCGAGGAGAGAAACGACACGTGTCTTTTCCCGAAACCGACACCCATCCCCGCGTAGCGGGCGTCGACCACCCAGCCGGCGCTCTGCCTGCTCGAGGCCTCCCGCCGGAAAGAGCATCCACACCGCCCTGCACGAGCGCCCCCGGCCCCCTCATGCGCAGGCATTCCTTTCGGACATGAACAGGGAGAGCGATCTCCTCGGCAGCGCCTGAGGTCTGGCGCGGGCGGGCTCGCGGCGCACGCACCCCGGGCGGGCTGAGCACTCCTCTGCCGCGGCCCGGTGCGAACCGGCACCTGCCCACCCCCCTCGCATTTTCCTATCCATCCCGACAGGGCCATGGCATGACAACGATTCTTGACTCACAAAACCGCCCCTGTCAAAAGGTATCAATGGCGAGAGGAAAGGGCCCACCTGCATGACGATGCGTCCCCAGCACGATCTCCCGAAGATCTATTCCCATGCCGTGGAAAGCGTGGACCCGTACCGCCTCATCAGGGCCGGGGCAAGGCTTTCGGGTACGAAGCTCAGCATATCGGGCCAAGGCGCGTGGGTGGAGGAAGACCTCGGCAGGTTCCGGAGGATCATGGTTCTCGGCGTGGGCAAGGCGTCGTGCCGGATGGCGCGTGCAGTGGAGGAGATCCTTGGCGACCGGGTCGAAGGGGGCCTCGTGGTGACGAAATACGCCCATGCCGAGCCGCTCGGGAGGTTGCCGGTGGTGGAGTCGGCCCACCCGGTCCCCGACGAGAACAGCCTCCGCTTTGGTCTCGAGCTCGCCAGGCTCGCCGAGGGCTCGGACGCCTCCACCCTCGTCGTGGTCCTGGTCTCGGGCGGCGCCTCCTCCCTGTGCGTTCTCCCGTGTCCAGGCATACGCCTCGAGGACAAGCGTAAAACCACGGACCTGCTCCTTTCGTGCGGCGCCGACATCGACGAGATCAACTGCGTGAGGAAGCACATCTCGATGATCAAGGGAGGCCGCCTCATACGACACCTGTGGCCTGCCAGGACGCTCTCGCTGATCCTGTCGGACGTGGTGGGCGACAGGCTCGACACCATCGCCTCGGGGATCACCGCGGCTGACCCCACCACCTACGCCGACGCGTGGGGGGTCCTCGTGAGACACGGCATCGAGGACAAGGCACCCGCATCGGTCACGGCCTTGCTCCGCAAAGGCATGGAAGGCCTCCTACCGGAGACCCTCAAGGAGAACGAGGCCGAACTCTCCCTCGTCTCGAACATCATCGTGGGGAACAACCGGGCGGCGTGCCTGGCCGCGAAAGAGAGGGGAGACACCCTCGGCTATAACACGCGCATCATCACCACCACGCTCACGGGCGACGCAGTGGAACAAGGCCATGCCTTCGCAGAGCTCGCCGTCGACATCGCCCGGGGCGCATCCGATCTCGCCAGGCCCGCCCTCGTCGTGGCGGGCGGGGAGACCACGGTGAAGGTCAGGGGCAGGGGCAAAGGGGGAAGAAACCAGGAGATGGCCCTCGCATTCCTCGTCGGGCTCCTCAAGGCCGGTGTGAGCCACGAGGGGATCTCTTTCCTCTCGGGCGCGACCGACGGGACCGACGGGCCCACCGATGCGTCCGGTGCGATGGTGACACCCGAGCTCCTTTCGCGTGTCCGAGAACACGGGCCTGACCCGGGGCCGTTCTTGGAGAACAACGATTCCCACGGGTTCTTCGACGCCGTGGGCGGCTTGCTCGTGACCGGCCCAACCGGCACGAACGTCTGCGACATCCAGCTGTTGGCCGTCGTGTGACCGTCCGTCCTCACCCGCACAATCGCCGTCCAGGCCAACGACCTTCCTCGTCGGCATCCCCCACCGGCACGCCCCCCACGGTTCGCAAGCCTCATTCATGGGCATCTCCACGGCCACGACCGGCACACGCCATGCCCCATGAGGTCGTTTCGCGCCCGGGCCGGTCTCTCTCCAGCCATGGGACACCAGGCGGCTGCGCATGAGCGGCCTCACAGTCATCCACGATCCCGCCTCCGGCGCCGTGCGAGCGTCTCGGCCTGCATGCCTTCACGGGAATGTCCTGCGACCCGTCCGTATTTGACCAGACCCCATGGCGATGCCTTCTGGCACCTGGGTGTTGCCCCTTTGGGCCGTGCTCGGCTACAATGGACCTGTCCGAGCGCCACCCCACGACGGTGCAGCACTGGGCGAGGACATGACTGACTCTGCACGTGTGAACACGGCCGATGCCCGGATGTGGGCGGCATCGGCACCATGCGGTGCACGTGCTCGAAAGGGAGGAGGTATGTCTGAGAAGAAGCCGCACAAGGACGAGAAACCCCTGGAGAGGATGACCGTCAAGGAGCTGAGGGAGATTGCCCTCGAGATCCCGCACGAGCACACGGAGATCGCGGTGCGGGACATGAACAAGGAGCAGCTCGTCGCCTTCATCAAGCAGGCGCGGGGAATCCATGACGAACCCGCTGCCCCCCACCCGAAGAAGAAGGCGAAGGCCAAGGTGATCCTCACCAAGCAGGAGGTCAAGGCCAGGATACGGGACCTCAAGAAGAAGGCCAAGGCATCCGGCGGGGACGACCCGAAGCGTGCCTCCATCCTGCGCCGCAGGATCAGCAGGCTCAAGAAGCTCAGCCGCAAGCTCGCCTAGGGAATAGGAAATGAAAGGAGAACACGGTCTGAACGCCGGGCGGCCTGTAAAGGCCTGAGCCAGACCTCAAGGGGAGCTGACCTGCCGGGGGCGCGCCCAGGTCAACAGGCGCGCCCCCCGGCATACCTAGCATTCGACAAACGCATCCACGAGCTCCGCCCCTCGAACGCCCAGGGATGCGCGGGCGACGGCCTCCCGCTGCACAGCGAGGCCCTTTCTCGCCTTGGGAGAGCCTGTCAGAGCCTGACCACCCTCGACCTCCTTGCCCACCTTGAACCCCTCGACCACCGAGCCGAGCGCCAGGGAGTCGTCCTTCATCTGTTCTGCGGCGGCGGCGATCTGTTCCACTGTTGCGGCATTCCTCTGGGTCGTCATGTCGATCTGCGCTATGGCACGGTTGAGCTCGTCCACGCCGGAAGCCTGCTGGGCGCTCGAGGCGGCGATCTCCTCGATCGACTGCATGATGTCGTTGATGTACCCCATCATCTCGTGCAGCGACTCGGACGATCTCTTCATGATCTCGTCCCCGGCCTTGACCTTCCCCACCGTATCCTCGATGAGTACTCTTATCTGCCTCGCGGCATCGGCCGAACGCTGCGCGAGCGACCGCACCTCCTCGGCCACCACGGCGAAGCCCTTGCCGTGCTCCCCCGCCCGGGCCGCCTCCACCGCCGCGTTCAGGGCCAGCAGGTTCGTCTGGAAGGCCACCTCGTTCACCGTGGTGATGATGTCCGATATCTTCTTGGATGCGCCCGAGATCTCCGCCATGGCCGCGGCCAGGTCAAGGGACGCCTTCATGCTGGCCTCCGCGGTCTGCACCATGGAGCGCGCCTTGCTGCGTCCCTGCTCCGCGTTGCTCGCGTTCTGCTTGATGGCCGAGGTCATCTCCTCGACGGTCGAGGCCACCTCCTCCACCGCGCTCGCCTGCTCCTGGGTCATCTGGTTGAGCCCCTTGGTCCCCTCGGCGACATCCCGGGAGGTCGCTTCTATCATCTCCGACTCGTCCTTCACCTTGGCGACCATACGCTCGAGGCTTCCCAAGAACCTGTTCAGTTCCGCGGCCAACATGCCTATCTCGTCCCTTCTGTTCACCGTGACCCTCCTGGTGAGGTCTCCGCCTCCCTCAGCGAGGCTCCCTATGCTCCTGACGAGCTCCATGAGAGGAACGCCGAGCATGAACTTCATGATGAACGGGAGCGCCAATGCACTCAGCGTGACCAGCAGGCCGATGACCACGAGGAGGTTCACGAGGAGGGAGTCGAAGGAGGAGAAGAACTCGCTCCGCTTCACGCCGGTATAGAGCACGCCGATGACCTTCCCTGTCGCATCCGTGATGGGATCGTATGCGGTGAAGTAGGTCTGGCCCATGATCTCGGCCTTGCCGCGGTACGGCTTGCCTTCCCTGAAGATCGCATCGTAGGCCACCCCCTTGAGCTTGGTCCCCACCGCCCTGGTCCCGTCCTCCTTCAGCACGTTCGTCGAGACCCTCGTGTCCTGCATGAAGATCGTGGCGGTGCCCCCGCAGAGTTCCTTGAGCCTGTCGGGGAGCTCGTAGTTGCCGTTGACCACGTAGTCGCCCCCGACGACGAGGTTGTCCCCAACGACCTCGAACGTGCCGCCCTTGGAGCGCAGGAGTTCCCAGAAGACCTTCTGCCTCATCTCCTGGTTCTGCAGGGCCAGCCTCTCGAGTTCCCCCCGGAAACTGTAAAGGCACATGGCGATCGTGCTCACGTTCACGATACCGCCGATTGCGAGAACGACAATGGTAACCTTCGTGGACAACTTGAAACCCTTGTTCATTGCAACCCTCCCAACCCTATAGCTTTTTCACTATCAGCCCCACGCATCCGGCCCCTTGTCTTGACATGGCCGTAAGGGGCCTCACCATTGCAATGACGGCACCTTTCTTTAGTGCCTCTGTCCTGCGTTCACCCTCGGCCCGGCATATCGGCATTCGGCGATCAAACCTTGAAGGAAACCCGGAAATCCTCCCGCAGGAAAGCGTAAAACACCCTGTCAACCCGAAACGGCGCCAAAAGACGACGATAACGAGGATTGCCGCACACTGCCGTGGTGAATGGATCGCCGAAGGGAGGTGGCTGAGTGACAGGATCGCTGCTTGACAGAGGGTGACGCCGCATCCTCACCCGATCATCTCGAGCATGCCCCCGGTGGTAGAGAGGGGTGCGGCATGTTGACGTGACAGAACCCGCTACGGGCGTGATTCTGCAATGTATCGCGCCGTGGTGAAGAAGGGTGCGGCATGTCGCCGTGACGGAGGTGTGATCACCCTTCGCTGCGCCACGAGGCCCAGTCGTCGGGAGTGAGCGGCCTGAGTCCCCACGCGGCGCGTGCCCGGTCACACCGCTCGTTTGCCGACCCGTTCTCAAAGGACGGCTCGAATTCTCTGCACACCGACGAGCGCCTCTCGTAGATGGAACAGTACACCCGCCCGCCCACCTCCCCTACGAGGGCGACGCACCTCGGCCTGTCTCCGTCCATGCCGAGCATGGAGCGCCTGTGCTCGGTGAGTCTCCTGGTCATCCCGACAGGGACCCCTCCCGGCGTGGCGTCGTCCGCCTCGGCCCAGTAGAACGAGGCTCGGTAGTAGGCGCAGCAGGCCCCGCACCTCAGGCATGGATGGACGTGAAGGTGTTCTGGTGCGCTCATGGATACCTCAAGGATCAGGATATATGACTGACTCGGGTTGAAAATGCAAGAGCTCCGAGGACTGGGGGGAGAAGGGGTCGGATGCGGGGCATGATCGTCGTGACGAGACGGCGACCCTTCCCGAAGGCGCCCGATGTCATGCCGCCGAGCGGTTCCCCGGTTCACTGCTTGCAAACATGGCTATCGCCTGATTACCCGGCGCCAGATGCCAGAACGACGAGCAGTTCCTCGGAGCTCATGATGCCCGGGTCTTGGACATCGACCACCCAGGCCAGGGGGTCACACAGGCGAGGGACACGCCGCTTGTGCGCACGGCGCGTCACGACTGACACCCCATCATGGTATTCATGGATACCGAGAGGCGGAAACCCGGCATCGAGCGGCATCGACGAGCGGGAAGGCCCTTGATCCGGGTGGGTTTTTCCAGGCTTCCCGGGCCCAGGCAGCCTGGGTGAACGTGGTGGGCCGCCAAGGGGCGCCCCAGGCTGTTCAGCGCCGGACCACCCTCAGGGGGACCCTCCGGGTGGAGTATTTCCTTATGAGGCCGCGTATCGCCTCGGTGATCAGGTCCGAGGGGGACTTGCCGAGCATCGAGGACAACCGGGCGATCACGAGCTCGTCACCCTCCTGGATGTGGCAGGTGAAGTCCACGAGCCTGTGGATCCTGTTCTCTGATGCCAAACTCAGGTGCCTGTCTGGTTTTGCTGCCATCCCGCCCCCTTGGTGCCCGCAAGCCCTCGTGTGAACTCTGCGCCAGGGATCACGGTGGAATTCTCTCAACACATTCATAACAAAAGGCACACCGGGGAGCGATGATGATCCATCGGTGATAGAATGGTGATGTTTTATCATAGATGACCCTCCTTATCTTTCATCATCACCGCATGACCCCTGGAGGGCGGCCGCAAGGGGGCGCAGGCGACCCCGTCATCCACCCGACCCCACCCCATCTTGCCGACACGAGCAGACACGAGCGTTCACGGTGACGTTCGGGCTGACCCTGGACAGACAACAGCTTGTTGTTGCCACGAGCCACATGACGCCTTTACGGACAGCCCCCACCGGGTACCGATTTCAGCGTCACGAGGGTCGAGTCTCACGGCGAAAGACGCGCGCCCCGACTGCGCCTTAGCAAGAAGAGACAGGCTTGGGCTTAAGGGGCGATACTCGGCCTGCAGGAGAGCCGCTCCTTTTTCCAGACCCGAAAGCCCTGCCAAAGGGGCCGCGGCACCGGCCGCATCGGTGGTCGGGCGCCGTCAGTCCTTCCTTTCGAGACCCTTGAGGTATGTCCTCAGGTTCACCTTCTTGTTGCCCAGCCTCCCCTTTTTCCTGATGTGGTACCGGTGGGTCTGCACGGTGTTCAGGGATACGTTCAGGATCCTCGCGATCTCCTTGGACGTCTTTCCCTGCCTGATGAGCGAGGCCACCTGGATCTCCACGGGCGTGAGACCCAGTGTCTCCGAGGACACCCTCCTGCCGAAGGATGACGTGATATCCATCAGGTACGACCTGATCATCTCGAGGGACTGCCTGGGTCCGCCGGTCAGGCCGGAGGATTCCATGCGCTCGACATGGGGGAGCACGAACGTGCGGATGTTTCCCTTGATATTCTCCTCCATGGTCGCCTTGTCTTCCTCGCGCTGCTTGATAAGGACCCTGAGCGCGGCGTTCATCTCCTCGAGCTCGAGCCTTCGGTTTTCTATCTCCATCTCGCGGTAGCGGAGCATGGACTCGGTCTTCTTCCTCGTCTCGATCTCGCTGGTGAGCCTCGCGAGGGCATCGGTCAACTCTTTGGTCCTCTCTCGCACCGTCTCTTCGAGGTGGTCCCTGTGGGAGGCGAGCTCCTCGCTGAGCCTGTGCTGCTCGGTGACGTCGAGGATCACGCCGCTGAAGACGACCTCGCCCTCCAGGCGCTCCGGCCTGGAGATCCCGCGCACCACGATCCATTCGCCCGAGGGCCTCTTGAACCTGGTGGTGAAGTCCCATGCACTCATGGTCCTCACCGCTTCCTCGACAGAGGCTTCGAAGCGGCACCTGTCCTCTGGGTGCAGGCACTCGAGCACGTGCTCGAGGAACCCCTCTCTTTCGTTCGGTATGCCCAGGACATCCAGGGTGCTGGCGCTCAGGTAGTGGAGGCCCCTCTCTCCTTGGTCTTTCACGTAGAACCTGAACACCGCGCCCGGGAAGTTGTCCACGATACCCCTCAGGAGGGCCTCGCTCTCCCTGAGGGAGAGCGAGGCCCTCCTGGCCTCGGTGACATCGAGGATGTGGGAGAGGATGCACGGGACGCCGAAGAGATCCAGGAGGCGGGCCGAGTGGATCACCTGCCTGAGACTCCCGTCCCTGACCCTATAGGTCGTCTCCTCCGAATCGATCCGGCCGTGGGACCTCACCCGCTCCATGAATGCCGTCCGTGCGGCGCTGTCGGTCCAGAATCCGAGCCCCACCGTGCTTGCGCCCACGACCTCGTCCCTCTCGAAGCCGGACCAGCTCAGGCACGCCCTGTTCGCGTCCAGGACGACGCCGTCTGCAAGCCTCGTGATCACCATGGGCGCGGGGCTCTCGTGGAAGGCCACCAGGAACGCCTGCCGAGATCTCCTGAGCTCGTCCTCGATCCTCTTGCGGTCGGTCACGTCCTGTATCTGGGTGAGCATCACCCCCTCGCCCTCGAGCTCGATGAGACAGGAAGCCAACACGACATCCCTCACCGTGTTGTCTCTCAGGCGGAATATCGTCTCCCACGAATCGAGACAATGGGCCTCTGCGAGCTCTCCCACGAGACGCCCGCGGTCACAGGGGTCCTCCCAGAGACCCACCTCGGTCGATGTCCTCCCAGCGAGATCCTCCCGGGTGTGGCCGGACCACCTCTCGAACGACGCGTTCCAGTCGAGCAGGAGCCCGTCTGAGAACCGGGAAAGCACCAGCGGGACCGGGCTCGCCCCGAACACGGCGGAATACTTCTTCTCGGAGGCGACGAGGAGTTCCTCGACCCTCTTCTGCTCCGTGATGTCCCTCGTGACCCCCCGGTACCCCGCGAACCGGCCGTGATCGTCGTATACCGGGACGCCGCTGGTCTGCCGGATGTGCAGGGAACCATCCTTGTGGAGGGCCGTGTATACGAGGTTGGTAAACGGCCTGGGGTTCTCCTTGAGATCCCTGAGCGTCGACTCGACGGCCGGGGCCTGGTCGGGGGGGACGAAGTCGAGGAGGGTCTTGCCGATCATGTCCCCGGGCGCATATCCGAGGTGCCGCTCTTCGGTCCGGCTGATGAAGGAAAACCTGAGCTCTTCGTCTGTCTCCCAGATCAGGTCGCTCGTGTTCTCCACCAGGTCCCTGAACCTCTTCTCGCTCTCCCTGAGCTCACGCTCCACCTTCTTCTTCTGGGTGACGTCCCTGCCGAAGCCGCAGATGTATTCCTGGCCGTCGATGACGAGATACCTGCACGCGATCTCCTTGTCGAGATAGCTTCCCTGTCTCGTGACATGCACCGTCTCGAACATCGACCTGCCCCGCCTCGCCTCTTCGAAGACCTCTCTGAAGCGCGGCCCATAGACGGGATCGAAATCGGCCACCTGCATGGACATCATCTCGTTGGGGGTGTACCCGAGGCTCGAGGCCGCCTGGGCGTTCGCATAGACGACCACGGCGTCGTCATCGACGAGGTAGACCTCCTCGAGCGACTCTTCCACCATGAACCTGTAGACCCGCTCCTCGATCCCCCCGGCCTCGAGGGGCGCGACGATGTCCTTAAGACGCTGCTTTCGCCCCGACCGCGTGTGGTCGGTCACGCTCACGCACCTGACAACACAGAGGCCGCAGGCCACCCTGCCTCCCTCCATGAAGGGAAACCCCCAGACCTCCCCGGCGCACAGGGGACCGTCGCGACAGAAGAAGCGGTACACGGCGCCGCAGATCCCACCGCCTGCGAGCAGGGCCTCGATATCCCGGAGGGCCCGGCCGACATCGTCGGGGTGTATCACCCCTGCCGCATCGAGACGCCTTCCCTCGAGATCCGCGATGGTAGCCGCAATCGGTGTCTTGTTGGCGGGGGAGACGGCGACCACCACGAGGGACCTGTCCACCGCGAAGCACGCATCTCCCGAGACAGAGAAGAACTCGACGTAACGCGAGAGGTCTGTTCGTCGACGGGGTCTCATCCTGGTCCTTTCGGCGCCGCCGTCCGGGTGCAGGCCGCGGTGTACAGGAGCGGCTGCACGACCAGGGCGGACCTGTCGCGGCTGGTTTCAGCGAGGCCTTGCGTCCAAACCCTTGAGGTTGAGCAGGTCGATGTCCGTCATCGGCTGATACTTCTGGACCAGGTCCTGCAGCGCCTCGTTCACGAGCAGCGAGAGCTCCTTCCCGGTCAGGGCTGAAAGCACGGCGAGCGCCCTCACGTAGCGATCCTCGATGTAATAGTTTCTCTTGACGAGCACCGTATCTGACCCGTCTCGTCTCAACCCCAGGGGTTTCCTCCCTCTCACGGCCATTGCCCGACCTCCCTATGCGCTCGTTCCGCGCATCGCATGCCAGCCGGCTTCTCGAGCCGATCGCCGCCAGGGCGATGTCGTCGGCCCCGATACGCCACCCGACGCCGCCTGGATGGTGACATTTTATTCACTTTTCCTCATGCATGCAAGCATTGTCATGTCTCTATTTGTCTGTTTTTCTCTCTGCGCTCCCAACGATAAGGGCCAGGGGAAAGACACGCCGGCACGAATGCGTTATCTTTGGGGCTGGATCAATGGGGTGCCGTACGAGGCGGCGGGGAGAGGGGGGAGACGCCTGTCTCGTTCACGTCCCGCCTGCAGGCAAGGACATGGCCCCGGCTGCGGTGCGGCCCGCACCTCACGGTGACGCCCAAAGGCGCAGCGGCAGGTGCATGTCAAGGGGTGAAGGTCTCCCCCCAGGATCGAGGTCCGGCCTTTGTGCGGCCGAGGGGTTCAGAAAGAGGGGGTCACGGCGTAGAGGCACACGATCCCCCCCATGCCGTTCGTCTCGGCCTTCGAGGGTTGCCCGCCCGCTATCTCGAGCATGCGGGCCGCGATCCTCCCCGCCACGACCTCCATCGGCTCACCGTCGAGCACGGTACCCGCGTTCACGTCCATGTCGTCTTCCATGGCCGCGAACAACCTGCTCGTGCTCGCGACCTTCACCACGGGGACCACGGGGAAACCCGCAGGCGTCCCCCTGCCGGTCGTGAACAGGATGACCTGGCAGCCCGCGGAGGCGAGCCCTGCCATGGACTCCATGTCGTAGCCCGGCCCGTCCATGATCACGAGGCCGGTGCGCTCGGGCCTCGTGCCGTACCCGTACACGCCCTGGATGCTCCGGCTGCCCGCCTTGCAGATGCACCCGAGCGACTTCTCGCTGATCGAGCTGATGCCCCCGTCCATGTTGCCCGGCGCCACGACGAAGGGCGCGAGGGGACCCAGGATGTCCTGTGCGCGCCTCCACGCATCGTCAACGACCTTCTCCACCTGCCTCGCGGTCTCCCCGTCATGGGCGCGCCTGGCCAGGATGTGTGCGGTGCCGATCATCTCCGTGCTCTCGGTGAGGATCGCGCTTCCCCCGGCATCGACCACCCAGTCCACGACGAGCCCCACCGCCGGGTTGGCGCTGACGCCCGAGAACGCGTCCGAGCCACCGCACTCGAGGCCGAGGACCAGCGAGTCGATGCCGCACTCGACACGCTCGAGGAGGCTCAAGTCGCCGACCATCGCGCGGGCTGCATCGGCCGCCTTGCGCGCCGTCTTCAACGACCCGCCGTGCTCCTGCACCCTGTAGACCTCGACCGGCTTTCCCTTCTCCGCGATCCTGGATGCGACCCAGTCCGCGTCGATGGTCTCGCACCCGAGCCCTATCACCACGGCGCCGGCCACGTTGGGGTTCGCGCCTATCCCGGCAAGGGCCCCCTGATGCATGCCAATTTCCACGGCCCTCCCGCACCCGTGGCCGTGTATGATCGCGACGGCACCCCCCACTTCCCTCTCCACCATGCGAGCCACCCCGTTGACGCAGGCCACCGTGGGGATGATGGCCACGTGGTTCCTCACGCCCACGCTCCCGTCGGGCCTCACGTACCCCATGAACGTCCTGGGAAGGGTCTTCACGGTTCGTCCCCCTTCAGGTTGTGCGTGTGCACGAGCGCGCCCGGCGCGATGTCGACCGTCGCGTACCCGATGATCTCGCCGTACTTGCACACCGGTTCCCCCATCCCGATCCCCACGAGCGCCACCTTGTGCCCGCACGGTATTCTCTCCAGCGCGGGAAAGGATTCCCCCGGGCGCGGCCTCACGGCCCCGCCCGCCTCGATGTCCACCCTGGCCACGGCCACGTTGTCGCGTGCGTGAATGACAATGCAGTTGAGGTCGTCCTTTTCACCCATAGAGGAGCTTCGCCTCCTTCTCGAGACCGAGCCTCTCGAGACGGTCCCTGGCGGGCCTGCCCGTGTCCCTGTCCCATCCCCTGAACTCGTAGTACTCCTTGAGCATGAGCTCCATGTCGGGCGATGTGCCTGCCGTGCTGCCCTCTTCGAGGGGCTCGAGGCAGATCCCGGGGACCCTGTCGTGCTCGGAGGTGACCCCCAGTACGTTGTTGATGACGCGCTTGAGGTTTATCGAGCGCTCGCCGGTGACGAGGAGCTCGTCGGGCGTCACCTCCCACCCCGTGACCGCCTTCATGATCGCGCAGATCTGGGTCACGCTCAAGGGGGAGAACTTGCACAGGGTGAGCGCATCGTAGAGGTCCTTGAGGTTCTGGTACTTGGCCGCGCTCTCGGCCTTGCCTTCCGACGACAGGCGGTCTCCGGGGAGGATCATGTACTCGAGGACGGGGGTGCCGAGTTCCACGCTGTAATAGTCACCCTTGAGGTGGCAGGCCCCCCGCGGCCCCGTGGCATAGGAGATGGCCATGCCGTGGAAGGCCCTGGGGTCGTGCATGGGGATCTCCATGCCCTTTATCTGGGCGGCCTCGGACTCGTCCCTTCCGTAGTGGCGCGCCATGGCGAGCGTCCCGCGCGCGAGCAGCCTGCCTATGCCCTCGCCCTTGACGATCATCTCCACCAGCCTCACGACGGCCTGCCCGTCACCCCAGCGGATCTCCATGCCTGCCTCCTCTCTCGAGATCACGCCCTTCTCGTAGAGGTACATGGCATACGCGATGGCCACGCCCGCCGCGATGGTATCGATCCCGTGGGCGTTGCAGAGGTGGTTCGCCCGTATGATGGAGTCCAGGTCGAAGTTCATGCACAGGGGGCCGAGGGCCATCACGGTCTCGTACTCCGGGCCGTCTATGGTATGTGAGCCGTCGAAGTTCTTGACCACCCGTCCGCACCCTATGGGACATCCCGCGCAGGCGTAGTTCTCCACCGTGTACCGCTGGCGCAGCGCCTGGCCCGTGACCTTCTCCACGGGGAACACGCTCTTGGTGAAGTACCGTGCCGGGACATCGGCCAGCGTCATGGCCATGTCGCTGTAGAGCAGCGTGCCGTACTCGCGGTAGGCGATGCTTAAAAAGTTCATCCTGATGGTCTCGTGTGCCTCGCGCGCGAGCCTCGATACCCCTGCCGGGTCGGCGTGCGGGGGCCTCTTGTTGCCCGAGGCCACGACCGCCTTCAGGTTCTTCGACCCCATGAGTGCGCCGAGACCGCACCTGCCCGCCATGCGGCCGGCGTCGTTCTGGATGCCCGCGGTCTTCACGAGCCTCTCTCCAGCCTCTCCAATGGCCGCCATGCCGAGGCCCTTCGTGCCGAGCTCCCGGCGGATCTCCTCCTGTGTCTCGTAGGCGTTCTTTCCCCAGAGATGGGCCGCATCCCTGATGGAGGGGGTGCCGTCCTCCACGAGGAGGTAGACGGGCTTTTCGGCCCTCCCGGTCACGAAAACGCCGTCGTAGCCGGCGCCCTTGAGCCTGAAGGGGAAGTCCCCGCCGCTGGTGGCCTCACCCCAGAACCCGGTGAGCGGGGAGACCCCGGCCACCGCGTACCGGCTGACCATGGGGATGGGACTCAGGGTGAGGGGGCCTACCGCGAACACGAGGGGGGCGTCGCCCGCCAGCGGGTCCATCCCCCTCCTCACGTGAGGCGCGATCAGGTGGGCACCCAGCGTCGCACCGCCGATGTACTTCCGGTAGACCTCTTCCGGTATGGGCATGTCCTCGCATGTCAGCCTGTCGAGATCCACCCGCAGGAAACGTCCGTGGTATCCGTACATGGCGTATCCTCCTAGAAATCTACGTCCCTGCCCTCGTAGGCGCAAACGAGCAGCTTCCTCGCCTGGTCCCTCGTTATCGGCCTGGGGCTGAAGAACGTGTCTATGTCCTCGAGCGCTACTTCCACGAGCTCGTCCATCTTCGCCTCGAAGGCGGCCTTCTCGATGGCGAGCCCCTTGAGGTCCGTGGGGACCCCGGTCGCCCTCAACAGCCTCCTCACGGCCGACACGAGCCTCGAGAAGAGCCTGTCGGGGTCCCTGCCGCGAATGCCCAGCGCCTCGCAGATCTCCAGGTGCTTGTCGGTGACCGGCCTGTAGAACTGCATGGCGTAGGGGATGAATATGCCCACAGAGACCCCGTGGTGGACGCCGAACGTCCCGCCCACGGCGTGGCCGAACCCGTGGGTGAGCGCGCAACTGTTCTGGCCGAAGCACATGCCGGCCATGGACGAGGCGATGAGCATGCGCAGGCGCGCCTCCCTGTCCCGGCCGTTCGTGTAGGCACGGGGAAGGTAGGCGAAGATGAGGCGGATCGCCCTGAGACCCAGGGCGTCGGTGATGTCGTTCGAGGCCGGCGTCATGATGCCGTCCACCGCATGGGCGAGGGCGTCGAGCCCTGTGCCCGCGGTGAGCGCGGGCGGCATGCTCATGGTGAACTCGGGGTCCAGGATGGCGATGTCGGGGTAGAGATCCCCGTTCGCGATAGGCACCTTGCGTCCCGTCTTCGTGTCGTGGAGGACGGCGACCATGGTGCATTCCGAGCCGGTCCCGCTCGTCGTGGGGATGGCCGCGAGCCCGGCCTTCTTGCGCAGGCCCAAGAGCCCCAGCGGGTTGACCTGCCCGAGGTCGGTTATGTCAGGCCGCTCGTAGAGTATCCAGGCGGCCTTCGCGGTGTCGATGACGCTGCCCCCCCCCACGGCGAAGATCATGTCGGGCTCGAACCTCGTCATCTCCTGAGCGCACTCGTGAACCGTCTCGACGGGGACCTCGGGCAGCGCCTTGTTCCACACGAGGGTCGTGAACCCGGCGCCCTCGAGGGTCCTCACGGCCTTTTTCGCGAAGCGCTCGCTGAAGGCGTCGGTCACGAAGAACCCCCTCTTGGTGGTGCACCGCTCGTTGAAGATGTCCACGATGGACGGCTGGGGCATGATGCCCTCGGCAAGGGAGTTCGCCCCTATGACGAGCGCCGGCGAGTTGAAGAACGTCACCAGCCCCTTGATGGCCGTCGAGGTGGCAAGCGGCAGGATCGCCTTGATCGCGGGATCCTGGAACCAGTAGGTCATGTTTCCCTCCTCTCTCTCGTTTCACGACGGTGTCTTCCGGGCAGGCCCGCCTGCATGCGGGCGGGGCACGCCCCTTGCCCTCGATGCGCCCGACCTGCCCTGACGGCAGGCGGCCTCACATGAGGAACGACCCGGCGATCCTGCTCAACGCCTCGAAACCCGTCTGGCTCAGGCGCTTGCCGATCCACTGGACCCACGCCTCAGGGCCGACGGGGACCACCGAGCGGTTCATCCGCACCGCGCTCAGCACCGCCTTCGCCACCCGCTCGGGCGGCCATCCCCACCGGCGGTAGAACTCCACCACGGAATCCCTGTTGGCGCGGGCGGATTCCCTGAGGTGCATGCGGCCGTCCTCCACCACGCGGGTGTTTATGACCCCGGGGCAGATGGTGGACACCCCTATGTTGTACTTCCTGAGCTCGCTCCTTATGGCCTCTCCGAGGCCCGCAACGGCGAACTTGGCCGCGCTGTAGGCGCTCATCCCCGGCAGGGCCGTCAGTCCCGCCAGGCTCGAGGTGTTCACGATGTGACCGTACCTCTTCTCCATCATGTGGGGCAGGAAGGCCTTGATCCCGTAGAGCACGCCCCAGAAGTTGATGGAGAAGAGCCACTCGAAGTCCTCGATGCTCGTCTCCGCGAAACTCCCGCCGAGCCCTACGCCCGCGTTGTTGAACAGTATGTCCACACGCTTCCGCTCGGCCAGGACGACCCGTGCGAGGTCCTCCACCTCCTCCCTCTTGGACACGTCGGTCTTCTTCGTCATCACCCTGGCCCCAAGCCCCGAGATGTTCTTCGCCACCTCATCGAGCCTCTCCTCGCGGACGTCCGCGATCACGAGGTCCGCCCCCTCGCGCGCGAACGCGATCGCGGTGGCCCTCCCGATGCCGGAGCCCGCCCCCGTGACGACCACGACCTTTCCCCTGAAGTCCTTTATGCCTGGCATATCCTCCTCCTCACCTACGGTTTCAAATGCCTTGCGAGGAATTCCGCCTGCCTCGCCGATACCTCCTCGAAGAGTGCGCCGGTGTACACGTCGAAATGGCCGGCGTCGAGCACGCACGCCTGGACGTCCCTCATGCGCGAGACCATGTGCCTGACCGAGCGGTGAGGGATGAGCGAGTCCCGCCTCGCGTACACGACAAAGGCGGGGCATGCGACCTTCCGTGCGTATGCAACGGGCCTGTAGGCCGAAACCAAGAGGGCGAACCTCGCCGGGACCTCGTTCTTCCACGTCGTCCCCTCGGGGACGAGGGCGAGGTACCCGGCCATGCATTCGGGCGTGTTCATGAGGGCGAAGGCGCCCGGTTCGCCGACCGCCGGGACCGTGTGGGGCGGCATGCCGAGCGCCGCGTGCGCCAGGTCGGTGAGCCCGTGCAGGAGGCCTTTGACCTGGTAAGAGAGAGGGAACCCAAGCGCGGTCGCCAGGCCGTCGACGAACGGGACCTGCGCCAGGACCGCCCTGATACCCGGCACCCTGGCCGCGCTCACCACGACGTGCCCGCCCGAGAACGACGTCCCCCAGAGGGCGACCCTCCCGCCGTCGACCTCGGGGAGGCGCCTCGCGTGGGCGATCGCGGCCCCCCAGTCCGCCAGTTGCCCCCAGGGGTTCACGAGATTCCTGGGCTCGCCCTCGCTCCGGCCGAAGTGACGGTAGTCGAACACGAGGCAGGCCACCCCCCTGGACGTGAACACCTCTGCGTACCTGGACAACCCGAAGTCCTTCTCGGCGGCCAGCCCGTGGGCCATGACCACGACAGGGGGCCTGTCCACGCCGTCAGGAAGGAACAGCCAGGCCGAACACCGCTTCCCCCTGCTGAAGAAGTCAGACTCGTACCGCGTCATAGCCCACCCGGGAGAACGTATCGCATCCTTCCCATATTACCTCATCGCTCATGGTTGTTCGAGGATTCTTTTCACGCTGGCAAGCGACCATCGAACCGCCTCGCGTACGGTCCGCCCGCCTTCCACGAGCCTCCTGGCCCTCAACCCGGTGGCGCTGAAGGAGACCGGCTCGTAGCGCCACCTCACGGTCACGAGGGATCCCGACGCCTCGCGTGTCACCCCCACCTCTGCGTCCACCCTGAAGAGCCCCGGCACGTGCAGGTTCACCCTGTACAGGCGCGGCCTCTCGATCTTCTTCACGACGGTGTACACCCTGAAGGTGTTCTCGAACAGGCCCATCGACCAGGTGAACTCGCAGCCCTCGACCAGGGTCGCAGGCCCGCTCTCCTTCCCCCGGTACCCCCACACGAACTCGGCGAACCTCGTCGTGTCCACGAGCAGGTCGAACACCCACTCGGGCTCCGCGGCCACGATCACGCTCTCACGGTTTTTCCCTTCGCTTTTCCCTTCACTCTCGGCCATGCCAGTCCCTCTGAGGGTCGGGAGGATCTCTGCGCCCGAGCCCCCGTACGATCGGCTGGGACCCGCCCCTGGGCTCTCCCGGGGGCCTCCCTGCGGCACGAGCCATCCCTCTAGAGCGATCCCCTGTTCGCAGAAACGGGCCCTGCCCGACCCATCCTGCCCCCTGCCCTGAAGAAGGGTTCACCTTCCCCTCGGTTCTTTTCGCCCGAACCCTTCGGAGCGAGCGCCCCCGTGGCCATCCCCCCGCACCGCAGTCACTGGCCGGACGGGTGAGACACAGCGCCGTTGCAAACCCCACGAGCGATATCCTTCTTTCAGGATCGGCCCCTTCGAAGGGCAGGCCCTTAAGCCCCGGCGCCCAAGCGGTCCCGTATGGACACCACCACCGCACCTCCACGAACAGGAGGGGCTTCACATCACCCCTGCCGCGTGCACCCAGGATGACCCCCCAAAGGGCCCTTGTCGCCCGGGATTATCATCCTGGACGTCCTCGAAGGTGATTCGGGATACACTTTTCACGCCCAAAACCCCGGCCTTCGCCGGCGGGAAGAAACAGGTACCGCTTTCATGGGGTATTGTAGTATACTTGTAACATGCCTTACAATATGACAGCAAACCCGGCAACGACGAGTCCCTCCCCCCCGCCGCATCGTCTTCGGGCGACAGAGGACCTGCCGTGCGAAGAAGGATGAGGGACCGCTACCGGCGGTTTTCCTACCTGACGGACATCCAGGGCATGAAGACCGCCCTCGCCGAGATGAGGGGGCTCTTCTTCCCACCCCAGCCGCGGCTGAACCACGAGGCCTATCGCAGGCGCACGGTCGATCCGCCGGACGAGGGGTGGTTCACGGAAGCAGTCACCAATGCCGTCACGATGCACGCGGAAAACGCGATGGAATACCCCTTCCTCGGAGAGCCCGTCTTCGAGAAGCCCCTCGTGGGGTTCGCCTGCGGGGACGACCCCATCTTCGAGAGGTTCAAGGAGGTGATCGGTCCTTTCCACTTCACCCCTTACGAGATCATGCGGTGGCAGGCCCTCAACAACGGCGTGGAGCCGCCCGAGCCGAGCGACGTGAGCGTGGTGGCCTTTGTCATGCCGCTCACGGCGAACACCATACGAGACAACGCGGCCTGCACCGAGTGGCCGAGCGAGCGCTGGGCGCAGGCCAGGCTCATAGGCGAGATGTTCAGCCAGGTCATGGTGCGCGAGATCGTGGCCGCCCTCATGGAACGGGGGATCCTCGCCGTGGCGCCCGACGCGACGCCGTTCTTCAGAAAGCAACGCTACCCGAAGACGGGGTGGGCCTCCCCGTGGTCGCACCGCCATGTCGCCTACGCCGCGGGGCTCGGGACGTTCGGCATGCACGACTTCCTCATCACGGAAAAGGGGTCGGCGCACCGCCTCGGCAGCTTCGTGGTGAACCTGCGGCTGAAGCCGAACAGGCCCAGGCCCGAGGACATACACGCGCACTGCCTCCACTACCGCGGGATACCGTGTCTGAGATGCGCCTTGCGCTGCCCGGCGGGCGCCATAACGAAGGATGGCGGCCACGACAAGGAGGCATGCTCCAAGAGGGTGGCCCGTTCCCTCGCGTACTGCAACAGGAAGTACCATATCTTCATCTACGGCTGCGGGCTCTGTGCCACCGGGGTGCCGTGCGAGCACGAGATCCCGCTCCCCGACAAGGGGACCGGGCCATGATGCCCCCGTTCGAGATACCGGGGACGATCACCGCGCAGGCGGTCAAGGACATCCTGCGGGCCTGCGGGGTGGACCTCGTGGGCATAGCCAGGGCGGACTCGGTCTTGCTCTCACACCCGCCGAGACCGCCCCGAGACCTCATGCCCACATCCAAGAGCGTCGTGGTCATGGCCCTCGCGCATCAGCTCGGGGCCGTGTACGCGCCCGACATCATGCTCTGGACCAGGAGCAAGATCCAGACGTCCAGGCTCCTGGACGAGGCTGCGGATCTCCTCTCCCGCATCCTGGAACGAAAAGGGTTCCTCTCCCTTGCGATCTCGGCGGACAAGCCGGTGGAGATCCTCAAGAGAGACCCTCGCACCGGCAGGAAGTACAGGGTGCCCAAGGTGGTCGGGTTCCTTTCCCTGAGGCATGCGGCGGTGAGCTGCGGCATGGGCGAGATAGGCAGGAACAACCTCCTCCTCACGCCCGAGTTCGGCCCCCACCAGAGGCTGTGCGCCGTTGTGACCGAGGCGCCGCTCGAACCGGACCCCCCCAGGCGGCATTCCCTGTGCAGCGATTGCGGGAGGTGCATCGAGGCGTGCCCGGCAGGGGCGCTCTCCCCCTCGGGGCACGACGTGGACCGGTGCTTCATGTACTGGACGTACGGGTTCAAGGCCCTGCCGCCTGCTGCTCCCTCCCAGTGGCCCTCGTTCATCAGGATGCTCCTTCGCCACATGAAGTGGAGGGACTTCCTGGTCGAGACGGGCCAGACCCTGATGACCGACGTGGACAACTGCATCGAGTGCATGCGGGCATGCCCGGTCGGAGACCGGTGGGAACGGATACGCCCGGACAGGCTGCCGCCGCAGCGGACCCGGGGAATGCCCGGCCCCTGACGGGCCTCACGCAGACCGGCGGGCCGGTGACTTGCCCCGCACGATCGGACGTTCCCGCGCGACCCTAGAAAGAGCCCTGGACACACCTTCCCGCCCCATCCACAGGGCGGGGATCCTCACGTCAGGGCCTGCGCGCGGTACTCCCTCGGCGTCTTGCCCGTATGCTTCTTGAAGACCGCGTTGAACGTCGACTTCGAGTTGAACCCCGCATCGAAGCAGATCTCGAGGATACCCTTTTCCGGGTGCTCCACCAACTGCCGCTTGGCCTCCTCGACCCTGAAGGCGTTCACGAAGTTCCTGAAATCCTGGTTGAGGTGCTCGTTGAGGAACTGGCTGAGCTGGTGCGGGGTGATGGAGAGGAGGTCGGAGACGGTCTTCAGATTGAGCTCCATGTCCTTGTACAGCTCTTCGTCCCTCATGAGCTCCATGAGCCTGGCGCGCAAAAGCTCCGTGTTCACGCCCCCCAGGACAGACTTCTCGTAACGCTTCCTCTTGATCTCCCTGGAAAGGGCCTTGAAGAAGTGCGGGTAGCGGTGGTGGGCCAGGAAGACCGCCGAGTGGATCAGGGTCAGGAGCACGCCGCCTGCGGCAAGCGGTACGCCCTCCTCCAGGAAGAACCCTCCGGTGAGCAGGATCACTGCGATGATAGCCGCCAGGTTCAGAACCGTCAGGAACCTGATCTCGGACCTGATCTCCCTGCTGTCCCACAGGCCATGCTCCACGGCCATCAGGTACGACAGGTACGAGAGAACGTGCACGCTCCCCGCGAGGATGAGCATGGCGTAGGGGCTCGAGCCGGGACTCTCGAAGACTTCACGCAGGGTCTCCTCCCGGTATGCCTCGCCCATGGACATGAAGACCGCCGCCGATGCCAGGGCGAGCAGGGCCGGCAGGATGTGGAGCCACGTCTTGTAAGGGATGGCTCGCCGGCCGTGGAGCAGGGAGTGGTAGTAGAAGAGGTTGAGCGGACCCACGGCGTAGATCGCCGGTATGAAGAGCAGGGAGAACAACGGGTGCTCGAGCTGGTCACGGGTCAGGGCCATCCCCACGTTGGCCGTTATGATGCCGTTGGCCCCGAGCAGGAAGAACCCCAGGACGTCGAGCCTGTCCGGGTTCCTTCCCGAGAGCTGTTGGATCGCCATGAGGAGACACAGGCCCCCGCCGAACAGGATCACGTCCTTCAGCAGCACCGGCACCTCAGGCATACATCTTGGGCCTTCCCGCGCGGCCGCCTGCGAGATGCCCAGCACAGACCCGCCGGGACATCTTTCACCGCCTCTCATCCAGGGGCACGTATGTGTATTCCTTGGGCAGCGAGCTCACATATGCGGGCCTGATCAGCTTGGCCTGGATGATCTGCTCGATCCTGTGCGCGGCCCAGCCCGCCATCCTTGCCATCGCGAAGATGGGGGTGTAGAGCTCCATGGGGATCCGCAGCATCTTGTAGACGAAACCGGAATAGAAGTCCACGTTCGGCGACACGATCTGCCCCTTCCGCTCCCTGATGAGCTCGGCCCCGACGGTTGCCACGAGCTTCATGAGGTTCAGCTCGTCACCCATGCCCTTCTCCGCGGCGAGCTCCTCGGCCTTCTCGAGGAGGATCTCCGCCCTCGGGTCGCTGATCGTGTAGACCGCGTGGCCGAGGCCGTAGATCTTCCCCGTCCCGTCGTGCGCCTTGCCGTCCAGGATCTTCTTCAGGTAGGAGGTCACCTGCCTTCTGCTCGTCCAGTCCTTCACGTTCTTCTTTATGTCCCTCATCATGCGGATCACCGCCTCGCTTGCCCCGCCGTGGAGGTAACCCGAGAGCGAGGCGATGCCGGAGCAGATGGCCATGTACGTGTTCGCGCCGCTGCTGGAGACCGTCCTCACCGTGAAGGTGGAATTGTTCCCGCCGCCGTGCTCGGCGTGCAGCATGAGCGAGAGGTCGAACAGCATGGCATCTTTCCTTTCCGGCCTTGTGCCGTTGAGCAGGTACAGGAAGTTCTCGGCGGTGGAGAGATCGGGTTCCGGGGGGATGATGCGGAGCGCCGCCCCCTGCCGGTACCTCGACACGTTGTAGTTGTACGCGACGATCGTCGGGGCCTTCGCTATGAGCTTGATGCACGTCTCGGTCACGTCCCTGATCTCCGTGGACACGGGGTTGGGGTCGCACCTGCTCAGGTGCGAGATGACCGAGTGGAGCGCGAACATCTGGTTCTCGTTCTCCGCCTCCTGCATGATGATGCCCCGCTCGAGCTTCGTGAGGCCGCGGTGCTTGGCGAGAAAAGAACGGAAGGTATCCAGGTCTTTCTTCGAGGGCAGTTCCCCTGCCAGCAGCAGGTAGGCGACCTCCTCGAAACCGAACCGCCCCTCGTCCTGGATGCACCTGGCGAGCTCTATGGCGTCGTACCCGCAGTAGAGGAGCCTCCCCGGGGCGGGGACGACCATGGTGCCCGAGCCGTCCTCCCGGGGCACCCGCTTGAACCCGAACACCGAGCCCTTGGACGTGATGCCCACGACGACGCCCGTGCCGTCCTCGTTGCGCAGCCCGAGCTTGATGTCCTTGGCCTTGACCAGTTCCGGGGACACCTCGTTGTGGTACCTTGCGAGATCCTGGATCTTCTTGACGATGTTCTCCATGCTCCCCCCTTCAACCTCGATGTGCGGAAGTGCATGTATCTATCACGGCCCGGAATGACCTTGCAACATGTCTGGTTCCCGGTCGTCATCTTGGGATGCGGCATGCGCCTTTTCCTGGAGCCTCTTCAGCCTGTGCTCCAGGTCCCGCCTGACGTGGGGCTTCATCTCACCGCCTGCATGGATGACCCGGCTTATGACGCCCATCGCCCTCCGGTGGTCCCTCACCCTGTGCTCCAGGTACTTGGCGAGCTCGCAGGCGGCGAACACGTCGAGCGGGTCTTCATCGAGCAGGGCTTCCCATATCCTTGCCGCCTCGGCCCACCTGCCCGAACGCTTGTGGATCAGGGAGAGGGAAACCCGCGCCTCCCTCCTGACGCACCTGTCCGCAGAATCAGCAGCCCTCGTGAAGAGGGTCATGGCCTCACGGGTGAGCCCGCGGTCCCTCAGGAGCCTCCCTGCGGCCAGCACGTCGCCCTCGCAGAGGCGGAGCTGCGTGTGTGCGGAGGCAAGGAGTCCGCTCAAGTGCTTGAGGAGGGACGCCATGGATACCACGTCGAGCCTGTTGTGGGCGAACACGTCCGACACGCAGGCGCCGTCTCTCCTCTTGAGCCATGCGAGGTACCTGGACGGGATCTCGTTGCCTGGCACATCGTCCGTGCGCCTGACCCCCAGCACGTCCCTCTCAATGGTCGCCAGCCTCGCGTCGACGAGACGGTGGCCGAGGAGACGCCTCGAGGGGAAGAGGAGGTCGAGGTGGGGCATGCACGTAACGCGGTCTTCGAGCCGGTTGAGGATGAACCGGGAGCCTATGAGGTTCATGTCGAAGGCCTTGCCGTTGAAGCTTATGAGGAAGCGCCTGGAGGTGGCGAGTTCCTCGAGGTGCACGAGCATGGCGCGCTCCTCGGAAAAGTCCCTCGCAAAGAGCTGGCGCACGACGAAGGCGCCGCCCTCGAACCACCCGAGCCCCACGAGGAAGGGGAAGGTGCCTGTGCCCCCTGCGAGGCCGGTGGTCTCCGTGTCTATGAACAGGGCGTCCCCGCTCGAGCACCCGCAGATCGAGTTCTCGGCCGCGAGCAAGGCTGCAAGCTCCCCGTCGAGCTCGGCGAGTTCCCCGATCAGTGCATGGCCGTGCCTCGCACTCGGCCCGAAAACACTCTGGACCGAGAAGAACCTCCCCTGGGAGTTTTCGACCTCCTCCCCGCCCACGGCCTCCTCGAGGGTCGTGCGGGGCCGCAAGACCTCGGGGCGCTGCGCATGGGCGGCGCCACCCCTCCGGCTCATGATCTCCTCGATCCTCTTCCTGAGCTCGCCGATGCCGGGGCGGACCTCGGTGTCAGGGCGTGCGCCCCGTGTATCACCGGTGATCCTCTCGAGCCGGTCCCTGAAACTCATGGCCTTCCCACGAGACCGAGGATCATGAGCGAAGCGTCCTTCGCCCTGGGCCCCACCTCGAGCACCGGCCCGACGCACATGGGACACCCGTGCTCGCAGGGACACGAACCGATGAGGGAGGCGGCCGAGGACAGCATGAGGTCGTGCTTCGAGAAGAGGAGCTCGGAAAAGCCTATCCCCCCGGGGTAGGCGTCGAAGATGAACACCGTCGGGTCGAAGGCGTTCTCCATGACCTTCACGGACGCCTCGGGCGCCATGGTGATGCGCCTGAGGTCGTCCCCGTACCGTACGAACCACTGGCCGCTCTTGTCCCCGATGCACCTGTCCAGGTCGCGGATGTCCGCCATGACGAGCATGGCGGCGATGTGGTGGAGGCAGTAGGCGAGGCCGGCGAGGCCGTCGATGACCTCCTCCCGTCCGAGTCCGAGCGTGTCGAGGTGGTGCCAGGGTATCGTGAACCAGTAGCTGGTGGTGTGCATCTCCTTCTGGGGCAGGTTCACGTCGCCGTAGCCCACGTTCTCGCCCGTGTAGAACTTGATCTTCTTGTACCCCACCACCTTCCTGACCACCTGGACCTCGCCGTGTTCCACGATGACGCGTTCCCGGGTCATCGTACCGAACTCGTCCAGGACCCGCACGTTGGTGTACGTCATGGCGTCGGTGTAGTAATCAACGTCCACCTCGTGGACATAGGCCTTCTTCCGATCCAGGTCCAGCTTGTCGACGTGGTACTGCCTGGACTCGACCATGTAGATGGCCTCGTCGTGCACCGTCGTGAAGGCGCTGTCCCAGTCCACCTCCGCTATCACCCTGTGGTTCCCCGTCTCGGTGGTGTCCACCACCACGACGTTCTCCGGGTTCACCGTGCGCAGGCTCACCTCGTCGGCCGGGTAACTCTCCGCCGACCAGTGCCAGCGGCCTTCCACCCTGTGAAGAACGCCCTTCTCCTCGAGGTAGGAGAGGATCTCGACGAGGTCTTCCCTGCCGAACCTCTCGCCGTCCTCGAAGGGGAGCTCGAACGCCGCGCTCTTCACGTGATGGAGCAGGATGAGGAGGTTGTCGGGGTTGACGCGGCAGTGCTCCGGGGAGCGCGTGAAGAAGAAGTCCGGGTGCTCGACCACGAACTGGTCCATGGGGTTGCTCCTGGCGATGAGCACGGCGAGGCTGTGGCCGGTCCTGCGGCCTGCCCGGCCCGCCTGCTGCCAGGTGCTCGCTATGGACCCGGGGTAGCCGGCCATGATGCACGCCTCGAGCTCGCCGATGTCGATCCCCAGCTCGAGCGCGTTCGTGCTCACCACCCCCAGGATGCTTCGCTCGCGCAGGCCCTGTTCGATCTGCCTCCTCAGGTTCGGGAGGTACCCCCCACGGTAACCGGCGACCATGCCCAGCCCCTTGGGCACCCTCTCCCTGAACGAGTCCTTCAGGTACTTGGTGAGCACCTCCACGTTGAGCCTGCTGGTCGCGAACACGATGGTCTGGATACGGTTCTCGATGAGATCGGTCGCCATGGCGCGCGCCGGGGCGAGGGCGGACTGGCGGATGCCCAGCTCCCTGTTGACCACGGGCGGGTTGTAGAGGATGAAGGTCTTGGACGCCCTGGGCGCGCCGCTTTTGTCTATGAGCTCGACCTCCCGCTCCAGGAGGTTTTCCGCGTGTTCCTTGGGGTTCGCCACGGTCGCCGAGCAGCAGATGAAGACGGGGCTGGAGCCGTAGAAACGGCAAATGCGGCCCAAGCGCCTGAACACGTTGGTGAGGTGGCTCCCGAACACGCCCCGGTAGACGTGAAGCTCGTCCACCACCACGAAGGCCAGGTTCGAGAAGAGTTTCTGCCACTTCGTGTGGTGCGGCAGGATGCCGGCGTGGAGCATGTCCGGGTTGGTCACCACCACGTGGCCCTGCCTGCGGATGGCCTGCCGCGCATCATCGGGCGTGTCGCCGTCGTAGGTGAAGGTCTTGATGTCGCACCCGAGGTCGGCGATGAGGCCGTGCACCTCGTGCATCTGGTCGTTCGCGAGGGCCTTGGTGGGGAACAGGTAGAGGGCCCTGGTCTGGGGCCGCTCGAGGATGCGCTGGAGCACGGGCAGGTTGTAGCACAGGGTCTTCCCGCTCGCGGTCGGCGTCACGATCACCACGTCCCTGCCCTGCCTGACGAGCTCGAGAGCGTGCGCCTGGTGGCTGTAGAGCTTGTCGATCCCACGCCGCTGAAGGACCGCCCTCAGGTCGGGGTGGACCCACTCCGGGTAGGGGGCGAACGCGCCCTCCTGTGCGGGGATGAGTTTGACGCTCGTTGCGTTTCCCCGGTACCTGCCGTCGGTTGCGAACCTTGCGAGCCATTCCTCGAGCTTCAGCGCGGCCATTGTCGATACCCCGGCCCCCCGTGTCCTCACCCAGCTGTGCTCGACTATAGAGACCGGCTCGTCCGGGTGTCAACAACCATTCGAGACCGCTTCCCGGTCCCTGCGTTCATGCGAGGAGAAGGGCGGCACCTAAGGCCTACCCCTCCAACCGGAGACCTCCCCCGTCTCCGGGACCGGGCGGGAAACGGCACGAACGTCGATCGTGCCTCCCCTGCCGGCATGTGCTATAGTACCGCCCGTAGTACCCGCCTCACCGGTTTCGTGGAAGGTCGTCTCGGTGCCCACGCACCGGGAGCGCCCGGGGACGGCCCGATGCCCGGATGCACCTGGCGATGAAACGAGGGGGGGCGGATGCCGTACCCCCAGGGAAGGTGAAAGGACGATGCCCCATGGGTCATGAGGGAAACCGCACCAGGACGTCTTCGGCGGTGGTTCTCCTCGCCTTCTTCTCGCTCGTGCTGTGCGGGTGGGGCTCCCTGCCCGGGCTGCACAAGAAGAAGCCCGAACCAAAGACACACTTCTACTTCGGGATGGACGAGAAACCCGTCTACTCCAGGTCGGTCGTGGACTCGCCGAAGAGCCGCTACGTGTTCGAGCCGGCGCTCCAGTTCGACCTCGTGATGCACGACTTCGTGGTCAAGAACACGACGGGAAGGACGCTCGAGCTGAACAGGGTGAGCGCCTGCTGCGGGGCCTTCGTCGAGCACCACAGCACCCAGATCCCGCCGGGCTTGGAGGGCGTGATCAGGCTGGTCTTGTTGACCGACCGCAAGGGCGGCCAGGATATCGCGGGGGAGGTCCAGGCCCAAACGAACGACCCTGTCCACCCGGTGTGGACCATCGAGATCCATTGCCATGTCAGAAAGTTCGCGGACATATCCGACTACATCATCACCCTCGTGGGGCCCGCCGGGGCGCCGATCGAGGGCTCGACGACCATCGTGCCGACCGAGGAGTACCCCTTCACCATCACCGGCCTGAAGGCGAAGAATGGCCGGGACATCGACTTCTGGTACCGGCGTACTACCGAGCACGGCAAGAAGGCCTACGTGCTCACGGTGAGGAACAAGAGAAAGGAAGCCGGTGTCTTCAGGGACACGATCTTCGTGCAGACCGACAACAAGGCGAGGCCCGAGTTCAAGATCCGCGTCCAGGGGAAGGTGGGCGGTTCGTGAGAGAGCAAGGAGCGCCGCCCGGCGGCGCGCACCCTTCGCTTGTACGCCGACGGACCCTCGAAGGAGACCTCTCGGCACATGCCTGTCAAGGCAAGGGGCAGCCACAGGGTGCAGGCGGGTCTTTCCGACAGAAGGCTCACGCCGGGCAGGCGCCCCGAAACCCCGCTCCTCACGGGCGCCACGGTCCCGCGGAGTCACTCCTTTGCGGGCGGCCGTCTCCTGTAGAGCTCCAGGGACACCTTGCTGCCGCTTATGAGCATCGTGGCGAGCACGTCATCGGTGATGAACCTCGCCTTGTGCGAGATCCTCTTCCCGTAGTAGTCCATCTCCCAGGAGAACTCCCTTTTCACCGGGTCATACGTGTAGACCTTGGGCGTCTCGAAGAAGGTATAGGTCTTCGTGGTCTCCTCGTCCGGGAAGAACACGAAGGTCCCGTCTTCTCTGGGCATGAGGAAGAACCCGTTGACAGACCCCTTGAAGTCGTCGACGCTCTCCCACTCCCCCTTCCAGAACGGCTTGACGTCCTTGTCCTTGACCTGGACCACCGTGTCGAGCAGGGGCAGGTCGTCTACGTCCTCTATGTTGAGACGGTAGACGCGGCGCTTGATCTCCTCGATGTCTTCCGTGGGTTCGAGCACCCCTGCCTCCACGTCTCCTTTAGCCGCGTCAAGCGCACCAGGCGCACGTACGCGCGAACCGGGGGCCGCTTCGGGCAGGGGCTCCATCTGCCCGCCCCCGAGGGCCGCCGAGGATGCAGGGGTCGCCGGGGAACGGGCCGTGTCGTCCCTCGCGTCGAGGTAGAGGTAGAGTGCACACAGAGCCGCAACCAAGGCTGCCGCAAACGCCAGGGGGAACCTCTTCGCCGCTCCACCGGACTTGACGCTGTCTCCACCCTCTCCCATGGTCCGCTCCGGGCTGCCTCCCCTGCCTTGAGGGTCTACACCTCTTCCGCCCAACGCCTTCCTGCGTCCACCTGAACGCACTCGCCCTGCTCGAGATCCCCCAGCACCCCTGCAGCCGGGTCACACCACCTCATCGACCCGCGCGTGTCCGGGGTCGCCTGGGCACTCTGGCATCCCCGCGTCGCAGGGGACGCCCAAGGCCCGATCTTCCGAGCCTCGACCTCGCCCACGGCCGCCCCCCGCGTCGAAGACCGGCGCATGCCCCGCACATGCCGCTCAAGGCATGCACCGTCTCGGGCGGGGCCATGCCGAGCGAGGCCGTCAGCGGTACATGTTACCGGCCACCATCGCGTCCCAGATGAGGTTCGCCAGGATCTGCGACCCGGCATACGTCGGGTGGATGTTGTCCGACTTGAGGTGTTCCGGCAGGATCTCGTCCCTCGGGTCGACGAGCACGGCGCTCATGTTCGTGGAGGCGAACACGTCGGGGTAGAGCCAGTCGTACGCGTAGTCGATGGCCTCGTTCTTCTCCGCCTGGCTGCCCTTGACGTGGTAGTAGCCCAGCCAGACGCAGTCGTCAGGCGGCCCGTTGTACATCGCCTCGAGCATGACCTCCATCTTGTCCGCCACGTAGTTGAGGACGTCGATGCAGCCCTGGGTGAGCGGGTCAGAGTCGCAGTCCATGGTGCCCTGGAGGATGTCGTTCGCGCCACCGTCGGCTATGACGGTCTTGAGCGTGGCCCTCTGGAGCGCCTGGTTCAGCTGGCTCTGGATGGCCGCGATCTTGGCGCCGCTGACGGAACGGTCCTTGTAGGTCTTGCCCGAGAGCGTCTTGAGGACCTTCTGGATGTCCCCGGACAGGTCGAACACGGAATCGCCCACGATCTGCACGTCCCACTCGTCGGCCTTCGGGTTGTTGAAGTCCCACGAGCACCCCGCCATCGCCAGCAACACTCCGGCGACGGCCCCGATTGCCAATCCACACCTGAACACCTTCATGATCCCCCTCCTTCATGGTATCCGTTCGATGCCGCAGAGCTTAAGCGACATCATCGGCGGCATGTTCGTGCGAACGGCCCGCTCGCGGTCAGGCCCTCCGCCTTGTGGTCCATCACCGTCAGTCGGTATTACCATAATAATTGGACGAAAGGCCGGGACAAGGGGGTGGGCCGGATCGTCAAGACCCGAGATACCTGTCCCCCTGTTCTCCTCGTGAAAACGACACGTTGCCGCATGTCCGCCTGGCGGCAACGGGCAGGTCAGGACAAGGGCGGGGGTGTCACCCCTGGCCTTGGGCCCAGGGGTTCATCGGGGCGGGGGACCCGCGATCCCGTCACGAGGCGAAACGAGCCCCTCGGCCAGAAAGACGCACCCAGGGCGGGCTCATGCCCGTGGCGGTCATCCCGGGCACTCGGCCGCAGCTCCCGGAGGAGGACAGCATCAGGAACCGGTCTTCGGGACCGTCCCGCATCCGAACAGAGTACGGACGCAGGGTTTCCCCGTCAGGACAGTGTCAGGAAGCGGTCTTCAGGATCGACCTGACGAGGTTCAGGCTCGTGTACTGGCCGTCCGTGAGGCTCGCGAAGAGATGCTCGCCGCCGAAGATCCGCTCCACGATCCCCTGCTCGTCCAGGCCCGAGCCGGCAAGGCCATGCACCTTCCTCGAAAGTTCTTCGAGGTACTTGATGCAGTTGGCAACGGCGGCCCTCCCATCCTCGACGATCCTCCCAAGAGAGGTGAACAGCACGAGGCGCTCGGAGGGCAGCCGGTCGATCATTCTCAGGGACCTCACCATGTCCGCGACGTTCTCCTCCGGCCTGATGAACTTGGGGTTCTCCCTGGAAAAGAGATCCCCGGTGAAACACCAGCCCTTCTCGGGCTCGAACAGGCAGATGTGGCCCTCTGAGTGGCCGGGGGTCTCGATGACGGAGAACCTGTACCTGCAGGTCTCGATGGTGTCCGGAACGGGCAGGGCCGTACAGGGCTCCGGGATGCCCCAGACCACTTCCTGGTAGGGGTAGAGGTGGAAGCCGTGCTCCATGAGGGGAATGGAGGCCGGGTGGGCGTAGGCGGGGACCTTGCGCCGTTTCGCGAGGAGGCTGTTCGCCCCTATGTGATCCTCGTGGAAGTGGGTGTTCACCACGGCGTTGATCTCCTTGTCCTCGAGGAACGACACGAGCTCGTGGGCCGTGTGGCTGCACCCGGTGTCGACGAGGAGGCCGTCCACCAGGTAGCAGGCCACCCAGTACAGGGGCTTGCCGTCCAGCACCCTGCTCATGCGCACGCACAGCACGTCCTCGAACATGCTCGTCTCGATCGTCGCTTCGATCCTTTCCACCGGTCCTCCTTCCTGCGATCCCCATGCGCCGGTGACGAGGTATCAGCCCCGCACCGCGAGACGCGCGGGCAACAACGCCCCCGGCATCCCGCGAAACCCGCCGAGGTCCACGGAGAAAGCGGGGTCTACGCTCAAGCAACAACGTCGTGTTATGCGTGAGACTGCCGTGGAGGGTCCTGCATCCGTCAGCCCCTCGGGCAGGCCATGCGCCGTGCGTTTTCGAGCACCCTCCCCATCAGGGAGAACAGGGTTCGTCTCTCCTCTTCGGTGAACCCCATGAAGAGGCGCTCGTTCATCTCCCTCGAGAGCCCCAGGAGGACCGGCCTGCACGCATCCGCCCTCTCGCTGAGCCTCAAGGTTGATCGGCGGCCGTCGCTTGCGTCCTTCTCTCTCGACACAAAACCCATTTCCTCGAGTCGTTTCACAATCGGGCTCACCGTGGACTTGTGTTTCGAGGTGCACCGGGCGAGCTCTCCAATCGTCAACGGCCCCTTCGCATCCATTGCGTGGAGGATGTCTCCTGAAGAGGGTTCGAGCCCCTCGATCCCGTTCTCCCTGAGGCGTCTCCTCAGGAAGGCGAAGAGACCCCTGCGGATGACGGTGAGGGTGTAGAGAAAGTTCCGGTCCGAGACGGTCATATTAGTTTTGTACAAAACTTGTTTGACCGTGTCAACTCACTCGAGCCGGTGTCGTCCGAGGGCAATTTCGACCGGCGGGGTTGTCCCTCGAGAGGCTTTGCCTTACAATGAGCCCATGGGAGGCGTGCTCCTGCGATCCACCCACATCCCGGGGCGACACTGCGCGAGCAGCGCCATCAGCGACATCGTGAGGTTCCACGGGCTCGACCTCTCGGAGGCCATGTGTTTCGGCATAGGCTCAGGGCTCGGCGCCTGGTACCTACAGAACGTTCCGAACGCCCCCTCCAGGATGATTCACGTCCGCTCGGCGGACATCGAGGCAAAATTCTTCAAGCGTATAGGGTGCCCCTTCTCCTGGTCGAGGTTCCCGGGGGCCGACCAGGCGCTCGACGCGCTTCGCGCGAGCCTGCACAGGGGGCTGCCCACCCTCGTTCAGACCGATATCTACTACCTCGGCTACTACCAATCCAGCACCCACTTTCCCGGCCACGACATCGTGGTATGGGGCTGCGACGACCAAGAGGGCGTGTTCTTCGTCACCGACACGGAGCGGCCGGATGTGATACGGGTACCCTCTTTCGAGCTTGCACGCTCCATGTTCGCCGAAGGAGGGTTCTTCCCCATGGAGGGGAACTCCTATGCGCCCGAGGCCATAGCGACGGGGATCGACCTCGGCGGCGTCATCGAGAGGGCGATCGTTTCCAACAGCCGGCTCATCCTTTCGGAGGACCTGGAGTTCCAAGGCATCGCAGGGCTCAGGCTGTGGCTGCGCGAGGTGAAGACCTCGTGGCCAGGCCTTGAAGACTGGCGGTGGGCTGCACGGTTCGCCTACCAAGTCATCGAGAGGCGGGGAACAGGCGGTGGGGGCTTCAGGATCATGTACGCGGACTTCCTGGACGAGGCGGCGCCCCTGTGCCCGGCGATCGCGGAGCTCGGGCTCGGGAGGATGATGAGGGAGGCGTCACAGGCTTGGACAAGGCTCGCCCTCCGCCTCAAGGAGGCCTCCGAGGGGGACGCCGACGCACTCGGTCCGGTGGGGGAGTCCATCGAGGAGGTCATAGAGAGAGAAACAGCGTATCACCGGAACGCCTTGCGTGTAACCGGCCGTTGACGCCGCGGCACAGCCGCACTATGACATCCGGCAGACGCACCCGTTTCTCCGGCGGGATCAATGAGGGGACACCGGCAGGCGGCATGCCCGCGGGGACAGACCCAAGGGTGCAGGAGACAAGACATGGGTCATACGGAGAGGATCTTCCTCGATCACGCATCCACGACGGCGGTCCACCCGCTCGTGCTCGGGGCCATGATGCCCTTCTTCGCCAACCACTTCGCATCGCCGTCATCACCCTTCTCTGCCGGGGACATCCCCAGGAGGGCCGTTGAGAAGGCCCGCGAGCAGGTGGCATCGCTCATCGGCGCGCGTGCGAACGAGATCGTTTTCACGGCGACAGGCACGGAGGCGAACAACCTAGCCGTGCTCGGGGCGGCCTCTTCCCGGAAGGGGCATGTCCTGGTGAGCGCACTCGAGCACCCATCGGTGATCGAGGCGGCGATGCACCTGAGACGATCGGGCCGTGACCTGACCATACTGGAACCCTCGAGCGAGGGCATCGTCGATCCAGCCCGCCTCGAAGACGCCATGAGGCCCGACACGATCCTCGTGAGCGTGCTCCACGCGAATTACGAGACAGGGGCGATCCTGGACGTGGAGGCGGTGGGCCGGGTGGCGAAGGCCCATGGGGCCCTGTTCCACTGCGACTGCATCCAGACGGCCGGGAGGATACGGGTGGACGTCGATGCCATGGGTGCTGACCTCGTGAGCGTGTCCGCGCACAAACTGGGCGGACCGAAGGGCGCATCCGCCCTCTACGTTCGCTCGGGCTCGAAGATCGCGCCCGTGATCTTCGGTGCCGCCAGGGAGAGGGGCCTCAGGCCCGGCCACCTGAACGTGCCCTGCATCGTGGGTTTCGGCGCTGCATGCGAACACGCCCTGTACACCATGGACGAGAGGGCGGCCATCCTGTGTTCGCTCAGAGAGACGCTCGAGGGCGAGATCCTCGCGAGGCTCCCCTCGTCGCGGGTCAACGCCGCCCAAGCCCGGAGGGTCCCCCACATATCGAGCATCTCGTTCGAGGGTATCCCGGCGGACGCCCTCTGCGCCTGGCTCGATCTCGAAGGGATCACCGCCTCGCCGAGGGGTTCCCTCTTTCTGGGAAGCCGCACGGAGCGTCTCCGGCTCATGGGCATTGCAGGCGACCTGGCTTTCGGCACCGTGCGGTTCAGCCCCGGCCCTGATCTCACCGCCGAGGACATGGTGCGGGTCGCATCCTCGGTCGAGCAGGCCTGCTCGCGGTTCAGGGAGTTCTCCAGGATGACCGAGGAAGACGAGGCATGTATCCTCCTCTGCCGGTCCACGGCCGCGGTCAGGTTCGCCCTCGAACACCTCTTAAGCGAGGGCGTCGTGTGCGTTGCGACCGCAGTGCCCCCGGAGCTCGAACAAGAGGGCGGGCCGCGCACGGCCGTTGCGGTGCCGCAGCCTCTCGAGTCAAAGGCCCTGGGCGTTCTCGAGGCACGCGGCCTGCACGGGGTGGCATCCCGCAAGATCAAGGGCCTGTGCAAAAGAAGGGGCGACAAGGAAAGGCGTTTCTGGGAAGAGGTGCAAGGGTGAAGGGAAGGGACCCTGCATGAACGCCGTCGTCTTCGCCTCGACAACCGCCGGGGCGGTCGCGGTGGCCGGGCTCGTGGAATCGGGCTTCGAGGTGAAGCTGGTCATCACCGCTTCCGCCCGGGGACTGCCGCATGGCACGGACCCTGCGGTGGAGGAGGTCTGCGCCAGGCTGGGGGTGGCGTGCCGCGCGACTGATGACCCCGGCCAGTTCGGCTGGATCGAGCGTATCAGGCGCTTGGAGCCCGGCATGATCTTCGCCGCGGGATACCCCTTCGGTCTCAAGGCCCAGGTCCTCGCCCTGCCCAGGCACGGGTGCTTCCGCATCCACTACTCACTCCTGCCCGCATTCAGGGGGCCAGACCCCGTGAGGACGGCCATCCTGTCCGGGGAGAGCACCACCGGGGTCACCCTCCACGAGATGGAGACCACCCCGTACGCGGGCGCGGTGGTCGACGCGGAGACGGTCGACATTGCGGAAGAGGACACTGCGGCCACCCTCGAACGCAAGCTCGATCGGGCGTCCTCGGTCATGCTCGCGAGAACGCTGCCGTCCATGCGCCAGCTGAGCTTCACGAAGAGGCCCCAGCGTCTCCCCGCAGGGCCCACCCACCCGGCCCTCACCCCGGAAGACGGCCGCATCGACTGGTCGAGGTCGGCGCGGGAGATACACAACCTCGTGCGTGCCTTCACCAGGCCGTACACGGGTGCGTTCAGCCTCCTGGGGGAGGACATGGTGTTCTTCTGGAAGACGCTGCCCGCCCTCGACGCGGCGGTGCCGCCGGGCAGGTGCGTGACCATGAGGGGCGAGGCGCTCGTGGGCGCTGGGGTCGGCTGCATCCGCCCGGTGGAGATAGAGGTCAACGGCAGGGTGCTCTCGGGTGAACACCTGCGGGCGTTCTTCAGGGAGCACGAGGGGGCGTCGTTTTCTTGAACCGGCCGCCCGTGCCTTTTCCGCCTCCCGGGACGGTGAGCGGGGGTACGCGCTTGAAGCGTGGGTCTCTGCGGGCCGGGGGCCCGTTCACGTCCCCGTTCCAAACGGGTGCCTTCCTTAAGCTCAGCGATCGTCCCTCCGCATGCGCGACGTGAACCTGCCCCACCTCCTCGTCGGCAAACGGCGGTAGGGGGTCACGGCCTCGCTGACGAAGCGGACGTCCTCCACCGAGTAGAACGACTGGGGGTTGAACCGCTTGATGATCTCCACCACGCGCCCTATGTCGCTGCGCTCGACGATGGTGAAGATGACCTCGACCGGTCCCGTGGCCCCCTCGGCGTCGATCACGGTGATCCCGTACCCTTCCGAGCGGAGGTACGACACCAGGTCGTCCGCCTCCTGGCGCGTGATGATCCGGATGATGACCCTCCCGATGGAGAGCCTGTTCTCGATGATGATGCCCACGAAGTTCCCCGCTGCGAACCCTGCCGCGTACGCCACGAAGCACACGGGGTTGTCCAGCTGCTGGAAGATCTGGCGGATCACCATGAGCCAGATGAGGACCTCGAAGAACCCTACGGCCGTAGCCAGGTATCTGAGATTGCGGTTGATGAAGATGATCCTGATCGTGTCGAGGCTCACGTCCATGATGCGGGCTGAGAAGATGAGCAGGGGCAGCACCAGGTAGGTGTAGATCGGCGAGTCGAAAAAGACGGGCATGTCCATGCCCTCTTCTAACACCCGGCCGGCCACGAACACAAGGCCGCCCCCGTGGAGTCCGGTCATGCGCCTTTCCACCCAGTGCAGGGTATCACCCCGGGCGGTTGATGATCGAAGGACCCGGACAGGCCAGCCCTCTCACGCCCCAGGGGCCTTTTCCAGGCGCACCCCGGGCGAGATCTCGGGCGGTGTGGGCCGCCGTGCTCAGGAAAACATGCTCACGTACTTGTACACGGTCCAGAAGTGGGCCATGGTGCCCAGCATGACGAAGATGTGGAAGATCTCGTGGAACCCGAACACGCGGGGTATGGGATCGGGCTTCTTGGTCGCGTACACGAGGGCGCCGGCGGTGTAGAGGACACCCCCGGCGAAGAGCCAGAACAGCGCTCCCCCCTGGAGGGCCCTGACGAGCGGCACGATGCCGGCGAGCGCGATCCACCCCATGCACACGTACATGGCCGCGGAAAGCCACCTCGGCGCATTGATCCACACCATCTTGAAGGCGATGCCGAGCGCCGCGACGGTCCACACCGTGCCGAAGATGCCCCACCCCCACGCACCGCGCAGCGGGATGAGGCAGAACGGGGTGTAGGTCGCCGCGATGAGCACGAAGATCATCATGTGGTCGAGCCGCCTCAAGTGCGCCTTCGTCCTGCTTGAGACCGGCAGCCAGTGGTAGAGCGTGCTCGCCGTGTAGAGGAGGATCATGCCCGCCCCGAACACCGTGTACGTGCTCAGGTGCCAGGGCCTCACAGGGTTCGTCGCCTTCACGATGAGAGCTACCAGGCCGGCCACGGCGAGAACGGCGCCGATGCAGTGGGTGAGACCGCTCACCGGGTCGTGCAACTTCCGGAAAAACGTTGCAGGTGTCTTTTCCATACAGGTGTCTTCTTCCCTCCCGGCCGCAGTGGCCGCCATCGACCGGTGGAGCATGGGCACGACGCCCCGGACCCCCGTTCGAGTGTCGTGCCGGCCATGTTCTCCTATCCCGGCGGATCTCGTGTATATCACGGGACCCACGTCTCGGTGTGTGAAAGAAAACCAAAAGAATCGTAATCGTTATGCAAACCGCATCCCTTAAAGGGCGTGCCGAAAAGACGTATTGCCTTGGAAAGGCAAGCAGCCATCTGGTATAGGACAGTATGATCGGCCGGCGAGTGGACGGGTTGTTCCAGGTCGAAGACACAGGCCGTAGCTGAGAATGCTCGGACAAGGCGAGGTCCCCAGGTGATGCACGGTGAGATCCACGTGGTCGACGACGAGCCCGACGTCCTCCGTCTGGCGGGTATCGACCTCCACAACGCCGGGTACGGTCTCGACGCGTTCCCGGGCGGGGCGTGGTTCGTCGAGGGGCTGGAACGTTCCACCCCGGGGCCGAACATCCTCGACGCCACGCTCATGGACCCGTACGGGTTCGAGACCCTGCCCACCCTCTCCCCCCTCCGGGACGGGGTATGCACCCGCGACCGGATCCTCGGTCACCTCCGGGGAGTCGGGAAGACCGTGCCCGGCATGTCAGTCGTCGACGTTCACTTCGGGGAGACCCGGCAAGAGACCGGTGACCGGGGCCCTCTCACCGAGAACGTGCAGAGCGCGGGATACAAGGTCCAACCATGAGGAAACCCTTGTTCCTCAAGATCTTCGCTGGGTATACCCTCGTCACCCTGACGATGTCCATCCTCATGCTCGTCTTCTCGAGCAGTGTCATCCGGACGAGTTACCGCGACGTGACGGCGAAGAGGCTCGAGTACGAAGGCATCCCCCTGCGCGCCCTCATAGCACCCCTCGTACAACGCCGCGACCTGGCGGCCCTGAACAGGACGGTGCGGGAGTTCGGGTCCTCGACAGACGCCCGGATCACCATCATCGACCCGCAAGGGGTGGTACTTGCGGATTCCGAGAGAGACCCCTCCACCATGGACAACCATGCGCACCGGCCGGAGGTCGAGCAGGCCATGAGCGGGAAGACCGGAAGGAGCATCCGTTACAGCGCAACCCTCAAGAAGGATTTCCTCTACCTCGCCCTCCCCTTCGACGGCGCACGCAAGGTCATAGGCGTCCTTCGCCTGAGCATCCCCCTCGATCACGTGGACACCCTCATGAAGTCCCTCCTTGCGCACCTCGCTCTCATCACGGCGGGCATCCTCGCCGTCTCGCTCGCCATGGCCGCCATGATCTCCCACGTCGTCTCGGCGCCCATCAAGGAGCTGGCAAGGGCATCCGGCAGGCTTGCCTCGGGAGACCTCTCCATCCGGGTACCACCGGCGCGCAACGACGAGATCCGCGACCTCACCGAGGCCTTCAACCACATGGCCGAGAGCCTGGAGCGTTCTTTCAGGGAGTTCTCGGCCAGGAAGGACGAGCTCGAGACCATCGTGTCCTCGGTGAGCGAGGCCCTCTTCGTTCTCGACGCGCAGGGCAGGCTGACCGTGTACAACGACGCCGCCCTCAGGCTCGCGGGCGTCGCGAATGCACAAGGAAGATACTACTGGGAGCTCTTCAGGTCCAAGGACATGGGGGCGCTCCTCGAGTCCACGTCCCCGGACCAGGTCTCGGGCGAGGTGGAACTCGGGGGAAAGACCTTCCTGTGCAGCGTGGGCCGCGTCCCGAGCGGGGACGAACGCGTGGTGACCTTGCACGACATCACGGACCTCAAGCGCATGGAGCGCTACAAGAAGGAACTCGTGGTGAACGTCTCCCACGAGCTCAGGACCCCCCTGGCCGCGATCAAGGGGTTCGCGGAGACCTGCCTGGACGAGGCGGGCGGCGAGATGCGGGAACATCTCCTGGTCATCCTCAGGCACACGAACCGGCTCATATCCATCGTGAACGACCTGCTCGTGCTCTCGGAAATGGACGAGAGGCCCATGCCGAAGGTGCAGGATACGCGGATCGACGACCTCGCCGGGAACGTGACCGCCTTGTACGCACAGAGGATCGAGGACAAAGGGCTCGACCTCGCGTGGGAGGGCGGTGGTTTCAGCCTCAGGACCGACCCCTTCCTGGTGGAACAGATCCTCATCAACCTCGTCGACAACGCGGTGAAGTACACGGAACGGGGCTCCATCACCGTGAGGGCGAGCAAGCAAGGCCGCACGACGACGATCGAGGTGACGGACACGGGCATCGGTATCCCCAGGGAACACCAAAGGAGGATCTTCGAGAGGTTCTATGTGGTGGACAAGTCGCGCTCGAGGAGCACCGGCGGCACGGGGCTCGGGCTGTCCATCGCCCGGAACGCCGCGACGATCCTGGGAGGCGCCATAGAGGTGGAGAGCATGCCGGGCTCGGGCACGACCTTCAGGGTGACGCTGCCCGACCTCGAGCCACGCGACGCGTGAATGCGAAGGCCTCGACGCGCATCCCGGGCGCGATGCCGGGAGGCAGGGCGCGTCCGATCAGGGCTTGACTGGGCGACGCAATCTCTATAAGAAAATCCAGGCATCGATTCCACACCATAACCATCTGTTCAACTTCTTGACCAGGAGGAGGGTAGGCATGGGCTTCAGCTTGCTTCCCAAGACCACCGACTTCTTCGTCCTGTTCAACAAGCAGGCGGAGCTGGCCGTGAGAGCCGCCACCCTGTTCGCCCGGCAGACCCGCGACGGGAGGTTCGATGCGGAGACGGTCAACCAGATGCGAGATATCGAGCACCAGGCGGACGAGGTCGCCCACGATCTCATGGACCGCCTCAACAAGACCTTCATAACCCCCTTCGACCGCGAGGACATCCACAACCTCGCCTGCGCCCTGGACGACGTCATAGACATGATCTACACCATAAGCAACCGCATGCGGGTCTACAGGATCGACACCCCGGACGACACCCTCGTGGAATTCGCCACGATCATCGAGAAATCGGTGAAGACCCTGGTGACGGCGGTCGAGGGGCTGAAAGACCCCAAGATGCTCCAGGCGACCAAGGATGCGTGCATCGAGGTGAACCGCCTCGAGAACGTCGGCGACACGATGCGTGACGCGAGCCTGGCCAGGCTCTTCGAGAACGCGACCGACCCGATTCACATCGTGAAGTGGAAGGAGATCTACGCCTTCGCCGAGGAGGTGCTGGACCTCTGCGAGGACGTGGTGCACATCGTGGAGTCCATCCTCGTCAAGCAGGCTTGACGCCATGACGGCTTTCATCGTCTTCCTCATCGCGCTCGCCCTCTTCTTCGACTTTCTCAACGGGTTCCACGACGCGGCGAACTCGATCGCGACCGTGGTCTCGACCCGGGTCCTCTCGCCCCAGTACGCGGTGGTCTGGGCCGCCTTCTTCAACTTCATCGCCTTCGTCTTCATGGGGACACACGTGGCCAAGACCATCGGGAAGGGGATCGTGGACGTGGGGATCATAGACCCCACGGTCATCTTCGCAACCCTCGTGGGCGCTTGCGCGTGGGATATCCTCACGTGGTACTTCGGCCTGCCCACGAGCTCCTCCCACGCGCTCATAGGCGGCCTCGTGGGCGCGGCGCTCGTCAAGGCCGGGCCGGGGTCCCTCGTGGCAAAGGGGATAGCGATGACCTCCGCCTTCATCTTCATCTCCCCCGCCATAGGCCTGATCCTCGGGCTGACCCTCGGGGTGGCGGTCTACTGGTGGTTCAGGAAGGCGACCCCTCTGCACGTGGACCACATCTTCCGCAGGGGCCAGCTCTTCTCCGCGGCCCTCTACAGTCTCGGCCACGGCGGGAACGACGCGCAGAAGACAATGGGCATCATCGCCGGTCTCCTGTTCTCCGCGGGGCTCACGCGCGGCACCTTCCACATCCCCCTCTGGGTCGTCCTGTCGTGCCAGGCGGCGATCGCCCTCGGCACCATGTTCGGCGGCTGGCGCATCGTCAAGACCATGGGCCAGCGGATAACCAAGCTCAGGCCAGTCGACGGTTTCTGCGCGGAGACGGGGGCGGCGATCAGCCTCTACCTGGCGACGTACCTCGGGATACCCGTGAGCACGACCCACACCATAACGGGCTCCATCATGGGCGTGGGGTCGTTGCGACGACTGAGCGCCGTCAGGTGGGGGGTGGCGGGCCGCATCGTATGGGCGTGGATCCTCACCATCCCAGGCGCAGCCCTGATCTCTGCCGCAGCCTATCTGGCGGCCAGATGAAACGGGCATGACCGCCTCCATCCGAAAACCAAGGCGACCCACCTCGCCCTGCGCGCCGGATCCCGGACCTGAACGGCGCCGGGCCGAGAGAAGAAAGGAGCCTGATCTCGGGACTCGTGGGCCCCGCCTGAGGCGCCTCGCAGCCGGAGCCGGGGGAAACGGCGTGTGACCCCCGTCCCCGCCACGAGGCCGGCATGCGTGGGGCGACGGGACCCAAGCGTCCCAGCGCCCCGAGTCGAGCCCTGCTGATCCAGCATCCGCCTTCAGAAAGCTCCCCGCCGAGGGGATGCCCTAAGCCACGGCATACAATCATCGACCGTCCCTGTCCGGAGGGGGGCAGGAGGCCCCGATGCATGCACCCGGGAATGCCGCATGGACCCGAGCCGGCGAGGTTCACCGGAAATTCATGGAACCTTCACACGTCCTTCACATGGAGGTCGTAATCACAGGCCGAACGCTCAAAGAAGGAGGAGAGCTCATGAAGAAAAGAACGACACAAGGACTGCTCGTCTTTGCGGCCGCACTCGGGGCCGCCTGCATCGTCGCCTTCGGTGCGAACGCCGCCTTCGCCGCCGGCAAGGAGATCACCATCAAGGGTTCCACCACCGTGCTCCCCATCGCACAGGCCGCCGCCGAGGAGTTCATGGACCGAAACCCGGGCGTGGTCATCTCGGTCCAGGGAGGCGGGTCAGGCGTCGGCATCGCCGCGCTCTTAGACCGGACCACCCACATCGCCGCCTCGTCCAGGAGGATCAAGCCCGAGGAGGTGGAAAAGGCGAGGGCCAAGGGCGTCAATCCGAACGAGATCGTCGTCGCCCTGGACGGCATAGCGGTCATCGTCCACCCCTCGAACCCGGTGAACGCCTTGACCAAGACGCAGATCAAGGACATCTATACCGGCAAGATCTCCAACTGGAAAGACGTCGGAGGACGGGACTCCAAGATCGTCGTGGTGAGCCGCGATACCTCGAGCGGCACGTACGAGGCCTTCGAGACCCTGGCCATCGACAAGGAAAAGGTGAGACCGGACGCCCTCACCACGGCCTCGAACCAGGCCGTCGCCCAGACCGTGGCTCAGACCCCGCTCGCCATAGGCTACGTGGGCCACGGCTACCTCGGCAAGAAGGTGAAGGACGTGACCGTGGACGGCGTCACATGCACGAGGCAGAACATCCAGTCAGGCAGATACCCGTTGTCCCGAAAGCTCTACATGTACACCCCGGGCAAGCCGGAAGGCGACGTGGCGAAGTTCATCGACTTCGTGCTCGGCAAAGACGGCCAGAAGATCGTGGTGGAAGAGGGTTTCGTGGATGTACCCAAGTGATCGGCCTCGTCTTTTCCGGTCTCCATCCCCATCGGGAGAAGGGTGGGAGACCGCCTTTCTCCCTTTTTTACCGCAGGGGGAATCCGTGGCGGCAGTCCCCGAGACCCCCTGCATCTTCATCCATTCTTAACAGTCGCGTGGTAGAGGTGTTCTCCATGGACAACAAGAAGGTACGGCAGTTCAAAGAGGCGGTGTACCGGTATGTCTTCGCCGTTTCGGCATTGGCCTCGCTCGCCTTCCTGGTGGGGATCATCCTCACCCTGTTCACCCAGTCGCTGCCCATACTCACCGAAAGGCCCTTCTTCGACCTCCTCTTCGGGAGACACTGGTACCCCACCCACACCGAGGCGGAGTTCGGCATGCTGCCGCTCATTGTGGGCTCGGCCGCGGTCACCATCGGGGCCATGTTCGTGTGCGTGCCCATAGGGGTCGGCACGGCCCTCTACATCCACGAGCTGGCTTCCGAGAGGCAACGCGCCCTGCTGAAACCGACCATCGAGATCCTCGCCGGTATCCCGTCCATCGTGTACGGCTTCTTCGGCATGGTCGTCGTGGCACCCTTGCTCCAGGATATCCTCCACATACCCACCGGGCTGTGCGCCTTCACGGCCGCCCTGATCCTGGGCATCATGGCGACGCCCACGGTGGCGAGCCTTTCCGAGGATGCCCTGAGCTTCGTGCCCACCAGCTTCAGGGAGGCATCCCTCGCCCTGGGCGCAAACCGCTGGCAGACCCTCACGAAGGTGGTGGTGCCCGCCGCCGGCTCCGGGATCTCGACCGCGATCATCCTGGGCATGGGCCGGGCGGTCGGTGAGACCATGACCGTGCTCATGGTGGCCGGTGGGGCGGCCGTGATACCGAGAAACCTCTTCGACCCGGTCCGCCCCATGACCTCCACCATCGCCGCAGAGATGGGGGAGGCCGTCATGGGGAGCCTCCATTACAGCGCGCTCTTCGCCGTGGGACTCATCCTGTTCCTCATAACCCTCGGGATCAACATCGTGGCCGAGTTGATAAGCAGGAAATACCGACTGAAGCTGGGGCTCGGCAGATGAATATCCAGGCGCACGCAGTCCAAGGCATGGATGGATACCTTCCGGGAGACAGGTTGCCTTCCCGGTGGTCCCCCCGATCGAGAGACCTCGCGCAGGCGCTCGGTTTCGCCTGCCTTGTCCTCTGCGTGCTGATCTCCCTCTTCTTCCTCGGCTTTCTGATCTACTTCATCGCCTCCAGGGGCGCCTCGGTCATCTCGTGGGAGTTCCTCACCGAGGCGCCGAGGCGGGCCATGACCCGGGGCGGCATCGCGCCGGCCATCGTGGGCACCTTCTATCTCACCGCCGGGGCGATCCTCTTCGTCATGCCCCTGGGGCTCGCCAGCGCCATCTACCTGTGCGAGTACACGCCGAAGTCGTACCTGGTGAACCTCATCCGGCTGTCCATCAACAACCTTGCAGGGGTGCCCTCGGTGGTCTTCGGGCTCTTCGGCTTCGCGGTCTTCGTCAAGGGTTTCGGGTTCGGGGTCTCCATCCTCTCGGGCAGCCTCACACTCGGCATCATGGCCCTGCCCGGGATCATATCGGCCTCCCAGGAAGCCATCCTGGCGGTCCCCCAGTCCTACCGGGAGGCGTCCCTCGCCCTCGGGGCGTCCCACTGGCAGACCATCAGGGAAATCGTCCTCCCCTCGGCCCTGCCGGGCATCCTCACGGGCATGATATTGACCATCGGGAGGGTGGCGGGCGAGACCGCGCCCATCCTCTTCACGGCGGCGACGTTCTACACCAGGGGGTACCCGGACTCGATCTTCTCCGAGGTCATGGCCCTGCCGTACCACATCTATGCGCTCATGACCGAGGGGACCAGGCCTGAGCTGCAGACCCCCATCGCCTACGGCTGCTCTCTCATCCTCCTGTGCCTGGTGCTCGCCGTGTCCGCCCTCGCCATCGTGCTGAGACAGAGACAGAGGTTCTCCTATGGCTCTTGAGGCCAAGATCCGCGCATCCGACGTGCATTTCTACTACGGCCAGACCAGGGCCCTCACCGGGATCAGCATGGAGATCCACGAGAGGTGCGTCACCGCGCTCATCGGCCCCTCCGGGTGCGGGAAGTCCACCTTCATCAGGCTCCTCAACCGGATGAACGACCTCGTGCCCAACACCAGGGTTGAGGGCCGGATACTCCTGGACGGAAAGGACATCTACCACCCGAAGACCGACGTGGTGGAGCTCAGGAGGAAGGTCGGCATGGTGTTCCAGAAACCGAACCCCTTCCCCAAGAGCATCTACGAGAACATGGCCTACGGGCTTCTCGTCGGGGGCGTCAAGGACAGGGGGTTCATCGAGCACCGCGTGATAACCGCCCTCAAGAAGGCCGCCCTGTACGACGACGTCAAGGACCGCCTCCACGACAGCGCGCTCAAGCTCTCGGGAGGCCAGCAGCAACGGCTCTGCATCGCCAGGTGCCTGGTGGTGGAACCGGAGGTGATCCTCTTCGACGAGCCCTGCGCGAGCCTCGACCCCATCTCCACCCGCAAGATCGAGGAACTCATCCTCGAACTCAAGAAGGACTACACCATCGTGATCGTCACCCACAACATGCAGCAGGCTGCGCGCGTCTCGGACTACACGGCCTTCATGTACCTGGGGGAGCTCGTCGAGTACGACCGGACGGACAAGATCTTTACCGTCCCGAAGGAGCGCATGACAGAGGAATACCTGAGCGGAAAGTTCGGTTGAGGTCATCGTATGCTGGAAGAGTCGAAGATCGTTCAGTTGAAGAAGGAGATCACGGAGTTCGCGACGCTCGTCGAGTCCATGGTCGACAAGAGCGTCTCGGGGCTCGAGGAACGAAGGGTGGATCTGCTCATGGAGGTCATCGAGCGCGACGAGCCCAGGGCGAACGACCATGAGATGGACATCGACGAGCGCTGCGTCTCCATCATCGCGCAGCACCAGCCGGCGGGGAGGCCCCTCAGAACGGTCCTCATGGTGTCCCACATCAACAGCACCCTGGAACGGGTAGCCGACCACGCCGTCACCATAGCGGAAAGCGCCCTGTACCTCATCTCGCGCCCTCCGGTGAAGCAGCTCATCGATATCCCCCGGATGGCGCAGATGGTGGAGATCATGATCAAGGACAGCATCACCTCGTTCCTCAACGACGACGCCGAGCTCGCAAAGGGGGTGTGCGAGCGGGACGACACCGTCGACGGCCTGAGGGACCAGATCGTGCGCGAACTCATCACCTACATGACCTCAGACCCCGCCACCATCGAGAGGGCCCTCCACCTCATGAAGATAACGAGCAACCTGGAGCGTATCGCCGATCTGGCCACCAACATCTGCGAGGACGTGATCTACATGGTGAAGGGCAAGGTGATCAAGCATCACAAGGAGACCCTCTGAGGCGGCCGGGGGAGGTCACTCTGCGAGGCCGAGCTCCTGGAGCCTGGCTGGAGAGGGTCTGCCGGTGACAGGGTCCCAGCCCTGCTCGTCGTAGTAGTCGGCGATCATTCCGCCTATGTCCTCGAGGCTGAGCGCGGTACCGTCGACGTAGTCCCTGAAGCCTTCCCCGCCGTACCACGCGCGCGGGACCTCCCCTGGAGTGAGGCCGCGGCCCGCCCCTGCGTTCGCGAGGGCGAGGAGGGTCCAGGACCTGTCCGCACGCTCCGCCAGCTTCTCCGCGTCGGTCGGGATCCCGGTGACCGCCTCGTAGAGCCTCGCCAGGAGGCCCGCGCTGTAAAACCTGTTCACCTGGGCCCTCGCGCAGACGCCCAGGCTTCCGAGTATCGTGAACCAGCGGTGGGAGTACCTGAGCAGCCTGCCCACGTTCAGGCCGCGCCCGGCTCCTTCCCGCCCCTGAAGGATCCTCTTCACGGCCTGTTCAGGGACCCCCATGCGCGCCAGGTGGCCGGGGAAGACCTCGAGCCCGCGCCTCGCGAAGTAGGTGGGCGACCCGGAGGCCCCGACGTGCGGGCCCCTGGGGTCGAGGATCTGTCCGAGCTCCATGGTCCCGAAATACGTCCAGGGAAGCGCTGACAGCGGACCCACGTAGGTGACCATCCCCCTGAAGGTCGGGGGGGCGCACCGGAGGGCCTGCTCGCCGAACTCCCTCACGATCCGGTCGAACCCGCCTGCGAGCGTATCACCCACGCCGTCTCTCTCGACCACCTTGTCCGCCCACGAGAGCATGGACGACGGCGATGACACGTCGATGACTGGATCGCCCGAGATCAGGCCCATCTCCTGGAGGGAGGCGGCGAGCCTCATGATCCCGAAGAACTCGAACATGTCCATGCCCAGTTCGTCGAGGCGTGCGATGCACCGGGCCGCATCCAGCGGGTCGGTCATGCCGTAGACGAGGGGCATGAAGAGGTTCACCGCGGAGCTCGAGCAGACGATATCCCCCGGAGCCGCCCCCTCGATCTTGAGCATGTCCTTGTCGCCCAGGGGGCACGACACGCACGCGAGCCTCCTGACCCTGAGCCGCCTGTACACCTCCGCAGGCACCACGGGCAGGGAGGACAGGAGGCCGAGGTCCTGCCAGGACGCCAGGTAGGGGTAGCGCCGTATCCTCTCCACGAGGCCATCTCTCAGCGAGCGGTAGAGGACGGGGTCGGCTACCCCGATACCCCTGCTTCCACCCGCCACGACGGCCTTGAGGTTCTTGGAGCCCATGACCGCGCCCAGCCCGCCCCTGCCGAGGGTGGAGACGCCGTCCACGTACGCCATGGCAAAGGACACGAGCCGCTCGCCCGCAGGGCCGACCGCCAGGACCCCGGCCTGGGCGCCGTGCCTGGCCTTGAGCTCCTCGCACGTCCGTCCCGCCCCTTTTCCCGACAGCCAGGACGCGTCGAGCATGTCCACGCCGTCATCGTGGATCGAGAGATACACGGGACGGGAAGACGCCCCCTTCACGACCACGTGATCGAAGCCCGCGTACTTCAGGCCGCACCCGAACGTCATCCCGCCGGCGCCGCACCACCCGATCGAGTTGCTGCAGGGAAGCGCGGAGACGGCGTAGACGCGCGAGGTCGCGGGAAGATCCGTCCCCACGAACGGGCCGGCTCCTATGACGACGGCGTTCTCCTGCCCCAGCGCGCCATGGGGGCCGGGGATGGCGCGTGCGGCCAGGGCGATGCACAGGCCGAGGCCTCCCCCGAACCGCTCGGCCTCGCGCTCGTCAAGCCGGCGCACCTCCACGGCACCTGTACCGAGGTCGACGATCGCCGTCCTTCCCGCGAACCCCTTCGAGCTCAAGCGGACCCCTCCCTCTGGCGTTCCGCCGCAAGCGCGCCGTAGAGGCAGCCCCCGACGCAGGCGAGGCATCCCGTGCAGGCGTCGTCGAACGAGATGTCGCAGGCAGGCCCGTCCATGCGGATGTGTATCCTCGCACGCATGGGGTTGAACATGCCCGTATGCCTGAACGAGCAGGCGAGCGCGCACCTGAGGCATCCCGTGCACTTCTCGGGATGCGTCGTGATCGATCTTTGCATCACCCTGCCGGGATCGTCCCTCTCCACCGGGAGCCTCCGCCTCTCACGCCCACCAACGGCGGCATCGGGGTGAGAGGGCCCTAAAAGTAGACCTTCGTGAGGAGGTACACCACGTCGTTCTTCTCGAACGCCCCGTACTTCGTCCGACTGTCGCCCGTTATCAGGACGTAGGCGAGCTCGAAGGAGGTGCTGTCGTACGGCTTGTAGATGAGCTTCGGCTTCACCACCACCGCGGAGTACCCGTTCACGTCGCTCTTGTCGGGCATCTCCAGGAGGCAGTCGAGCACGGTCGTGAGCTCGTCGTGGAAGAACTTGTACTCGACGCGGGTCGCCAGGTAATCCTCGATACCGCCCATGAACCCCGGCCGCCCGAGGCCCAGCTCGGACCCCGCCTCCGGGGTGTACCTGAACTCGTCGTAGAAGCCGTGGTTGAACTGGACGTTCCAGTACAGGCCCGACCCGATCCCGAAGGTGTAGTCGAATCCGAGCGTGTACTTCCAGTAGGGTCGGTCGAAGAGGCGGATGACGTCGGTCCTCGTCGTGGACATGAGCTTTGCCGTCCTCCTCACGACGTAGTCCTCGGGCCAGTAGCAGCCGGCCTCGGCCCAGACGCCCACCGATCGGACCTCTCCCGCCAGGTCGAATCCCAAAACGTCCAGGCGCGGGTAGGACATGAGGGCGTTCAGGGTCGTCCCCTCCACGAGGGTGATGTCCGAGGAGATCGCATGGATCAGCGGCAGGCCGGCATAGCCGTGGAAGTAGCTCACGCCCCAGTCCATATTGAAGGCGTTCCCCCCGACCCTCACCCCCACGGTCCCCTTCCCGGCCCTGTACTCGGGCGAAGAGTCGAGATCGACGCTCACCTCCCCCGTGGGGAACCCGTACGGGGCCGTCTGTTCCTCGAGCTCGTCCTCCATGAGGTCGGTGATCCTCTCCTTGAAGCCCTCGGGCAGGGAAGCGGGCCTGAAGGAGAGGAGGTAGACGAACTGGGCCTTGAGCTCCCACTCGGTGGGGAGGCGGTACTCGAGGTTGAACCCGTCCATGGGCAGGTGCTCCACGAAGTAGTCCGGGTCGAAGGAGAAGACGTTGCCGTAGTCCACGGGGTTCAGGTTGTCGATCACGTTGTACTCGTCGGAGGTACCCCAGCGGATGCGCTGTCGTCCCACGGTGAGGTCGACCCCTGCCGTCCCGAGGTCCATGACGGTGATCGAGGCCGCCTTCAGCTCGGTGGAGAGATCGGTCTCTTGTTCTGTGCCGCTCTCCTGCACCTCGAGCTGAGAGAGGTCCCGGACGTCGTGGCGCATGCCGTAGGTGAAGGCCAGGTGTGACTTGTAGCTGACCTTCTCCGAGACGTAGCCGTCGAGCTTGAGGTGGAGCTCGCCACGGTTGATGGCATAGTCCAGGGCCTCGTGGGGGTCGTACCTATCGGACGCGTCGTCCTCGGTGTAGACGGAACCGTACAGCTTGACCGTCCCCTTCAGGTCGAACGAGCGCGAGCCTTCGTCCTGAGCCTTGAGCGTCGCCGCGCACGCGAGCACGAGCGCCGCGGCGCACACGAAGGCGGCGGCATGCTTCGCGCATGCGGGAGACCCCGGATGCCCCTCGCGTCTCAAGGCGGGGCAGGCCTGGGCGTCGTGCGCGCGGGGCAGGGTCAGGCGGCCCTCAATCACCCTTCACGTCCCTCTTCAGGTAGCGCTCCGTGAAGATCTCGTCCTTGAGCCCGGTATCGTAGGTGATCTTCGAGATCTTCATGATCGTCGTGTGGTCCTTGGTCACGTCCTTCATCGAGATCTCGACAGGGGTCCAGTACCCCTGGATGCGCTCGTTCTTGATGGTCGAGGTCTTCCAGAGCCTGTTCGAGTCGTCGTAGAGATCCATCTTGCTTACCGTGAACTCCTTCTTGTCCACCCATGCCGTGACCCTGGGGTAGATGCGCTCGGAGGAGGGTTTCCGTTTGAGCTCGAGCACGTAGTCGTCCCCTTCCTCCCTCACGATCTTCGCGTCGTAGTGGCTCGAGTACTTGCCGGTGCTCAGGTCGTCGTTGGAGAGGTCAGAGCCTGCGAAGCTCTCCTTCCTCGCGTGGGACGCGATCCTCCTCACCCTGTCGAAGGCGCTCAGGTAGAGGTACATCTTGTCGTCGGCCAGACTCAAGAACCCGAGGTTCTTGATGTCCGCGGGCGAGACGAACTTGAGGAGGGACCAGTCGTCCTTGTCCCTGTAATGGCGTCTCCAGACCTTCATGCTCCGTTCCTTGGTCGTCGCGTCCTTGCCTTTCAGGATCATGACGATGTCCGCGACAGAGTCCTTGGACGCCGACTGGACCTCGTCCACCTTCTTCAAGACCTCGTTCCCGTCCATGGCGGACGCCTGGATCGTCCAGGCCGAGACCGCCGCCGCGATGACGATGCATACCACAGCAAGCCTTTTCATCAGCACCTCCCGGAGAATCTTATGCTCTGCCTGTTCTGCCATATCGGGCAGCGTCTTCCAAGCCCCGAACACCGGCTGTCCGCCTGCGGGGCGGCGTCGCCGACCCTCATCACCGGCGACGTCCCCCGCCCCGGCCCACGGGATCTTCGCCGCGAGGCATCCCCCCTCGAACCCGGGCGCGCCTCGGCCGGCAAGGCCGGCTCGACGTCGCGGGCATGGGCGACGGGGGGCAGCCGGTGCCCTAGCTCACGAGCTCTTCGACGAGCCCCGCGATGGTGTCCACGTACCTGTCCACGTCCCGCTCGGTCGCGGCGGGCCCCACGAGGGTCATCTCGTGCACCGGGGTCAGGAGGATGCCCCTGTTCGCGCACCAGACGTGGATGAGTGCGTCGAGCGGCCCCGTGAGCCCCTCGCTCACGATGTCGACGGCATTGTAGTCCACCTCGGAGAAGAGCGCCTCCGACCCGTTCTTCGGGGGCTTCGGGAGGAAGCGGAACTCCACCCGGCACCCGATCCTCGCCACGTACCACTCGAGCCCGTGCCCGGCGATGACCCGCGCGAGACCCTGTTCCATGCGCGAGGCCAGCGCCTTCATGCGCGAGAAGTTCTCGTCGGTCAGCACGTGCTCGAGCGCCGCCCGGATGCCGGCGACCGCGGTGGCGTTTCCCGAGAGGGTTCCCCCGAACCCGAAGAAGTTGTGCCACGGCAGCCGGGATGCCATCCAGTCCGAGATCTCGCGGGTGAAACCGAGCACCGCAGCCGGGTAACCGCCGGCAATGAACTTGCCTGCCACGAAGATGTCAGGCTCGAGCCCCATCTCGCCGGTCACCCCTCGGGGGCCTGCGCACAGAGAGTGCGTCTCGTCGATGAGCAGGAGCGTCCCGTACTTCCTCGTGAGCCTCCTCAGGGCCTCGTGGTAGCCAGGCTGCGGGTAGATGATGCCGATGTTCGTCATCACGGGCTCCGTGATGACGCACGCGACGTCACCCGGCGCGAGGGCCTCCTCGAGGGCGTCGACATCGTTGAAATCGATGACCTTCGTCATGAGGGAGGCGTCCTTCACGATCGGTCCGAGCATGCCGGGGATCGTCACGAGCTCGCCGAAGAAGTTCACCACGAGCGTCTCGTCGACAGACCCGTGGTACGTCCCGTTGAAGCAGAGCACGAGCTGCCTGCCCGTGAAGGACCTCGCCACCTTCAAGGCCATGCGGTTCGCGTCCGTCGCGGTCATGAGCACCTGCCACGCGGGGAGGGAAAACCTGTGCTCGAGCTCCCTGCCCACCCAGATCACGTCCTCGGTGGGGAGCATAGTCGTGGTGCCACGCCTCCTCATCTGATCGTATATGGCCTCGACGATCTTCGGGTGGGCGTGGCCGCACAGGCCCCCCGTGTCCCCGAGGCAGAGATCCAGGTAGCTGTGGCCGTCGACGTCCACGACGGTCACCCCTTCGGCTTCAGCGACGAACACCGGGAAGCCGCCGGGCCAGATGCGCATCCACGACATGGGCACGCCGCCCGTCCAGTTCCTTTTCGCCTCCTCGAACAGCGCCCTCGACCTCGGGCGAAGCCTAGCGAACCTTTCCTCCTCCTGTGCGAGCAGTTCCCGGACCTTCTCGAGGCTTATCCGCGCCATGCAGCCCCCCTTTCACGGTTCATTCCCGTTCATGCACACGCCACGCACGACTCACAGACAGACAATAAGACCTTTCTAGCACGCGTGGCGCCTCGGTGCAAACGCGGGCGATCCCGGAAGACAGGTCCTTGCGCACCCTGCCGGCAGGTTGGCGTGCTCACGCCCCTTGCGACGCCCGCGCCCGGGCCGGGCTCCTTCCGGCTCACGGGCACCGGTCTTCGGCGCGGGGTCGAACGGGAAAGACGCCCCGGGCCGGGAGCACGGCCTCACGCACACTCCAGCGAACGGGCCGGATCAGCGGGTCTTGAGCATTTCCCAGTATTTCTCGTAGATCCTTATCGCATCCCCCACGTCCGCCTGGAACTCGCCCTTTTTGACCGTCTCGTCTCCCGGGTAGACCGCCTTGTGGTTCTTCGTCTTCGGCGAGAGCATGTTCTGGGCGGTCAGGTTCGCTGTGGCGTACCCGATGAACTCGCAGTTCTTCTTGGCCACGTCCGGCCTGCACATGAAGTCTATGAAGAGGTGCGCCGCGTCGACGTCCCTGGCCGAGGAGGGGATCACCATGTTGTCGACCCAGAAGATCGCCCCCTCCTTGGGGTAGACGAGCACGAGGTCCGGGGATTCCTGGTTCGCCTGGTAGACGGCCCCACCCCAGATCTGCCCGATGATCACCTCCTTGTTCAAGAACGGTTGCGCCGGGGAGTCGGAGTTGAAGACCTTCACGCTGGGCTTGAGCTTGAGGAGCTTCTCGTAGGCGAGCCGTATCTGGACGGGGTCCGTGGTGTTGCCCGAGTATCCCATGGACCTCAGCGCCATCGCGAAGACCTCCCTCACGTCGTCCATGAGGAGGACCTTGCCCTTGTACCTGGGGTTCCACAGGTCGTTCCAGCTCGTTATCGTCTTCGGATCCACCGCCTTCCTGTTGACCCCTATGGCCGAGGATCCCCACATGTACGGGACGCTGTAGGCGTTGCCGGGGTCGTACGCCTTGTCCATGAGCGTAGGGTTGAGGTGCCTGAGGTTGGGAAGCTTGGACTTGTCGAGCCTCGTAACGAGACCATGTTTGCGCATGCGCTCAACGTAGTACGTCGAGGGGAAGGCGACGTCGTATCCGCCCTTCTTCACGAGCTTGAGCTTCGCGAACATGGCCTCGTTGCTCTCGTAGGTGGCGTACCTGACCTTGATCCCCGTCTCCGCCTCGAACTGTTTGAGCACGTCGGGGTCGATGTACTCGGTCCAGTTGAAGACGTAGACCTGGCGGGCGGCGCCGAACAGGGCTGCAGGCAGCAATACCAGGGCGACCAGGAAGGCGAGCCTCTTCATCATGTCTTCTCCTTTGTCACGAGGTGCGCCACCGTCACGGTGACGAGCGAGAGGGCGAACATCACCGTGGACAGGGCGTTTATCTCGGGTTTTATCCCGAGCCTGACCATGGAATAGATCCTGAGCGGCAGTATGTCGAAGGACGGCCCGGTGGTGAAGAAACTCACCACGACGTCATCGAGGGACAGGGTGAAGCTGAGGAGCCACCCCGCTATGATGGCGGGCATGAGCAGGGGCATCACCACGTGGCGGAAGACCTGCATCTCGTTCGCGCCGAGGTCCTTGGCCACGTCTATGATGGACCTGTCGAGCCCGCTGATCCTCGAGTACACCGTGACCACCACGAACGGGAGACAGAAGGTGATGTGGGCGATCAGGAGCGTGAGGGCGCCGGTGGCCAGGCCCAGGGTCACGAAGAACATGAGGAGCGAGATACCCATGACGATGTCCGGGCTCATCATGACGATATAAATGAAGGTGTAGAGCACCTTGCGCCCCACGAAGCGGTACCGGTAGAACGCGAACGCCGCGAGCGTGCCGAGGATGGTCGCGCACACGCTGGAAGCAAAAGCGATGACGAGGGAGTTGACGAAGGCCTCCCTGAGGGGGGAGTCGGACACGAGCTGACCGTACCACTTGAGCGTGAAGCCCTGCCAGTTGGTGGAGTACTTGGATGAGTTGAACGAGTAGACCACGAGCACAGCTATGGGCACGTAGAGGAAGGCGTAGATCAGGCCGAGGTACACCCAGCGGAAGACGCGGCTCACGGCATCCCCCCCATGCTCTCGGTCCGGGCCTTCCTGGCGCTCAGGAAGTAGCCGTAGATGCAGAGGCACATGAGGAGCGTGAGCACCACGCTCGCTGCGGACCCAGCGCTCCAGTTGCCTGCCACGAGGAACTGGTTCTTGATGTAGTTCCCTATGAGCATCGACCTCGCGCCGCCGAGGAGATCGGGTATGTAGAAGAGCCCGAGCGCGGGCAGAAAGACCATGGTGCTGCCGGCTATGAGGCCGGGCATGGTCAGGGGGAGCACGACGCGCGCGAACACCGAGAACGGCGTGGCGCCCAAGTCCCTGGCCGCCTCGACGAGGCGCCAGTCGAGTTTCTGGAGCGAGGAGTAGATGGGCAGGACCATGAACGGCAGAAGCGTGTAGACGAGGCCCGCGAACACCGACCATTGTGTGTACAGCATGGACAGCGGCTCGTCGATGAGCCCTGCGTACAGGAGCACGCTGTTGACGATGCCGTTAGCCTTCAGGAGGATGATGAGGGCGTAGGTCCGCACCAGCGACGATGTCCAGAACGGGATGATCATGAGCAGGAGCATCACCCTCTTTACGGCCTCGGGGAGACGGGTGAGGATGTACGCGTACGGGTAGGCGACGAGCAGGGTGAGCACCGTGGCGCCCAGCGCCAAGGAGAACGAGGAGATGCACACCTCGAGAAACACGCTCGAGCATATCTCCCTGAACCCGTCGAGGCTGAGATCGATGACTCCCGAGATCAGGCCCTCGTAGGAGACCGTGCTGAAGAGGACGACGAAGAGATACGGGATCACGACGAACAGGACGATCCAGGATACGGTGGACCCCACCGAGATGAACCTGAAGACCCCCCTGTTCATGACGGCAGCACGACTTCCCACCCGTAGAGCCAGTTGACGTGGACACGCTGGCCTTCGCGATAGATGACGTTCTCCTGGTCCTCGTTGAAGAACTGGGTGACGTTGATGCTCTCTTTGTTGTCGAGCCTCACGACGAGATCCACGGTCTTGCCCTTGTAGATGACCTCCTCGACACTGCCTGCAAGGTAGGGCTCGCCCTCGGTCCACTCGCCTTCGATCGCGACCTGTATGTCCTCGGGCCTCAAGAGGACCTTCACCGCCCTGCCGGGACCCAGGTTCTTCCTGTTCTGCACGGGGAACAGCCTGCCCTGGATCTCCACCGTCGCGCCGCCGTTGTTCACCTCGCGCACCACGCCGTCGAACACGTTGATCTCGCCGACGAACCGGGCCACGAACATGTTCTCCGGCTCCTCGTAGATCTCGATGGGAGTCCCGACCTGCTCAATGGCCCCCCTGTTCATGACCGCTATGCGGTCGGACATGCTGATGGCCTCCTCCTGGTCGTGCGTGACGAAGACGAACGTGATGCCGAGCTGGCGGTGGATCCTCTTGAGCTCTATCTCCATCTCCTGTCGCAGCCTGTAGTCGAGTGCGCTCAGAGGCTCGTCGAGCAGCAGCACCTGCGGCTTGTTCACGATGGCGCGCGCCATCGCCACCCGCTGCTGCTGCCCGCCGGACAGCTGGTGGGGCATGCGGTTCTCGAGCCCCGACATCTTCACGATCTCGAGCGCCTCCCCCACCTGTCGCCTCACGAGGCCTTCCTCGCACTTCTTCATCCGCAAGCCGAAGGCGATGTTGTCGAAGACGTTCATATGGGGGAAGAGTGCGTAGCTCTGGAAGACCGTGTTGACGTTGCGCTTGTTCGGGGGCGTGCCGTTGAGCCTGGCGCCGTTCATGTAGATCTCCCCGGAGGTGAGCGTCTCGAACCCGGCTATGAGGCGGAGCACGGTGGTCTTGCCGCAACCGGAAGGCCCGAGAAGGGTGAGGAATTCACCCTGGTAGATGTCGAGGGACAGCGAGTCGACGGCGACGACGTCGTCAAACCGCTTCGTCACCTCCTTCAGTGAAACAATGGGCTGCCTCTCCATCCATGCGGCCTCCGTGGCGTAGTGATGTCTTGGAGACACCCTGTCTTTATACCAAACCACCGGCTCCCGCAACGGTATTCTTGTCTCCGAACCCTACTTTTATCGTCCTGGCGGTACAACAATAGTAAACCCGCAGGGGGGCTCGGTCCCGGGAGGCGAACCCCGGGAACGCCGCCCAGAGGCTTCCCGGAGCCACACGGCTCGGCCGCTCACGCGCTCATGGCCGCAAGGCGCGGGTATGCTTGCGGGAAATCATCGGCGCACCCGGTATAGAACCACTTCGGAAAGTTGAAGTAGGAGGTGACGGATGCGGGCAGGAGGAGCACGGCCTGGAGAAAGGATTCCAGGTCCGGGACGTTGTAGATGTTCACCTCGTACCCCCAGTTCTGCAGGCTGACGACGATCTCCCTCGAGCCGGGCGTGTTCCAGTCGACCGAGTACCGGTCGATCCCCGCCTCGGAGAGCGCATGGAGGCGGCGCCTGGCGTCGTGGGGCGCAAACATGATGGATCTCCACAGGGGGTCCACGGGGCACTGTTTGACAGCGCCCGGGAAGGCCTCGCAGATCGCCCTCAGTCCGCCCCTCATGGCATCCTCGATGCTCAGGGAGAACCACACCCTGTCTTCTGTGTACCCCATCGACGCGAGGGAAGCCACGACGGGCGGCGCCAGGCCGGGGTCCTTCAGGTCGAGCTTCACCCCCCGCCCGGCCTCGAAGATGAGGTACAGGAAATCGTCCAGCTCCGGGCAGTGCTCATGCGGCAGCAAAGGCACCTCGGCGTACGAGCGTCTCCTGAGCACCAACCGACCGCTCGTGGGGTGCCTGCGCACATGGAGCTCGGCCCAGTTCACGGGAGAGACCAGGAACTGCCTCAGCACGGACTCTTCATCGACACCGTGCCAGGCGAACTCCACGCTCGAAGGGAGGTCTTCCTCGCGCACGAGATCGGTGATGTCGCATGGGTTTCCCGGGTGCCAGGGCCGGGCCTCCTCGGCGTGCGGGCGATCCCACATCAGGTCCGAGTGGACGAGGAGGATGTCGCGGGATCCCTCGTACCGCTGGAGAGCCTCGAGGTTGGCCGTGTCGCTGTCTATCACCGCGGCGACGACGTACCCGAGAGACTGGAAGAACCTGATGCCCTCCACCTTGGCTTCGCGCGCGCCCATCCCTTGGTTCATGAACATAAGAGCGCTTTCGAACCCCACGCGGTACCTCGATCCCAGCCCGTTGAGGATCTCGAGCGTCTCGCGTCTCAACGCCTCGGGACGGGAGGTGTTCAGTCCCACCACCGTCCTCTCCTGCAACTGGAACCACCTGATGACGTCGAGCACCCCCTTGCACGGCACCTGGGCGGCCTTCACCGAGTCCGCCGTAAAGAGGTTCTCGAAGAACCAGGCCAGGATATCCCGCCTCGCGCCGGGGCCTATGCCGAAATCCTTGAGCATCGAGTCGAGCTCTCCGGGCGAAGAGGTGATGTCCTCGGCCCGAAGGTTCTCGAAACACGACGTCGAGTGCCTTCTGTCATACGACCTGAGCACCGACAGGACCAGGTACCGTTCGTCGAGGACGGTCCCGTCGATATCGAACACGATCATGATCTCTGACAGGGGGTGCGTGTCCCGTATGGATTCGTAGTGAAACGCCAGATCCCTCATCCACCCGTTGCCCACGATCCGGTCACTCCTTTGGGTCGAGCCCTCCTATGCGGCCCTGAGGGCATGATTCCAACGCCCGGTTCACCACCTTGGTGCACTCCGGTTGAACCTCGAGAGGTCGATCCTTGCACCAGGCTCTTCGTGTCAGGCTCACGATCCACCCCCCACGAAACCACCCGGCCCCAAGTCTCTCGCGGGGACGACACCCCGACCAGCGGCACGCCCGGCAGGGGGGTTTCCTTTCTCGGGGCGGGCCATCCTGCCGGTGAGATACCTGAAGAACCTCTCCAGGGTGGAATTGTAGCCGTAGGTATCCCTGGTGACCCAGATCCCGTACAGCCCCTTCAGTATCCGCCCGGTCTCGCGGAACACCCATGCACGGTCAGTGCGCGGTTTCATGATCAAGACCTCCCGCGTATGCTTATCGGCAGATTACACTGTCATTATGAATGAATGATGAATGCAGGGTGCCCATGGCGAACATCCACGGCTGACACAAGCGGCGACCCGTGGAGCACGGGGTTCCACGGGTGATGGTTCAGCGAGCTCCTATCCGCGTTTTCTGGCTCCCTCAAAAGATCCACCCATATCATCGGGCTCACGCGGACAGACCGAGGCCCTCGCCCTTGATCCCCCCATCCCTTGCCGGGAAAGCATTGCACCGCGCCCGACGAGCATCATCACACCTCGATCTCAAGGTTCTTCTCATGCCCTCAGCGAGGGCCCGTGGCGCTCCCTGGGAGGAGACCGTCACGGTCCCGGCTCACAACGTCTTGCCGGTGCGCGGGAAAGGGGCGGGGGGAAGTGCAGCGGCCCGCCATGTCGGGAGAAGACCGGTATCGGCCCCAAGGGGCAGACACGGGAGTCGGGCCGGCACGGCGGGGCGGCTCGCCCATTCGGACGCGCCTAAGCGCTGTCACAATTTCTTGTACTTCCAGAAGACCACGACCACGAGGGTCGACAACAGCGAGATCCCCATGATGAACCAGAACGCCAGGGGGTGGTGTTGCATGGGCATGGCCACGTTCATGGAAAAGGCGCTCACCACGAACTGGGGGAGCATGATGCACAGGATGATGATGTTGAGCGTCTTCATGAGTATGTTGAGGTTGTTGTTCACGATCGACACCCGCGCGTCCATGAGGTTCGAAAGGATGTTCGAGTAGATCTCCGCCTGGCGGTAGCACTGGTTGTTGTCGACCATGATGTCGTCGAGGAATTCCGCCTCCTCGGTGTTCAGGCCTATCTTCTGGACGTTGTTCTTGAGCTTCGCGATGACGATGGCGTTCGAGTTGATGGCGTTCAGGTAGTAAACCAGGCTCTTCCCCAGGGTGAAGAGGTTGATGAGGTACGTGTTCTCCATCGAGGTGTTGATGCGGTCCTCGAGCTCTTCGGTGAGTAGGTTTATCACCCTGAGGTGTTCCATGAAGTGGTGCGCCGATCGGTTGATCACCTTGAGGAAAAGGCTGTTGAGCGAGGACACCTTGAGGAACTGCTTCCCCTCGAACAGCGGCACCTCCTCCGACATCACGAGCACGAGCCTGTCCTTGAAGAGGAAGGCGCCGGTGGAGCAGACCCTGAACTGGAGCTGGTCCTCACCGGAATAGCTCTTGGGCATCTTGAAGATGAGGGCGACGTGATCCGGCTCGAACTCCAGCCTCGAGAGCTCGTCGGGGTCGAGCGAGGACGCGAGCGTGTGCTCGTCCACCCCGAGCCCGGTGATGAGGTACTTCCGCTCCTCGGGATCCGGGTTGACGAAGATCGTCACACTCCCTTCACCCTCGGCGCAACTCACGATCCTGTTGCCTTCGAGTTCGAAGTCTCTCCGCATGCGTTCTTCCCGTTGCGACGACCGGCGCAGCGGAACCGGAAGAGATCTCTGAAGTCCTGGATCCGGCGCGGCCATCCTTACCCACCCAGGGCAGGATGACCTGCTCCTAGGCGGGATTACCTCGGTCGTTTACCGGTGATGTCGTCGGTACTCATTGGCAACGTGCCTAGCACACATTTCTTCCATGCGTCAAACAAAAGATCCTGCCCTGTCTCTGTCCAGGCACAAACGCATCCCCGCCTCGCCCGGCCGTCCCCGTGCCCAGCACGTGGATCCCCTTTCTTCCCGCCTGGACAGCCCTGGCGGGACGGGCTTCTCCTCAAGGGCTGCACGACGGCCGTCTCGACCCTCGCGCGCGGCTGCATTGGGGACACCGCATCGTACGAGCTCATGCCGCATGCGCCGCCCTCGCACTTCCGAAGGAACGTGGGGGTGCCGGCCGTGGGATACCCGGATGCCTCACCCCCAGGACAGGGGCCGTATCTCCTCGTAAAAACGGCCGGGAAAGGACATCTTGCGACTTGACACCCTGTTTCCGGCTCATGTAATCGCTCAGGGCATAGGGAGGTATGCCCCGTGTTCCCCTGGAAATCGGCCTTCTCGGCCGTGATGGTCTGCCTGGGCGCTCTCCTGGTGCTCCTGCCCCTGAACCTGGCGGCGCCTCCAGGAGACGACGAGGCCTGGGTCTGGCGTGCGGCCGGGGAGATGCGGGAGGCAGGCTCGTTCCTCCCCCTGCTCAACGGCCGGGTAGTGGGGGGCGCCAACCCCCTGACCATGCTCGGGGCCTGCGCCGTCCCATCCACGGGTGACGTCCCGCCGAGGCTCATCAACGGGGCGCTCGGCTGCATCCTCGCCGTCGGGACGTTCCTCTACGCGCACCGACTCTTCGGCCTGAAGAGCGCCCTCGCATCCAGTGTCGCCCTGCTCACCACCCTGGGGTTCCAGTCCACCTACGGCACCCTCAACCTTGCCGCCATACCGGTGACGTTTTCCGCATGCGCATTCGGGCTCTTTTCCCTCGCCTACCTCGAGAGGCTGCCGCGCTGGTGCTACCACGCCTCGTACGTCACGGCCGCCCTGGCCTTCATCACGGGTGGGGCGCCGCCCCTGGTCTTCTTCGCCGCGGCATCCGCGCTCACCGTCGTGCTCGATCTCGCGCCCTCGCGATTCTTCTCCGTGCACCTGGTCTTCGGCGCAGCCGTCGTCTCGCTCGCGCTCATCTCCTACCTCACGGCCTTCAGAGTCCTCGGGGGCCCGGGCTACGCAAGCGCATCGCTCTTCGCCGGCGAGCACACGGGTCTTTTCGGGTCACTGCTCTCGGTCTTCTCTTCGGGCATCCCCTGGGTGTTCATGCTGATACCTGCGTTCATCCAGGGAGACGGCCCGTCGGACCAGGATCGCTGGAGGCGCCTGCTGCCCCTGAGGATCGCCTGCATCGCCGCTCCCCTTGCCCTGTGGCTCACCGGCCGTTCGATGCCCGGGATGTCCGCCCTCCTTGTCGCGCCCGCGTCCGTACTCGCCGGGGCGTGGGCGGCCTCCTCCCTCGAGGGCACCACGAGACGGCGCCCCATTGACTCGTGGATGCTCTTGTGCTCGGGTATCAGCGTTCTTGCCGTCGCGTCTGCGGCCATGATCCGTACCGCGCTCTCAGACGACGGCGTGAGTATCGCCCTTGCGGCCTGGGCGGCTGTCTTCACCGCCATGGCGTTGGCTTTCGCGGTGCTGTCGATCAAGCGCCGCACCGTGGGAAGGCTCGTCCTCGTAGCCGCGTGTTCCGCGTGCCTGGGCTGGATGACCGCGTCCTCGGAGCCGTGGGGCGCATGGGAGAGGAAGGCCGCCTTCGCGCGCGATGCATCCGTGCACTCCCCCCTGGTCGTCCACGAGGACGACCTCGTCATGCGGGGCCTCCTGGGTCTTGCGGGCACGGGGTGCATGGTGGTGCCGAGGTCGGCCGTCCCGCTCGGCGCGAAGGCATACCTGGCTGCGAGCTCGCACGACCTCGACGGTCTTGTCACGTCGCTGAGCGAACGCATGGAAGCGACCGTCGTCGATGCGCTCCACGAGAGGACCAGCTACGCCGTCATCCTCATCGGCCCGCCCCCAGAGGTCAGGCCCTGACGAAGGCCCACGCCTCGACGGTGCAAGCCGTCAATGACCGGAGAAGTTCGCTCTTTCAAGAACGCCGAAGCGAGCGGCATCCTCGTCACAACGGCGAAGGCCGAACCCCACGTGGCCGGCGCCCGGGACGTTCCTTGAGATCCGGCCTTGACCCAACGCACACCGCCAGGCCGATTCCCCCACCATGACCATGCCCGCTGACAGCGGGCAAGACCCGAGCCTTGGCGAGAGCGACTCTCCCGGGCACGGCCGCGACCTTGACCCGAGACACTCGATCCCGGGATGGGTGCGTTCACCAGGGAGAACCGATCGGGGCCACGCCTTCTCGAGGCGCCTGCACGAGGTCGACCCCTTCGTCGGCACACCCCCTCATCACGTCCGACTCTCGTGGGGTCGAACCGTTTCGCCCCGGGGCGGACCTCTCAAGGAGGGCAGGGGCGATGCGGCCCCGAGGCCTTCTCTTGTCTCTTCCCCGGGGGCCCGCCGGGGGGCCGGGGAGGGCCCTCATGCCATCCGTCCGTCCCTGCCCCTCTGCCCACCGAGATGCCGCCACGCGTCGCCCCGGCGGAGCGGTCGGACCCGTCGCCCTCACTGCCTCATCTTCTTTTCCAGGGCGGAGAGGAGCCTGGCGAGCTTGGCCTTGGGTTCCCCTTCCTCGAGTCGGTCGTAGACGGTGCGGTAGACGCGGTATGCGTTTCTGAAGTCGTTCATGCTCGTGTACACGCCTGCGAGTTCCGAGAGCTTGAACAGGTCCCCTCTCAGACCCGGCTCGGCGGCTGCCAGGAAGGCCCTCGCGTCACGGGGATCGCCATATTTCCATGTCATGTACCCGAGCCTGAAGTACATGGTGGGAGCGTGTCTCGAGCCCGCCACGACGCCTTCCTGGTAGAGCTGCATGTACACGCTGTAGGCGTTCTCGTAGTCACCCTTTTCCCAGTAGGCATGCGCGAGCCCCATCCTGGCCTCGATCAGCGAGGGCTTGAGGCGGAGCGCCGCCTTGTAGTTGCTGATGGCGTTGTCGTACTGCCCCATCATGACCTGGGCAAGGGCCAGGTTGCTTATGGCCAGGTAGTCGTAGGGAAGGACCCTGATGGCTCGGATGGCCAGTTCCTGGGCCTCCAGGGGCCTGCCCTGCTTTATGTAGATGGCGGCGAGGTTGACGTTTGCCGGGCTCGAGTCCGGGTACTTGGCAAGGGTGTCCTCCCAGAGGCTCTGGCTGTTCTGCCAGATGTCGTTCTGGCGGAAGGTCATGTACGCGTAGAACAGGGTGACGAAACAGAACAGCCCCACCGAGAGCGCGGTGAAGAAACCCGGCGACAGCGACCACACGGTCTTCCTCACCGTCCACAGCTTCGCCAGGAGGTAACCGACAAGGACGCACCAGCTCAACGAGGGCAGGAGCGCATACCTGTCCGCCATGATCTGCGCGATGGGGAACACGTGGGAGACGGGCAGGACGAACAGGTAGTGCCATGCCACGAAGAAGGCGTAGACGAGCCTTTTTCTCATGAAGGCGTAGACCGCGCTGGCCAGAAGGATGACGTTGACCGCCACGTACACCCACGGACGCCACGAAAAGGGATCGGTGTAGAGGGGTATCGGGTAATCCGCCGAGTAATTCACCGTGAACCCCGCAAGCTTGATGTAGCTCACGAAGATCTGGGACACGGCCAGGAGATTCGTCCAGAAGCCCCCGCCGTGGTAGGGCTTCACCCCGCCCGCCTCCTGCATCATGTCCACGAGCCTGTAGGCCATGGGGACCGTGAAGGCGAGCATGGGGAGGTAGACGAAGAGCCTCTTCTTCCAGAATGCGGGGTCGGGCCGACGTTTTTGGATCGCGAGGTCCAGCACGAACATGACCGCCGGCGCCACGAGCGCGGTCGGCTTGGCGAGTACCGCGAGAACGAGGGTCGCAAGGCAGGGCAGGTAATACCACCAGGATGTCACGCGGGCCTCGATGAACGCCCACAGCGACAGGAAGGTGAAGATCCCGAGCAGCGGCTCCTTGCGCGCGAAGAGCCACGCGACGCTCTCCACGTGTACCGGGTGCACGGCATAGAGAACGCTCGCCATGGCCGCCCAAAGGTAACCCTCCTCCTCGTCGTCGTGGAAGATCTGAAGGAGCCTTCTCAAGAACCCGTAACAGGCGAGCACCATGAACGCGTACAGCACGATGCTCTGCACGTGCATCCCGGTCACCGCCCTGTCGCCCCAGAGGCCGAAGTCGATCATGTACGACAGGTCACGCAGCGGCTGGTACGTGGAGCCCTCGTGGAAGGTCAGCACGTCCTTGACGTGCTCCAAGGTGAATCCCCGGTATGCCGTCCTGGTGAAGAGGACCGGGTCGTCCCAGTTGGTCGGGCTGTTGTCGAGGGTGTTGTAGTAGATCACCCCGACCATCACGGCGAGAAGCACGGAGATGATGTAAGGCGAGCGGATCCTCCCTGTCATGTCCGGTCCTTTCCAGGCCGGGGCGATTCGTCGCGCCCCATGCCCTCTATGATGAACCCCACATAGCATCCCCGGACTGCATCGACAATACGCAATACCCCGGCAGAAAGGGTGCGTGCGGCCGGCGCCCACACCCAGCCGTCCGTCGCGCGCCCTTCGCCGGGGCTGCAGACACCCGGGAGCATCCCGGCCCCACCCCTCCGCCTCGGCTGTACATCGGGAAGACGGGCTGGTATCATGCACACCATTCAATGGCGAGGAGGGTGTACCATGCCGGTGGCTGCTCGAATGCTCGATTTCATGGCCAAGGCTTCCTGGATACGGAAGATGTTCGAGGAGGGAGCGCGCCTCAAGTCCATCCACGGCGCAGACAAGGTGTACGACTTCAGCCTGGGCAACCCGGACGTGCCGCCTCCGCCCCGGGTCATCGAGAGCATGTCTGCCCTCGCAAGGGAGTCCTTCCACGGGTACATGCCGAACGCGGGCTACCCCGAGGTGCGCAACGTACTCGCCGCACACCTGGGCGGGATCTACGGGGTCGCTCTCACGGGGGAGGAGATCGTCATGACATGCGGGGCCGGCGGCGCCATGAACGTGGTGCTCAAGGCGCTCCTCGACCCCGGTGACGAGGTGATCGCCCTGGCGCCTTACTTCGTGGAGTACGGTTTCTACGCGGACAACCACGGCGGGCGCCTCGTAACGGTTCCCTGCCGCGACGACTTCCTCCCTGACATACGGGCGATCGAGCGCGCAATCGGTCCCTCCACCAAGGCGATCATCGTGAACTCGCCGAACAACCCCACGGGCAGGGTCTACCCCGAGTCCGTCATCGAGGACCTGGCAAGGCTCGTGAGATCATACCCCCACGTGGCGGTGATCTCTGACGAACCGTACAGGGCCATCGTCTACGACGCCAGGGAGGTGCCTTCGATCCTCGCGTACATACCCAACTCCATCGTGGTGTCCTCGGCCTCCAAGGAGCTCTCCCTCGCGGGCGAACGCATCGGGTACATCGCCGTCAACCCCTCCATGGACCGCAAGGACGATCTCGTGGCCGCCATGATCCTCGCGAACCGCATCCTCGGGTTCGTCAACGCGCCCGCCCTCATGCAGCGGGTGATCGCTGCGTGCGTCAGGGAGCGGGTGGACACGGGGATCTACGAAAGGCGTAGGAACACCATGACGAGCGTCATGGACGACACGGGCCTGACCTACGCCCCGCCTGAGGGCGCGTTCTATCTCTTCGTCCGCTCGCCCCTGTCGGACGAGGTGGCGTTCTGCAACCTCCTGCTCGAGGAGCGCGTGCTCGCCGTCCCCGGCAGGGGGTTCGGCTGGCCCGGCTGGGTGAGGTTCGCCTACTGCGTCGACGAGACCGTGATCTTGAACGCCCATGACGGCATCCTCAGGGCGGCCAAGCGGGCAGGGGTCTGAGCCTGGGTGCGGCCCGGGAAAGGCCGCATCGAGCCGCCCTGGACGAACTGCCCGGCCCGTGTCTCGAGATCAGAAGGGCACGTCGTCGTACTCGGGCCCCCCGGAGGAGGCGGCGCCCGCCGGGAAGTCCCCGCCCTCATCGGCGGTGAGAGCCCTGTCCTGGCCTTCGGGCGAGCCGAGGACCTGCATGGTGCTGGCCACTATCTCGGTGGTGTAGCGCTTGTTCCCGTCCCTGTCGTCCCACGAGCGGGTCTGGAGCCTGCCCTCGATGTAGACCTGCTTTCCCTTGCCCAAAAGCTTCGCACTCGTCTCGGCCAGTTTTCCCCAGGTGACTATCCGGTGCCACTCGGTCCTCTCCTGGCGTTCACCGTTCGGATCCGTCCAATACTCGTTGGTGGCAAGGCTGAAACTGGTGACCGGCTTGCCCGAGGGCGTGAACCTCATCTCGGGATCTTTGCCGAGTCTTCCTATGAGAATGACCTTGTTCACTGAACCCGCCATGTGTTCCATCCTCCTTTTCCCGTCACGCAAAGCGAGGGCATGGATGATTCCGCTCACCTCCAACCAGGGCGCCAGATCATGGGTTGCCCGTCACGTGTGCGGAAGGCATCATACCTCATCGGCGACCGGTCCACAAGGCGGGGTTCGTGGGGGCATGAAGCCCCTCGCGGAGGCCGTGGCGTGAGGGTTGCGCGGGGATGTGCACGGTGCGTATCCCGCAACCGTCCGCCTCGGGCGTCTCCAGCCCGGTAGACGGATGCAGAGCCCTCGTGGGCGAAACGGGCGCGGTACCGGCGTGAGATGGGGATGTCTCCAGCCAGGGAGACGGGCGCAGACCCCTTCAGGGGGCGCGGGAGACCCGGTCCCCGGCGCGACGACCCCTCACCCCGACGACCATTCCCCACTCTGCCGAGGGGGGCGGCGGGCGGCCAAACACCTGTCGGGCTCAGATCGTTCCACAACCCGGCGACCATCCCCCTCTCTGCCGAGTGAGCGGGATTCAAGCCTGCCCGCCTTCGGCCACGCGAAGGCGGTACCTCCCCTTGCCGAGATAGACGAGGTGGTCTTTGCCGTTCCGGTAGTGCTTCCAGGAGGGGTGCTCGGGGGCTGACGCGATCACGGTGGTGGTGAAGCTCTTCTTGTTCAGGGCGGGGTATTTCTTGACCGCCTGCTTGTAGAGATCCATCGACGAGAAGACTCCGTTTTCCGCCTTCTTGGAGAGCTTTTTCGCGGTCTCGAGGACGATGTCGTGGATGGCCTTCCCTTTCCGGCCGGGTTGTTTCTTCTCTTTCTTCAGGAGGAGGGCTGAGGCAGGTATGGCCACGGCGTCGGGCCTGACCTTGACATCTTTCACAACGATCCTGGGCCTGCCGTTCTTTGTCTCGACGCCGTTATGCACGGTCAAAGAGAATTTCATAGCACGTTTTCTCATGATCACCCCTCTGAATGGTAATTGCAAAATGTATAAAAGGAAATCATGCGGCTTGCAAGAAGGAATAATCGGAAAAGTCGGCCGTTTCCGTCTTGACGGCCTCCATGCGTGGGTTGCGCGCAGCCGCCTTCACCTTCCCGTGAGCCCGGGCGGTCACGCTCCGCGAGCGCCCAGGCGCCCGCAGGAAGGCCTCCCGCCCGCGTGCGGGCCGACAATCGGCGGGGCCGACGCCTTCATGCACGAGGCCCGTCGGTCTCGATCGACCGGGGGCCCGTTCTCCTTCCGTCCGCCTGCCCCAGCCCGGGAAAGCCCCCGGGACCCTACACGGGCCTCATGAGGTACTGGACGGTGCCGTCTACGACCACGGCGACCTTCGCGCCGCCCGGGTACTCCTCCTCGAGCCGCTCGAGCGCCTGGGGCCACGTCTTGACCACGACGGCGTCCGCCTCGTTGCACACCAGGTCGAGGAAGGTCTTGTCAGGCTGCGGGTTGAGAACGACGAGCCTCTTCATGAGGAGGGGTATGAATCCCGGGGCCCTCGGCGTGTAGTGCCTGCCGCCGTAGCCGCTGCCGATCGCCCTGAACACGTAGTGGGGAACCTGCCCCTCGGGACTGTCGCAGATGATGACCCCGATCCCCTTGCCTCCCGGCTCCAGGAGCATGACCGGGAACGACAGGGCGATGGCGGCCTCGTTGGCCTTGCCGTAGGCGTTGGACACCACGATGTCGTAGCCCTTCGCGTACGGTATGCCGTAATGTTCCTTGCCCTCTTCGGCACCCATCGCGTGGGTCACCTTGAACGGGCCTGCGTAGAGCGACGTGATGCGGCCCCTGCGGTTTACGAGACAGTCGACCTTGAAGTCGAGGCCTACCATCTCGCCGGCTGCGTCGCACTCCGCCCGCATGATGTTGTTCTCGAAGTTCCCGAGCCCGGTGCGGCCGAAGTCCCTGAACTGCTGGTTGTGGAACTGGTTTATGGACTCGATGCCCGCCACGCCCGGCAGGACGATCTTGGCTCCGCCACCGAATCCCACGTGCACGTGCGCCGTGATGCACCCGATGCCGATCTTGAGGTCGCACGCCATGAACTCCCTGTTCACCCACAGTTCGACGCCGGTGGGGGTCCTCCCCACGTACACCGTGTTCTGGAAGGGGTCGTGGTTGTAGACGGCGTAGTTCTCGACCACGTGGTCCCCGAGCTTCTTCCTCGCATCGGCCATGCCGTACGCACCGTGGCTGCCGAGGGCCCAGATGAAACGTATCTGCTCCTTCTTCATGCCCGCCCTGTGGAGCTCCTCGAGCACGAAGGGCACCACGTCCTTGACGGGGGTGGGCCTCGTCATGTCGTCGAAGACGATGACCGCCTGGCGCCTGTTTCGTGCCAGATCCGACAGCCTCGGGCCATCCACCGGGTTCTCGATCCTCCTGCGGATCTCCTCCGGGCCCAGGGCGGGACGCTCGAGCCCCGGGCTCGTGAGGACATCCACCTGCCACCGGTCAGGGAACTCTATTTCCCGCTCGGTGTTTTCGTACCACAGACGCGAGGGTACAGAGACCTTTTGCATGATCTTTCTCCTCCCCGGGGACCACCCCGGCCACGCCCGGCCCCTTCAAGAGGCCGGCTTTCCGCCTCGCTCACCTGGGGGCCCTTCGAGCCCGGCCGGCATCAGGCCGAAGAGACGGCCGCGACTCAAAGGCCTCCCGCCGGTTTTCGTTCGCACGTATCGAGAAGGATCACCTCGAGCCTGGCCGGCCCGTGCATCCCCTTGAACTGCACAGCCTGGATGTCGCTCGTGGAACTCGGCCCGGTGATGAAGCAGACCTGGCCCGCAAACCCTTTGCGGCGGCGCAGCAGACGCTCGAAGGCCTCCTCGTACGACATGACGAGATCGTCGATCGCGACCACGGCGAAGTGCGCCGGGGCGGCCACCGAGAGCAGCCTCTGGTGGTCGCTGTCGAAAGCCATGACGAGGGTTCCGCTCTCCGCCACGGCGAAGTCGGCAGGCGTCAGTGCCGCGTCCGCGGTGAACGCGGCTTCCCTCACGGCGCCCCTGTCCCCGAGCCGGGACGAATCGACGACCTCGACGCCGGTCTCCACGGCCCACCGGCCGAGGTCGAGGGCGGAAACCGCCCCCGAGGCGCAGGCCACCATCCGCCGGATACCTTGGGCCCTCACGGAGGCGGTCAGGACCTGGGCCAGCTCCTGGCCGCCCGATGCGCGGTGGACCGTCACGCCCTGGGATGACGCCTCTTCGGTGAAGCGCAGGACCATCCCCGCCCTGTCCCCCTCCACGCCCGAGGATGCGGGCCGTCCCTGTATCGTTCGGTGAGGCCCTGCGCGAGGCGCCCTCCTGAGCAGCTCGAGGATCTCCCTTCCGGCGTCACCGTTCACGTCGGGCCTCCCCCGGGTCCTCTCCCACCCTTGGCTGCATCTCGCCCTTTCCACCACTCGCGGAACGTCCGGGCGGCCACTGCCGGGAGATCCCTGGACGAGAACCATCCGGAGAGCCCAAACGGGCTTTTCCGCACGTAGCCCCCCTCACCCAGCACGGCGCAGGCGAGCCTCGCCGAACGCACCGCCGCCATCCACGCCGCCGGGTGCGAGGCGCACAGGCCCAGCACGCCGAGGGCGGCTCTCTCAGCGGCGCCTTGTGCACCTGGAGCCGCCTGAGCGCCTGCTTCCACCTCCCGCTGACGGAAGACCCTGATGAGCTCCGGGTGGTCGATGCCCGCCGGGCACACCTGCCTGCACGCACCGCACAGGGTGCACGCGCGGAAGAGGTCGGAAGTGCGCTCTATCCCGTGCAAGAGCGGCGACAGGACGGCCCCCATCGGGCCCGAGTACACCCCCCCGTAGGGGTAGCCGCCGATCCTCGCGTACACGGGGCAGGTGTTCAGGCAGGCGCCGCACCTGATGCACCTGAGCACCTGCCGGGCGAGGGGGTCTTGGTAGATCGCGGAGCGCTTGTTGTCCACGATCACCACGAAGAGTTCCTCCGGGCCGTCCTTCTCCCCCCTCCCCGCCGGTCCCGAATCGAACGTCACGTAACCGGACATCTTCTGCCCGGTGCAGTTCCTGCACAGGACCCTGAGGAGGTGCAGCGCGTCTTCGAGCGTGGGCACCACCTTCTCGATGCTCATCACGGCCACGAGGGTCCTCGGGGAGGACTTGATCATGCGGATGTTCCCCTCGTTCTCCACGTTGACCAGGGTGCCGGTGGAGGCTATCGCCATGTTGACGCCCACGACGCCCATGTCCAACGCCCTGAACTTCTCCCTGAGGTGGGCCCTGACCGCCTTGCCGAGCCGCACAGGGTCGGAGTCGGGCTCGCGAATGACACCCTTGGCGAAGAACGCCTCGCCGATCTTGTCCGGGGGTATGTTGATCGCGGGCCCCACGAGGTGAAAGGGGGGGAGCCCCATGGTCTGGGTGACGAACTCTCCGAGGTCCGTCTCGAACACTTCCACGCCGCTCTCTTCCAGCGCCCTGTTCAGGCCGATCTCCTCGGTGATCATGGACTTGCCCTTGGCCACGAACCTCACCCCGCGTTCGCGGGCGAGCCCGACGATCTGGTCGCACGCGTGCCGAGCGTCACGAGCCCACAGGACCACGGCCCCGTTTTCCCCTGCGGCGCGGGCGAACTCCTCCAGGAGTTCTGGCATGCGCTCGACGGCGTCGCGACGTATCGCGCGGGAACGGTCGAGGGCCTCCTGGGGGTCCTCGAAGGTGGACATGCCGGCCGAGCGCAGGATCGCGAACCCCTCCGAGAGGAGCTTCAGGAAGATCCGGCTGTATTCATTTCCAAGCTCCCTCGAGGCGATCTCCCTGAACCCGGAAGGAGAGCTCATCGGCCACTCCCCCTTTCCATGGCCTCGTCGAGGAAGACCGCCAGGTGCATGACCCTCTTTTCCGGGTGGTGCCTGTGGAGGTAGCCGCCGATGTTCAGGAGGCATCCGGGCTCGTTCAGCACGAGCACATCCGCGCGGCTGTCCAGGAAGGACTGGACCTTGTCCTTGAGTATCGCCACGGATATCTCCGGGAACCTCACGGAGAATTCCCCCCCGAACCCGCAGCAGGAGTCGGCCCCGGGCATCTCCACCCTGCGGGGACCTGCCGCGGCGTCAACGAGCATCCTGGCCTGGCGCGACACGCCGAGCCCCCTGAGCACGTGGCACGAATCGTGGTAGGTCACCGTGGCGTCGAACGACCCTCCGGGATCGGTCACACCCATGACATCCACCAGGAACTGGCTCAGCTCGAACACCCTGGGTGCGAGATCGAGGGCTCGGGCCCGCCAGAGGCTGCCCGCCGGGAAGAGGTCGGGATAGCAGCTCCTGACCATGTGCACGCACGACCCGCTGGGGCTCACGACGAAGTCGTCCTTGGAGAAGATCTCGATGAAGCGGCACGCGGCCCGTCTCGCCTTCTGCGCGTGCCCGGCGTTGAGGAAGACCTGCCCGCAGCACGTCTGGCTCTCGTGGTACACCGTTTTCACGCCGAGTCTCTCGAGGACCCTGCAGGTTGCGACGCCTATCTCCGGGAGAAGGACATCGACGGTGCACGGGATGAAGAGGGAGACCTCCATGGTCCTCATGCCCCCTGCTGCAAGGCGGAAAACATCGGGTCGTTCGGGTCGAGGTACACGAGGTCTCCTTCCCGGCCGGACTTGAGCACGAGGTTTCTCCTCGCCCGCGCCCTCTTCTCCAGGGACCCCTTCTTGAGCTCGGAGACCACCTGGGACGGGATCTCCCTGCATTCCAGCAGGCGCCTCTTCCGGGCGAGATCCAAAAGCTCCCTCGCCCGCCGAGTGCGCACGATGACGGTGTTCCAGCCCCTCGCCGACTCCCAGTCCTCCTCGAGCAGCGCGCTTCCCACGGATATGTCGCTGAACTCGGCGGTGAGATCGAAACAGTAGTGGCACCCCCCCCGTATGCAGCGCTTCGCCTCTTCGAGCCCTATGTCAACGGTCCTCTCGCCGGTGAAGAGCTGGAGCACCCCGTACTGCTTGGGCGGGATGTCCATGCCCCGAACGAGGTACGGATCGACACTCTTGCGAGCCAGCTCCGAGAACCTGTCGCGGCTGAAGGCCCAGCTGCAGAACAGCCCGATCACGAGCGACGGCCTTTGTGCAGGAGGGTTGTTCTCGTCTTCGGGGAGAACGCGCATCTTCGCGTACGCGAGGGCCTGGCAGGGAAGGGCCACCGCGCCCAGGTTCGCGAAACCGTCCCTGACAGCCCTGTTGAAGGCCGCAACGCTCGGGGAGACCACGAAGGAACTCCCGGCGTGCGAGACCACCCGTTCGGGATCGGTCACCACGACCCCGAACGGGTCCATGGCATCCTTCCTGTCGGTCACGACCGCGGCATCGATCAGGCCCTCCTTGAGCGCGAGGGACAAGAGCGTCGAGACCGTGCCCCCGTGTTGCGCTCGGCTCCTCACCTTCTCCCGCGTAGCCCTGGCAAGGTAGATCGCTTTGACGGCCCCCAGCTCGGGCGTAGTGTCAGCCGGTTCGAACAGCGCCTTCCTGATGCCGTCGAGGTCGGCCGGGGTCCTCGGGCAGAAGTCGAAGCACCTCCCTTCTTCTCTGTCGCAGGGAAACAGGGTCACGATCCTGTCCCTGTAAAACCTCCTGTACGGGCAGAGCCCCACGCACGAACCGCAGCCCGTGCAGAGCTTCGCATCCACCACCAGCCTGTCCAATTCCCTCTGTCCTCTCTGCACCCTCTCCTCCATGGCAAGGAGCCCCTGAAGCCGTCATTCCCCAGCACGACCGCGCCGCAACCCGGCAGGGGCTCGACGCTCTGTACCCTTGAACGAAACCCTCCCGGCCGCTGGTCGTCTCATCGGGGAAGGGTCCCGGTCCTTCCCGTCATCACCATGCCTTGCCCCCCATCGCCTGTTCGGCGAGACGGACCCCTGCATCAAAGGCCTCGAGGTTGAGTTCCGCCGTGGCCGGTGCCATCTCCGCCGAGACCAGGCCCTCGAAATCCGCCCTCGTGAAAGGCACGAGCCCCGTGGCCTGGAGGGCCCCGATCATGATTACGTTCTGGAGCACGGGGTTCCCGAGCCTCAGGGCCTCGGACGTCGCTCCGATCATCACGTGAGCCCTGCAGAGACCCGCTATCGTGCGGTCTATCTCCTCGATCCCGGGGTACTCGACCTCGCCTGCGATCACGCGGACGGGATACACAGGCCGGTCGTTCACCACGCAGCGGGTCTCTGGGTGCCCGTAGGAGGCGAGGACCCTTATGGTCTCGGTCGGTTCCAGGGAGACCACCACGTCGGCCCTGCACTTCGGCACCTGGGGACTGTAGGTGTGACAGGCCGAGATCCTGACGTGGCTCATGACCGAGCCCCCCCTCTGGGAGGCGCCGAAGGTCTCACCGACGGTCACGACGTACCCCTTGGCGACCAGCATGGAGGCGATGAGCCTCGATGCGGTCACGTTGCCCTGCCCCCCCACACCGGTGACTATGACGCTGAACGGATCGCGGCTCAATGTCCTACCGGCCATCGTTCACCCAGCCTCCTCTTTCCTGATCGCCCCCGAGGGGCAGACGCTCGCGCATACCCCGCACCCGGTGCAGATAACCTCGTCGATGCGGGCGACCTTCGCCCGGGCGTCCCAGAAGAGGCCCGGGCACCTGAAGACGCGGGTGCACATCCTGTTGCAGCCGCACCTCGAACCTATGCAGGCGGCCTCGTCCACGCGGATCTTGAACCTTTTGCCGGCGCGCTTGTGGGGGCTGAGGGCGCACTCCTGCCTGAGGATGGCCACCCGGGGACCCGATTCCTCGAGCATGGACAGGAGGGTGCGCTCGGTCCCCTCCACCTCGAAGGGGTCGCATACCACGACCTTCGCGCCCATGGCGCGGCATATGGCCTCGATGTCCATGGGTCGAGCCCTCTTGCCCGAGGCGTCCTCACCGATGCCCGGGTGGGGCTGGAAACCCGTCATCGCCGTGCCGCTGTTGTCGAGCACCACGAGCATCACGTCAGCCTCGTGGTGTACCGCGTCCACGAGCGCTGGCATCGCCGCGTGAAAGAAGGTCGAGTCGCCGCACACGGCCACCACCGGCTGGTCGAAACCGAAGGCGCCGAGCTTACCGAAACCTGATGCGAGGCCGATGCCCGACCCCATGCAGAAGGCCGTCTTGACGACCTCGAAGCCTGCCGGCAGAATCCCCATGGTGTAGCAGCCCACGTCCCCGCAGACGAACCCGTTCTTCCCCTTGAGCGCGAGCGCGTTGTGCAGGCAGTAGAACGACGCCCTGTGCGGGCAGCCGGCGCAGAAGGTCAGCTCCCTGCCGGGTGCGGTGAACGTGGCGGCGAGGGCCCTGTCCGCGTAGTCCTTGGGTGCCGGCTCGTAGTTCACCCCCAGGATGCGCGCCAAGGCGCCTATCACCACGTCGCAGTTGAGCTCACCGGCCGGGGGCACGTGGCCGGAGCGCTTGCCGTAGAACACCTTCGCGCCCGCTATGGAAGCCTGCTCAGCTGCGAGCACCTTCACGGCGTCCTCCAGGAAGTCCTGCGGCTCCTCGACCACGAGCACCTCGCCCGCCCCAGCCAAGTGCCTCAGGACGAGCTGCTCGGGCAGGGGCCACGTGGTCCCGAGCTTGAGCAACCCCACCCTGTCCCAGGCGCCGAGGATCTCGATCGCCTCCCTGGCGTACAGGGCGCAGGCGCTCGACGACACGACGAGGAGGCGGGGCTCTAAGGATCCCGTGTAGCTGTTGAACGGGGACTGGTCGAACATCCGGGATGCCTGCCTCAGCCGCCCCTGCTGCACGGTCCTGGCATAGGTCACCGCGCCGGGGCCGGTTATCATGGGCCCCCTCTGGAAGTCGAGCAGCGAGCCCGTGCACTCGAAGTACGCCTTCTTGCCATTGCCGGAAAGCGCCCCGAGGGTCACGGTGCCGCTCGCGTGGGACATGCGCGTGACGCTCCTCAGGATGACGAAGGTCTTGAGTTCCTCCGAGAGCTCGAGCGCCCAGCGCGTCATGTCCTTGGCCTCCTGGAAATCCCCGGGCTCCAGCAGGGGGACCTCGAGCATCCTCGCGAAGAACCTGGCATCCGCCTCGTTCTGGCTCGAGAGCGCCCCTGGGTCCTCGCACACGATGACGGCCATGCCGGCCCTCACCCCGGTGCCCGTGAGGTGGAGGAGGAAGTCCGATGCCACGTGCATGCCGTTCTGCTTCATGGTGCAGATAGACCTGAGCCCCGCGAACGACGCCGCTGCGGCCACTTCGGCGGCCACCTTCTCGTTCACCGCCCACCTCACGTGGAGCCCGGCCCGGTCAGCCACGCGCGAGAGGTTCTCGATGATCTCGGACGAAGGCGTCCCCGGGTAACCGGCCGCCACCGAGACCCCGGCCTCCAGCGCCCCCCGCGCAATGGCGGCGTTCCCCATGAGGAGGCACCTTGTCCCCTCAGCGACTTCCATGAGATCGGTCATCGCTACCTCCTGTCATCCTGCGGCGAGACAGCCGCACCTCATCATCCGTTCAGCGGGCCGCCGCCCTGTCTCTGGGTGTCATCCTGGCCCTTATGTCCTGCACGAAGCGTTCGTGAACATGATCGACGAGATCGTCCACGAGCGACAAGGGATCTTCGTGCATGTAGGTGAGCAGGGTGTTGTTGATGCCTGCGATGAAGCCGTGCAGGGTGCTCCACACGCACACGAGCAGGAACCTCGCGTCTTGTTCCGTGATCGTGTAACCCTCACCGGCGCACTCCCTGATGACCCCCGTGACCAGCCGGGCCACGCCGAGAGCGGTCTCGAGCTCGAGCCGGGCCACCTCTTCCACGGGCGTACCCAGGTAGTCGTTGTACTTGGGCACGTGCCACGTGAACATGAGGTTGTAGAAATGCGCACGGTGCAGACCGAAGTCCACATACGCCCTGGCGATCCCCCTGAGCCGCCCGAAGGGGTCGCCGCCTCGCGAGCACTCTGCCTCGACGAGCCCGTACAGCTCCTTGAACCCCTCTATGAGGATACAGAGGTAGAGCTCGTCTTTGTCGTGGAAATAGGTGTAGAGCGTGGGCGGGGACACCTTCAGTTCCCTTGCCAGCCCCCTCATGCTGAAATCCCGGTAGCCCACCCGGTTCATGAGCTCGACCGCTGTCTCGAGGATTTTCTTCTTGACGCTCTCGATCTGCTCGGGTGTTCGCTGTGCCCGGGGCATGCACGCTCTCCTTGAGGGCCTTCCCGCCTCGAGGCCGGCCGACCGAACCGCCGACTCCCGCGAGGGCCTTCCGGATGTCTTTACATGTGTTATATTAACACATGTCACCTCTACGGCCAAGGGGATCCTCGGTCACTCCACTGGGTGCTGTACCTGTACTGACATACGGCGGAGCCCCTCGGTCGGAGGGGACTCGGAACGGGGCGCAGGTGATCACGCGGTCTTCGACTGCGGCGCACCTATCCACACGAGGACTTCAAGGGCCATCCGACAGCCCTTCAACGATTGGGACAGGCACCGCCCCCGCGGCCCGGAGGCACCACGCCGCAGGCAGGGACGGCTGGCACGGCCGCCTCCCGCCCGCGCCCATCCAGGGCAGCCCTGCCGAGAGGGGGAAGGTTCCCCCCTACTTGTTCACCAGGGCCTTGAACTCCTTGCCCGCCTTGAAGCGCGGCGCCTTGCACGCCTTGATCTTGATCTTCTCGCGGGTCCTCGGGTTCATACCCTGCCTGGCCGCCCTCTTCACCACATCGAACGTCCCGAACCCGACGAGGGTGACCTTCTCGCCCTTCTTGAGCGAAGCCGATATGGCGTCGGTCATCGCGTCTACTGCTGCCTGAGCGGCAGACTTGGAGATTTTCAACTTGCCGGCCACGACCTCAACAAGACCCGTCTTCGTCATACTTCCCTCCTCTTATCTGTTGGGAATGTACTGAACGCCGCAGTTCAAGATCGTGCAAATAGTATAATCGACCGCATTCCTGTTTCAAGCCTTTTTTGATGCCCGCCTTCCGTTTCCACCCGTGACGACGAGCTTCTTGATAACTTATTATCGCTGGTGTTATGATCTGAAAATAATCAGCGCCGCTGTTTTCGCCGGCGAAAATGGAGAAGACCTGGGCGGAGGCGATGAAGAGGCCGGGCAGGACGATAACGCTCTCGAAAGGAGGCCGCGCCTTCGTGCCCGATCCGCTCCCACCCAAGCTGGAATGGTCTCATGGCCTGCTCCGCTCGCTCTCGGAGGCCGACAGGCTCCTGGGGTGGCTCGCCGGGGAGGGCAGGCGCATGAAGAACCCCACCCTCCTCATGCGGCCCTTCCTCACCCGCGAGGCAGTCCTCTCGAGCCGCATCGAGGGCACGCAGGCCACCCTGGGGGAGATACTGGCTGCAGACGCCGGCGCAGGGGGAGGCCTGGGCCGTGGCGACTTGAGGGAGGTGGCGAACTACGTGGCCTGCCTGAACCACGGGATCGCCCGCCTCGGGCAGACACCCCTGTCGACCCCGCTCGTCCTGGAGCTCCACGAGCGCCTCATGGACGGGGTGAGGGGGGAAGACGCCACGCCGGGTGAGTTCAGGAAGGTCCAGAACTGGATAGGCCCGCCGGGCTGCCGCATCGAGGAGGCGTCATACGTGCCCCCGCCCCCTGAACTCGTGCCCGAACTCATGGCGTCCCTCGAGGCGTTCCTCCAGGACGACAGCCTCCCGCCGCTGGTCCAAATAGGGCTCGCCCATTACCAGTTCGAGGCCATACACCCGTTCATGGACGGCAACGGCCGCATGGGAAGGCTTCTCGTCATCCTGTTCCTCATCGAGCGCGGGGTGTTGCCCACACCACTGCTCTACCTGAGCGCCTTCTTCGAGGCGACCAGGGACACGTACTACCGATGCCTGAGGCGGGTGGACACCGAGGGAGACTGGGAAGGGTGGCTCTCGTACTTCTTCACGGGGATCGCGCGCCAGGCGGAAGACGCCCTGGACAGGGCCGAGTCCATAAACGACATCATCGCGTCGTGGCGCCACTCGGTCGCAGGGCTGAAGTCGAAGATCCTTCCCCTCGTCATCGACGCCCTCGCTGCGAACCCTTTCACGACGGCCACGCGACTGGCCCAAGGCCTCGGGGTCGCGTTCACGACCGCCCAGCGGGCCATAGATCACCTGGTGGAGCTGGGCATCCTCGTGCCGACGAGCCACGCCAGGCGCGACAGGGTCTACTGCGCCAAGGGGTTGTTGGACGTCCTCGAGAGGCCCGCACGCCTGCGGGGGCCCCAGTGAAGCGGTTTCACCATGGATAGTCGAGAAAACCCCAAGCGCGAAATCGGTGCCACAAGGACCCTTCAGAACTTCTCCGGGGCGGTGGAGCACGTGAAGTTCCACCATTCCCAAACGCTTTACACCGTGCTCCGCGTGAGGGCCAAGGCCCCCCTGGACTCCTCCGTCACCGTGATCGCCCACATGCCCATGCCGCGCACGGGCGACCTCTTCCGCTTCACCGGGACATGGGAGACGCACCCCGTCTACGGGGAACAGTTTCACGCCCTGTCCTACGAGGCGGCGCCGCCCGTGACCGTCGAGGGTATACGCGCGTACCTCGCCTCCGAGGTGGAGGAGATCGGGCCGGGACTTGCCGGCCGGGTCGTCGAGGCGTTCGGGCTGGACACCCTGCGCGTGATCGAGGAGGCCCCCGAGCGTCTGGAGAGCGTGCCGGGGATCGGGCCCAAGAGGGCGCGTGCCATCACATCGGCGTGGGGGTCGCGCAGGGCGACCCACGACGTGCTCGTCTTCCTCTACAGCCAGGGCCTCTCTCCAGCCCTCGCGGCACGGGTGGTGAACCACTACGGGGATCGGGCGGCGGAAGTCGTCAGAACGGATCCCTACCGCCTCGCCCTGGACATACCGGGAGTGGGGTTCCTCACGGCGGACCGCATAGCCATGAACACGGGCATCCCCCGTGATGCGCCCGAGCGCCTCAAGGCGGGCGTGCTCTACACGCTCGAGGCGGCCGCCGCCAGGGGCCACGCGTTCCTCCCCCGCCGTGCGCTCTGCCACGAGGCGGCGCGCCTGCTGAACGTGGATGCACACGCCGCCGAGGCCACCTGCGATTCCCTCGGAGAGGCGCTCCTCGTCGCGATGGAGCCGGACCCTGGGGGCTCGAGGGGCAAGGACGCCGTCTACCTCCCCGGCATCCTCAACGCCGAGAGAGAGGCGGCGCGCCTGCTCGCATGCATAGCGCACGCACCCAAGAGGCCGCTCGGCATCGACCCCTCGACGGCGGTGGCGTGGATGGAGGCGTCGAGGGGCGTGAGCCTGTCGGAAAGGCAGAGGCAGGCGGTACGGATGGCCGCGACCCGCACGTGCCTGGTGCTCACCGGGGGGCCCGGCACGGGGAAGACCTCGACCATCACCGCCATCATCCACCTCTTCGACAGGGCGGGCGCCCGTATAGCCCTGTGCGCGCCCACGGGCAGGGCCGCGAGGCGGATGAGCGAGGCCACGAGATTCGAGGCCTCGACCATCCACCGTCTCCTCGAATACAACCCCGGTTCATCGACCTTCCTCAAGAACGAGAACAGGCCCATTGAGGCGGACCTGGTGGTCGTCGACGAGTGCTCGATGGTGGACATAACGCTCATGCACCACCTCCTGAAGGCCGTGAGACCCGGCACGACCCTCGTCCTCGTCGGCGACGTCGACCAGCTCCCGTCGGTCGGCCCGGGCGACTGCCTCCGGGACGTGATCTCATCGGTCGTGGCCGAGGTGGTGAGGCTCGACACCATCTACCGGCAGGAAAAGACGAGCGGCATCGTGGACAACTGCCACCGGATCAACAAGGGCGCCATGCCGGTCGTGTCGACGGACCTCTCGGGCGACTTCACGTTCGTCCCGGAGGAGGATCCCGAACGCATCCTCGGGCTCGTGGTGGAGCACGTGACCTCTCGACTACCGTCCATGCACGGCCTCGACCCGCTCTCGGACATCCAGGTGCTGAGCCCCATGCACAAGGGGGTCCTGGGCGTGGACAACCTGAACGCCGTGCTGCAGCGGGCCGTGAACCCTTCGGGCAGGCCATTCAAGAAGCGCCATGGGGAGTTCAGGCTCGGCGACAAGGTCATGCAGACCAGGAACAACTACGAGCTCGAGGTCTTCAACGGGGACATAGGCAGGCTCGTGGACATGGACGAGCGCGACGGATCGTGTACGGTGGACTTCGAAGACAGGCTCGTCGCATACTCGCAGGCGGACGCCCTCGACCTGGTCGTCGCGTACGCCACCACCATCCACAAGGCCCAGGGATCGGAGTACCCGTGCGTCGTCATGCCGGTGCACACCCAGCACGCGCTCATGCTGGCCAGGAATCTCATCTACACCGCCGTGTCCCGCGCCAGGAAGATCGTCGTGACCATCGGTTCAGAGCGCGCCTTGAGGTACGGCATCGAGAACACCAGGAGCAGCAGGCGCTACACGCTGCTGGCCCGGCGCCTCGCGCAAGAGGCCTCATCCCCCGCCACACCATAGGCGTTCCCAGTGCCCCGCGGCACAGGGAAGCGGACCGGGGCCGCTTGACACCCCCACCCCCATACGTTACATCTGCTCCCAGGGAGTATACGCATGCGCACCGTACAGGTAAGGGACGTCACCATCGGGGGCGGCACGCTCGTGCTCATCGCCGGGCCATGCGTGATCGAGTCCAGGGACCACTGCCTCTTCCTGGCCGAACGCATAGCCGAGACGGCTCGCAGAAGGGGCGTCCCTTGCATCTTCAAGGCCTCCTTCGACAAGGCGAACCGCACCTCAGCATCGTCGTTCAGGGGGCCCGGGCTCACCGAAGGCCTCGCCGTCCTCGCCGAGGTGAAGGCGGCCACCGGCCTGCCCGTGGTCTCGGACATCCACGAGCCCGGCCAGGCCCCGCAGGCATCCGAGGTCCTCGACATGATCCAGATCCCTGCCTTCCTCTGCCGCCAGACGGACCTGCTCGCCGCGGCCGGGAGGACGGGGCTGCCCGTCAACATCAAGAAGGGCCAGTTCATGGCGCCCTGGGACATGGCGCACGCGGTGGAGAAGGTGAGGCTCGCGGGGAACGACTCGGTGGTCCTCACCGAGCGCGGCACGTCCCTCGGGTACAACAACCTGGTGTGCGACCTCAGGAGCCTCGCCATCATGCGCGAGACGGGGTGCCCGGTCATCCTCGACGTCACGCACAGTCTCCAGCTGCCCGGGGGCATGGGCTCGTCGTCTGGGGGGGCGGCCTGGCTCATAGAACCGCTTGCCAGGGCCGGCGTGGCCTTCGGGCTCGACGGCGTGTTCCTGGAGGTGCACGAAGACCCGGAGCGCGCCAAGAGCGACGGCCCCAACAGCCTCAGGCTCGACCGTCTCGAACCCCTCATCGAGAGCCTGCTCAGGATACGAGAGGCCTCCGGATGAACAGGATCTCCTGCATGGTCTTCGACGTGGACGGGGTGCTCACCGACGGGGGCATCACCATCACCGACGCGGGGGACGAGATCAAGACGTTCAACAGCAGGGACGGCCACGGAATCAAGCTGCTGCTGCGCGCAGGCATCCAGGTGGCCATCATCACCGGGAGGTCGTCCCGCGTGGTGGAGCACCGGGCTCGAGAGCTCGGCATCCAGTACGTGATCCAGGGCTCCAAGGACAAGAAGGAGGCGCTTTTGGATCTGGCCGAGCGCCTCGGCATAGAACCCTCGAACATGGCCTACATGGGGGACGATGTGGTGGACCTCCCCGCCATGGCCCTGTGCGGCCTGAGCTTCGCACCGGCGGACGCCCTCGAGGTGGTGAAAGAGCGTTCCGACGTGGTGACCGCCCGGGAGGGCGGGAAAGGGGCGGCCCGGGAGGCCGCGGAAATCCTGTTGAAACGGATGGGCCTCTACGAACAGGTCATGGAGCGCTACGGTGTCTAGGTATGCCGCCCTCGCCGCGGCCGTGCTGCTCTGCGCCCTTATCCTCGTCCTCCAGTCACCGGAGGGGGACAAGACCGAGGGGGGCAACTCCCCACGGGTACGCAGGCTCCTGAACGTGACCATGGTGGAGAGGTCGCACACAACCGGCAGAACGGTCAGGATAACGGCGAGCGAGGTGATCGAGGACCACCTCGGGACGGCGCACCTCGTCGGGCTGAAGGCCGAGGATGCCGGGGGATCCTTCCTGGAAGCGCCTCGTGCCGTCTACGACATGAAAACCTCTGTTCTCAAGGTGGAAGGCCCGACGTCCATAACGGCCGGCGGCTGGCTGACCATGAAACTGAATGGCATCTCGTGGGACCTGGAGAACGACTCCGGCGGCACTGCGGAGGCGGTCACCATCGAGGGCAGGGGGAGCGTGATCACGGCCCCACGGGCGGCCTTCTCATCGAGGTTCTCAACCATAACCCTTTCCGGCGGAGTCCATGCAGAGATATCTCGCGACGTTCTTGATCTGTAGCCTCTTCGCGGCAACGGCCGTCTCCGGTGCGGACCTCAAGGCACACGAAAGGGGTACCGATACGGTGATCATAGAAGCGGACAGGTTGGACGTGAACGCGACGCAATCCACGGCGGTGTTCAAGGGCAACGTCAGGGCCGCAAGGGGTACCATGAGCCTCAGGGCCGATACCGTGACGCTCGTGTACGACAAGCAGACCCGGAAGGTCGACACCCTCAGCGCATCGGGGAAGGTGTCCATCACCTGGGACGACAGGCGTGCCGAATGCTTGCGGCTCGTGTACCACGTCCAGGACCAACTCATGGAACTCATAGGCGACGTGACCATAACCAAGGGCCGAGAGAGTCTCTCGGGCCAGCGGGTGACGGTGGATCTCAAGAGGGACACGCAGACTGCAGAGGGTGGAGACCAGAGGGTGAGGGTACGGGTGGAGGCCCAGGAGGGCTCGGGGATCCTGCAATGGAAGAAGTGATCCTCAGGGCCCAAGGGCTCGAGAAGAGCTACGGGAAACACAAGGCCGTCAACGGACTGTCCTTGCGGTGCGCCCCCGGCGAGGTGATCGGCCTTCTCGGCCCCAACGGGGCGGGAAAGACCACGACCTTCTACATGATCGTGGGCCTCGTACGCCCCGACAGCGGAGCGGTGTACCTGGGCGACGAGGACATCACCGAGTTCGACCTCGCCGGCCGCGCGCTCAGGGGGATAGGGTACCTGCCGCAGGAACCGTCGGTGTTCAGGGGGCTCAGCGTGGAGGACAACATCGCGGTCCCGCTGGAGGCGAGAGGCCTGAAAGGGGCGGACCTCAAGGGCCGTGTCGACGAGATCGTGGGGGCGTTCGGGCTGGACCACGTGCGCACGTCCAAGGGGGTGTCACTCTCGGGGGGCGAGCGCAGGAGGGTCGAGATCGCCCGGGCCATGGCGCTCGACCCGAAATACATGCTCCTCGACGAACCGTTCGCGGGGATAGATCCGGTCACGGTCAAGGACATCCAGGAGATGATCATCACCTTGAAAAACAGCTCCATCGGTGTCATTATTACAGACCACAACGTGAAAGAAACGCTCAAGATCTGCGACAGGGCCTACATCATCCACCAGGGGGTCGTGATAGAGGAAGGGACCCCGGCGCAGGTCGTGGCGAACGAGGACGTGAGAAGGTACTACGTGGGAAGGGATTTCTCGCTGTAAGAGGCAGGGAGGGAGAAGTGGCACTGGAGCTCAAACAACACCTCAAGCTGGCGCAACAGCTCATCATGACCCCCCAGCTCCAGCAGGCCATCAAGCTCCTGCAGCTCTCCAGGCTCGAGCTCCAGGAATACATCGAGACCGAGCTCCAGCAGAACCCGCTGCTGGAGGTCGACACCACCAGGGTCAAGGAGGACACCCTCGAGGAGATAGCACAGCGCAAGGAACTCAGGCAGCGATGGGAGGCCTACCTGGAGACCTACGGCCAGGACAACATACCCTACTACGAAGACGAGGAAAGGCCGTCTTTCGAGGCCACCACCTCGAAGCCGGAAGGGCTCGTCGACCACCTCATGTGGCAGCTCAGGCTCAACGACTTCACGGACGAGGAACGCGCGATCGGGCTGTTCATCATAGGGAACCTCGACCACAACGGGTACCTTCCCATGGACATACCGTCCATCTGCCAGGAGACCGGGGCTTCCGAAGAGGTGGTCGAGCGTGTCCTGTCGAGGGTCCAGCAGTTCGACCCGCAAGGCATAGCCGCGAGGGACCTCAAGGACTGCCTCAAGATCCAGGCACGCCAGCTCGGGCTGGAGAACTCCCTCGTCTGGAAGATTATCGAGAATCACCTCCAGGACCTCCAGACCAAGAACTACCACAAGATCGCGCAGGAGCTGTCCACGAGCGTCGAAGAGGTGGCACAGGCCGCCGGCATCATCACCAACATGGAACCCAGGCCGGCCAGGGACTACTCGGACGACCCGCCGCAGTACATCGTGCCTGACGTCTACGTGGTGAAGCTCGAGGGTGAGTACGTGGTGCTCCTCAACGAGGAGGACCTCCCCGTGCTCAAGTTCAGCCGCGAGTACCAGGAGATGATGAAGTCGAACAGCATGAGCAAGCTCGCGAGAGACTACCTCTCCGAGTGCTACAAGTCCGCACAGTGGCTCATGAAGAGCATTCAGCAGAGGCAGAACACGCTCGTTCGAGTCACAGAGAGCATCGTCAAGTTCCAGAGAGAGTTCCTCGACCACGGGATCTCGCACCTCAAGCCCCTCGTTCTCAGGGACGTCGCCGACGACGTGGGGATGCACGAGTCCACCATCAGCAGGGTGACCTCCAACAAGTACGTGCATACGTGCCAGGGTACCTTCGAGCTCAAGTTCTTCTTCAACAGCGGGATCTCGAAGAGCGACGGGAGCTTCGTCGCATCCCAGAGCGTCAAGAACGAGATCGAGGGGATCATCAAGGCGGAGGACCCCAGGCACCCGCTGAGCGACCAGGCCATCGCTCTCATCTTAAAGCAGAAGGGGGTGAGTATCGCACGCAGAACCGTCGCCAAGTACAGGGAACTCCTGGGCATTCTTCCTTCCAACCAGAGGAAGAAACATTTCTGAAAGCCCGAATTCCAAGAGAGGGGGATGTACATGCTCACAAACATCACCTTTAAGAACATCGAGTCGTCCGACGCACTGAGGGATTACGCACTGAAACGCCTTTCGAAGATAGACAAGTACATAGACCGCACGGCAGAGGCGCACGTGGTCTTTTCCGTCGAGAAGCGCCGCCACAAGGCCGACATCACCCTCAGCGCGGACGGAACGGTGATCAACGCGGTGGAGATCACCGACGACTTGTATGCAGCCATCGACATGGTGATGGACAAGCTCGAAAGACAGCTCAAGAAGCACAAGGGAAAGCTCCAGGACAAGAAGGCCCCCGCGAAGACCGGCGTGCCGGCGTCTTTGTCTGCGGAGGAGGCGCCGAAACCCAGGAAGAAGCCCCCCCGCATCGCCAAGGGAACCGCGTACACGGTCAGGCCCATGAGCCTCGACGAGGCCATCGAAGAGATGCTCGCAGGCAAGGAGGACTTCGTCCTCTTCAGGAACACGAAGTCGCAGCTGCTGAACCTCCTCTACAGACGCGCGGACGGGGAGCTGGCCATCGTCGAGCCTCGGCTATGAAAATCGCTGACATCCTCTCCCCCGAGTGCGTGATCTCGGATCTACGGGGCGCCACGAAGAAGGAGATCCTCGAGGAACTCGCGCTGCCGGTATCCCGGATCCACCGCATCAACCTCGACGAGATCGTCTCGATCCTCATGGCGCGGGAACAGCTGGGGTCGACCGGGATGGGAGACGGGGTGGCCATACCGCACGGCAAGGTTCCCGGGCTGAAAGACATCGTGGGCGCCCTGGGCAAGAGCGCCAAGGGCCTCGATTTCGATTCCATAGACAAGAAGCCCTGCCACATCTTCTTCATGCTCCTCGCGCCCAGCACGTTCGTGACCCAGCACCTCAAGGCCCTGGCCAGGGTCGCAACCCTCCTGAAAGACCCCTCGCTGAGACACCGCATCATGGAGAGCTCCTCTGCAAGCGAGATCCATCACCTGCTCATCGACCACGACAGTACCATCGAGGACTGAAGGAACCACACGAGGCGCAAAAGGGGCGGGGCCCGCCGAAAGCGGCGGGCCCCGCCCGGTGTTTCACGGGTGTATGGGTGTGCGACGCGACCCGGATCAGTCCTCGTCGTCGTAGCCCTTCGGCTTGAGCGCCTCGGGGGGCACTTCGGAGGCGATGGACCTGTTGATGCCCCTCGAGAGGATGACCGCTATGGTGAAGAGGATGACAGCGGCGCCGAAGATGATGAGCACGATCGTGGTGAGCCAGGCCTGGGCCTCTTTCTCGACCTTGCCCGATGCCTCCTTGGCCTGCTCGAGGAACTTCTCGACGTCGACCGCCATGGCCACCCACCCGAAGCCCGCGGGCTTGGGGTAATCCCTCGTATAGAAGGGCACGGGCGCGTAGGCCACGACCTTGGTGTGTCCCTCGAACTGATAGGTCTTCACCCCGGACAAACCCTGAGCGGCATCCTTGGCCACCTCGGGGAGTGTCTGGTCGACCCCTCCCAGCTCGTTCACGTTCAGGACTTCCTCGCCCTTCTTCATCTTCTCATCCCAGGTGCCCTTGGTGATGGGGGGCACCTGCGTGCCGTCCTTGTAGAGGCCGACGATGTGGTAATCAGCAGGGTGCGAAATCACGAACCCGCGGTTGTCCACCAGGTAAGCATAGTTGCCGGTGGCCGCGTCGCTCTCCACCACGTGGCCCGCCTCTGTGGGGACGACGGTGTCGGTGAACCTCGACAACGCCCTCGCGTCGAGCGTAAGCGTCAGGACCCCCGTGAATCCCCGCTTGTCGAACACCGGGGTTGCCAGCCTGATGATCCCCTCGAATCTCTTCCCTTTCTCGAACTCCTCCCTCGTCACGTACCAGCCCGTGACGTGAGAGACGTACACTTCGCCCTTGTCGAGCTCCCTGGCCTTGATGAAGTAGTCCTCGCTCTTGTACGTGGTGTTCGCCGGGTTCGAGATGTCCAGCAACCCGTCAGCGCCTACGACCTTGCCGTCCTTGATCTTCATGATCTCGCGGCCCGCGCTGTCGGTAAGGGAGAGCTCGACGTACAGGGGGAGCTGCTCTCTCGCGATCCCGGTGTCTTTCTTGACCCAGAGCTCGAACGTCTTGGTGTCCAGGAACTTCTTGTAGGCCTGGGCGTCCGCCGGAAGGATGGTGGCGATGAGAACGTCCTTCTGGCGTTCGCGGAGGAAGTCCGCCACGTTCTGGGCCACGTCGGCGGCCCTGACACGGAGTTCCTGCTGTGCCTTCTGATCCAGCACCGCCATGGTGCCCTTCTTCGACACACCTCCGATATGGAAGATGCTGAAGGCGATAAGGGAAGCTATCAGTAATAAGGGGATGATCACGAGCAGGAAAAACAACCGCGCAACCGTTAGAAGGCGACTTCCTTTGATCGTTTCAGTCATTGTTTTCCCCCTTATTATGCATAGCGTTATGGTTGGACATACCTCCGCAGGGCGTTATCCGAAGAGGAACGTCTTGTAGGGGTTCGCGAAGATCAGAATGAGCGTGATGACGAGCGCATAGATGGCGATCGACTCGGCCATGGCCATGCCCACCATCATGGTCATCATGATCTTGCCCTGCGCAGCGGGGTTCCTTCCAACCGCCTCCGACGCACCTGCGGCCGCGTTCCCTATGCCGGCACCGGCGCCGATGCAACCGAGCCCGATGGCGAGACCCGCCCCGATCATGGCGCCCACAGAGAAAATCACCTTGATGAGGGGATCGTTCGCGGGGATGGCATCAGCCGCGAAGACCGCCGGCGATCCGAGGATCCAGACGAGAGCCGTGGCTGCAACCGTGAACAGAACCTGGGTGGCTTTCCGATTCATGTCAATCTCCTTTCCCTCTGAAGATATTTTTCCCGTCCACATTGAGTGAGCACTCAATGTTTGCAGCATGTTTTGCAACAGCCATGCCATGCACCCTCTCATCGTCCTCGTCCCCCATATCTCACCGTTATCGTTGGTTGTTTCGGGGCGGCAGCGGCCTTTCCCCCGGGCCGTTGCCCTCGTGTCGTTGTACGGATCGTTCAACGCCTCGTGTCCCCGTTGAACGAAAGGTGCCGTCGGGCGGTCACCGGGCATTCGCCGCACGGCCCCGTGGACGGGCCTTCTTCCCGGTACGCCCGTGACCCCAAAGACATGTCCACGCAGGCCTATCCACGGGACGGACAAGGACGGGGGCGCCCCTCACCCACTGGGTATTGAACACGGCGTCCTTTCCCTATACAATATACCACAACCAACGGCCCAAAGGCTCGGCCGGAAACAGGCAAAAGCATCGTGAGAGAGATCGGCGCTATCGCGGCATACCTGATATCGTGGCTGTTCTGCGAGCTTGTGTTGGGCATAGAGAGCGGCCTCATCACCCTTATCGTCTCGCTCCTCTTCGCCTTCGGCATCTACGCCCTCATAGCCTTTGCCGAGCACGAGGAGGGGGGCAGGAAAGCGTAAAGGATGCAGGCTCACGGAGGGATGCACGGAAGCCCACCGGCCCACGATCACCCCATGGAGACAAGAGGGTCAGGACCGAGACGGTTCCCCGTCCGGGCCAGGTACACCTTCTGGATCACCGTCCCCGCACTCGCGGTTCTCATCGTCCTTCTGGCCATCACCGTGTACTCGGTGCACGAGAAGGCCGTCATCGAGCTCTTCGGCAGGCAGCAGGCCACGGCGGCAAGGCTCTATGCCGGCCGCATACAGGACGCGACTGCGGCGTGCGGGCATGCGCTGACCCTGTACGCCCAAGCCGCGACTCACACAGGAAAGGCCCCCGAGGGACTCCAAGCCGTCCACGACGAGCTCACACCCACTGTCACGGCCCTGGCCCTCCTGGGACCGGACAGCGCCGTGCTGTCGGCGTACCCCGCCCAGAAGGGCTTTTTCGAGAAAGGATCCGCCTGTGACATCCCCGCCATGGTGAACGCCCTGGAGAGGATGCACCGCCGGTACGTCGGCGAGGCCTGGGTGGTCGCGGGAGACGGCGCCCCCGGTTCCGAAGGATGCGTCTCGAGGTCCAAGGTGATCGTCATGGGTGTCCCCCTCCTGTCGAAGGACGGCGCCTACCAGGGTGCGCTGGTGGCGGCGATCCACCCCAAGTCCCTCCTGGGTTCGCAAGGCGGCATCCCCGCGCCTGCCGGAGGGGCCGCCCTCCTCCTGGACGAGTCGGGAACCGTGCTGTTCGATCCCGACCCCTCGCACGTGGGCAAGGCGTTCGACGCGCTGTTGGATACCCGATCCAAGAGGTTCAGGGCCTTTGCGTATACCCACGGCGGGGTTCTCGACGTAACGATGAAGGGAAGAGACGGCCCGGTCGCCGCCACGGCCGCCTTCGCGCCCGTAAGGCTCGGGAGCGACAGGTGGTGGGTCGTTCTCGTCACGCCGAACGATACGGTCACGGGCCCGGTGAGAAGGGCTTCGCTCAACATCCTGGTGGGAGCCTGCGGGCTCGTCGTGGTGGTCATGGTCACCGCCTTCTCCGTGGCCAGGGCGGAGACGAAGAGGCTGAGGCTCTCCGAAGAGCTCAAGAGGGCCAGGGAGCGGGAAGAATGGCAGGGCAGGCTCCTCAGGGAGAAGATGACCATCGAGGGCATCGTCCAGGGTTCCCCGGTGCCCATGTTCGTCATCGACAAGGACCACAAGGTGATCCTCTGGAACAAGGCATGCACGGAGCTCACCGGGTACTCCGCCGAAGAGATGATCGGCACGGACAACTACTACAAGCCGTTCTACGAAAAGAAACGGCCCTTCCTTGCCGACCTCATCATCGACCGGAACGTGGACAACATCGGATCGCTCTACGGAGAGGGCGGTGCGGTCAAGTCCGAGACCATCGAGGGGGCGTACGAGGCGGTGAGGCACTTCCCGAGGCTCAAGGGGAAAGACCGGCATCTCTACTTCCTCGCCGCCCCCATCCACGACGAGCGGGGTGAGATCGTCGCGGCCATCGAGACCTTCCTCGACGTGACCAAGGAGGTGGAGCTCACGCGCAACCTCCAGGAATACAACGAGACCCTCGAGAACGAGCTCCAGGAGAACATCCAGCTCAAGCAGGAGGTGGAGCAGCTCTACCGTTACCTCCAGAGCATCCTGGACAGCCTCCCTGACAAGGTCTACGAGCTCAACAAGGACGGTATCATAAACTATGTCAGCAGGCAGATTACCACCGGCATGTTCGACCCGAAGGGCAGGCACTTCACCGAGTACGTGGCGCCGGAGCACCGCGAATACGCGATCTCCAAGTGGGAGGACGCGAAGCGGGGCATTTTCAAGCCGTACGAGCTCGAGCTCACGGGCAGGGACGGGAAGAAACGCCACCTCCTCATGACCCCGGGCCCCGTGAGGGGAACGGACCGCTTCGTCCTCGTCGAGCGCGACATCACCGAGCTCAAGGAGCTCGAGAAGAAATACTACGAGAGCCAGAAGCTCGCCGCCATCGGCCAGCTCTCCGCAGGCATCGCCCACGAGATCCGGAACCCCCTCTCCTCCATCAAGATGAGCCTGCAGATCCTGGAGAAACGCATGCAGCCCCAGGGCAACGACCTCAAGAGGTTCAAGATCGCCCAACGGGAGGTGGAACACCTGGAGAAGCTCGTGAGCGACGTGCTCCTCTACGCCAAACCCATGGAGCCGTCGAAATCCCCCTGCGACCTGAGGCAGGTGGCGGACCAGGCGATCGCGATGGTGGAGAAGTCCATCGAGGAGAAACGCATCGAGGTGCACAGGGACTACCCCCCTGATCTCCACCTCGTGCCGGTCGACCCCGCCATGATCGGCCAGGCTCTCATCAACGTGCTCCAGAACGCGATAGACGCCATGGACGTGGGCGGGAGACTCGGTGTCGTGCTCAGGGAAGAACCGAAGTCGGCATCGATAACCGTGGAGGACAACGGTTCAGGCATAGACGAGGGCGACATGCCCTACCTGTTCAACCCCTTCTTCACGAAGAAGAGCTACGGCACAGGCCTCGGGCTGACCCAGGTGGAGAAGATCGTGACCCTGCACGGCGGGTCCATCGACGTGAAGAGCCGCAAGGGGGAAGGCACCAGGTTCAGGATCGTCCTTCCCCGGAACGCCGCCTGGTGATATAAACGCTGATCAGATCGACGCGCGCACCCTTTACGCGTTCCGGAGGATTCCAGCACCATGGCGAAAGTCCTCGTCATCGACGACGACAGCTCCATCCGCGAGACCCTGGAGATGTACCTCTCCGAGGAGGGTTACGAGGTCTACACGGCACCGACCGGTACCGACGGGCTCAATACCTTCGCCAGGGTGACCCCGGATGTGGTCTTCCTCGATATCAGGCTGCCCGACGTCAACGGCTTTCTCATCCTGGAGGACCTGAAGGAAGAGGACGAAAACGTCAAGGTCATCATGATCACCGCCCACCACGACATGGAATCCACCATCAAGGCCATGAAGGAAGGGGCCTTCGATTACATCCACAAGCCCATAGACGTCAACGAGCTCGACATAGCCGTGAAGAAGGCCCTCCACGCGCTCGAGATGGAGAAGAAGATCAAGGGGTTCGTCGAGTCCACCCGCGATTACAAGGTCGGTGACATCATCGGCAGAGGCCCGAGGATGCGGGAGATCTTCAAGACCATCGGCGTGGTGTCCCAGAGCCGAACCACCGTCCTCATCCAGGGGGAGAGCGGCACCGGCAAGGAGCTCATCGCCCGCGTCATCCACAACAACACCTCGCCCGGCGAACCCTATATCGCGGTGAACTGCTCGGCCATCGTGGAGACCCTGCTCGAGTCGGAGCTCTTCGGCCACGAGAAGGGGTCCTTCACCGGCGCGGTGACGCGGAAACCAGGCAAGTTCGAGCTTGCACGCGGCGGCACCGTGTTCTTGGACGAGATCAGCGAGATGTCCCTCAACCTCCAGGCGAAGCTCCTCAGGGTCCTCCAGGAGCTCGAGTTCGAGCGCGTCGGCGGCAAGGACCGGATCAGGGTGAACGCGAGGATCATCGCCGCCACGAACAAGGACCTCAAGGCCATGGTCAGGGAAGGGACGTTCAGGGACGACCTCTACTACCGCCTCAACATCGTGACCATCACGATACCCCCGCTCAGGGAACGCATGGAAGACCTCGAGCCCCTCATCGAGTACCTCCTCTCCAAGATCAACGCAGAGCTCCACAAGCGCATCGCGGGGATATCGGACGAGGTGCTCGAGATGTTCAGGAACTACAGCTGGCCGGGCAACGTCAGGGAGCTCGAGAACCTCCTCGTGAGGGCCGCGGTCATCGCGAAGGGCCAGGTTCTCGTCAAGAGCGATTTCCCGGATCTCGCCGACATCCAGGAAAAACGAGAGACCGCGGGCGAGGACTTAGGCCCCTTCAGGAACGCCCAAGGGAGGATCCTCACCCTCGACGAGGTCGAGGAACTCCACATCAGGCGGGTCCTCAAGGACTCCAAGAAGACCAAGGGCGAGATCTGCGAAATACTCGGCATATCCAGGCCCACCTTCGAGCGGAAGCTCGAGCGGTACAACATCCCCTTCGAGAGGGATTGACCCGGAAGGATCGCATGCCCGAAGGGCATCGGCCGTGACGGCGGCCTGCCTGGGTCCGCGTCGTGCCCGCCTCGGCCCTCACTCTCCGATGATCTTCACGAGCACCCTCTTGGGACGCCTGCCGTCGAACTCGCCGTAGAAGATCTGTTCCCAGGGGCCGAAATCGAGCCTGCCGCCGGTGATCGCCACCACCACCTCCCTCCCCATGACCTGGCGCTTGAGGTGGGCGTCGGCGTTGTCTTCCCCGACGTTGTGCCGGTATCGGTCCACGGGTCCGTAAGGCGCGAGGGCGTCGAGCCACTTCGCGAAGTCGTGGTGGAGCCCGGGTTCGTCGTCGTTGATGAACACGCTGGCCGTTATGTGCATGGCGTTCACCAGCACGAGCCCCTCGGTGACGCCGCTGTCACGCACGCATTTCTCGACCTCGGGGGTGATGTTGACGAACTCGACGCGTCCTTTCGTGTTGAACCAGATCTCCTTGCGATAGGTCTTCATGGCATTCCCGCGCTCCGTTATGTGGCATGCACCATCGGGGGGATGGTGACCGGGGCTCGACGAGCCGTCGTCATTCCTTGAATGCGATGCAGGAGACCGGACAGGCGTCGATGGCCTGTTCGACGAGGTCCTCAGGCCCTCCCTGGGGCTTGATGACCCTGGCCTTGCCCTCCTCGTCCAGTTCGAAGACCTCCGGACAGATGTCCTGGCACATCCCGCACCCGATACACTCTTCCCTGTCGAGGAATACGGTCTTTCCCATGGGCCCTCCCGGTCGAAGCGTACGCACATGGTAGCCGCACCGGGCAAGAAAGGCAAGTACAGCAAAGGCGCCGCCACGCCCCCCCGAACCCCGGGCATGCACCCTGCGCGGGCCCCCCACCTGGACCACGCTCACGCCTTTACGCCCCGGGAAGCCCCTCGGGCCAGGGCCGGTTCTCGAGGGCGCCATGGACAGGTCTTCTCTCGCATGGGATTCTCCGAGAAAAGGCCCGGCGCATGGGCCGAGCGGCCAGGGAGCCTCCCGCTCCCCCGCCGCACCTGCACGTGCAGGTCAGGCCCAGGGCATGAGACCGCCCCGGCACCCGTCGAGACGGCGCCGACGGCGCACCTGAAGCGCGCCACGTCCGAGACAGGCCACGAGGATTCCCTCGCACGTCAAGAGACACGCCCGGCCACGCACTCCCGTGTTCGCACGTCTGCCCCCAGACCTGACGGTGCGTGATGCCCACGGGCTCGACGGGTGCCGCACGGCCGAGGGCCGTTTGGGCTTGCGGCCGTGCCTGAAACCCTCAAGGGGCTTTTCTTGGGGGCACTCAAGACCCCATCAAGAGGGGCAGGACCTCTTCGAAGGCCACCGCCCCCTCCCTGAGGCACACGGGCGTGTCCGACGTGAGGTCGACGAGCGTGGACGGCATCGCACCCGGGGTCTCCCCCCCGTCCAAAACCGCGTCGATGTCCAGCCCTGAACGGACGACCTCACCTGCGCTGCAAGCCGGCGGCATCCCCGTACGGTTCGCAGAGGTGGAGGTGATCGGGCCCACGAGACCCGTCAGGCCGCGTGCCAAAGGGTGCGGCGAGATGCGTACGGCAACCTTGCCCCCCGGCGCGAGCAGGGGGTGAAGGGCGGGGGAGGCGGCAAGGATCACGCTGAGGGCGGCGGGCCAGATCTTCGCCAGGGCCTCCTGCAGCCCGGGGCCTATCTTCGCTATGCGCAAGACCGTCTCGATGTCGTGCACGAGCACGATCATCCCCCGATCGGCATCCCTCCCCTTGATCCTCACGATGCGTTCGACGGCCTGGGCATCGTCTATCCTGGCGCCGAGCCCGTAGAAGGTCTCCGTCGGGTAGGCAACCACCGTCGACTGCGTCGACAGCATCAGGGAGGCCACGTACGACACATCCTGCGTCACGATCACGTCACCACCTCCCCGGGTGGTACGAGCGCCTCTCCCCGTGCTCCCGCGGACCGGGACTCGAGGCCCGTGCACGAGGCCTCATGCCCCGGAGAGCTTTGCATCCTCCTCGAGCACCTGACGCCGCATGTCTTCCCGGTAGGCATCGAGCTTCTTCCTGAGCCCCTCGTCGCCGAGGGCGAGGATCTCCACGGCGAGGAGGGCCGCGTTCTTCGCGCCGGCCTTGCCCACGCTCACCGTGGCGACCGGCACCCCCGGGGGCATCTGCACCATCGAGAGCAGGGCGTCCAGGCCCCCGAGCGGCGACGAGGCGACGGGCACGCCTATGACGGGCAGCGTCGTGTGGGCGGCCACCACCCCAGCCAGGTGGGCGGCCATGCCGGCACCGGCGATCACCACGGAGACCCCCCTTTCGCGGGCCGACCTCGCGAAGGAGGCGACCTCCTCCGGCGACCGGTGGGCGGACATGATGCGCATCTCGCAGTCGACCCCGAACCGGTCGAGGAGTGCGCGCGCCTCCTCCATGACCGGCAGGTCCGACGGACTCCCCATGAGCACGGCTACCTTCATGGCATCCTCCCTATGGCTTTCTTCCCGATGTCGCGCCGGTAATGCATCCCCTCGAACGATATCTTCGAGACCGCGCTGTATGCCTTCGCTATCGCACCGGTCAACGTGTCGCCCGTGGCGGTCACGCCGAGCACGCGCCCGCCGTTGGTGACGAACCTCTTGTCCCTGAGGGTGGTCCCGGCGTGGAAGACCTTCACCCCCTCGATCTTTGCCGCCTCCTCGATCCCCTCTATGACCCTGCCCTTGACCACGGGTCCGGGGTATCCCTCGGATGCCGCGACCACGCACACCGCAGGGCCGGCCGAGGAATCGATCCTCAGCGACTTGACGCTCCCCCCCCTCGCCACCTCGAGCATCACCGGGACGATGTCGCTTGCGCACCTCACGAGCAACGGCTGGGTCTCCGGGTCGCCCATGCGCACGTTGAACTCGAGCACGAAGGGGCCTTCATCGGTGATCATGAGCCCGGCGTAGAGAACGCCCCGGTACGTTATGCCCGCCTTCTTGAGACCCCACACGAGGGGCTCGATCACCCTGTCCATCACGAGACCTTCCATGCGCACGTCCACGACGGGCGCTGGAGAGTACGCACCCATCCCTCCCGTGTTGGGGCCCTCGTCATTGTCGAGAAGGCGCTTGTGATCCTGGGAAGAGGCGAAGCTGAGCACGTTCTCGCCGTCGCAGACGGCGATGAACGAGGCCTCCTCCCCCTCGAGCATCTCCTCCACCACCACCCTGTCGCCGGCCGCACCGAAGGCGCGCCTCGCCATGATCTCCTCGATCGCCTGGAGCGCTTCCTCCCTGGTCCTCGCCACCACGACGCCCTTCCCGGCGGCAAGACCGTCGGCCTTGACCACCACGTTCCCGCGAGCCTCCTTCTCCACGTATTCCCTGGCCTTTGAGGCGTCCGAGAACGTACGGTAAGCCGCGGTCGGGATCCCGCACCTGCTCATGAGATCCTTGGCGAAGGCCTTGGAGCCCTCGAGCATGGCCCCCGTCGCGCCGGGACCGAACACGGGCAGGCCCTCCGCGAGGAAGGCGTCCGCGATCCCGCCGACCAGGGGCGCCTCGGGCCCCACCACCGTCAGGTCGAACGCGTTGTCCTTGGCGAACCTCAGGAGCCCGGCCGTGTCGTCGGAACCGATATCCACGCACACCGCGTCCTCGGCGATGCCCGCATTGCCGGGCGCGCAGAAGACCTCGTCGACGAGGGGGCTCTGGGCGATCTTCCAGCACAGGGCGTGTTCCCGTCCCCCCGACCCGATGACCAGGACCCGCATGGGATACCTCCTAGTGCCTGAAGTGGCGCATGCCGGTGAAGATCATGGCCATGCCGTGCTCGTCAGCGGCCTCGACGACCTCGGCGTCGCGCACCGAGCCGCCGGGCTGGACGATGGCCGTGGCGCCTGCCTTGGCAGCCTCGTCCACCCCGTCCCTGAAGGGGAAGAAGGCGTCTGAGGCGACCACCGAACCCTGCGTGGACAGCCCCGCTTCCCGCGCCTTGGACACGGCGAGCCTCGATGAGTCGACCCTGCTCATCTGGCCCGCCCCCACGCCCACGAGCTGGCCCGCCTTCGCATAGACCACGGCGTTCGACTTGACGTACTTGACGATCCTCCAGGCGAACTCCAGTGCCTTGAGCTCCTCAGGCGTCGGGCCCCTCTTCGTCACCACCTCGGCCTTGCCCAGGTCCACCCGGCCCAGGTCACGGTCCTGCAGGAGCAGACCTCCCGTCACCCGCCTGGAGACGAGGAAAGGTTTCTTCGCGCTCGCGCCCGCCTCGATCCCCGGGACCCTGAGGAGCCTGATGTTCTTCTTCTCCCTGAGGATGTCGAGGGCGTCCCGGGTGTAGTCCGGCGCAAGGACCACCTCGGTGAACACCTCCGAGAGGGCCCGCGCCGTGGGGGCGTCGACCGTCCTGTTGAACCCCACGATCCCGCCGAAGGCGCTCGTCGGGTCGACCGCGAGGGCCTTCCGGTACGCCTCCTCGAGGGATGCGTCCGAGAGCGCCGCCCCGCACGGGTTCGAGTGCTTGAGGATGACGCACGCAGGGGTGTCGAACTCCATGACCAGATCGAGGGCCGCGTCCGCGTCCATGATGTTGTTGTACGAGAGCTCCTTGCCCCAGAGCTGTTCCGCGGAGGCAACGGACGGCTGGTCGAGACCCCATTCGACGTAGAAGGCCGCATCCTGGTGCGGGTTCTCCCCGTAGCGCATGATCTGCCTGCGCCTGAACTGCGTCGTGTAGGTGAGGGGGAACTTGGGGTGATCGACGCCCACCGACTGGAGGTAGTTGGAGATCGCGGCGTCGTAGCGGGCCGTCAGCGAGAAGGCCTTCCGGGCGAGCTCGAAGTTGGTCTCCTCGCTCACGGCACCACCGGTCCTTCTCATTTCCTCGACGATGGACGCGTAGTCTCCGGGGTCGGTCACGACCGTGACGAACCTGTAGTTCTTGGATGCGGCCCTCACCATGGCCGGCCCCCCGATGTCGATGTTCTCGACCGCCTCCTCGAGGGAAGCGCCCCTCGCCACCGTCTCCTCGAAGCGGTACAGGTTGACGACGAGCATGTCGATGGGCCTGATGCCGTGCTCCTCCATGGCGCGCACGTGTTCCGGGTTGTCCCTGAGGGCGAGCATGCCGCCGTGCACCAGGGGGTGCAGGGTCTTCAGCCTGCCGTCCATCATCTCGGGGAAACCCGTGAAGTCGGAGATATCGACGATCTCGACCCCGGCATCCCTCAGGATCTTCGCCGTCCCGCCCGTGGAGACGATCTCCACGCCGAAGGAAGCGAGGGCCTTCACGAAGTCGCTTATCCCGCCCTTGTCGGTGACGCTCACGAGGGCACGTGTGATCTTTGGCATATGGGCTCCTTTCCGCTGGGTGATGTGTTCAGGAACGTCGGTGCGTCAGTTGTTGTGGTGCGCCCCTCGGGGACCGGCGCCCTGGATGTAGTACCACGTGAGGATAGGCACGAGGCGTTCATAGAGACCCGCGTCCAGGTAACCGATGTGTTCGATATGATGCCGGGCCTCGTCTCCGGATATCTCGCCCGTCATCATCCCTTCCCTTAGGCGGGTGATTCGGTTGTGGAGGGTGCTCCTGGTCATGGGGTCTCCCACGTGGGAGACCACGTAGCGGTTCATCTCCGCGAACATGCTTTCCATGTCCATCATCCCAGGGGTGCTGCTGTGCTCGCTCTCGAGCTCGTCCATGAGGGCGACCAAAAACGAGTGGGCGTCGTCCATGGCGATCGTGAGGGTCTGTTCCCTCACGAGGTCGTCGAAATCGTCGAAGAAGTCCGTGGTGAGCTTTATGGAGTCGAACTCCTTGACGTAGGCGTGCTCCGAACCGAGGATCCTCTTGAGGATACCCAGAGCCCGGCTCTTCCACTCGACGCACGCGTCTTCATCGGCCCGGTCCTCGATGAGCTCCTCCACGTCGCTCACCATCTCCCGTATGATGAAGAGATACTCCTTTATGGCGCTCTTGCTTCTCATGCCGGCATCATATACAGCATACCTCCGACCGGTCAAGCCTGTTCATGGCGCGCCTTCGTGTGCTAGAATGCATGCATGGGCTTCTCCCCCGTGACCGATCTCCTCGGCAGGCCCGACGAGTTGAGGGCCTTCATCAAGGAGGTGCTCGCCCGCCGAGAGCGGCGGACCATACCTGCCGGAAGCCTGCGAGAGGCCGCGGTGCTCGTCCCCCTGTGCTGGAGGGACCCGGGGCCCGCCGTCCTGCTGACCAAGAGATCCCTCGACGTGGAGCACCACAAGGGCGAGATCTCGTTCCCGGGAGGCAGGTTCGAGCCGGGCGACAGGGACATCGTGCACACCGCCCTACGCGAGGCTCACGAGGAGATCGGCCTCGCCGGCGACGATGTGGACGTGCTCGGGTTGCTCGACGACCACGTCTCCATCGTCGGTTACCACATAACCCCGGTGGTCGGCTCCATCCCATACCCGTACCCGTTTCGCATCAACAGCGAGTCGGAAGCCCTGATCGAGCTCGAGCTGGCGAGGATCCTCGACGGTGATGCATGGATGGCGGAACGCTCGTTCTTCAAGGGGAGCTCGGTGAACATGTTCTATCTCGAGACCGACCAGGGGGTGGTCTGGGGGGCCACCGCGCGCATGCTCAAGCACTTCGCCGACCTCCTGGCCGGGACCACCGTACCCTGGGGCGAGGTGTCGGCCAGCGCCAGGACGTGGGTGATGAACCTCATCCAAGCCCAGGGGGCGTACAGGGACCTGCGCTGAGAGTGCCGTCTCGAGGCCAGAAACGCGCGAACGCCTGACACGCGGAGACGTTGCCCGTCAACCATGCCTCGAACCGACACGACCATGATCCTGCCGGGGTGCTCCAGAGGCACCCAGAGACCCGGGGCGCCCCCGGCGCGCGCCCCTGGGTCTCGCTGCCGGGAGGCCTGCCTGCCTCAGGTACGAGAAATGCCCAGGCGGTCCTCATGAAGCGACGGATCGTGCCGATACGTCTTTGTGGGAAGGGAGACACGCTGGGATATTCGACAGACCGGACCCCTGAGGCGGACTAACCGAACACGAGACAGTGTCATCGTAGACGAAAAGAGAGTCCGGCCGGGCTGAGTCACCGGTATCCCCGGCATCTCCCCTTTTCCTTTTTCCGGGGGAAAAGCCCGCCGGGGAGACCGCACCCGGAGGTCCTCCCCAAAACGCCCCCACCCGCGCGCTCCGGTCAACCGACACCACGAAGGGCTAGGCGGCTTCCGGTGGCCGTTCTCGCATCGACGGCCAAGGGCCCTGCGGCATCGGTCCACCGGGAAAGCCCATGGCGTAGACCAGCTCGGTCTCTGCAGGTGGTCCAGCTTGCGGGTGAGACCTTTGCCTGGAGCGCGCACCCTTGGGTCAACGGGTGCCCGGCGCCGGGCCCCACCCCGGAGCGGTTGGCCGTCGTCGGCCATCGCCGGCTTGGACCCCACCCGTGACCGACCGGGTTCGACCCGGGCGGCCCCTCATGTCCACGAGAATTTCCTGCCTGTCAGCATCTCGTAGGCAGCCACGTATTTCTCGGAGGTCTTCCTGACCACCTCTTCGGGCAACCTCGGGCCAGGGGCCGTCTTGTCCCAGTCGAGCGTCTCGAGGTAGTCCCTCACGTACTGCTTGTCGAAACTCGGCTGGGGCCCGCCCGGCTGGTAACCGTCCAGGGGCCAGAACCTCGAGGAGTCGGGGGTCAAGGCCTCGTCGATCCACACGAGATCTCCCCCCACGAGGCCGAACTCGAACTTGGTGTCGGCGATGATGATCCCCCTCTCCAGGGCGTGGGCGCACGCCTGCCTGTAGATCTCCAGCGAGAGCTCCCGGACCCGCTCGAGGAGGCTCCGCCCCACGAGCCTCGCCGCCGTGTCGAAGTCGATGTTCTCGTCGTGGGTGCCGGGGGCCGCCTTGGTGGACGGGGTGAAGATGGGCTCGTCGAGGCGATCCGATTCCCTGAGGCCTGCGGGCAGCCTCACGCCCGAGACCGAACCCAGCCGTACGTACTCCTTCCATCCCGACCCCGAGAGGTACCCCCTCACGATGCACTCGACAGGAAGAGGCTCCGCCTTCCTTACGAGCACGGACCTCCCCTCGAGGCGGGGGTCGCCCTTGAAGGGGGCCGGATACTCCGAGACGTCCGCGCTCTGTATGTGGTTGGCGGCGAGCGCTTTGCACTTCTCGAACCAGAAGAGGGAGGTCTGGTTGAGGACGTATCCCTTGGCGGGTATGGGGTCGGGCAGCACCACGTCGAAGGCGGAGAGCCTGTCCGTGGTCACGATGAGCAGCAGCTCGTCGGAGACCTCGAAGATTTCCCTGACCTTGCCGCTCGCGATCTTCTTCGCGCCCATGACGTCGATGGTGTACATGGCTTCCATGTCCTCGTGCCTCCCTGTCGTGAAATAAGGAGCAAGCATCCCAAAAAACAGTTGAAAATGTCAAGCGCGTGTAATACATAGTGTGATCCTTAGGGCGGGCTCCACGTGAACGTAAATCTGGGCCGCCGCCAGTATACGGACGATTCCGGGAGGAAACGAGGCGAACCATGTCGCAGGGTGCGGATCCCTTCATGCCCGATGTCGCGGGAGAGATGGGCTATGTGTGCATCGGGTGCGGGGGGCGCTACGACATCTACGAGTTCATCTACACCTGCCCGGAATGCGGAAGCCTCCTCAAGATCGAGAACGCCGCCTTCGAGGACCTGAAACGCAGGCCTGCATCCGAATGGAGGAACCTCTTCGACTCGAGGAGGAACAGCACCACCCTCGAGATCCAGGGGGTTTTCAGGTTCCACGAGCTCATCCTCCCCATCGTGCCGCTGAAAGACGTGATTTACCTCGGCGAGGGCAACACCCCCCTGGTCAGGGCGAACCGCGAACTCAGCCAATGGGTGGGCGCCCCGTTCTTCGTCAAGAACGACGGGCTCAACCCGTCCGCCAGCTTCAAGGACCGGGGCATGGCCTCTGCCATATCGTTCCTGAACCACGTCATCCGGGTCAGGGGGCTGACGGACGTGCTGGGCATCTGCGCATCGACGGGCGACACCTCGGCTGCGGCGGCCCTGTACCTCAGCTACCTGCCGAAGGACAAGGTAAGGGCCGTGGTGCTCCTCCCCAAGGGCAAGGTGACGCCCCAGCAGCTGTCCCAGCCCCTCGGCTCGGGCGCGAAGGTCATCGAGATGCCGGGCGTCTTCGACGACTGCATGCGCGTGGTCGAAGAGCTCGCGCAGAACTACCATGTCTTCCTGCTGAACTCGAAGAACCCGGTGCGCATCCTCGGCCAGAAGAGCTACGCGTACGAGACCGCCCAGCAGCTCGGCTGGGACACGAAAGGGCTCGCCGTGGTGGTCCCCATAGGAAACGCCGGCAACATCACGGCGGTCATGGACGGCTTCATCGACCTCCTCGAGCTCGGCATCATAGAGGAGCTCCCCCTGATCCTGGGTGTCCAGAGCGAGCACGCGGACCCGATCGCCCGCTGGCGATCGAGCGGCGTCTTCAAGCCGGTCAAGGTGAGGCCGTCGGTGGCCCAGGCGGCCATGATAGGCGACCCGGTCTCGTTCCCCAAGGTGAAACTCAACGTGGAGCGGTACTTCTCCGACAAGTTCCTCGTGGTTTCGGTGAGCGAGAACGAGATCATGGAAGGGATGCTGACGGCCAACAGGCACGGCCACGTCGTGTGCACCCAGGGGGGGGAATCCGTCGCCGGGCTGAAAAAGGCCCTCGAGACGGGCCTCGTTCCCCCGGGCCTGACGTACGTGGTGGATTCCACGTCGCACCACCTCAAGTTCGCTTCCTTCCAGGAACGGTACTTCGCGGACGACTTCGACCCCGCCTACGGGATACAGACGAGGGAAGACCTCAAGAACGCGCCGGTGACCCTCGACGGCAAGGCGGCCACCATCGCGTCGTTTTTGGGTCTCAGGAGGAAGACGTGAGCGATGCCAAGCGCGCCCGGCACCATGAACGGACCATGCCACCCGGGATCATCGACCTTCGTACGCTTTCGCTTGCCCGAGGCAGGGCCACGGGTACATACTCTGCTGCACATGCACATACCGCATACAAAAGGAGTGCGTGAGCACGACGCCAAGGAGGAAAAGCTTCATGTCTGACAGGAATTTCACGTTCTCGTCCGAATCAGTCACCGAAGGCCACCCGGACAAGGTGGCAGACAACATCTCGGATGCAATCCTGGACGAAATCATCGCGAACGACAAGCATGCGCATGTGGCCTGCGAAACCCTCGTGACCACCGGGCTCGTCTTCGTATCAGGCGAGATCACGACCACACACCAGTTCGACGTCCAGCGCATCGCACGGCAGACCATCAAGGAGATCGGCTACACGGAGGCCGTCATGGGGTTCAGCTGGAACACCTGCGGCGTGATGGTGAGCATCGACAAGCAGTCCCCGGACATCAACCAGGGTGTCCAGGAGGGACAGGGGCTCTTCGCCGAGCAGGGGGCCGGGGACCAGGGCATGATGTTCGGGTTCGCCTGCGACGAGACAGACATGCTCATGCCCACCCCCATCTACTACGCCCACAAGCTCACCAAGGCGCTCGCGGACACGCGCAAGAGCGGCGTGCTCGAGTTCCTCAGGCCCGACGGGAAGTCGCAGGTATCCGTACAGTACGAGGACGGCAGGCCGGCGAGGATCGACGGCATCGTGATCGCGGCGCAGCACGACGAGGACGCGAGCTACGAGACCGTGCGCGAGGGGATCATGGAGGAGGTGGTCAAGAAACAGATCCCTGCCCACCTCCTCCACAAGGACACGAAGTACTTCATCAACGCCACCGGCAGGTTCGTCCTGGGCGGGCCGCACGCGGACACCGGCCTGACCGGCAGGAAGATCATCGTTGACACCTACGGCGGTTTCGCCAGCCACGGGGGCGGGGCCTTCTCGGGAAAGGACCCCTCCAAGGTGGACCGATCCGCCGCGTACATGGCGCGCAAGATAGCCAAGAACATCGTGGCTTCGGGTCTCGCCAGACGCTGCACCGTGCAGCTCGCCTACGCCATCGGCGTCGCCGATCCCGTGTCCATCATGGTGGACACCCAGGGGACCGGGAAGATATCCGACGACAGGCTGGCGCAGATCGTCAGGGAGGTCTTCCCGCTCAAGCCGAAGGGTATCATCGAGCACCTCGACCTCCTGAGGCCGATCTACAGGAAGACCGCGGCGTACGGGCACTTCGGGAGACCCGAACCCGAGTTCACGTGGGAACGCACCGACATGGTGGAAAAACTCCTCGAAAGGGCGGGATGAGTATGGCTGAGAAGGCGAAGAAGCTGTCCTGTTCGACCCTCCCGGACTACTGCGGCCTGCCGTGCAAGATCGCGGACCGGTCCCTGGCCGAGTTCGGCCGCAAGGAGATCGCGATAGCGGAGCACGAGATGCCCGGCCTCATGGCGGTGCGCGAGAAGTACGCGCCGGCCAAGCCGCTCGAGGGCGCCCGCATAACCGGTTCCCTGCACATGACCATCCAGACCGCGGTCCTCATCGAGACCCTCAAGGAGCTGGGGGCCGACGTGCGATGGGCGTCGTGCAACATCTTCTCCACCCAGGATCACGCGGCGGCGGCCATCGCATCGGGCGGGACGCCGGTCTTCGCGTGGAAGGGCGAGAGCCTCGAGGATTACTGGGCATGCACGCTCGCGGCGCTCACCTTCCCGGGCGGGAAGGGGCCGAACCTGATCGTGGACGACGGCGGGGACGCCACCCTCATGGTCCACCGGGGGTACTACGCGGAGGAGAACCCCGCGATCCTCGACGAGCCCACGGAAAACAAGGAACTCGCGATCATCAACGAGATCCTCAAAAAGCGCCTCGCGGAGGACCCCACCTTCTGGCACAGGACCGTCAAGGAGCTCAGGGGGGTCTCCGAGGAGACGACCACCGGCGTCCACAGGCTCTACCAGATGCTCGAGAAGAAGACGCTGCTGTTTCCAGCCGTCAACGTGAACGACTCGGTCACCAAGAGCAAGTTCGACAACCTCTACGGGTGCAGGGAATCCCTGGCGGACGGCATCAAGAGGGCCACCGACGTGATGGTGGCGGGCAAGGTGGTCTGCGTGTGCGGCTACGGCGATGTGGGCAAGGGGTGCGCCCAGTCCATGCGGGGCTTCGGGGCGCGGGTCCTCGTCACCGAGATAGACCCCATATGCGCCCTCCAGGCCGCGATGGAAGGCTACCAGGTCACCACCGTGGAGGACGCCCTCCAAGAGGCCAACATCTTCGTCACGGCCACCGGAAACTGCCGCGTCATACGCATCGAGCACATGGAGCGGATGCTGGACCAGTCGATCGTGTGCAACATCGGCCACTTCGACGACGAGATCGAGGTCGACAAGCTGAACGCCTACCCGGGGATCACCCGGGTCAACATCAAGCCCCAGGTGGACAAGTACATCTTCCCGGACGGGCACTGCATCTACCTGCTGGCCGAGGGGAGGCTCGTGAACCTCGGGTGCGCCACGGGGCACCCGTCCTTCGTCATGTCCAACTCGTTCACGAACCAGGTGCTGGCGCAGATGGACCTCTGGAAGAACCCCCGCGAGGTGAGCGTGAGGACGCTGCCCAAGATCCTGGACGAGGAGGTCGCGAGGCTCCACCTCACCAAGCTCGGCGCCAAGCTGACCACGCTGACCCAAGAACAGGCGGACTACATCGGGGTGAGCGTGGACGGGCCCTTCAAGCCCGAACACTACCGCTACTGACCCGCGGGGTGCTCGATCTCACACCCGCACCTGGCGGCGAGGCATCAAGGCAGGGTTCGGTCCCGCGAGGTCACGAAGGGACAGGCGTCACGAGAGGGGACAGGCATCAGTGTACACGGCAGGCCGTGTCCTCGAGCGACCGCGAAGGAAAGGCGCCTGGGTCAGAGGTGGGCATCCAGCCACGCGCGCAGGTCTTCAAGCACCCTCTTCCTGTCCTGAGGCAGCTCGTTGTAGACCTCGTGCTTGAGCCCCTCGTAGAGCTTGAAGGTCTTGTCCTTCGAACCGATCGCCTCGAAGAGTTCCCGCTGGCCCGAGAACGAGGTGTCGAGCGAGCCCAGCTGGATGAGAACGGGCATGGCGAGCGCATGCGCCCCTGAGGCCACCCTGACCACGGACTTGTTCATCTCGTGCGCGAGCCTCGGCGTGATGACGTTGTACACCAGGGGGTCCTCCACGTAGGCCTTCACCACATCCTCATCCCGCGAGATGAATTCCGGCGGGAGCGGCGACTTCACGTGCACCCAGGGCAGCACCGAGGAGAGGATCCCGGTGATCTTGACGAGCAGGGGCGGGATGTCCGGCCCAGGCTTGGAGCCGGTCCCCGAGAGCACGAGACCCTTCACGTTCTCGGGCCTCTGCTCCACGTAATCCATGGCTATGAGGCTCCCCATGGAGTGACCGAGGACGAACCTGGGGACATCCGGCATGCGGAACCTGATCACTTGGAGGTAGAAGAGGTGCTCGTCGTCCACGAAATCCTGGAAACGTCGCACGTGCCCCCTCCTGCCGTCGCTCCTGCCGTGACCGCGGTGGTCGTTGCCCATCACCGCGTACCCTGCGGGAACCAGCTCGTTCACGACGTTGGCATAGCGGTCCACGTGCTCGGCGTAGCCGTGGATGAGGTGGATGACCGCCTTGACATCCCCTTGAGGCAGCCAACCCTTCCAGAAGAGGGAAAGACCTCCCGACCCGACGAAGCTCCCCGTGACGGTCTGCATGCCCGACGACCCTCCTTCCAATGCAGCCATGGTATCGTAAACCCCGCCCGCAAGACCCGGACTCGCCAGATAAGCGTTTCGAGGACGACGCAAACAAACGAGATGTCTTTATGCACCAGGTCCGCGAAAAAATCAAGAACCTCTGTTGACATAAGCACCGCATGTGGGGTATAAGAATGAGTGCTCATTCATGGGGCTGCAAGACGACACGCAAACGACACTCAAGCAAGGAGGGTATTATGGCTAGTCAATGGGTGGACCTGAGGGACCTCAAGTTCATACTGTTCGAGGTCTTCAAGATGGGGGAGGCCCTTCTCGGCAAGGGCCAGTTCGCCGACCATGACGTCGACATGGTGAACATGGTGCTCGACCAGGCCGCGAAGTTCACCGAGAACGACATCGCCCCAACGTACCCCGACGAGGTTCAGCGCAAGCCCGTCGAGGCCGTGTACAAGGACGGCAAGGTGTACGTGCCCGAGGCGTACCACCGGCTGTACCAGCTCTACTGCGAGGGCGGGTGGATGACCGTGTCCGACAGCCCCGAGGTGGGAGGCCAGGGCTTCCCGGCGGTGGTCGCCGCGGCCTGCGCACAGATGTTCCTCGCCGGCAACCAGGCCTTCCTCATGTATCCCGGTCTCACCCACGGCGCAGCCAGACTCGTGGAAGACCACTTCCAGCACCCGCTCCGCGACATCATCCTCGAGAAGATGTACACGGGCGTGTGGGCCGGCACCATGTGCCTCACCGAGCCGGGCGCCGGTTCGGACGTGGGGGCCCTGAAAACCACGGCCAAGAAGAACCCGGACGGCACGTACTCCATCACGGGCACCAAGTGCTTCATCTCCGCGGGCGACCATAACCTCACCGAGAACATCATCCACCCGGTGCTCGCCCGCATCGAGGGTGACCCCCCAGGAACGAAGGGCATCTCCATCTTCATCGTGCCCAAGATCCGCATCAACCCCGACGGCACGCTCGGCGAGCCCAACGACGTGACCTGCGGCGGCATCGAGAGCAAGATGGGAATCCACGGCAACGCCACCTGTACGCTCAACTTCGGCGAGAACGGCAAGTGCATCGGCTACCTCATGGGCGAGGAGCGCCAGGGCATGCCCATCATGTTCCAGATGATGAACGAGGAGCGCCAGGGAGTGGGCACCATGGGCGTGGCGCTCTCCACTGCGGCATACCTCCACGCGCTGTCCTACGCCAAGGAGCGCCTCCAGGGCGTCAACATCATGCAGATGAAGGACCCCAACGCGAAGCAGTGCCCCATCATCCAGCACCCCGACGTCCGCAGGATGCTCCTCAAGATGAAGTCCATCACGGACGCCATCAGGATCCTCGCCCTGTACTGCTACTACGCCATGGACCGCAGGGCCCTCGCCGAGGACGAGGCGGAAAAGGACAAGTGGCAGGGCATGGTCGAGATGTACACCCCCATCGTCAAGGCGTACTGCACCGACATGGGTGACGAGGTCACCAAGCTCGCCGTCCAGACCTACGGCGGCTACGGCTACTGCCGCGAGTACCCGGTCGAGCAGATGATGAGGGACAACAAGATCAACACGATCTACGAGGGTACCAACGGCATCCAGGCCCTCGACCTCCTCGGGAGGAAGCTCGGCATGAAGAAGGGTCTCTACTTCATGAACATGCTCGGCGAGACCCAGGCCGAGGTCGCCAAGGCCAAGACGAACGACAACCTGAAGGCCGAGGCGGAGATCGTCGAGAAGGCGCTGAACGCCTGCGCGGCCACGGCCATGCAGTTCAGCCAGCTCATCAAGACCAACCCGTTCATCCCGCTGGTCGCAGCCTGCGACTATCTCCAGTGCCTCTCCGAGGCCATCTGCGGCTGGCTCCACATCTGGATGGCGAACGTCGCCACCGAGAAGCTCGCCGCCAACCCCATCGAACAGGACAAGCTGTTCTACACGGGCAAGGTCGAGAGCGCGAAGTTCTACATCAACAGGATCACCGCCCTGGTCCCGGCCAAGTGCGAGATCCTCACCAAGGACGAGATCAGCTGCATCAGGATCCCGGACGAGGCCTTCGCCGTCTGATCGACACGAGTTCCCTGACAACAAGGGGGTGGTAGCCATTGGCTACCACCCCCTTCATGCCTTTCTCCGGGTCTTGCGCCTGGATGCAGCCGGACCCTTGAGCGTTCCTCATCGGGCTCTGCCGGAACCCCCCGAGTGATACCTGCCCGCAGGGACACCGCGGCACAACAGCCTCACGAGCCGCGAACCCTCGGTCCCCCGGCCAGGGGCCTCTTGACGGGCCGACAATGCTCCCTCGGAAGGATCAACACCGCACTCCCTCAGCTCTTGCCCGCTCTGTGTGGCATCTCCATGGGTGTGCGGGTGATCGGGGCGTCCTGCAGACAGAACACCTCGAACCCGCGGACAGGGGGGCTCGCACCCTGTCGGCCCGGGTGCAACCTACCTGTCACCCCTGTACCTGCCCTGGTACTCGCGCGTCGTGAGGGCTTCGCCATCCTTGACGATCCCGCCCGAGGTCACGCGCGCGACAAAGAGCGTGTGGTCTCCTGTCTCGATGGCGCGCTCGACCGTGCAGTCGAGGTACCCCACCGCATCCTTGAGGACCGGAGCCCCACCCGGCGAAAGCTCGTACTCCACCCCCTCGAGTTTGCGCCTCCAGTCGCTGATCTTGAAACGTCCTATGTCCTGCAGGGCGTCCACCGGCAACACGTTTATGGTGAACGCCCCCGAGTTCATGATCTGCTCCCTGGAGAGCCTCGTGTTCCTGATCGCGAGCGTGATCAGGGGCGGCTCGTGGGAGCACTGCGCAACCCACGATGCGACCATGGCGTTGTACATCCCGTCGGATGCGATCGTCACGAGGTATATGCCGTAGTGGAACCTGTCCAAGACGTCCTGCCACGATCTTTCCATGACGAGCCCCCTTTCTCTCGGCCCCCGAACCATCGGCCGTGTTCCTCCTATAGGGCACACGGCTCCCGGCGGAAAGCCCAGGTCCACAAGCGGGTGGGCGGCGCAGGCCGCGCCCTGCTTCGGGCCCCTTCTCACCTGAAGCCGAGTTTGCCCCTGCCCAAGAGATCGTGAAGGTGGACCACCCCCTGGAAGACACCCTGCTCGTCGGTGACCACGAGCGAGGTTATCTGGTGTTTCTCCATCATGTCGAGCGCGTCGATGGCGAGCTTTCCCTGCTCGATTCGCTTCGGGTTGGGCGTCATGATGTCGAGCGCGACGAGCCCCTCGAGCCTGTTGCCGTGCTTGAGCAGGACCCTTCTGAGGTCGCCGTCCGTGATCATGCCGACGACGTCCCCGGCGTCGGCGACCAGGGTGAACCCGAGCCCCTTGTCGGTCATCTCCCGGACGAGCCGCTCGAGCGGGGTGTCCGGCGCCACGAGGGGGATGCGCCGGCCCGTGATCATGATCTGCGAGATCCGCGCCATGAGTTGCCTGCCGAGCTCGCCCGCCGGGTGGAGCGCCCGGAAGGCCTCGGTATCGAACCCCTTGATCCTGGATACGACCACCGCCAGCGCGTCGCCGAGGGCGAGCTGCGCCGTGGTGGAGGCCGTCGGCGCGAGGTTGAGGTTGCACGCCTCGCGAGCGACCCTGCACTGGAGCACTATGTCGGACCGCTCCGCCATGGGCGAGGAAGGGTCCGAGGTGACGGACACGACGGGCACCCCGATCTTCGCAAGGGCGTCCAGAAGGTCCAGGATCTCGCGCGTCCTGCCGCTGTTGGAAAAGATCACCACCGCATCCGTGCCCATGATGGAGCCGAGGTCTCCGTGAAGGCCGTCGACCGGGTGCATGAATACCGCGGGTATCCCAATGCTCACCATGGTGGACGCGACCTTCCTCGCGATGATCCCGGACTTCCCGACGCCGGTGAGCACCGCCTTGCCCTCGAGCCCGGCGATGAGGCGTACGGCCTTGGCGAAGGCGGGGCCGACCTGGTCGAGGAGGGCGCTCAACCCCTCGATCTCGATACGTACCGCCTCCTTTCCCAGTTCTATGATCTGAGTGTCATCCATGCCACGCTCCAAAGATCAGCCCTCCCGGGGGCGGCCGAAAGACCCGCGGCCGTCCTCGCGTCGACGATCCCACCTGAAGATCACCCTGTAACGACCCGAACGATCCTCCCCACGAGATCGTACTCCCACGCCCGGGTGACCTGCACCGCCACGATCGTCCCAGGCCTGGCGTCACCCTCGGTGATCACCACCATGCCGTCCACCTCGGGCGCCTGGAAGGCGGCCCTTCCGCTCGCGAGGAGGTCCGTCTCGGGGTGGGGACCCTCCACCAGTACAGGTATCTCGCCGCCCACCATGTTTTTCAACCTCTTTTTCGACACCTCCTGCTGGATGCCCATGATCCTTCGCCTTCTCCTTGCGGCGACGGCCCTGGCAGGCCTGCCCCGGAGGGACGCGCTCCTCGTCCCCTCCTCTGGCGAGTAGACGAAGACGCCCAGGTGATGGACCCTGCCGGAGGCCACGAAGCGCTCGAGCTCCTCGAAGGCCTCGTCGTCCTCACCCGGGTGACCCACCATGAGGCTCGTCCTCACCCAGACTTCCGGAGACGCCGAACCAAGGAGATCGAAGGCCCTCCTCACCGCATGGGCGCCGCCTTTCCTGCCCATGGCCTCAAGCACCCTGTCGGAGACGTGCTGTATGGGCATGTCGATGTAGGGACATACCTTCGGGTTCTTCCCGAGGTGCTCCACAACCGCCCCGGACAATGAGGCGGGGTGCACGTACATGAGCCTGATCCACTCCAGCCCCTCCACGGTGCTCACCATGTCGAGGAGCCTGGCCAGGCCATCGGTCATGCCCAGGTCCGTGCCGTAGTTCCCCAGGTCCTGGGCCACGAGGATCACCTCGACCACGCCCTGTCCTGCAAGGATGCGGCATTCTTCCAGGACCTCCTCGGGCGGCTTGCTCACGAGGGGCCCCCTGATGGACGGGATGAGACAGTACCCGCACCTGTTGGAGCACCCCTCGCTCACCTTCACGTAGGCGCTGTGGGGGTTCGAGGTAAAGGCCCTCTTCACGACCCCCTCGAAGACCGGCTCGAGGATACCCGCCCCCTGCTCGTAGGCCTCGACGATGCCCTCGTACGTACCCGGCCCGGCAAACAGGACTATCTCGGGCATCTCGTGCAAGAGCTCCCTCCCGTAGCGGCTCACCAGGCACCCTGCGCAGATCACCTCCCTGCCGGAATCCACCGCCTCCAAGAGGGCCGTGATCGACTCCTCCACCGCGGAGGTCAGGAAGGCGCACGTGTTGATCACCACGAGATCGGCGTCCTCGGCGCCGGGGACGAGCGTATAGCCCGCTTGCACGAACCTCTCGCAGATGTACTCCGAGTCCACGAGATTCTTGGGGCAGCCGAGACTCACCATCGAGAAGCGCTTCATCGATGGGCTTCAGTCGAACACGGTGTTCTTCGGCACGACCACGATGCCGCCGGGCGAGATATCGAAGCGCCGGGCGTCTTCCTCGGCGTCGTACCCGATGGTGGTGCGAGGCGGGATCTTCACCCGCTTGTCGACGATGGTACGCCTGATCCTGCAGTGCCTGCCGACCTCCACGCCCTCCATGAGGATCGAGTCCTCGATCTCGGCGTAGCTGTTGACCCGCACGTTCGGGGAGATGATGGACCTCTCCACCCTGCCGCCGGACACGATGGACCCGCCGCAGACGATCGAGTCGAGCACCTGGCCTATCCTCTTCCCGTCCTCTCCGCCGGCGAACACCATCTTCGAGGGGGGGTACGGGCTGTACACCGTGTGGACGGGCCAGGAGGTGTGGTAGAGGTTGCACTTGGGCGTGACCGAGACGAGGTCCATGTTGGCCTCGTAGTATGCGTCGAGGGTCCCGATGTCCCTCCAGTAAGACTCACCCATGATGTCCTTGAAGGGAAACGCCATGACGGCCGCGTTCTTGACCATGCGGGGGATGATGTCCTTCCCGAAGTCGTGGCTGCTCGTCTTGAGCTTGGCATCCTCCACGAGCCTCCGTATGAGCGTGGAGGTGTGGAAGACGTAGATCCCCATGGACACGAGCACCTTGCTCCGGTCCCCGGGCATGGTGTACGGGTCTTTCTTGGGTTTCTCCTGGAACCCCACAACCCGCATGGCCTCGTCCGCCCTGACCACCCCGAACTGGGACGCCGTCTCCACGGGCATGGCCACGACGCCGATCGTCACGTCGGCCTTGGTGTCCAGGTGGAAACCGATCATCTCCCGGTAATCCATCTGGTAGACGTGGTCGCCGGAGAGGATGAGCGTCAGCGGGGTGTTCGTCTGCTGGAGAGAGTAGATGTTCTGGAACACGGCGTCGGCCGTTCCCTCGTACCAGCTCGACCCGATACGCTGCTGGGCGGGTATGTCATAGATGAACTCGCCCATGGGGTACGAGAAGAAGGGGAGCCACCCGCGCTGGATGTGTCGGTTCAGGGAGTGGGACTTGTACTGGGAGAGCACATAGATCTTCTTGAGACCGGAGTTCACGCAATTGGACAGCGTGAAGTCGATGATCCGGTACATGCCGCCGAAGGGAACTGCGGGCTTGGCCCGGTCCTTGGTCAGGGGATAGAGCCTCTCCCCCCTGCCTCCCGCAAGAATGACCACCTCCACATCGTTCGGGTTGACGTATGCCATTTCATTTTCCAATCAGAGAAAATATCGTCTTTTTCAGGGCGGTGAGATCGTGGGACTTCACCACGAAGGCGTCCGCCGCCTGGGCGAGGGCGTCGTTCTTGTAGCTCGGGTATGCGGTGTGGATGACCACGGGGGTCTCCTCCTTCAGCTTGAGGATGTGGCCCATGGTCTCGAACCCGTCCATGGCCGGCATGCGCAAGTCGAGCACGATGAGGTCGAACTTGGCGTCCGAGCGCAAGAGATCGAGCGCCTCCCTGCCGTTCCCCGCGATACTCGTCGCGTACCCCTCGTCGTTGAGCTCCTGCTTCAGGAGTTCCTGAATGCTCCGGTCATCTTCAACTATCAGGATACGCTTCATTTTCAACCAGTAATATTAATGAGATGAGCATACCATGTCAAACCCTATCAGGGAATCTCCCTCGCCGGGGGCTGAAAGGACAAGCCGCCTGCGCCCCTCAGCGGCCCACCGGCTTTGTCGCGAGGGAGATGCGGGCATGGCCTGTCAGGCGCAGGGTGTCGAGGACCTTCATGACCCTTTCATAGAGGATGCCCTTGGGGGCCATGACCACGACCTGCCTCCCCTTGGGCAGCGAGGCGATCGCCTTGGCCTCCTCGGCGGCCTTGCTCCCGTCCACCACGACCCCGTCGGCGAGCACGATCACCGTGCTGGCCGGCGAGACGACGTTCTTCCCGCTGATCGTGGCCGGCAGGTCCACCTCGCTCAGCACGAGCGGGCTGCCCAGGGTAAGCAGGAAAAAGATCTGGAGCAGGAAGACGACGTCCACCAAGGGGGTGACGTCAAGAACCGAGGTCCTCCTGTCCCTTCGCGCCTTTCTGAACCTCATGGGCGTCTCCCTTAAGGTATTCGAGGATCCTGGCGGAGGTCTTTTCCATCTCCATGACGAGGTAGTCGCTGCGGGCCACGAGCAGGCGATAGCACACGAAGACCGGGATCCCTATGGCGAGCCCGGCCACCGTCGTAATGAGCGCCTCGGAGATGCCCGCCGCCAAGAGCTGGCTGGAGTTCGCCCCGCCTGCGCTGCCGGCCACGGCCTGGAAGGACGCGAGCATGCCCGTGACGGTTCCGAGGAACCCGAGCAGGGGCGCTATCGCGGCGATGATGCCGAGGATGTCCAGGTACCTCTCGATGGCGTAGGCCTCTCCCGCTCCCGCCTCCTCCATGTAGTCCTTGATGATCTCCCTGCGCATGCCGGCGTTCTTGATCGCGACCATGATGACGGGGCAGATCGGGGAAGAGTTTCTCTTGAGGAGCTGCTCGATGTCGCCGAGCCTCCCCATGCGCACGAGGCGCTCCACCTCCTCGATCAGGTCCCGCGGGATGATCCGGCTCTGCCTGAGGGCGAACATCCTCTCGACGATGATGGCCAGGGCAACCACCGAACAGACGAGCAACGGCCACATGAGCGGTCCGCCCTTGAGAAAGAATTCCCACAGCGTCATAGCCCCTCCTGCTCGTTCGGCGATACCATACGCGTCTTACCACATCGTCTCGAGCATGAAAAGGCCTCTCGCCCCCTTAAGCGCCCCGTCTCGTCGTCCGAGGCAGCACCGCCCGCGCCCATCCCCCCGCCAAGGCACGGCAATCACGACCTTTCAGCCCCTCGCACCGGAGAACACCCCGGAGAATAAGCCCGGCCCTTCGCCCCCCGGACACGACCAGCACCCTTTGACCCGCCTCGGTTCTCTTCCCTGAGAAAGATAGGCTTGCTATGCTCGCGCCATGGTTGCTAACATGACCCTAATGGAGCAGGAATCGAGAGATATCAGACTCGTGTGCGTGAGACTCGAGAACATCCCCTTGACGGCCGTCTACGAGGCGGGCGGGTTCGAGGTCTCCCAGGGGGACCGCGTGCTGGTGAACACCGAATCCGGCCAGTGCGTGGCCCGCGTGATCGGGTTCGCGGACCCGGCCAAGATACCGGAACTCGAGAACATCAGCCCGATCGTCAGGCCGCTTGGCGCCGAGGATCTCGAGCGTCTCGAGCGCATCAGACACAAGGAGCGGGAGTGCTTCGAGTTCTGCCAGCAGAGGATAGCCGCCCGGGGGCTTCCCATGAAGCTCATACGTGTCGAGCAGTTCTTCGAGGAGAACAAGATCACCTTCTACTTCTCCGCAGAGGGCCGGGTGGACTTCAGGGAACTCTTGAGGGATCTGGTCGAACGCTATCGAACCCGCATCGAGCTCAGGCAGGTGGGCACCCGGCAGGAGTCGGCCATGCTCGGGGGCATAGGGAGTTGCGGCAGGGAGCTGTGCTGCGCGACGTTCCTGACGAACTTCCAGCGCATCTCAGTCAAGATGGCCAAGTACCAGAACATGACCCTGAACCCCACCAAGATCTCCGGCCTGTGCGGAAAGCTCAAGTGCTGCCTCGCCTATGAGAAGGAGTCGTACGCGAACCTCATCGAGAACCTGCCGAAACCCGGCAGGAAGGTGTACCTGGCAGAGGGGGAGGCCACGGTGGTGAGCATCAACGTCATCAACCAGACCTTCGTGGCGAAGCTCTCCGACAGGCGCTTCGTGAAGGCCCGCGTGGAAGATGTCCTGACAGAGGAGGAATTCAAGAACCAGCCTCAACGCAAGCCCCAGCTCCCGGAGCCGGAACCCTCCGTGAGCGCGGAGGCGGGGGCCGACGACGGGTTGCCCATGGAGCCCCTCGTGGTACCACAGCAGAAGCCGAAGAAAAAGAGGCCCAGGCACCGCGGCGCGCGCAAGAAAAGGAGCCCGAAGGCATGAGCAGGTATTTCTACGTGACAACGCCCATCTACTACGTGAACGCGAAACCGCACCTCGGCCACGTCTACACGACCGTGATCGCAGACGTACTGGCCCGTTTCCACAAGCTTTCGGGCGACGTGGTCTTCTTCCTCACCGGCACCGACGAGCACGGGGACAAGATCATGGAGACCGCCCGGTCGCTCGGCACCACCCCAAGAGAGCTCGCGGACGAGAACAGCCAGCGATTCAGGGACCTGTGGCCGCTGCTCGAGGTGAGGCACGACCGCTTCATCCGGACCACGGAACCGGATCACGTGCAGACGGTCCAGCGCATCCTCCAGGAGGTATACGACAGGGGGGACATCTACTTCGGCGAGTACGGCGGCTACTACTGCACGGGATGCGAGCGATTCATGACCGAGACCGAGATGGAGGACGGGGCCTGCCCGATCCACAAGCGGCCGCTCTCCTTCGTCCAGGAGAAGAACTACTTCTTCCGCATGGAGAAGTACAGGCCGTGGCTGGTCGAACACATCCAGGCCAACCCCGATTTCATAAGGCCGGAGAGGTACCGGAACGAGGTGCTCGGCATGCTCAGGGAGCCCATCGACGACCTGTGCATCTCGCGCCCGAAGTCGCGGCTCACCTGGGGGATCGAGCTCCCCTTCGACAGGGATTACGTGTGTTACGTCTGGTTCGACGCCCTCATCAACTACCTTACGGGCATTGGCTACCCTGACGGCGCCGGGTTCGACCCCTTGTGGAAGGAGGCCCAGCACCTCGTGGGCAAGGACATCCTCAAGCCCCACGCCGTGTACTGGCCGACCATGCTGAAGGCCATCGGCCTCGAGCCCTACCGTCACCTCAACGTCCACGGGTTCTGGAACGTGGACGCCGCGAAGATGTCCAAGAGCCTGGGCAACGTGGTCGACCCCCTGGACCTCAAGGACAAGTACGGCGTGGACGCCTTCAGGTACTTCCTCGTGCGGGACATGGTCTTCGGCCTCGACGCGAACTTCTCCGAGGAGGCGCTCATCGAGCGCTACAACGCGGACCTCGCCAACGACCTCGGGAACCTGGTGAGCAGGAGCACCAAGATGGTGACGAGGTACTTCGACGGTGTCCTCCCGGCCCCGTCCGGGGACACCACGGACATGGAACGTGAGCTCGTGGACCGGGCATCTGTGGTCGTGGGCGAGTTCAAGGAAAGGATGGAGGCCCTCGAGCTCCATACGGCCCTGATCTCTGTCTGGTCGCTCATCTCCGCGGCGAACAGGTACGTGGACCGGGCCTCCCCCTGGGAGCTCGCAAAGAAGGACAGGGCGAGGCTCTCCACGGTCATGTACCACCTCGTGGAGACCATCCGCATCGTGGCGGTCCTCATCAACCCCGTGATGCCGCTCGCCTCGAGGAAGATCCTCGACCTGGTGGGGTGGACGGGCGAGGTGTCCCTCAACGACGTCCTTCCCTTCGGGAAGCTGACGCCCGGCGTGAGCGTGAGCCCGGCCGAGGCGCTCTTCCCGCGGGTGGAGCGGCTGGCCAAGGCCGCCTGCGACGCCGCGCCCACGAAGCAGCAGAAGGAAGAGAAACGCCCCGGCGGCCCTTCCAACCTCGTGGACATCAGCCGGTTCGGCGAGATCGAGATCAGGGTGGGCCGGGTGCTGGAGGCCTCGAGGGTGGAAAAATCGGACAAGCTCTTGGCCTTGACGGTGGACGTGGGGAGGCGGATCAGGATCGTTGCGGGGATCGGGACCTCGTACACCCCGGAGGAACTGGCAGGCAAACACATAGCGGTGGTGACCAACCTGAAGCCCGCCACCCTCATGGGGCTCAAGAGCGAGGGGATGCTCCTTGCGACCGACTGCGAGGAAGGCGGGCTGGCGCTCGTGGGCTTCGACCGCACCCCCAAGGTGGGCGCGAAGGTGCGCTGAGGGTGACGCCATGCAGAAGGTCCCGATAGAACTGGTAAAACCGGGCATGGTACTCGCCAAGACCGTGTGCAACGAGTCGGGCATGGCCCTGTGCGGAGAGGGGACGGAGCTGACCGACACGATCATCGAGCGTCTCAAGCGCATGAATATCTCGCACGTCGTCCTCAAGGGCCACCCCGTGGACATGGGAGAGAGCAAGACCACCGAGGAGAAGCTCGCCGATCTCGAGGCGAGGTTCGAGCGATGCCGCAAGGACCCTCTCATGGAAAGGGTGCTCGAGGCCGCTCGAGCGGCGCTCGTCTCCCTCGACGAGGAGCGGGCGGAGCAGGAACAGAGAGAGGAGGGCTCACGGTGAGCACCAAGGTGCAGCACCTCAAGGTCCTGGTGCGTCGCATCCAGAGCCTGCCCACGCTGCCGCAGGTGGTGCACAAGCTCATGACCATGGTCGAGAGCCCCGACGTCTCGCCGAAGGATGTCGGGAAACTCATCTCCACCGACCAGGTGCTGGGGGCCAGGGTCCTCAGGCTCGTGAACTCCCCGTTCTACGGGTTCCCGGGGAGGATCTCCTCCATCAGCCACGCGATCATCCTCCTCGGCTTCAACGTGATCAAGGGCGTGGTCCTGTCCGCGTCGGTCTTCGAGCTCATGGAGAGGACCATGGTGGGCCTCTGGGAACACTCCCTGGGAAGCGCCGTCGCGGCGGGGACCCTGGGCAAGGCGCTCGGCATGAGCGACCCGGAGGAGATCTCGACCGCCGCGCTCCTCCACGACATCGGGAAGGTCCTCGTAAAGGTGTCCCTCCCTGACGATTACGCAGAGATCGAGCGGCTCGTCACCGAGGAGAGGATCTCCTTCAGGGAGGCCGAGCTCAAGGCCCTCAAGGTGGACCATGCCCAGATAGGCCAGTGGTTGAGCAGGGAGTGGAACCTGCCCGAGAGGCTCTCCATCCCCATCACCTGGCACCACGAACCGGAGGAGGCAGTCAAGTTCAAGGACCGCTGCGCCGCGGTCCACGTATCCGACGCCCTGGTGAGGGCATGCGGGGTGGGAAACGGCGGCGACCCATGGGTCCCGAAGATCTCGCAATGGGCGTGGGAGACGCTCGGGATGGACCGCGTGGACCTCAAGGACCTCATGAAGAGGATCATGGAGGAACTCGAGGTGGTGGAGATGTACCACCAGTCTTAGGAGTGAACCCCGGATGAAGGCGATATACATCACCGACTGGCCGGATAACGCCGAGGCCAGGGATCTCCTCGAGTCCCACGTAAGCTCGCTGGTGACCGTCACACCGACGCAGGACATCATCTCCCTCGTCTACATGGACCCGCCTGATCTCATCCTCGTGGACGAACGGATCCTGGCAGGCGCCGGCCGGAAGACCCTCGAAGAGTTCATGGGTACCACCATCGTCGGCCACGTGCCCGTGGCCGCCGTACTCGAAGGGTACGACAGGGAAGGCGACGAGTGGATGGATCTCCCCATCGACGACTACATCGTGTTGACCGACCAGGAAAGGGCGATGCAATGGCGCCTCGCCTTCATGGCCAAGCGGTCGACGAGGGAGATGGACCTGAATCCCCTCACGAGGCTGCCCGGGAACGAGTCCATCATCCGCAGGATCCAGGAGGTCATCGACGCCAGGGAGGAGGCTGCCATCGCCTGGGTGGACATAGACAACTTCAAGCCGTTCAACGACCGCTACGGGTTCTCTCGGGGGGACGAGGTCATCCTGGCGACGGCGAGGATCATCACGAACGCGGCGAGGGAGATCACGCCCGAGAAGGTCTTCGTCGGCCACGTCGGGGGTGACGACTTCGTGTTCGTCTGCCCCGCCGGGATGGTCGGCAGGTTCTGCGAGGACGTGATCGACAGGTTCGACACCGTGATAAAGAACTTCTACAACGACGAGGACGTGGAGACAGGGGGCATCGTGTCCAAGGGCCGCGACGGCGTTGAAAGGAAATACGGCGCCATGACCGTGTCCATCGCGGTCGTGCTCAACGTCAACGGGAGGTATTCCCATTACGGCCAGGCCGCGCAGGACGCGTCCGACATCAAGAAGTACCTCAAGGGTCTCAAGGGGAGCAACTACATGATAGACAGGAGGGCGGGAAGGAGTTGATACAGAGGTACACGAGGAAGAGACTCGCCGAGATCTGGTCCGACGAGAACAGGTACAGAAAGTGGCTCGACGTCGAGCTCGCCGTGTGCGAGGCCTGGGCCGAGCTCGGCAGGATACCACCGGAGAGCATGGAGACGATCAGGCGACGGGCCGCCTTCAGCATCGAGCGCATCGAGGAGATCGAGGCCGTCACCCGCCACGACGTGATCGCGTTCGTGAGCGCGGTGGCCGAGCACGTCGGAGAGGACGCCCGCTTCATCCACCTCGGCCTCACCTCGTCCGACGTCCTGGACACGGCCTACGCCCTGCTCCTGAAAGAGAGCGGAATGGTCATCGTCGAGGACATCCAGGACATGCGGGCCGTCCTCAAAGACCGCGCCTACGAGTTCAAGGACCTCCCGGCCATCGGCCGCTCCCACGGGGTGCACGCCGAGCCCATCACCTTCGGCCTGAAGTTCGCCCTGTGGTACGCGGAGATGGGCCGCAACCTCGAGCGGATGATGCGTGCCATCGACAGGATCTCCTTCGGCAAGATCTCGGGAGCGGTGGGGACCTTCGCGAACGTCCCGCCCGAGGTCGAGGCGTCGGTGTGCGCGCGCCTCGGGCTCAAGCCGGCGCCCATCAGCACGCAGGTCCTCCAGCGGGACCGTCACGCCGAGTTCTTCTGCACGCTCGCGATCGTGGGCGCGAGCGCGGAGAAGATCGCGACGGAGATCAGGCATCTCCAGCGCACCGAGGTGCTGGAGGCGACCGAGCCGTTCGGGGCGGGCCAGAAGGGTTCCTCAGCCATGCCCCACAAGAAGAACCCCGTGCTCACCGAGAACATCTGCGGCCTGGCAAGGCTCCTGAGGGGGTACGCCATGAGCGCGCTCGAGAACGTGGCCCTGTGGCACGAGCGGGACATCAGCCACTCGAGCGTCGAGCGCGTGATCGGGCCTGACGCCACGACCGTGCTCGACTTCATGCTCGCGAGGCTCACCGGCGTGCTCAGGGGGCTCGAGGTGCACACGGACAATATCAGGCGCAACCTGGAGCTCACCGGCGGGCTGTGGCACTCGCAGAACGTGCTCCTCGCCCTCGTCGACAGGGGGGTTGCGAGGGACACCGCCTACACGTGGGTGCAGCGCAACGCCCTCAAGGCATGGGAGACGAAGGCGGACTTCAAGGGGCTCCTCCTCCAGGATCCGGACGTCGCCCGCACGCTCGACCCACGGACGATAGACGATCTCTTCGACCTGTCACACCACCTGGCGCACATAGACGCCATCTTCGAAAGGGTCTTCAATGAGTGACATCGACGATCTCAGGGACATCGTGAAGCGCGACGCGGTCCGTTTCGGAAAGTTCATCCTGTCCTCCGGCAAGGAGTCGGACCTCTACGTAGACCTCCGCATGGTCACTCTCCACCCGAGGGGGGCCTCCCTCATCGGCAGGCTCATCTTCGACCGGATCAGGGACCTCGAGATCGACGCGGTCGGCGGCATGTCCATAGGCGCGGACCCGATAGCCGTGTCCGTGAGCCTTGCGGCATTCTCGGAGGGCAGGCAGATCGTGTCCTTCCTCGTGCGGAAGGCGGCCAAGCAGCACGGCATGGGCAACGCCGTGGAGGGCCCTGTCCGCGAGGGTATGCGGGCGCTCATCGTCGAGGACGTGATCACCACGGGTGCGAGCACCATCGCCGCCATCGAGCGCGCCCGCGAGGCGGGCCTCGTGGTCGAACGGGCTATAGGCGTCCTCGACAGGCTCGAGGGGGGGAAAGAGGCCATAGAGTCCGTTGGCGTGAAGGTGGACTGCCTCCTCACGAGAGCCGACCTGAAGGACGAGCCTTGAGCCGCATAGCTGGACGCCCGCGCGAGCGCGAGATGAACCCGCCCCCCTACATCCTCGCCATCGAGACCTCCTGCGACGAGACGGCCGCCGCCGTGGTCACGGGAGGCGGCCGAGTCCTCTCCAACGTGGTGGCGAGCCAGGTGAAGGACCACGAGGCCTTCGGCGGGGTCGTGCCGGAGATCGCGTCCCGCAGACACGTGGAGCTCATAGAACCGGTGGTGAAGAGCGCGCTCGCTCAGGCGGGCGTCACGCTGTCGGACATCGGCGCCGTCGCCGTCACCCAGGGACCGGGTCTCGTGGGAGCCCTGCTCGTGGGCATCTCGTACGCCAAGGCGCTCGCGTACGGGCTCGGAGTGCCTGTCTGCGGGGTCAACCACCTCGAGGGCCACCTTGCGGCGGCAAAGATCGAGCACGAGCTCACCTACCCGCACGTGGGCATGGTGGTCTCTGGCGGCCACACCTCACTCTACAGGGTCGATGACGAGGACACCATCGAACTCGTGGGCCAGACCCAGGACGACGCCGCGGGCGAGGCCTTCGACAAGGTCGCCAAGCTCCTCCACCTGGGCTATCCCGGCGGCGTGGTCATCGAGCGGATCGCCAAGGGGGTGGACCCTGGGGCCTTCGAGTTGCCGAGGCCCATGATCAGCGACGCGTCCTTCGACTTCAGCTTCTCCGGCCTCAAGACCGCGGTGCTCCACCTCGTGCAGAAAGAGGGGATATTCGACTCCGCAGACCTCGGCTTCTCGGGCCTCCCGGAACCGAGAAAGACCGCGCCGGGCAAGGAGAGCCTGATCCCCCTCATCGCCGCCGCGTTCCAGGCGGCTGTGGTGGACGTGCTCGCAACGAAGGCCACCCGCGCCGTGAAGGCCTTCGGCATGGACACGCTCGTGGTCTCGGGCGGCGTGGCGAGCAACACGGCGCTCAGGGAGGAGCTCCGGGCGCGATGCGCCGACGAAGGGGTCAGGCTCGTCATCCCGAGCCGGGCCTACTGCACGGACAACGCCGCCATGATCGGGGTAGCAGGGCTTCACCACCTCGCCAGGGGCAGGACCGCGGGGCTGGACATGAACGCCCTGTCGAGGTGGGACATCGCTGCATCCAGGCGGTGACCCCCCGCGTGGAGGCGCGCGCACGTGGAATGAGACCGAAGCGCTCCCTCGGCCAGAACTTTCTCACGAACGCGGGCATCGCCCGCAAGATGGCCGAGCTCGCCTGCATAGGCCCCGGTGACACGGTGGTCGAGGTCGGCCCGGGCAGGGGCATGCTCACCCGCTGCCTGCTCTCCTCTGCGGGAAGGGTCCTGGCCGTCGAGAAGGACGACGGACTGGTCGATCACCTAAGGCACGTCTTTTCGGGCGAAGACAGGCTCGTGCTTGTCCACGGGGATATCCTCGAGTGCGACCTCCATGAGCTCGTCCCACAGGGCGCCAAGATCGTCGCCAACCTGCCTTACAACATCGCATCCCGGTTCGTCCTGAGGCTGACCGAGGCGGCGGGCGCAATCGACAGGGCGGTGCTCATGCTCCAGAAGGAAGTCGCGGATCGCCTGTGCGCGAAACCTTCCGACACGGCGTACTCCGCCCTGACCGTGATCGTCTCCGCCTCGTTCAGCACATCTCCCGGATTCACGGTCGGGCCTGCAAACTTCTTCCCGAGGCCGAAGGTGGATTCCCGGGTCGTGGTCCTCACCCCGAGGTCTCCCGCCGGGGACATGCCGGATCCGGGTATCTTCGCGAGGGTGGTGAGGTCCGCGTTCAGCCGGAGGCGCAAGGTGCTCGCAAACACCCTTGTCCACCTCGAGGGCATGGATGCCCGCTCCCTCTCCTCCATCGCCGGGGCGTGCTCCGTGGATCTCAGGTCACGGCCCCAGGACGTTTCCGTGGATGCGTACCTGTCCTTCTGCAGGGAGTACGAGGCCTTCCTCGGCCAGGGCCGCACCCTGCATCGGTAGCACCCCCATCATCCTTCGGCGCGCCAGGCAAGGGAACCGGGTGACAACCCGTTCGACAGCGGGGCAAGCCTCGGGGCGCCCCTGCGTGGAGACCTGCACAGAGGCCCCGCCCCATCAGGCGCACCCGAGGGCGACGATCCAACCCATGCGCGCCGGGCACCACGCCGGTCGACAGTTACACGGTTCGATCCGAGCCCTGTAATCCGGATTACAGGGCTGAAACGCTTGTAACCGTCAACATCGCCGTCATTTTCCTCTCGACATGATCTATCTATTTATTATTTCTGTGCTTTTTGATTGTGCTCTCATCGCCAAGGATTTGGCACCCGGCTTGCCTTGTCCCTGTCTGATCATTCGATCATGGGGGGTAACAGGTGAAAGGGACACGGATCGTCACTGCATCGGCCATTGTCTTGCTGCTCCTGGCAAGCGCGCTCCACGCATCTTCCTACCGGACGGACCGGATCATCGTGAAGTTCAGGCAGGCCGTCCCCGGCACGGCATCGGCAGTTGCCGCCCTCTCGTCGAGGCCCGTCGCGATCGCGGTGGACGACGCCCAAAAGGCCATCGCCGAGCTCGAGGCATCGGGGGAGGTGGAATACGCCGAACCCGACTACATCATCGAGGCGGAAGAGGTCCCCTCGGACTGGCCGTACCGGGGACAGTGGGCTCAGCTGGCGATCGAGCAGGCGTGGGACCTGTTCTCATCTTCGGGAGGCTCGTCGAGCGTCATCGTGGCGGTCGTCGACTCCGGTGTGGACTTCTCCCACCCGGACCTCTCCGGGGTCCTCGTCAAGGGGTATGACTTCGTCGCGAAAGACGACGTCCCCGAGGACAACTCGGGTCACGGCACCAAGGTGTGCGGCGTCCTCGGGGCGGTCGGCGGAAACGGCATCGGCATTGCGGGGGTGGCCTGGGAAGTGGACCTTGCCGTCATGCCCCTGAAGTTCATGGACACCGACAGCTCGGGCAAGACCACAGGCAACCTCTCCGATGCGATCAAGGCCATCTACTACGCGGTGGACCACGGCGCCCGGATCATCAACGCGAGCTGGGGCTTCTACGACTACTCCAGGTCGCTCGAGGAAGCCATCGAGTATGCGCGAAGCAAGGGCGTGCTCGTCGTGTGCTCCGCGGGGAACAAGGGCCAGGACAACGATGTCCTCGACCACTACCCTTCCAACTATCCGCAGGACAACATCGTCGCCGTGGCAGCACTGGGGACGGACGGCACGCTTGCCTCCTTCTCGAACTACGGCGTCAAGAACGTCGACGTGGCCGCTCCCGGGGTTGGCCTCGTCACCACCACGCTCAACGGCGGCTACGCCTCCTGGGTCTCGGGCACGTCGTACTCCACACCCTTCGTGAGCGGCGTGGCGGCGATGCTCCTGGCCACGGACGACACCATCTCGCCGGAAGAGGCCAGGGACATCCTCATCCGGTCCTGCTCCCAAAGCCCGCAGGCGGCGTCTTTCGCCATAGCCGGGCTCGGCTGCATAAACGCCTTCGAGGCCCTGGCCCTTGCAGGCAGCCATGACGAGACCTCCTCCCAGGATTCGGGCGGCGAACCCTCGAGGACGGCGGAGGGCTCATCGGACCAGGGCATGGATGACGGCGGCTCGTCAGGCGGCTCAGGGTGCCTGATCTCGACCGCGGCGCCTTCGCCGTCGATAGGCATGCTCCTCCCGGTCCTCCTCACGATAGTCCTGTTCCGGACCAGGCGCACAGGCCTGCCGGAATAGCCTATACCCCCCAGCCCCCCGCCCTGCGGGGGGCCTCCCCAAAGAGAACGGGGGCCGCGCTCAAAACGCGGCCCCCGTGGCTTTCTCCGGCCCGAAGGCAGCCTCGTACCACCTTCCCCGGGCTTATCCTTCGAGCATGTATCAAGCCCCAAGCCTTCCCTAGACCGCCTCCACGGCGAGCGCCATGCCCATGCCGCCTCCGATGCACAGGGTGGCCAGCCCGAGGGAGACGTTCCTCCTTTGCATCTCGTTTATGAGCGCAAGCACGATGCGCGCACCCGTACAGCCGATGGGATGGCCGATGGAGATGCCCGAGCCGTTCACGTTGGTGATCGACCAGTCCATGCCGAGCTCCCGCATGCAGGCTATCGCCTGGGAGGCGAAGGCCTCGTTGAGCTCGAAGAGGCCGTAGTCCTTGATCGTGGTGCCGGTGATGCGCAGGAGCTTGCGCACGGCCGGTATCGGGCCGAGGCCCATGTAGGACGGGTCGACCCCGCCCGCGGCATACCCCTTGATCCGGGCGATGGGCTTCAGGCCCAAGTCCTTGGCCTTGGCCTCGCTCATCAACAGGAGGGCGGCTGCCGCGTCGTTGATCCCGGAGGCGTTACCTGCCGTGACCGTTCCGTCCTTCTTGAACACCGTGGGGAGCTTGGACATCTTCTCGAGGTTCGTGTCCATGGGCCGCTCGTCCACATCGAACACCAGCGGGTCGCCCTTCTTCTGGGGGATCTTCACCGGCACGATCTCGCCCTTCAAGATGCCCGAGGCGATGGCGGCCCTCGCCCGCGCGTGGCTGTCGACCCCCAGCCTGTCCTGCTCCTCGCGGGTGATCCCGTACTTCTGCGCTATGTTCTCCGCCGTGACACCCATGTGGTACCCGTAGAAGATCTCGTAGAGGCCGTCGAAGACCATGAGGTCGACGGTCTGGCCGTAGGGCATGTCCATGCGGTAGCCCCACCTGGCCTTGGGCAGGGCGATGGGGACGTCGCTCATGTTCTCCATGCCGCCCGCTATCACCACCTCGTTCTCGCCCGCCTTGATGGACTGTGCACCGAGCGCAATGGCCTTCATGCCCGAGGCGCACACCTTGTTGATGGTGAAGGCCGGCGTCTCCTTCGGGAGGCCTGCCCTGATCATCGCCTGACGTGCAGGGTTCTGGCCCTGGCCGGACATGAGGACGTTGCCCATGATGACCTCGTCCACCATGATCTTCATCGAGCCTTCCGGCCAGTTCGCGTACTTCCCCTCGATCTCGCTTAAGGGCGCTCCCTTGAAGGTGTCCGGCCCGTCGGCCTTGGCAGGCGCCGAGACCTCGGGCGCGAGCCCCAGCCTGAGGAGGGTCTCGCGAATGACCAGCGCACCCAGATCCTTTGCAGGCACATCCTTGAGCGAACCACCGAAAGCGCCGACCGCAGTCCTCGCGCCGCCTATGATCACCACTTCAGCCATAGAGAGGTTCCTCCTGAAGATTCGTTTGTCCTTCCGTCTCGGCCGATCCGGCCGCCTGGAGACTATACCATCGCGCCCGGCTTTTGGGAACCTTCACCTTGGGGCGCACCCGGAAAAGACGACCTTCCTTGATTCATGCACCTCGAGGGTGTACAACCCCTCGCATGGAACTCGACTACCGGGCCATCCTCAACCGCTACGCCGTCTCCCTCATGGAGGGGAGGAGGCTCTCGCCGGAGACGATCAGGGCATACGTGAAAGACCTCGAGGACCTGGTGGCCTTCCTCGGCGAGCACGGTTTCCCGGTGCCGGACCGGAGGCTCGTCCGCTCCTACCTGTTGAGGCTCACGTCCCGGTACGACCGCTCGTCGGTCAACCGCAAGCTGAGCGCGGCGCGGGGGTTCTTCGGGTACGTGGCCAAAGTCCACGGCCTCGGCGCCAACCCGTTCGGCCACGTGAGGTCCCTCAAGCGGGCCAGGTCCCTGCCCAGGTTCCTGTCCCCCGACGAGATCTTCGATCTCATCGAGAAGGTGTCCGACCCCCGCGACCGCGCCCTCCTCGAGCTCCTCTACTCAACCGGTATCCGCGTCGGCGAGGCGGAGGGGCTGAAGTGCTGCGACGTGGACATGCAGGAGGGTTTCGTGCTCGTGACCGGGAAGGGATCCAAACAGCGGATGGTCCCCGTGGGGAGCAGGGCCATAGAGGCCGTGAGGACCTACCTCCTGACCAGGGGGATAGAGGACCCTCTCTACTGCACCGAACCGCTGTTCTTGGGCAGGAGGGGAGGTCGGCTCTGCTCGCGCGTCATGAGGAGGATCGTCGAGGGCTGGGCGATGCAGGCGGCCATCGCCAAGAGGGTGAGCCCGCACGTGATCAGGCACACGTTCGCCAGCCACATGCTCGACGCCGGGGCCGACCTCAGGTCCATCCAGGAGATGCTCGGGCATGCAAGCCTCTCGACCACCCAGCGGTACACGCACTTGCATGTGGACAAACTCATGGAGGTGTATGATAAAGCACATCCGAGAGCCAGGGAGGGATGATGGACATCCACGCGACGACGATCCTCTGCGTGAGGCGTTTCGGCAGGGTGGTCATGGCCGGGGACGGCCAGGTCACCATGAGCTCGGTCGTGCTCAAGGCCACCGCGAAGAAGGTGCGCAAGCTCTACGAGGGGAAGGTCCTCGCGGGGTTCGCGGGGGCCACCTCGGACGCGTTCACGCTGTTCGAGCGCTTCGAGGACAAGCTCAAGGAGTTCCGGGGCAACCTCACCCGGGCCGCCGTGGAGATGGGCAAGGACTGGCGCACCGACAGGGTGCTCAGGAGGCTGGAGGCGCTCATGATCGTCGCGGATCCATCCAAGACCTTCCTCCTCTCCGGCATGGGCGACGTGGTCGAGCCGGACGACGAGGTCTGCGGCATAGGCTCCGGCGGGCACTACGCCATGGCGGCAGCCAAGGCGCTCATCAGGCACACGGACTTGGACGCCCCGTCGATAGCCAAGATCTCCATGGAGATCGCCTCCGAGATCTGCATCTACACCAACCGTGAGATCCACCTCGAGGAGCTCCCATGAAAGACCTCACACCCAGGCAGATCGTCTCCGAGCTTGACCGCTACATCGTCGGCCAGGACAGGGCCAAGCGGGCCGTGGCGATCGCGCTGAGGAACCGTTGGCGGAGGCAGAACGTCCCCGAGGAGATGAGGGACGAGATCTACCCCAAGAACATCATCCTCATCGGGCCCACCGGCGTGGGCAAGACCGAGATAGCACGGCGGCTGGCAAGGCTCGCCCATGCCCCCTTCATCAAGGTCGAGGCCTCGAAGTTCACCGAGGTGGGCTACGTGGGCAGGGATGTCGAGTCCATCATCCGCGACCTCATGCGGACAGGGGTCCAGCTCGTCCAGGCCGAGGAGAGCGAGAAGGTCAGGGCCAAGGCCGTGGAGGCAGCCAAGGAGCGTGTCCTTGACCACCTGCTGCCCGCGCAGAAGGACACGGAGATCCATGCCGAGAGCCGGGAGAAGCTCAAGAGGATGCTGGAAGAGGGGGTCCTGGACGACAGGTTCGTGGAGGTCGAGTTCCGGGAGACCCAGATGCCGACCATCGAGATCTTCACGGGCCAGGGGCTCGAGGAGATGGGCATCGACTTCAAGGAGATGTTCTCGTCCATGCTCCCCAAGCGCACGAAAAGGCGCAGGATGAGCGTGAAGGAGGCCCTCGAGTTCCTCACGAACCAGGAGATCGCCCGCCTCGTCGACATGGACAAGGTGACCCAGGAGGCGCGAAGGCGTGTCGAGAACACGGGCATCGTGTTCATAGACGAGCTCGACAAGATAGCAGGCAGGGAATCGGGCAGGGGGCCCGACGTGTCCCGCGAGGGCGTCCAGAGAGACCTGCTCCCCATCGTGGAGGGGACCACGGTCAACACCAAGTACGGCCCCGTGAACACGGACCACATCCTGTTCATAGGCGCCGGCGCCTTCCACGTGAGCAAGCCCGCGGACCTCATCCCCGAGCTCCAGGGGCGCTTCCCCATCCGCGAGGAACTCGGACCGCTCACCAAGGACGACTTCGTGAGGATCCTCACCGAACCGAAGAACGCGCTCACGAGGCAGTACCAGGCGCTGCTCGCCACCGAGGGCATAGAGCTCACCTTCACCGAGGAAGCGATCGCCCAGATAGCCGCCATCGCCCAGCACATCAACGACCAGACGGAGAACATCGGGGCGCGCAGGCTCCACACGGTGATGGAGAAACTCCTCGAGGAGGTCTCCTTCGCGGCGGGCGAGAGGGCCGGGCCAGTGAACATCGACGGGGACTACGTGAGGGAAAGGCTCGAACCCCTCATGGCGAGGGAAGACCTGAGCAGGTACATCCTCTGAAGACGCTTCCATCGCCGAGAACCGCCCGCGGCGGCGTGCCTCGTGCCCACGCGCGGCATGCCCCTGACGGGCCCACCCGGGAGGGCCTGCCTGTACGGCAAGGCGCCCCTTTGCCGGGCGTTGCCCGGACAAACGGCCGGGTGTATGATCGTCGTCTGCCGGAGGACTCATGATACCCAAGGGAAAGTTCGTCTCCGAGATCCAGGACGGGGACCGCGTCAAGGCGGTCTTCCTGCTCGCAGACCGCAGGCTGTTGACCGCCAGGAACGGCAAGCCCTACGGGAGGGTGGTGGTCTCCGACAAAACCGGCGACATCACAGGCCTCATTTGGGACGACGCACCCGAGCAGATATCGGCCGTCTCGCCCGGCGACGTGGTGGGAGTGCGCGCGACCGCCGAGTCCTACGACAGGAAGGTCCAGCTGAGGATCGAGAAGATAACGAGGCTCGCCGACAAGGAGGTCGACCTCTCGGCGCTCATCCCCACGAGCCCCCGCGACCTGCCCGCGCTGGAGGCCCTCCTCGACGAGGCCATAGACGGCATGAAGGACCCCTTCCTGAAGGCCCTCGTGAACCGGGTATTCGCCCGGCCGGGAGTCAGGGAGTCCTTCGTGAAGGCGCCTGCCGCCAAGGGCATCCACCACAACTACATAGGCGGTCTCCTCGAGCACACCGTGACCGTGATCAGGGCGGCAGACGCACTGCTGCCGGTGTTCGCCCACCTCGAGCTCAACAGGGACATGATCATCGCGGGCGCCATCCTGCACGACCTCGGGAAGATCTACGAGTACACCTACGGCAAGGTCATCGACATGACGCCGGTGGGAAGGCTCCTGGGCCACATCTACCTCTCCGCGCACATGGTGGACGAGGAGGCCTGCGCCATCGAGGGCTTCCCCGAGGAACTCAGGCTCCAGATCCTCCACATGATCCTGGGCCACCACGGACAGCTCGAGTTCGGCTCGCCGAAGCTGCCCATGACGAGGGAGGCCGTCTTCCTCCACATGATGGACGACCTCGACGCCAAGCTCACGGGCATCACGTCCCTCATCCAGGCGACACCCGAGGACGAGCCCTTCACGGCGTTCTCGAGCGTGTACAACCGCTTCCTCTACACCCGCACCTACAGGGACGACCCCGGGGAAGAGAAGTGAGCCTGCCTGAGCGGTTGGGCAGGCTTTTTTCTTGTCGGCACCCCACGATGCACCGGCCGGGCAAGGGGCGTGACCACACCGCCCAGGCAGGCACCCGCCAAGACACCCCAGGGGGCCCGGCATATCGCTAACTTCACCTGTCGCCACGTGGCCGGCCGAGCCTGCGACCCGAGGTGAACGGTCGTTCTCTGTGCGGCATTCGCGAGGGCGAGGATGGTCGGGCTCCGCACGGATGGGGGCTGGGGGGTGTGCGCCTCTCCTGGTTGCACAGAGGCTGTCTTTGCGCAGGCATGGTCAAGCACCGGGCACGGTCCCGACCGGCCGCCAGGACCAGGGCCCCCGAGGGAGGGCCGGGGCCTTCACCCGTGCCTGGAGACGAGAAGGGCTCGCGGTCTCATCCAAGGTGGTCCAGGGTCGATCCATGCATGGTGCGTCCGAACCGTACCGGGAGGGGGCGGTCTCCGTCGCCCCCTCTCCGGCCGCAAGACGTCACGATCACAGATGGTGGGGTCTCACACGCCTGATGTTCAGCTCGTCTTTGGTCCTGATGTAGTCCGTGTAGATCCTCCCGACGCAGAGCCCCACGGCGAGGACGAAGAGGCCGAGCATGAACGCCGGCTCGGTGCCGAGCCTGACGTCGATCCACCTCCCGACGAAGAGGAAGAGGAAGGACGAGACCACGAGGGTGAAACTCCACGCGCTCATGAGGATGATGTGGTTGAGCGTTTTGGTTTTCATCCCTGTCCTTCGGGTCTTTCCGCCTTTACCCCTCATGGCGCCCTCCTTCCCCGGAGAGTGCACGCCCACCGACGGGGCGTGCACGCCGGAACGGATATATGCTCTCCTCAGCTCACAATGGTCTTCACCGCCTCGATCACGGGCGCGGTGAAGAGGGCCACGAGCACTGCATACAATGCGAAGGAACCGACGGCCTCGCTCATGTAGATCCTCGGGTAGCGGTGCTTCAGGGACACGATGGTGAGCCCGCCCATGATCAGGCAGCCGAGGTGGAAGTACGGGAAGTTCGACCCGCCGGCGGTTGCCGCAGCGGCGAAGGCGAAGGTGGACGTGATGAGAACGACGAAGAGAGCGACGACCACTGTCTGCACTGTCCTTTTCATTGTCTTGTCCTCCCGAAGAGTTCTTTTCGTTCCACCCTTGGTATAGCAGGGGGCGTGCCAGGGTTTCCCGCCGCGGCCCAGGCTTTTTATCATGTTGATATCTCTGGTTTTTCTGAACTCCCGAGCAGGCGCGCCCCCGTGGAGGCCGTAAAACGAGGCGCTCCGGTTCAAAGAATCTTTCAAGGGACTCGACGAAACGTCGAAAGGACTCCCGCCCTCGACGCGCGGCGTGCTACAATCGGGATACCCTGCCGAACGCTGCGGCCTTGTCAAGGTCCGGCCGGGGAAACGCCATGTCCGCCGGGGGAGGCCTTCGGATGAAACGGATGGACAAGATGAACGGGAAAGCCAAAACGCCGCCTAAGGTCCTCGTCTTGCTGGGGAGCCCCAGGAGAAAGGGGAACAGCACGCTGCTCGCACAGAGGATAGCGAAAGGGGCCGAGAAAGCGGGCGCATCCGTCGAGTACGTCTACCTTCACGGGCTCGACATCAGGGCATGCACGGGCTGCATGAAGTGCCAGCGCAAGGGTGCGAAGGGATGCGTGATAAAGGACGACATGCAGGACCTCTACAGGCTCATGAAGGAGTGCGACGCGTGGGTGGTCGCCTCCCCGGTCTACTGGTTCACGGTCTCGGCGCAGCTGAAGCTCTGGATGGACCGCTGCCTTGCCTTCACCTCCTACACCCCGGACGCCTTTTCGGGAAAGCGCATCGCCATCGCCATGACCTACGGCGGAGAAGACCCGTTCGATTCGGGCTGCATTAACGCCCTGCGCACCTTCCAGGACGCGTACTCCTACGTGGGCGCCCGCATCGTGGGCATGGTGTACGGCAGCGCCATGGCTGAAGGCGAGATCGCGAAAGACGCCGGGGTCTTGTCGAAGGCCGAGGACTTGGGCCACCTCCTCGTTGCGGCAGACGGATGAGGCCTTCGGGTCGACCCGGGCAAAGAGACACCCTCTACCTGCGCCGGGCGACCTCGACCCGTTCACGTACTAAGCCTCACGCCCGAGGCCGGGAGGGACGGCCGGAACCCCCGAAGGCCCGGGAACCCCACCCGGACGAACAGGGAACACCCCGTCACTCTTTTAGGACACCTGTCTCCAAGGGGGAAAAGGGTCAGCCATGAGGTATCCGCAAGCTCTCGGGGAATCCCAGGAGGATCGCCTCCCGGAGGCATTCCTCTTTGAGCGGAGGCCCCGGGCAGGGAGAACCGCCCACCGTTTTTTACCGGCGCCCTTGCCCGCACCCGTCGAGACCGAGATCAGGCCGCCCACCGCTGAGCCTGGCGCCCAGACGGCCCTGACGGGGCAGGGCTCCCCAGGGATCAGCGCTCAAAACGGGTGGGGATCCCCCTCCGGCCTGAGAAAGACGGCCTCATCCCTGCGGCAGGACCCAGAAGACGTACCACCTCCGCGCCCACTCGTCCACGTAGACCACGGCCGGGTCCGACAAGAGCGCCTCACCCCAGAGGCCCGAAGAGACCTCCTTGACCGTGAACCCGGGGCGCGAATCCGCATCCACGCCCAGGCCCCCGTCGTCCTCGGCAAAGCCGTGCGCGCCGCACGGGCAGGAGGCCCACCAGGCGTCGATCCCCTCTATCTCCACCAGATACCGCCTCGTGCAGAAGGCGCACCTCACGACCAGGTAGTCCATCCCCTCATGTGTGACCCCTCTCGGGTGGTCTTGTCAATGCCTGCCGCCGCTTGACTGTCGTGGGGAAATGGGTCACAAGAACCCGTAAGGGGAGGACGACAGCCATGGCGAGAGTTCGCTTCGAGGACACTTCCTGCGGGATCGACGCGGCCGTGACAAAGGCGCTCGACTCCTTCGGTTCGCCGCGGTCCCTGCTCAGGCGCTCGGGGGCCGTGTTCCTCAAGGTCAACCTCATCGACTCCAAGCCCCACGTGTTCACCTCCGTGGAGGTGGTCAGGGCGATCGTCACCCGCTTCCTCGCGGGCGGCGCCCGGGCCGTCTACGTGATCGAGAACAGCACCCAGGGCAACTTCACGAGGCTCGTGTTCGAGGCCACGGGCATGAGGAGGATGTGCGAGGAGACAGGGGCGATCCCCGTGTACCTGGACGAGACCGCGGAGATGCCCATGTACCTGGAGCGGCTCGGGAGCTTCGTCAGGATCCCCGACTTCGTCCACGAGCACCTCGTGAGGAAACGTGACGAGAACCTCTACATCAGCGTGCCCAAGCTCAAGACCCACTCCATGTCCACGGTCACGCTCGGGATCAAGAACCAGTTCGGTCTCCTCCACCACAGAAGCCGCATCCCCGACCACAACTTCCGGCTGCACCAGAAGATCGCCGACATCTACGCGAACATCCGGCCCGACCTCACCCTCATCGACGCCACGGAGGCGACCAACCACGGCCACTACCCCGCAACGGGGTTCGCAAGCGAGTGCGTGGTGCCCCTCGATCTCGTCATCGCGGGCGACGACCCCCTGGCCACGGACGTGGTGGCGGCGAAGTTCCTCGGGTTCGACCTCCAGGACGTGGAGCACCTGAGGCTCGCGGCCGCGTACCGCCTCGGCGAGTCGGACCTGGGCAGGATCGACATCGAGAACCGGCATCTCTTCGAGGAGAGGGCGCAGCACTTCTCCTCGGACCTGCTGGGGCGGTTCCCCGAGGACGTGAGGATCATCAGGGGAAAGACCCTGTGCTGCAGGGAGGGGTGCATGCGGAACACGGAGACCGTGCTCGAGGTCTTCGGAAGGGACTTCGGCGGCAAGGGGGGCTTCACGATCCTCATGGGCAAGGGGATAGACCCGGCAGAGGCGGCGTCCGTGACCGGGAGGGTGCACATCGCAGGCGACTGCGCCATGTCCGAGTGGTACCCCGAGCTCAAGGCACGCCTGGGCGCAAGGAACGTCACCGTGTCCCCCGGTTGCAACGACCTCGCGAAGACCATCGACGGCCTCGCCAAGCAGATGGGGATCCCGCCGTACAGGCTGTCGCCCCTGAGCCCGCTCAAGTCCGTGGCGCTGCTCGCCGAGGCATACCTGCACGGTACGCGCTCGAACGTGACGAACGTGTTCAGGATCTAGGACACGGGCGCCGCTTGGGCCGTTGAGGGACGAAACGACATGATGGCACGCGTGGCGGTGTTCTTCCGGGCGGCAGCCCTCTGGGCCCTTCTCCTCGCCCTTTTCCCCTCTCCCCGGGCATCCTCCGCCCACGCCGGGGAGACGCTCGTCTTCGCGCTCTGCTACCACTCGTTCCTCGGGTCGGCGAGGTATGCGGGCGACGTCTCGCCCGCCGAGCTCGCCGGCCAGCTGGACGAGCTCTCCTCGCGGGGGTTCAGGTTCGTGACGCTGTCCGACATCGATGCAGGGCGTCTCAGGGGAACCCGCAACGTGCTCGTCACCATCGACGACGGCAACGCGAGCGTGTACGACGCGTATTTCTCGGTGTTCAGGCCGCGCGGGATCAGGCCCCTCCTCTGCATCTACCCCGGGGTCATCGGCAGGAAGTCCTACAGCCTGACGTGGGAACGGCTCGCGAGGCTCGTGCAGGACGGGTGCGAGGTGGCGTCCCACGGTTACTACCACCTGGGTCTGACATCCGCCCTGTTCGAGGAGGACAGGCAGGCCTTCGAACACGAGATCTTCGGGTCGCGGAAGAAACTCGAGGAGCGGCTCGGCGTGAGGGTCCGCTCGTTCGCCTACCCGAGCGGCGTTCACTCGCCCCAAGCGCGCAGGCTCCTCGCCGAAGCCGGCTATTCCTACGCGTTCACCATCCTCTGGGGGCCCGTCCGCCTGCCCGGGGACCTCGACGGTTCGCGCCTCACGCTCCCGAGGTACATGATCTACCGGGGGAACTGGCCCGTCGTCCTCGGCGCGGTCTCGAAACGCGCTTCTAGCGCTTCGGCGCAGCCGGCGGCATCACAAACGCCTGGCGGCCGGTGACGATCCTGTTCAACGACCCGCTCGAAAACCCCTCGAGGTCCAGGCTCACGAACAGGAACCCGAGCCCCCTCATGAACCTCGCCACCTCGTCCCTCATGCTGACGAGCCTCTCCGTCTCGGCAACCTGGATGAGGGCAGTGTCGTAGGGAAAGCACCTCACGCGGACGTCGCCGAACCCCAGCTGCACGAGCTTCGCCTCGGCCGCCTCCACCCTGCGAAGGAGCTCCCGGGTGAGGGGGAAACCGGCCGGGAACCTCGTGCACAGGCAAGCGGAAGGCGGCCTGTCCCATGGGCCGATCCCGTCTCTTTGCGCCAGGGCCCGGATATCGGCCTTCGTTATGCCGAGCTCCACGAATGGCTGCCAGATGCCGTCCTCTTGCGAGGCGATCATCCCGGGCCGGTAATCCCCGAGGTCCGAGGCGTTCGACCCGTCGGAGACGACCGGGAACCCGTTCTCGCGCGCCCACGCAAGGGCGCGGCCGTTCCTCATCTTCCTGCAGATGTAGCACCTCTCGGGCGGGTTCGCCGCGAACGCAGCCTCCTCGAGCTCGTCCATGGGGAGGAGCACGTGGGCGATCCCTATCGAGCCGGCGGTCTTGCATGCCGCATCGAGTTCGCTCGCGGGCATGACGGGAGAGGCGAAGGTGAGCGCCAGGGCCTGCCCGCCGAGCTCCCTCTTCGCCACGGACGCGAGCACGGTGCTGTCGAGCCCGCCGGAGAAGAGCACGATGAGACGGCCCTTGTCCCTGATCGCCTCCGCAAGCCTATCCACCCATTCCACCAGCGGCCCTCCTCACGGCGTTCAGTATGCGTACCGCTGCGGCGGCAGCGCCCACGCTGTTGCCGATGTTCACCACGACCACCCCGGGGACGCAGCACTGGAGCATGGTGCCCAGCGCGGCATGGCCCGCTCCCCCGTAGCCGTACCCCACGGGGGTGGGCACCGCCACGACGGGCCTGTCCGTGAGCGAGGCCACGAGCGTCGGGAGCACCCCGTCCATGCCCGCGAACACGACGAGCACGTCCGCGTCGCGGGCCTTCTCGAGCCCTATGAGCGGACGGTGCATGCCCGCCGCCCCCATGTCGAGGGCCGTGATTACGCCGTACCCGAGCGTCTCGAGCATGAGGCTGCACTCCTTAGCATAGGGTATGTCCGAGGTCCCCGCCGTGATGATGCCGGCACAACCGGTCCCGGTTCCCGCCTCATTCCTGCCCACGAGGAGAAGCCTGTTCTCCCTCCTCACCTCCATGCCCGCAAAGCGTTTCCTGAGCTCGGCCTCCTGGGACCCGTCCGCACCCCAGACGAACACGAAGGGGTTCTCCCCGAGCAGCCCGGCGGCGGCGTCGATCACCTGCCTCGTCGTCTTTCCCGGCGCGTAGACCACCTCCGGGAAGGCGGTGCGCCGTCTCCTGTGCACATCGAGGAGGAGCCCGGGGCCCTCCTCGTAGACGAGCCTCATGAGCCCGGCCTGGGCCTCGGCGGCGTCCACGCGCCCCTGCTTGTACTCGTCCAACAGGTTCTGCACCCGCTCGGAAAGCGTTCGCCTCTCGCCGCGGTCATCCATCGAAATCCCCCCATCAGGCGGCCCGGGTCCGCCCGGCGCCGACGACCCATCCCCTGTGACCTCTCCCGTCGTTTACCCCCCGTGCCCACCACCTCCGGGCACGAGGCCTCGCCCGTCCCGCGAGGGGCCGCGCGGCCCCTGGGAGACCCCGCTTCGTGCCCGGGGCCCCACGCGACCGGCGGAACCCGCCTGGCACCGGGTGCGGCCTGGACACCTTAAGGCGGCCTGAGGGTTAGCGTCGGGCAAGGCGGCCGGGCCCTTTCCTGCCCACGGGCCGACCCTGTGAATCCGCCGGTCCCCACGGACCCGCGGGGCTCGCCGCACACCCGGGCCGACCCCTGACCCTCACCCACGCCCCTAGGTGGGTTCGTCCCCTTTCCGGCCCGCGATGGCGAGCTCTACCTCCGCCCTGAGCTCCAAGACGCTTTTGCCTGTCCGGCTCGATATCCGCTCCAGGTCCCTGTGCTCGGGCTTGACACGAACGGTGCCGTCCGGCAGCACCGCCTCCTTGACGGAGATCTCCCCGAAGGGCGTGTCCACGCCGTAGACCCGCCTCGGCAGCGCGAGGCGCTCGACCGCATGGTAGCGAACGCCGAGGGTCGACGTGTGCTTCACGAACGACTCGACGACCCGGGCCAGGACGCCCTCCGGGCAGATCGCCTGGATGGTGTAGCCCGGTCTCGAGCGCTTCATGGTCCTGTGCGTGAAGCCCGCATCCAGCGCGCCGGCCTCCATGATGCGCGCGAGGGCCGAGGACGCGTCCTCGGGGGTCATGTCGTCGATGTCCGCTTCCACCACGAAGACCCTCTCGCACCCGCAAGACCCCTCATCCTCGCAGAGCACCAGCCTGCACACGTTGGGCCAGTTCTCGAACCTCTTGGATCCGCACCCGTAGCCGGTTCCCGATACCCTGAGCACGGGCGGCCGCCGCAGGGGGCTTGCGAGCGCCGCGATCACCGCAGCGCCCGTGGGGGTGGCGATCTCAGACGGGGGCCCTTCGAACCTAACCGGGAAACCCTCCAGCAGCCTCATGGTCGCAGGGGCGGGCACCGGCAGCCGCCCGTGGGACGAGTCCACCCAGCCCGACCCGAGCGGCACGGGCCTCGTGTAGAGCCTGCTCACGCCGAGCCGATCGAGGGCCACGGCGATGCCCACGATGTCGAAGATGGAATCCAGGGCGCCGAGCTCGTGGAAGTGCACGTCTTCGGGTTCCACCCCGTGCACGGCGGCCTCGGCCCGGGCGAGGACCTCGAAGATCCTGGCCGCCAGGTCCCGGGGGCCGGGCTCGAGCCTCGGCAGGATCACGTCGCGTATCCGGCGGTAGGGCCTCTGCTCGTCGTCCCGGTTCGCTTCGAACTCGACATGAAGGCAGCCGACGCCGCCCTCCTCTCGCCTCGTCACCTTGAGGCCGCACCTGCCGAGGCCGAGCGCGTCCAAGGACTCCTCGACGAGCCCGGGAGGGCAGCCGAGGTGGATGAGCCCGGCCAGGATCATGTCGCCCGCGACGCCGCCTGCGGGATCCACGACGAGCACCTTCATGGAGAGCCCCCTGTGGTCATGGTGTGAACCGGTCTGTCGTCATCCGAAACGTCTCCTGATCACTACCCTTTTTCGTCACCCGCGGCAAGAGAGTCTCGACAGGCCGCGCCATCCCCGATGACACCTCGGCCTGATGTTGGGTGTTGCGCCGTCTTCGTTCAGGGTGCATGATGGGGAGGGGAGTACCCAGGCAAGACTATGCATTCCATGAAAGGGGGGTGTGGCGTGGAACTCCAGGATGCCATCGAGAGGCGCAGGAGCGTACGAAAGTTCACCGACGAGCCCATAACCGACGAGGAGATACGGCGGCTCCTCGAGGCGGCCAGGCACGCCCAGTCGTGGGCGAACACCCAGGTCTGGGAGTTCGTGGTGGTGAGGGACAGGCAGAGCATCGAGAAGATCGTCTCGACGTACGCGCAGGGCAACCCGGCGACGAAGTGCTCCCTCGCCGCCTCGGCCCTTGTGGTCGCCTGCGCGAAGACAGGGGTGTCGGGTTGCTACGGCGGCAAGGACGTGACCAAGTTCTCGAACTGGTTCATGTTCGACCTGGGCGTGGCGGTCCAGAACTTCTGCCTGAAGGCCTGCGAGCTCGGGATCGGCACCGTGGTCGTGGGGCTCCTCGACCACGACGCGTGTAAGGAGGTCGTGGGGCTGCCGGAGGGCTACGAAGTGGTCGCCGTGCTGCCCCTGGGCAGGCCGGCCACGGAGCCGAAGGCGGGCCCGCGCAGGAAGGATCTCGGCGAGTTCGTGCACCTGGACCGCTTCGGGACCCCGTTTCCAGGGTAGGGCGCCGTGGACAGGGGGTACGGGGTCAGGCTCGAGAGGCAAGGGCCCGTGGCCGTGGTCACGTTCGACAGGCCGGAGCGGAAGAATGCCTTCGACGAGCACATGTGGGGGTGCCTGGAGGCCGCCGTTGCAGACATCAGGCAAAGGCCGCCGCGCGCGGTGGTCGTCACGGGCGCAGGCGGGAGGGCCTTCAGCGCCGGCTTCGACGTCAACCCCGACAATCCCATGGTGGAAAGGCTCGCGCGCGCCGTCGAGAGGCACGACCGCGGCCCTGCATGGGAGCTCATCACGAGGATCCGCGGCGCGGTCGACTCCCTCGTGTCCATCGAGGTGCCCGTCATCGCGGCGATCAACGGCCTCGCCTACGGGGGCGGGGCCGAGATCGCGTGCAGGTGCGACCTCCGGGTCATGGACCCCTCAGGCGTCATCTGCTTCTCGGAGACGAGGCTCGGCCTCATGCCTGACCACGGCGGCGTGGTCGGGCTCGCAAGGCTCGTCGGGGCGTCCCGGGCCGCTGACCTGATCCTCACCGCGAGGGAAGTCGGCGCCGAGGAGGCGCTGTCCATGGGGCTGGTCAACCGCGTGAGCGCGCCCGGCAAGGCCCTGGACGAGGCCATGGACCTCGCTTGCGCCATCGCGTCCAATGGCCCGCGCGCAGTACGGAGCGCCCTGTCCGTCATACGGCGGGTGGCGGATTTGGACGCACTCTCCGCGCTCGAGCTCGAGACCGAGACCGCGGTTGACCTCATCGCCTCCGGCGAGTGCATCCACGGCATCACCGCCTTCCTGTCCAAGCAGAAGGCGGTGTTTCCCGACCCGGCCTGAGACCGGGGGCCGCCCCACTATCCAGCGGTGAGGCGGGGTGCACCCATCGCGCTCATGACCACCCGGGCGAGATCGAGCCTCTTGAAGGGCTTGAGGAGGAAGGCGCGGACGCCCAGGGCCTCGGCCTCCGTCTCGAGCAAACCGTCGTGGGTGCCGGAACAGAGGATGACGGGCATACCGGGCCTGATCTTCAGCACCTCGCGGGCGAGGTCAACGCCCGTCATCACGGGCATGGCGACGTCGGTTACCACGAGGTCGTAGCCGGTCGGGTCTTTCCCGAAGAGATCGAGGGCCTCGATGCCGCTCGAGACAGACGTCACCTGGTACCCGAGGCCCGAGAGCATCTCGTGCGCAATGACGGCGATGGACTGCTCGTCGTCCACGAAGAGGATGCGGCCGGAGCCCCTGGGGCTCTCCTCCTCGCTTTCGGCCTGCACCCCCTCGCCCTCGCCCTCGAAGGCTGGGAACAAGAGGTCGAACCTCGTGCCCGATCCCACGACGCTGTTGACCTCCACGAAACCGCCGTGCTCCTCCACGAGGGTCTTCACCATGAACAGGCCGAGGCCTGTTCCGCCCCTGTCGTGCCTGGTGGAGAAGAAGGGCTTGAAGATGTCAGGGAGGATCTCCGGGGCTATCCCGCACCCAGTGTCCGAAACCGAGACCTTCACGTACGTCCGGGGTGCGGCAGCTGTGCCTTGTACCCCGGCGGGGGCCTGGGTGTCTTCGACGTCTATGGTGATCCTGCCCGGGCGTGAGCCGATGGCCGCCGCCGCGTTGACCACGAGGTTGAGGACCATCTGGTGGAGCCTCGCAGGGTCCGACAGGATCCGGGTGGTGCTTCGGGCGTTCAACGCGATCTCGATGTTCGCGTGCACACAGGACCGCATGAGCCTCATGGTTTCCCTGATGACCTCTGCAGGGCGGAGCGCTGTCGGCTTCTCGGGCGTCAGCCTGCTCAGGTTGAGGAGACCCCTGACGAGGTCCCTCGCCTTCATGGAGGCGTCCAGGATGGCGGCCAGGTCCTTGGACCCGGCCGCGTCGGATCCTGCCTTCTCGAGCATGAGCTCGGCATACCCCACGATGGCGGACAGGATGTTGTTGAAGTCGTGGGCTATGCCTGCGGCCATCGAGCCAAGGACCTCCATCTTCTGAGAGGCGAGAAGCTGGCTCTCGATCTCCTTGCGCCTGCCGATGTCCCTGGCCACGCCGAGAACCCCTTCCACGACCCCCTCCTTCACCAGGGGTGCGGCGCTGATCTCGATGAAGGACTTGCCACCGCCGGGGAGACTGATGACGAGTTCCCTGTTCCTCACCGTGGCGCCCGAGCAGACCTCGTCGAACGCCCGAACGGCATCCAAAGCGTCGTCCCCATCGAAGAAGTCGGTGAACCTCATGCCCGTAAGCTCCGTCACGGGCCGACCGAACAAGCGCCCCGCGGCCGGGGAGAGGTACTCGACGAGCCCTTCCCTGGCGAGAAGGAAGATCGTGTCCGGGTTCGTCTCGGCCATGATCCTGAAGCGCTCCTCGCTGCGCGCGAGGAGTGTCTCCGCTGCCAGCCGCTCGCGCTCGTTGCGCAGGGACACGACGTGCACGGCCATGTCCTCGGCGAGCCCCGAGAGCAAAGACACGTCCTCCTCGTCGAGGGCCGCCTGTTCCGGCACATACAGGAGCATGACGCCGATCGGTCTGCCCTGGACAACGAGGGGGACGGCCATCTCGCCGACGTAGCCGAACTTCACCGAGTTGAGAGAGACGTCCCTGCACAGGCCGTCCCACGGCGGCGTCCTGACCGCTATCTTCCCGCTCCTCATGCACTCCGCTATCGGGCACGCCTCGTAGCCTTGGCCCAGGCACGCCTGTGGCACCCTGAACTCAACGCCCGGCAACCGGCACCAGGAGGCTTCCGGGTGAACGAGCCCGTCCGGGCCCACCATCCCGATCCAGCACACGGAGAACCCGCCCGAGTCCACGACCACCCGGGCTATGGACGAGAAGAGGTCCTGCTCCTCTCGGGAGTGCATGAGGGCGCTCATGCACTCCTTGATCATCCTCAAGGAGCGGTTCTTCCGTTGGACCTCCAGGAGGATGGCGTTGCGCCTGCCCCTCTCCTCCTCGAGCTCCTGCATCTTCCCTTCCAGCTTTCTCACGAGCCTTTCGTTGTAGAGCTCGAGGACGCCTCCATCCACCTCGCCGGGGCTGGTCGGGGCAGGACCGGACCGCCCCGCCGAGAGCAACCCCTCGAGTTTCGCAACGAGCTCGTTCGGGGACAAGGGCTTGCGGAGGAACAGGTCGGCCCCGAGGCTGTACGCCAGGGCCTCATCCCTCTCGTCCGTGTAGGTCCCGGTGTAGAAGACGAACAAGATATCCCGGAACCTCTCGTCGGCCCTGCACCTCCTGCACAGGGTGTACCCGTCCATGACCGGCATGAGGATGTCGGAGATCACCAGGTCGAAGCCCGCCCTCTCCATCTTTTCCAGGGCATCCAGCCCGTTGACCGCCGCGGTCACTTCGTGTCCGGATGCCTTCAGGATCGTCTCGAGAAGGTAGCGCGAGTACTCCTGGTCATCTACGATCAGTATCCTCATCGTTCTTCTCCTGCGCGGCCTTTCCCTCCAACCCGTTCTGTGTACCGAGAAGGCCCTTCGCGACCTCCAGCGGCATCGTCCGTTCCGTACACCCTGCATACACTCCCGTTTGCGCCCGGTACACGAGAGGCCCCATGGGCCTTTCCGCGCAGGCGCGGCACCCTGCGACGCGCCCTACCCGGCACGACCCGCGGGAAGCATCACCTTGAACGTGCTCCCCTGCCCGTACGTGCTCTCCGCGCATATGTCCCCGCCCAGGTGATTGACGATCTTCTTCGAGAGGTACAACCCTATGCCCGCCCCCTCGCGGGGCTTGTCCTGGTCCGGCTCGATCCTGCAAAACGGCGCGAAGAGGTCCTCCATGCGTTCCGCCGGGATCCCCCGACCCGTGTCCCTGACCTCTATGACGAGGACGCCCCGCTCTCTTGCGGCATCGATGCTCACCACCCCCCTCTCTGTGAACTTGACGGCGTTCCCCACGATGTTCACGAGGACCTGCTTGAGGAGCTTCCTGTCGGTGAGGGTCCCGAGGGGTCCCCTCGTGCGGACCTCCACACGAACACCCTTGGACGACGCCATGGCCTCCATCATCCCGGCCACTTCCCTCACGAGCCCTTCCACGTCCACGTCCTCCGGGTGCATGTCGACCCAGCCGGACTCTATCCTCCCCACGTCGATGAGCCCATCGATGAGGGATTTCAGGTGCCGGGCGCTGTCCATCACGATGCCCAGCTGTTTTTGCTGCTCCTTGGTGATCTCCCCCGAGATCCCCTGGAGCATGACGCCCGTGAAGCCGATGATCGCGTTCAGCGGTGTCCTCAACTCGTGGCTCATGGCGGCTATGAACATGTTCTTCAGCCTGTCGAGCTCCATGAGGCGGTCGTTGGAGGCCCTGAGCTCCGCTGTCCTCTCCTCCACCATGCGCTCGAGCTCGGCCTTGGCCTCGCTCATGATCCGCCCCGCGATCTCGTGTTCGCGCACCTCGATCGAGAGCCTCCTCGCCCTGAGGAGGATCTCCACGCGGGCGCAGAGCTCGATCTTCATGATCGGCGCGGTGACCAAGTCGTCGACCACCTCCCACAGGTGGCTGCTGATGAGGGTTACGTCCTTTCTGGAGACCACCGCCATGAAGGGGAGGAAGAAGTCTTCGCTATGCCTGCGCTCCACGATGAGCCCCCTCTTCATGCTGAGGACCCTTGCGTCGACGATCCCGAGGTCGAAGCTTTTCCCGAGATCATCGTCCTCGACGCCGATCACCTCGTGGTTGTGCGCCAGGCAAGCCGCGATGAGGTCCCTGTTCGGACCGTGCGGTACCATGAGGAGAATCTTCGCCATGTCCTCACACACCCCGCCGCCCGCGTTCTTCCTCCCACCCATGCCGTCCGGGCGGCCGTGCATATCCACGGCAGCCGAGAGCGCCGCGGCGGCCACGCCCTCACACGGTTTGTCGGCCCCTGCTCACGGCCCTGCCGGAGCCCGGCTATCCCATCATACCGGGACTTGTACCTGGGAGAGGCTTCGCCACGCCTCCGGGGATCCCGCCTTGCCTCCCGCTTCCCCGAAAAGCAGCCCTTGATCCTTAACCCTGCCGAGGGTTTTAGCCAATTCAAAATCAACAAAATAACCACCCATCCTGGATTGTCAAGGGCCATCACTCCTTTTGTGTCAAGACTCGTTAGAAATGTCCCCCTTGTTCAACTCGTCGAAAATGACCCCTGCCCGTATGTCCACCTGAGCACCGTTCAGTAAACACTCGAGGGGGTGGCCTCATCCCTGTTTTCTAAGAAAGATATCCGGCAGATGGGAGCGTATTCCGTCGCGATGGGCCGGGCCCTATCCTTGGGGTTGGGCCCGGCACCGACCACCAGGGGGTTTCCGGAGGACTGTCTCCTCGAGAGACATGATCACTGGGCCGTGCTGACGCCTCTCCTTACGGCTCGGTCCGACCCGGCGCAGGGGGCCCCCTTACCCGAGGTGAGCACCCCCTCGCACTCACTCCCGGAGCAGGCCTCGAACGAGCGTCATCACCTCCCTCACCGAAAGGGGCTTCACCAGGACGCCGCGTGCGCCGTGGGCGAGGCTTTCCTGCTGGATTGCCTGGCTTCGCCTGGGCGAGATCACCAGCAGCATGACGCCCCGGGCCCGCAAGGACTCGCAGCGCTCCCAGATGTCGCGCCCGAATCCGGCTATGTCGACCAAGGCCAGGCCGATCTCCTCCGGCACGGAAAGCGCCCGGTCCAGTTCCTCCATGCAGGCGGCGGTGAGGACCCGCCAGCCATCCGCTTCCAGGCTCCGGCCCAGCAATTCCAGGTTGCGGCGGTTGCCGCCCGCCACCAGGATCGCGGGGCTTGGTCTTGGGGGCCCGTCCCTCATCCAGGAGGCCTCGTCCACTCGGGCGTTCCCGTGAGGATGCCGCGCAGCCCCACGAGCGGCTTGCCCACCTTGAGGCCGTATCGGGTGATCTGGAACTCGCGCAGCGTCCTTTCGAAGTCGCTCAGCCGCTTTTTCAGGACGCCTATGGCCTTGTGCAGCTCGCCCTGCATCTCCAGGTAGCGTAAAAAGACGATGTTGTCCGCCAGGTAGCTGATGCCCACCTCGGTTGCGCGGAACTCGCCGGTGATGTGTTCCACCTCGTTGACCAGCAGCACCGTCACGCCCATGTTCTTCAGGTACGTGCACAGGGCGTGCAGGTGGCCGGTCATGTCCTCGCCGCGCAGGGAGAGACGGTATCCGGAGACGCTGTCGAGCATCACGATCCGGGAACCCTTTCCCTCCACCTCCCTGCGAACCGCGCATGCGAACTCCTCAGGGCTATAGCGCAGCGGCTCTATCTTCTCCACGGCGAGGGTGCCGCGCTCCACCATGATGTAGGCAGGGATGTTGACCGCCTCGCAGCGGGCAAGCAGCAGTTCCACCTCTTCCTCGAAGGTATACATCACCGATCGCTCGCCCCTGCCTGCAGCCTCCTTCATGAACGCCATGCCCAGCGTGCTCTTGCCCACGCCGCTGGGGCCGGTGAGGAGGGTCACCGTACCGCGCTCCAAACCGCCGTGAAGGAGTTCATCCAGCTCAGGGATTCCCGAGGGGATGGTCTCGCGGGCGAACTCCTTCCGGTAGGCCTCCGGCACCAGCCTGGGAAAGACCTCCATCCCCCTGCCGCCAAGCACCATGGCGTGGCGGCCGCCCAGGAAAGAGGACCCCCTGAACTTGCTCACGCTGAGACTGCGGCCCTCGGGCGCGTCATTCAGCCGGATAACCCCGTCGCAGACGAACTGGAGGTCATCATCCGGCGCCTCCGAGCTGCTTTCCGACGCGAAGAGAACCGTGGCGTTTCTCTCCACTAGGAAACGCAGGAAGGAGAGCACCTGCTTGCGGTACTGGAACGGGTCGGCAGCCAGGTAGCGGAACTGGGTCATGGAGTCGATGAACACCCGGGAGGGCTTCAGGTTCTCCACCTCCTCCACGATCCGCCTGGTGATGGGCTCCCGTTCGACCTCCGCGGGAGAAAAGATGTCGTAGGTCTCCACCTCGGCAAAGAACGCCGGCGTGGGGCTCAGGTCCAGGAAACTCACCCCGCCCAGGTCGAGCCCCTGTCGTTCGGCGTTCCTGCGGACCGAAGACTCCGGCTCGCCAAGGCTGATAAAGAGCGCCTTGTCGCCTTTTGCCTTCCCTGACACCAAGAAGTGCAGCCCCAACGTGGTCTTGCCCGTGCCGGGCCCGCCGCGGACCAGATAGGTCCTCCCCGGGATGAGCCCGCCGTCGAGGATCTCGTCAAGCCCCGAGATGCCGGTTGAAACACGATCGTTCTCCATGAGTCCGCCTCCCCTCAGTATATCTCTCTTTCACCTTCCTGGGTGTCTTTTCTTGCAGATCCTTACCAAGGGCAGGGGGCGACTTCCGACAGGAACCACGGCGGCCATTGGGCAATGAACAGGGAAGCGCCGACAGCCCTCGTCATTCCCCATCATAATGGGCCGCTCTCCTGTTGCAAGAGGCTGCCAGGCAGAGGCGTCAATGTTCGTCGAAAATCTATGAAAGGACTGCCTCGTCTGCAACGCCCCCGGCACCCCTGCCGTCTTTGATCCGGAAAGGACCCTGGCAGAATCCGGTCGTGCTCGTGGGACCAGGGCCATGCCCGCACCGGCCGCTCAAGCGCTCGGCGTCCCGGAGGCAGACAGGCTGTCATCGTGCATCATGCCTTACGTGGGATCTCTCCAGGCAAGACAGCGTTCTCCATGTCAAGGCAGGTGCGGCGGCAAGCGTACAATCTGCGTCGATGCGCTGTACGGGGCTCTCATCTGTCAAGGCTGCGAAAGGGGTTCGCTCCTTGCATCTCCGCCTCGAGGAGACACCCATGGGCCGGTTTTGCCTTCTTACCTCAACGGAAGCTCGTTTATGGAGACCTCTCCCTTGCAAACCATGCCCAAACTCATTATTATTATTTAAATATTATCAATGGAGCAGGGAACGACCGGGGAGACCGGCGTGCATTGCCCTACGCATTCGCCGGCCGCCAGAGGATCTTCTCCACCCATTCCACAACGACGACAGGGCTCAGGGGAGACGACGGACATGCGCAGCACACGAACCGATCGCGGGTGCGACAGAAAACGGGGCCTGCACGAGACATCGAACCGGTTTCACCCGCAAGGGGAGACGCCCCGCGCACCTTTCACGACCGCACCAGCCGGCGCCCCGGCCTGGGGTGAGGGGCCTGCGAGATGCACGAACGTGGGCGTTCCTCAGGATCGTCGATGCGAAGCCCTCTGCTGGATGGGTGGGCCTGCGGAGGCAGCATGGCCCTCAACTCGGGCCGGGGCCTTCACCTCGCGCAGAAAACACACCTTCGGCAGGATCTTAGGCCCCGTAACTACCCTGGGTTCCAGGTCAGCCACGCCGGGAACCACTGGGCTTCCGGCAGCAAGGATCGAAAGGGGCCGGGCATGAGCAGCGCCCCGTGGCCTTTCGACAGGGATGGGTCCCTCACGGATTCCAGGAGGACGAGGCATGCCTGCTGCCTCTACCGGGCCGCCGGGGAGGGGTTCGAGCTGCTCAAGCGCCTCCTCGTCCCCACCCTCGAGCACGGCGGCAGGTGCCTGTGCCTGTGCGGCAGGGGGATCGGGGAAGGGATCCCGGGCATCCTCTCTTCATCGGGGCTCGACCCGGAAGGGCTCGTGCGCTCCGGCAGGCTCGCGATCTCGACCACCGAGGGGTCATGCACGGTCAACGGCCTGTTCGACGCATCCCTCATGGCCGCGACCCTCGCCCGGTTCCTGGGTGCCGCTCCCTTGGGGACCCGCGACGCAGACCTGCTCGTGGTGGACGTGGACTGGATGCCGTGGAACGCCAGCGGCGGCGCGGTCGACCCAGCCCGGATCGAGACGTGGCTCGCCCCCTTCACCAGTACCGGCCTGGGCGTAAAGACGGCAGCCCTCTACGGGATGGGGCGCTTCACCCCTGCCCAGGTCATGGCGCTGTCCCTCAGCCAGGAGGTCCTCGTGGTGAACCTCGAGGTCGTGCGCAACCGGCGTGCCGTCAGTCCCGCCGGCCTCTCTACCCTGATCGCAAGACGGGAACTGTCCGAGGCCCAGCTGCATGCCCATCTCGACCTCCTCTCGGGGCAGGCGGCAAGCGCCCCAGAGGAAACGAGGAGGATCGCGGACACGGAACGACCGGACAAGGAGCCTGTCGAGACAGCGGCGGCCCTGAGGGCGAGCGAGCGCCACTTCCGGGACATCTTCGAGGCCTTCCCGCTCGCATACCTTGCCGTCGACCCCGAGGGCCGCATACTCGAGGCCAACCCCGCGTTCGCCGCGCTCTCAGGTTACGGTCGGAGCGAGGTGATAGGCAAGCACCTCCACGAGTTCTCGCCGGATGACTCCCGGGATCTCGTGCGCGAAGTCCTGGGGACACTGCTCAACTCGGGGCTCGTGCGCTCGGCGGATCTCCCCGTCCTGAAAAAGGACGGCCATGTTGTCAATGCGGCCATCGACGGTGTCTTCGTGTGCGACGAGCGAGGGTTGCCGTCCGTCGCCCACGTGGTCGTCCGGGACGTGACCCTGGAGAAGGAGGCGGAAAGGGAGAGGGAAAGACTCCAGGCCCAGCTTGCCAAGGCCGACAGGCTCGAGTCGCTGGGCAGGCTCGCAGGCGGTGTCGCGCACGACTTCAACAACATGCTGGGGGTGATCATGGGCCACGCCGAGCTCGCCCTGGAGGCATGCGGGCCGCACGGCGCCCTCCGGCCGCACCTCAGCGAGATCAGGTCCGCATCCGAGCGGTCCGCATCCATCGTGCGCCAGCTCCTGGCCTACGCGAGGAGGCAGCCAAGGGCGCCCGTGCTCCTCGACCTCAACGCCACGGTGCAGTCGGTCCTGTCCATGATCAGGACCCTGATAGGCGAGAACATCTCGCTCGTCTGGCTGCCGGGCAAAGACCTGTGGTCGGTGGAGATGGACCCGGCCCAGGTTGACCAGGTGGTCATGAACCTCTGCACCAACGCGCGCGACGCGATCAGCGGCCAGGGCACGGTCGTGATAGAGACCATGAACCGGTCGTTCGACGCAGCCTATTGCACGGAGCACATGGAATGCGCGCCGGGAGACTACGTGCTCCTGTCCGTCACGGACACCGGCTGCGGCATGGACAGGGACACCTCGGCCAGGATCTTCGACCCGTTCTTCTCCACGAAGGAGCCGGGCTCCGGGACAGGACTCGGCCTCTCCACGGTCTACGGCATCGCCAGGCAGAACGGCGGGTTCATAAACGTGTACACCGAGCAGGGCAAGGGCACGACCCTCAAGGTGTACCTACCCCGCTCCATGAAGGCCGCCCACGATCTGGCCGAGCCCCCCGGCCCTGCATCGCTCGAGGTGCAGGACAGGGTCCACGGTCTCACGGTCCTCGTGGTAGAGGACGACCGGGCGAGCCTCCAGACGACCAGCATCCTCCTCGAGAGGATGGGACACCGGGTTCTCGGGGCCCAGAGCCCGGCCGAGGCCCTCGTGATAGCCTCCGAGCGGGGTCACGCCATCGACCTGATCCTGAGCGACGTCATCATGCCGGGCATGAACGGCAGGGAACTGGCCCGGCGCGTCGAGGAGATGGCCCCCGGCATCGCATGCCTCTTCATGTCGGGCTACACAGAGAACATCATCGTGCACAGGGGGGTGATCGAGCCTGGGCTGCACTTCATCCAGAAGCCGTTCACCAGGCGGGAGCTCGAGGTGAAGATGCGCGAGGCCCTGGCCGACTCGCATGGGGGAGCCGCTCCCCCCCGCACGGGCCCGGTCGGACGAGAGGGGAGGGGCCCTTGACCCGGCAGAAGGACCCGGGACGTACGGGCCGAACAAAGATCGTTCGAGCAGGTGGGCGGCAGGCTTCCAGCCGACCTGAGGGCCCCTGACCCTCAGGCCGAAAAGACCAGCGAGTCGACGAGGTCTTCGTAGAGCTCGTCCGCCTCTTCCATGACGCGGCCGAGGGCTTCCACGGGGATGCCGGTGAGCGTCCACAGCCCCTCGGGGATGGGAGAGACCAGGGGATCCACGGTGTCGCCCATGGCCATGGCCTTTGCGAGCTGGTCCGCAATGAAGACAAACACCCCGAGCATGCCCCTGTGCGGGTCGACGGACGCCGGGAGGTTCTTCCTCGCCCTGGCCTCGCATGCCTGTGCAGAATGGTGGTACCTGATGGCGTGGACGAGGGGCTCTGGGAAGTGCCACCTGGAGGCGAGCGCCGCTCCCACCTCCGCGTGGCTGAAGCCTATGGCCTCCCTTTCCGCTTCCGCCTGAGAGTCGAACGCGCCGGATGCGAGCGCTTCCTTGACGCGGACCATGTCTTCCTCGGCCGCCTCCAAGAGCACGATGAGGCCGATGTCGTGGAGCAGGCCGGCCATGAACGCCTCTTCCTGCATACCTCGGCCGGCCTCGCCCGCGAGGACCCGGGCGGAGGCCGCGCACCCGAGGCTGTGAAGCCACAGCAGCTCGGGCTTGACGAGCGTGAAGGTGGCCCCGGCGAACGCCCGCACGACAGCCGCCATGCCCACGAGCCCCCTGACCGTGTGCAGGCCGAGCACGGAGAGCGCGGTCGTGACCGACCCTACCTTCTGCGCGAGCCCGTAGTAACTGGAATTGGCCAGCCTCAGCACGGCCGCCGCCGTGGGCGGGTCCTTCTCGATGACCGCCGCGATGTCCCTGAGGGAGGCGTCCTCCCTCGAGACGAGCCTCTCTATTTCCATCACGACCGAGGAGAACGTCTTGAGGTGATGGACCCGCGCTATGAGAGATTCAACGGTTCGCTCCACCCTTGAGCCTCTTTCTCGCCTCGACGGACAGTGCAGCCCTCGCGATCGCCTCCATGAGGGCGCCCGAGGGCCTTTCCCTGAACCTCGCGGCGACCTCCCCTTCCACGCTGGCCTGCATGGCCTCGAGGTCCGCCGCCGACCATTCGCAGGCCGCTTCCTCCTCTATGAAAACCTGCGCGATCCCCTTGCGCTCGATGGCCTCGATCAACGCCCGGCTGAGCACGGTCCCCTGCGCGACGAGGACCACCCCTGAGCCCGAGAGCACGGACTCGGCGAGCACCATGCCCTCGCGGGCATCCTTTAACGCTATGCGCTTCCTGGCCTTTCCCACTGGATGCACCCCATGAACGTCACCCCAGGCATCCTTGTGCCCAGGCTCCGGTCAAATACGATACCAGATCCTTACCTGATAACACACCTGAAGATGTTCGTACCACAGAAATAAAGAAAGATGACAACCTGTTCGCCTGGTTGAGAAAAATGATATTCCCTGATGACACGATCGTACTCCCGGCTCATCACCAGCAACCCTTCGCGTGACTGGCCGCCTCTTCCGCCATGATGCACCACCGATTGTTTTCGATATCCCGTTGCAGGATGCATCCGCCAGGTTATTCAGGCCGGGGGCCTTCTCACTAGCCGGCATCTTCGAGAAGACGCCGACCCTATGCTGGTGCGATCACATGGCATGGTCGTCTCGTTTGCCGTCAAGAGAAGCCAGCCATGCCCTTTCATGCGCAGAGCCCTCAGCGATGAAGCTTTGCCCAGGGCTCACCCCTGGGGGCACCCGGCGCCCGCCGAGGTCCTTGTGACAGGCGTTGCGACGGGTGCGCCCTGTCGCAGAGGTATGACCTCCCTGCGGATGTCTTGTGCACCTCGTTGCCCGAGGGTCACCCTCGAGGGAGGGTGTTGTCGAAGGAGCCGCGTGGGAAGAGCTGGAAAGAGCCGGGCCAGCACACCGGCTGTTCGCGGCCGCTTGAAGGGTGGACGCGGCCGAGGCGCCTGCTGGCTCACCGGTTCATCCAGACGAAGACGCCCTCTCTCGAGGGATCTATCCGGTGCATGCGGCAAAGCGTCTCGATGTTCTTCTCGGTGAGCCTCGTCCCCTGGCTCAAGAGGAGCACGCCCGTGCCGCTCGTGACGTTCCTGGACACCACCATGCCGGGCTTGAGCTCGTGCGGCAACAGCTCCACCTCCGCCGTGCCGCCCTTGGCAGCCACGCGCTCGAGGTACGCCCGGACCACCTGGGGCACGTGCACGACGACCTTGGGGTCGAACTCCGTGTTGACCCTGTCCCGGAGGTCTGCGAGGACCATCTCGAGCGCCCTCGGCTTCGCCGGGTTCATGGTAGAGTCGATGTGGTCGGCAACGGCCATGATCCGTGCGCCGAGCGGGATCTCCTCGCCCTTCACCCCGTCCGGGTAGCCCTTCCCGTCGTATCGCTCGTGGTGGTGGCGGATCAGGGCTGAGACGGGCCTGAGGTCCTCTATCTGGTCGACGGCGGCCTGTCCCCTTATGGGGTGGAGCCTGAACTCGGCTATCTCATCGGCGTTCATCTCGCTTTCTGCCTTGAGGAGCATGACATCTGGCACCCCGATGAGCCCGATGTCGTGCAGGAGAGAGGCCACCATGATGGTCTCCACGTCCGCCTGGGGGAGCTTCATGGCCCTGGCGATGCCGCACGCGAGCTCGGCGACGTTTCGCGAGTGGTTCCTCACCCGCTTGTTCCTGAGCTCGATGAGCCCTGACAAGGCGCCGATCACGCCCCTGATGGTGGCCCGCTCGCGCTGGAGGAGGGCCTTGAGCTTCTCGTTCTGCCTCGTCAGCTCGATGGTCTGTTCCTGGACCATGATCTCGAGCTGGGAGTTCCACTCCTTCAGCTGCTCGTTCTGGGCCCTGATGACCTCGGCCATGCGCGCGTTCTCGCGGGTGAGCTCGAATCGCACCACCGCCTCGCGCACCGCCTGCACCAGCTCGTCGTCGACCCAGGGCTTGGTGATGTACCTACAGGCGCCCGCCTTGTTGAGCGCGTCCTTGATCGTCGCGATGTCCCCGTAACCCGTCAGCAGGATGCGCAGGGTCTCCGGCTTGCGTTCCTTGACGCGGGTCAGGAATTCCACGCCGCTCATGCCCGGCATCCTGTGGTCGGAGACGACCACCCCGATAGACCCGCTCGCCTCGAGGATCTCGAGCCCGGCCTGGCCGGAGGCCGCGGTCCTGACCGTGAAGTCCTCGTCCATGAACAGCCTGGAGAGCGCCTTCAGGATGTTCTCCTCGTCATCTACGAAGAGGACCTCTGTCCTTTGCCGGGTTCCTTCACTCCCCATCCTGATCCCCCGCCGTCTTCTCCCCGGCGACTTCTTCAGCCACGAGGGTGAGGAACACCTCCGCGAGCTCCGGGTCGAAGAAGGAGCCTTTCATGGAATAGAGCATGCCCACCGCCTCCACGTGACTGTGCCTCGCGCGGTAGGAGCGGTCCGAGGTGAGGGCGTCGAAGACGTCCGCGATGCACGCGATGCGGGCATGTATGGGGATGGCGCCCGCTTTCAACCCCCTCGGGTACCCCGTACCGTCGAACCGCTCGTGGTGGCAGGCGATGACGTTCACGACGATCTCCGACAGCCGCGCCTGCCTGGCGAGCTCGGCGCCCCACTCGGGGTGTTTCCTCACGATCTCGAACTCCTCCTCGGTGAGCGGGCCGGGCTTGTTCAGGATCGCCTCGGGCACCCCTATCTTCCCGCAGTCGTGGAGCCAGCAGCCGTATTTCATCTGCCTGACCTCGTTTTCGGGCATGCCGATCGCCTTGCCCACCGCGACGGCGTAGCCGGCCACGCTGTCGCAGTGCCCCTTGGTGTACGGGTCCTTGAGCTCGATGGCGCTGGCCAGCGACAGCAGTGCCGGCTCGTCTGAGTCACGCATCACCGTGACGATCCTGTGCCTCTCCAGGGACTCCTTGACCACACCCACGAGCTCCGCGTTCCGCCATGGCTTCTCGATGAACTTATAGACCCCGCAGCGGTTGATGGCGTCCATGGCCGTCGCCAGGTCGGCGTAACCGGTCAGCATGATCCTCACCGTGTCCGGGCTCATGGATCTGACCCTGGCGAGGAACTCGGTGCCCTCCATGGCGGGCATCCGGTTGTCCGACACCACCACCGCCACGCCACCCCCGGCTACCAGGTCCAGGGCCGCCCACGGGTCGTCGAGGACCGTGACATCGAGCCCCGTGTCAGCAAACAGGCGCCTGATGGCCCTCAGGATGTGCTCGTCGTCGTCCAGGAATACCACCTTTCCTTCCATCTCAGTCCTCTCTGATCGCCGCGATCACCACGCCTTCCCTCTTCGAGGGAGATCCCAGCTCGTTCCCCATGAGGGTGACGGGAGATCCGTACAGCTCCCCTCTGCACCTCGCCGAGCCCTTCTCGATCACGAGGCCGCAAAACGAGTTGATGACCTCGGGCAACGCGTCGCGCCTGTCCATCCCGATGAGCCCCCTCCCGCCGACGCCGAGGATCTCCCGCGCGGCCCTGTTCGCCTGGACAACGATCCCGTCCCCGTCGACGCCAACGACCGCGAGGGGGAGGCTGTCGAGGATCTCCTGCGCCCTCATGAGGATCCTGTTCTGGACGAGGAGTTCCTGGGTCTGCTGTTCCACCATGGCCTCGAGGTTCTCGTTCAAGACCTTGAGTTCGTCGTTGGCCCTCTGAAGATCCCTGTTCAGCCTGGCGTTCTCCGTGGCGAGCCTGTAGTGTTCCACGGCGTTGTGAACCGTGTGCTTCAAATCGCGATCGTTCCAGGGCTTTGCCATGAACTTGTAGATGCCGGCCTCGTTGACCGCGTCCACCACCGCCGCGGTGTCCGCGTAGCCGGAAAGCACGATCCTCACGGAATCGGGCCACCTCCTGCACACCTCTTTCAGGAAATCAACCCCGTTGATCCCGGGCATGCGGTAGTCTGCGATCACGACCTGCACCGGCTGCACCTCGCTTAGGATCCTGAGCCCGTCCTCGACGCTCGTCGCGGTGAGCACCTCGTAGTCTTCGTCGATGAAGACCCTCCGTATCGCGCTGAGCACGTTCGGCTCGTCGTCCACGCAGAGAATTCGAGCAAGGCCGCTCATGAAGCCCCCCTGTGCACGGGCAGCCTCACCGTGAAGGTCGACCCCCTGCCCGGCTCGCTCTCGACGCGTATCTCGCCGCCGTGCCGCCTCACGATGTCGTAGGAGATGGACAGCCCGAGCCCTGTCCCCTTGCCCTTTTCCTTGGTGGTGAAGAACGGCTCGAAGATCCTCTTCAGGTTTTCCCCCGGGATCCCGCATCCGGTGTCCTCGACGCTCACCTCTACCCAGCCGTCCTTTTCCCTCGACTTAACGATGATCTCCCCGCTGCCGTCTATGGCGTGCGCGGCGTTCACGAGCAGGTTCATGAAGACCTGGTTGATCTGCTGGGGGTAACACCTCACGGAGGGGAGCTCGCCGAGGTCCTTCCTGAGACGCGCCTTGTACTTGATCTCGTTCCAGACGATGTTGATCGTGCTCTCGATGCACTCGTTCAGGTCCGCCTCCGTCTCCTCGGGGGCGTCGCTGCGAGAGAAGCTCTTGAGGTCGTGGACGATCTTCTTGACCCTCTCCGCACCCTCGAGGGACTCGGAGATCACGTTCATGACGTCATCGAGGATCGTGCCTATCTTGAGATCCCGCCTCCTCTGCATGGCTGTCTCCCACGCACCCTCCCCCCGGAGTTGCCCGGAGAGCTCCTCGAGGAGCCCCAGGTACTCGAGGAGCCTGCCCAGGTACTTCTCGAGCGTGTTCAGGTTGCTCATGATGAACCCGATGGGGTTGTTGATCTCGTGGGCAACCCCTGCGGCGAGCTGCCCGATGGACGCGAGCTTCTCCGCCTTGATCACCTGGGTGTGCGCATCCTTGAGCTCCGTGTATGCCTTGCGCAGTTCCTCGTTGGACCGCTCGAGGCCCATCTTCATCTCCTCGAGCGCGGCGTTCTTCTCCAAGAGGGCCCGCTCGAGCGAGACCCTCTCGCTCACGTCCCTCACCACCCCCCTGAAGCCAGCCTTTTTTCCCGCACTGTCCACGACGAGGGAGATCGTCGCCTCGGCGTGTACGGCGCCTCTCACCCCTGACCTGATCACCAGGGGAAAGTTCCTGATCGGCTTCCCGGTCGTGTAGGCCTCCTCGAAGGCGTCGTGGAGAGACTGCACGCTCTCGTCATCGAGGATCGCGAACACGTCCGTCTTCAGCAGGGCCTCCATGTCCATGCCCGCGGCCCGGCACATGGAGGGGTTCGCGAAGGTGAACCTGCCTGCGAGGTCCGTCTCAAAGTATCCCTCTTCCATGTTCTCGAGTATCGAGCGGAACTTCTCCTCGCTCTTGGCGAGCGCCTTCCTTGCCATGACCATGTCCGTGATGTCGCGGGCGAACCCGCGCACTCCGACGGGCTCGCCTTCCTTTCGCACGAGGTGATTCGAGTACTCGAAGTAGTGGCGGTTCCCCTCTGCATCATCCACCGCAACGATGCCCGAGTCGCTGCCGTTCTCGAGGATCCTTTGCAGGTAGTCGTCGAAGCCGGGTTTCAGTCTCTCGGGGATGAGGTCCCGTATGTTCATCCGGGAGACCTCGGCGCCCACGAGGTTCCTCCACTCGCGCCTGAGGGAGAGGTTGCTCTCGGAGTCCACGTAGTTGCCTTCCAGGTCGTGGTAGTAGAGGATGTCCGACACGTTCTCGAAGAGCTCCCGGTATTTCGCCTCGCTCTCCCTCAGGGTCTCCTCCGCGCGCCTGGTCTCGGTGAGATCCAGCATGACGCCGACGATCCCTTCCGGGGTCCCCTCGGCCCCCGCCACAACGGCACGTGTGAACCTGACGTCGCGGATGTCACCCGCCGCATTCCCGATCGCCACATCGAACGACTGCTCGCAGGGGTTCTCGAGGATCTCCCGGTCCTTCTCCCTAAACAGGCGCACCTTCTCGTTCGACGTGACGAGGTCCTCGACCCTCAGCCCCCTGAGGTCCTTTCTCGAACGGCCCGAGAAACGCTCGAACGCCTTGTTGCACCAGAGGTACGCGCCCGAGCGATCCTTAAAGAACACCGGCACCGGCAGGGCGTCCAAGATCCGCTGGAACAAGGCTTCAGCGCCCACTGCAGGCGGGCCATCGCTGCATCCGGTCGCAGGATTCGAAGAGATCGTTTCTTCACCATGGATGTCAGGTGGGTGTTTCATGAATAACGTCCCTCTCGTGTCGTACCGCCGGTGTCCTGCCTTCTCCTCGACACGTTCCACGTCCGCGGGCCTTTGAAGCCTCACGCCCCTGCCTGCCCGAGACGCCACCGGCAGCGCGGGGTCATCGAGGAGACCCGTGGGACACCTCCGTCTTCTTCTCCCTTCCTGGTATATCGTCACCTCCGGCCTGCCTCTTGAGCATCATATCCCTGAGAAAAGCAAGCCCATCACCCTGTCCGGCCGAGGGCTCAGGGTGGGGTCGGTACCACCGGGTGCCCCCCGAAGGGACCCCATCCCTTTGACATCTTTGTTAAAGTTATGTAAAACATACGCCATGTATTGGACGCTCAGGACAGTCTTGGGTTCGTACCTCTACATCGTGGTCATGATCGTGCCGCACGTGATCGCCTCCCTGTTCAGCAAAACGGGCGACCTCCCTCACCTCATGGCGAGACGGTGGGCCCGCTTCACCCTCAGGTGTTCGGGATGCAGGGTGATCCTCAAGGGCGTCGAGAACATACCGCAAGGGCCGGCGGTCTACATGGCCAACCACGTGAGCCACTTCGACGTGTTCGCGCTCCTTGGGTACCTCGAGGTGCAGTTCCGCTGGACCGTGAAGAAGGAGCTCTTCCGCATACCCCTCTTGGGGCTCGCCATGAGGAGGGCGGGCTACATCCTCGTGGACAGGTTCAACCACGAGAAGGCCATGGAGAGCATGAAGAGGGCCGCCGCCACGATACGTGCCGGCACCTCCGTCCTCATCTTCCCCGAGGGGACGCGATCCTGCGACGGCGAGCTGAAATACCCATTCAAGAAGGGCGGCTTCCACCTGGCCAGGGAGGCGGGAGTGCCCATCGTTCCGGTCACGGTCAGCGGAACGTACCGGATCCTCCCCAAGGGGGGCGCGATCGTCAGGCCGGGGACCATCACCATCGTGGTGGGCAAGCCCATCGACCCGGCCGGCCACGACATCCCGTCGCTCATGGAGGCGGTATACACGGCCATGAAACTCGGTTATACTCTTTGACCGATGATCGATGACCTGCTCTACCGCTGCCCCCTCTGCGGCGCTTTCGACTGGCTCGACAAGGACAGGTGCGTTTCGTGCAGCGCCACGTTCAGGCTCACGGGGAGGTCGGCGGCCGAGATGAACGGCGAGCGGGCCCCCCTGTCGTACTGGTACGACAGGACCAGAGGGTTCGACCTCGCGTGCGGCCCTGACGGCACGATCGCGAAGAGCCGCCGCGTCACGCTCTCGAGAGAGGCCGCAAGCGGCATGTACCATGGCTTCGCCGGCATCACCGCGTACCACTTCACGAGGGCGAGGATCGACGAGGGGACCCTGACGCTCACCCCCTCGAGCCTCACCTTCGCCGGGCTCGCCGCCCGGATGACCATCCCCATGGAGGGCATCCTCTCCCTCACCATCGAGTCCAACACCCTCATCGTGGTGGGTGCGGGGCACGGCGCCCTCTTCTTCGATTTCCACGAGGAGTCGGGCAAGAAGTGGGAGGACCTCCTGAGAAAGACCCTCGAGCGCCACTACGAGGGAGACGAGATCGTGGAGTTCTACCCGCGGGTGCGGTTGAGATCCGGCATCACCCGCACGCCGCGCACGGAGGCTCCCGCAAGAGAGCTCCGCGCGCCCGCGAGGAGATGGTACAGGAAGGACACGAGCCTGCTCGAGACGATCCTGAAACCCCTGGGGAAGTTCTTGGTCAGGGCGCTGCTCACCGTGGAGGTGAGGGGGGTGGAGAACATCCCGAAGAGCGACCCGGCCGTCATCCTCCCCAACCACGAGTCGTTCCTCGACTCGGTGATCCTGCGCTTCCTGACGCCCAGGACCATCTGGTTCATGGCCAAGAACTCGGAGTACAGGGGCGCTTTCATGAAGTGGTTCCTCAGGCACGCATCGACCTTTCCCGTCAGGAGGTACACCATCGACGTGCTGGCCGTGCGCAACGCCGTCAGGGTGGTCTCCTCGGGCAACCTCCTCGGCATCTTCCCCGAGGGCGAGCGCACCTGGGACGGGAGGATGCTCCCGATCCGCATGGGCGCGGCGAGGCTCGTGCTGGCGCTCGGGGTCCCGGTGATCCCAGTGGGTATATCGGGCGCCTACGATCTCATGCCCCGGTGGACCCACTCCATCCGCAGGGCCGATGTGCGGGTCGCGATAGGAGAGCCTCTGAATCTCCCCAAAATACCGGTTTCGAGGCAGACCGCATCCGACATAGACGCGGCGTCCCGCGCGATCAGGGAAGCGATCGAGCGCCTTCGCGGGGGATCGGCGTGAACCGAGTGAAGGTCATTCCCCTGGGGGGCGTCAGGGAATTCGGCCTCAACTCGATGGTCGTCCGGACCTCGGCAGGCGCCGTGCTCATAGATGCGGGGCTCATGTTCCCCAAGTTCAACTCCACCGGGATCGAACAGCTCATCCCCGACTTCTCGTACGTGGTGGAAAACCAGGAGGCGTTCCAGGGGATCGTGCTCACCCACGGCCACGAGGATCACATAGGAGCACTGCCGTACCTCCTCAGGGAGGCTCCGATCCCGGTCTACGGCCACCCGTTCGCCCTCGAGCTCGCCAGGCGCAAGCTGAGGGAGTGCGACGCTGACGTGCGGGCGCGGCTCGTGCCGGTGTACCCCGGCGACAGGGTGGAGCTGGGGGGGATGGAGATCGCCTTCACCGAGGTCGAACACTCGACCATCGGCTGCTACAGCCTCTGCATGAGAACGCCGCAGGGCATCGTGGTCCACTCAGGAGACTTCAAGACCCTGCCGCCTACCGGCTTCTGCCCCTGGGGCGCGCCCGTGGAACTCTTCGTCTGCGACAGCACCAACGCCGAGATAGACCCCAGAAACGCGGACGAAAAGGTGGTCTGTTCCTGCATCGAGGACATCGTGAAGAACACCGAGGGCGCCGTGGTCGTCTCGACGTTCTCCAGCAACGTGATGCGCATCAGGATGCTCTACGAGATCGCCGTGACGCACAACCGCAAGGTCACCATCATCGGGAGGAGCCTCACCCAGGTGGTGGACATAGCGACCGACCTGGGACTCCTGGAGCTCGAGTCGCGCGACCTCGTGAAGCCGGAAGAGATCACGACCATGGACAGGTCGAGGCTCATGGTCATCTGCACCGGCACCCAGGGGGAGATGTACTCGGTCCTCTCGCTGATCGCGAGGGGGTGGCACCGGTTCAAGGTGCGCTCGGGCGACAGCGTGATCATCTCCGCGCGCATCATCCCCGGGAACGAGATCGCCATAGGCAGGTGCATCGACCAGCTCATCGACTACGGGGCGAGGGTCTACTACCCGGACGTGGCGCCGGTGCACGCCACCGGTCATGCCACGCACCACCAGCTCGTGGAGGCCGTGAAATCCCTCTCCCCCAGGATCGTCATGCCGGTCCACGGCGAGCTCAGGCACATGAAGGCGCTCGCCGAGCTCGTCTCCGGCTCTCCTGGAGCGAGACCTGAGTTCGTGTTCGCCAGGGCGGGCCAGGAATGGTCCCTCGCCGACGGCAGGATGGAGCTCACCGGCGAGGTCCCCCACGGCAAGTGCTTCGTGGACGGCGAACTCACGGGCGACATCAAGGACGTGGTGCTGAGGGACCGCAGGCACATATCGGAAGGCGGCCTCATCGTCGTCTTCACGGTGCTCGACTCGGCGAACGCGGAGATCGTCCTGGGCCCGGACATCATGTGCAAGGGCGTGGTGCCGGCGAGCATGGAGGCCGAGATCGTAGAGGAGATCAAACAGGTCGCGGCCTCGGCCCTCGAAGCCTCCCTCACGAGGGACACCGACACGCAGGTGGCGAAGAACCGGGTGCGGGAGTCCATAGGGTCCATGATCAAGGCCAGGCTCGGCAAGAAGCCCATGATCATCCCTGTGATCATGGAGCTGTGAGCGGGCTCTCCTCCACGGGCTGGGAAAGACGGCGCTCGAGGGGGGCATGCCCATGATGCGACACCCGAAACCCTCCGGGACCGAGCGCCATGACGACCGACGGACAATCGCCTCCGGAGAACGCCCGCTCATCGAGAGGACTTTGACTTCTTCATGATTTCTGGTATGGACGATACGAGGGCTTTGAATTACAGCATGATGCAGGAAATGCATCGATAGGCGGGAAACCGGGCAAAAGGGGAGGGTCATGCCTGCAAAAAGGGAGCGCGCAAGCGATCTGCCTCTTCACATCATCGGGCTCGTGCTCCTCTTCTGCGCCGTCTTCGTGTTCCTCTCCCTTGTGTCGTACTCACCGGACGACCCGGGTTTCTCGCTCTCCAGGAAGGCGGACGAGGTCCGCAACTGGATGGGGTTCGTGGGCTCGTACCTGGCCGACGGCCTGTACCTCCTCGTGGGCGTCTGGTCGTTTTCCCTGCCCGCCTTCATGGTGGACTACGCGTACCGGTATTGCCTCAGGAAAAGACAGGTCCGGTGGCTGCACCCCTCGAGCACGGCGGTCATATCGTTCGCGGTGCTCGGCATGCTGCACCTGGCGTTCCCCGGGGGCGTCGGGTTCATTGACCCCGGGATGAAGGCAGGCGGCCTCCTGGGAAAGATCATCGCGGAGTCGCTCACGGCATACCTCAACTACTGGGGGTCGGTCGTCCTGCTCCTCATGCTGCTGGCTGGCGGCATCATGCTCGGGTACGAGCCGAGGTCCGCGCTGAACGCGCTCGTCGCATCCTGGGCCGGCCTGAGAGAGCGCATGGCAAGAAGGCGGGCCTTGACGCAGCCGGCGCGCCCCAAGCCGAAGAGGTCAGGCCAGGACACCGGCCAGGCACAAACCCCGGCCAGGCAGGAGGGGGTCAAGGAACCCCGGATCACGCTGTCGGACAACGAGCCCGCCGTCGCCCTCGAGGTACCGAAACAGGTGACCCTCGATTTCATAGAAAACTACCAGCTCCCCTCCCTCTCCCTGCTCTCCAACCCCCCCTCGCGGGGGCGCACCATCACGGAGAAGGAGTTCAGGGCGAACGCGTCCTTGATCCTGTCAAAGCTCAAGGACTTCGGCGTGGAAGGCGAGATCCTCGAGATCAGGCCCGGGCCGGTGATCACCATGTACGAGTTCACGCCTGCACCGGGCATCAAGATCAACAAGATCGTCTCGCTCGCCGACGACCTCGCCATGGCGCTCAAGGCCTCGCCCGTGAGGGTGGTGGCCCCCATCCCCGGCAAGGACGCGGTGGGCATAGAGATACCCAACCGGACGAGGGAGATCGTGGGCCTCAGGAGGATCCTCGCCAGCAAGGAGTTCACCACGTCGACCGCGCCGCTCACGCTCGCCCTCGGCACCGACATCGAGGGCACGCCCGTGGTGGCGAACCTGGCGAAGATGCCGCATCTCCTCATCGGGGGCGCAACGGGCATGGGCAAGAGCGTGGGGCTCAACGCCATGATCCTCTCGCTCCTCTACAAGAACAACCCCTCGGAACTGAAGTTCATCATGATCGACCCGAAGCGCATCGAGCTGTCCCACTACGAGGGGATCCCCCACCTCATCCACCCCGTGGTCACGGACCCCAGGCACGCCCTGCCCGTGCTCAAGTGGGCCGTGCACGAGATGGAGCAACGCTACGCCCTGTTCAAGGAGCACGGGCTCAAGGGCATCGACTCGTACAACAAGAAGATCAGGAAGGACGACCCGAATGCGGGCTCGACGCTCGCGTGCCTGGCGAACGAGGACGGGACCGCCCCCCTGGGCGTGCTCCCGAAGATCGTGATCGTCATAGACGAGATGGCGGACCTCATGATGGTGAACCGGGAGGTGGAGGTCTACATAGCGAGGCTTGCCCAGATGGCCAGAGCGGCGGGCCTCCATCTCATCGTGGCGACCCAGAGGCCCTCGGTGGACGTGATCACCGGGCTCATCAAGTCGAACTTCCCCTCGAGGATCTCGTTCAGGGTCTCCTCGAAGATCGACTCCCGCACCATCCTCGATTCTTCGGGCGCGGACCAGCTCCTGGACAACGGCGACATGCTCCTCCTCACGCCCGGGACCACCCACCTCAAGCGGATCCACGGCGCATACGTCTCGGAGGAGGAGATCGAGAAGGTCATCTCGTTCATCAAGGAACAGCAGGAGCCCGAGTACGTCAGGGAGATAGACACCCACATAGAGGAACTCGCGCAGGACGACGGCCTCACCGGGGCAGACCCCGGGTACGACCCCATGTACGACGAGGCGCTCGAGTTCGTGACGAGCAAGGGGACGGCATCCATCTCCCTCATCCAGCGCAGGTTCCGGATCGGCTACAACCGGGCGGCCAGGATCATCGAGCAGATGGAGTCCGAGGGCATCCTGGCGCCGGCGGATGCGGCGGGCAAGCCGCGGAAGGTCTTGGTGAAACCGTATGCACGCGAGCTCGAAGAGTAACCTCGTGTTCTCCATCCTCATCCTGGCCCTGGCCATACCCGCCATGGCGCCGGCGGCCGGCCTCGAGGCCATCCAGAAGCGTTACGGCGGCGTCACGGACTTCAAGGCCTCCTTCAGCCAGGAGACCTTCCAGGCCCTCTCCGGGAAGACGGTGCACTTCGAGGGCGTGGTGTCGTACAAAAAGGGATCGGGCGTGAGGATGGACGTCACGAAACCAGAACGCCAGATCATCATCCTCAAGGGATCCACGGTGCTCGTCGTGCTGCCCGACTCGGGGACGTCCCAGGTTCAGGACGTCCCGCCCGAGATCGCCGCCCAGAACATCCTGGGCTTTTTCTCGGGCCTGTCGTCCATCGAGGAGTTCTACTCGGTCCAGAAGTTCGAAGACCGCATCGTGCTGGTGCCGAAGAACGGCACGGGCTCCATCACCGTCTGGGTCGACAAGGACAACCTCATCAGGCGCATCGGCCTGAGGGACGCCATGGGCAATTCGAGCGACGTCAGCATACAGGGCTACCTCTTCAACCAGGGCATCCCGGACTCCGCGTTCGGGACGAACGCCGCGTCATTCGAGCAGGCAGGCAAGGACAAGGCCAAGTAAGACCGCGGCTCACCCGGGTGCACGCAGGCGCCGGCCCGGGCCACATGCCGCCAGCGCTCAAAACGTCAGAGGGCATGGCGACGACGCGCCCCTTGCACACGCAGCCGGGCTTCCGCCGAAGCCTTGGGCGGCAACCGCCGTGTTCGAGCACGCCCCTGCCCGTTACGCCCTCCAACCGTCGAGCCGCCGTTTTCGAGCTCGAACCCGTGGTGAATCGTTACCAGGGGGGCGACAAGGGTTTTTAGCACCTCGAACGACCTGATATCTCGCGTGATCTCTTCTTTTTTATGACCACTGTAAAGATTTTTCCCCCGTTTCCCGAAACGAACGCATCGGCAAAGGGATCGCGTGCAATCTGAATCAAGGAGGATGAAGGAATGAGGAAACTTTGGGTAGGTTTGCTGGTGGGGGTCATGACTTTCGCAATCGGCGGCATCGCCAAGGCGGCCACCGACACCTCGACCGTCCAGGTCACCGTCGCCGCGATCGATGCGCTGGTGGTGACCGACGGCGGAACCATCACGCTCGACGAGGTGGCCGGCAACAACATCACGGGCGACCCTGACACCACGGCTCGTCTCAGCTACACGCACAACTTCGCAACGAACAGGATGATCACGGCCGAAGTCCTGGCAGGCGGAATGCCGGCCGGTACCCAGGACATCACGCTCACCGTGGCGGTCGCAGGCGGCGCAGGCACGGTGACGCTCGTCTCCGGCGGCACCCGGTACGGCAGCCCCCAGGCGGTGTGGAACAACATACCCAGGGGAGCGATCAGCGACGCGACCGTGACCTACGGCGCGAGCGCCACGGCATCCGGGACCGAGGCCGGGTCGTACACGTTCACGGTCACGTTCACCAGTACGGACCAGACGTAAGCTCAACCAATCCCGAGCCCGCACTCGGGATGGCACCTTTCCCTTTGTCGAGCACGGGCCCCCGGCAAGCCGGGGGCCTTTCTTGTTCGAGATCTCCGGTCATTGATCGTCGAGACTGGTGAACGTAACCGTAAACCCGTATGTCCCGGCGGATGTCTTACCCGCTGTCGCGCTGGCACGATACGAGACAGGGACCGAAACGTAAGCCCCCCTCGATAAGCCTTGAAACACCTCGTGTGGCCCGGCAGGCACGCCTGAACTCACCACGACGACCTCGGGACCCGAGCCCACCGCCACGCTGAGCGTGATGTCCTGGGTACCGGCCGGCATTCCGCCTGCCAGCACCTCGGCCGTGATCTTCTTTGCGCCGGGCGCGTTGTGCACGTAGTTGAGCCGGGCCGTGACGTCAGGGTCGCCCTCGAGCAGGGTGAGGCCCGCGGCCGCTTTCAGATCGAGGAGGATGCCCCTTTCGGCGTCTGAGACCGCGAGCTCGTCTACCGGCGCCACCGCGACCACGACCCTGCTGGTGGACTGAGCGGCCATGGCCCCCCATGCCGACATGACCACGGCCGCCGCCAGGAATACCTGCAATGCATATCGTATATAGCTGCTCCTGGATTCCATGGAATTGCACTGCGTCATGGCAGGTTCCTTAATTGCAGGGGTCATGCCACCTGGCCTCACCAGCTATCATGTTGATATTCCTTGCATTACCCGAAACGACACCATCTCCCGCGTCTATCATTTTGAGAGTCGCCCAGGACAGGCTCTCATTTTGAGTCATGGCCCTTCCGCGTTGACCACCGCGGTCGGCCGCACAGGCCTGTCACAGGGTCCCGCACCACGCGGGCACCGAGGCCACGCGCCTCCCCGAAGAACATGGAAAGGACCGAGAGGCGGCCGAGAGGAAGACCGCGCATCCACCCCGTGACCGGCAGACGGCCCCACGCGCAACGCATGGGGCCGGGCGCCTTCACGGATACAGCCGCACGCAAGGGCCTCGGCCGGCGGGCTCATCCACCCCCAGGCTCTGAGGCCAGCCCGTAACGGGCGAGCTTCCGGTAGAGGGTGGCCTCCCCGATACCCAGGATGCGCGAGGCCTTCTTCCTGTTGCCCCCGCTCAAGGAGAGCGCGTTGACGATCGCCGCCCTCTCGTAGTCCCTGAGGCGCGATCCCTCGGGCCGCACGAGACCCGCCGGGCTGCCCTTGGCCTCCCTGATGGTGGGCGGGAGGTCTTCGGGCATGATGAGTTCAGACCTCCCGAGGGCCGCGGCCCTCCTGATGACGTTCGCGAGTTCCCTGATGTTCCCGGGCCAGTCGTAGCGTTCGAGGAGCTCCACCGCCTCCGGGGAGATGTCCCTCACCCTGGACACATCCCGCGAGGACTCCATGACGAAGTGCCTTGCCAACAGCGGGATATCCTCCTTGTGCTCCCTCAGCGGGGGCACCCGTATGTGGACCACGTCGATCCTGTAGAGGAGATCCTCGCGGAACCTCCCCTTGCCGACCTCCTCGCTCAAGTCCTTGTTCGTCGCGGCCACGATCCTGATGTCGACGGGATAGCTCTGGGCGCTGCCTACGGGCCTGACCTCGCGCTCCTGGATGGTCCTCAGGAGCTTGACCTGCATGGGAAGCGGCAGGTCCCCGACCTCGTCGAAGAAGAGGGTGCCGCCGTCGGCCGCCCGTATGAGACCCTTCGCGGCGGTGTGGGCCCCCGTGAACGCGCCCTTCACGTGGCCGAAGAGCTCGCTCTCGATCACGGTTTGTGCGATGGCCCCGCAGTCAACGGGCACGAACACGCCCCGACAACGCCTGCTCTGGTGGTGGATGGCCCTCGCGACGAGTTCCTTGCCGGTTCCCGTCTCACCCTCGACGAGCACCGATGCATCCGTGGGGCCCACCTTGGTGATGAGCTCCTTGAGCCTGAGCATGACCGTCGAGTCTCCGACGAGGCTCTCGTAGCCGAAGCGCATCTCGACCTTTTGCTTGAGCCTCTCGTTCTCCCTCTTGAGCTGCCATATCCGGTAAAGGTTCCCCACCCTGGACCTCATGGCCTCCACCGAGAACGGCTTCTCCATGAAGTCCGTCGCGCCGAGCTTGATGGCCTGGACCGCCTCCTGGACTCCCCCGTGCGCCGTGACCATGATCACCATGGTCCCGGGGTGGGCCTCACGCATGGTGGAGATCAGCTCGAGGCCGTCCATCTCGGGCATCATGTAGTCCACGAGCGCGGCGTCTATATGCACCCTGCCCATGATATCGAGGGCCTGCCTGCCGCTCGATGCCGTGTGGATGTCGTACCCTTCCTTCTCGAAGATGCGCTTGATGATGGCGACCACGGTGGGGTCGTCATCCACGCACAAGAGCGTGAACCTCTCGTTCTCGAAACCATGACCTCCCACGGGCGCCTCCCCTTGCGAACTCCCTCCGCGACCGAGTCTATCAAAATGATAGCCACATGCGCAACCCGCTTTCAGCCGCGCCCGTGACGTGACCCCTCTTCGCCTTCGCAAACGTCGTGGACTTTCCACAAAAGTACCATCTTCGATCAAGGTGCGTGGCATTCACCGTCAAGGTATTCCTTGCGTCGGTGCGTTTCTGCCGAGCGAGCGCTCTCTTTCTTGGAGCGTTTGGAGGCAAGGCGGGCATCATGGAGTGACTTCCCGGGGTCCGCACCCAGACCCTTAGGATCCATTTCATGTACCGAGGAGTGCTCATGGCGTATGAAACCCTCTTGCTTGCACAGCGGTGTCAGATCGCGGTGCTCCCCCTGAACCGGATACCCACCGACTCGGTGAGCCCCGCCGTGCTCGGCGATATCGACAAGGCCCTGGCCGCAGGGCCCCTCGATACAGTCTTTGACCCAGGCGATCTCACGGGAAAGGACACCCAGACCTCGTCCTCACATGCAGAGCGCCCCTGCCTCGGCAAGGGGCATCGTCCGCACGGCAAACGCGTACTGCCACCAGGGGGCCGAAAAGGGGTCGAGGCCGTGGCGGGAGGGTATCAATGGCCCTGGCCAGGGTTTTGTTGCAGCGCAAAAAAGATTCCCAGGTCCCGACGGTACGGGGAAGACCCTCTTCCCTGTACTTTTGGCATGGCGCCGAGATCCAGGAGAGAAGACCGCGTCCTCCTGCCGCAGGTACGCCCGGCCAAGCCCACGGGCCTCATTCCAGGCACCCGGCGACAGTGGCCCGGGCCGCGCTACGGGGTAGCGAGGCTTGATCTTTTTCCCGCATGCCGGTACACTGGATGTCCTCGATGCACATCCCCACGAGGATGTTCCCATGGCAGCAGGAAAGATCATGCCGCGTTTCGACATGAAGGAGGGCAGGCTCGTCAAGGGCATGCATTTCCTAGACATCCGCGACGCGGGAAACCCGGTGGAGCATGCCCTGTTCTCCCGGAACGATGGCGCGGACGAGCTCGCCGTGCCGGGCATCGCCGCGACGCTGGGAAACCGTACGACCAAGCTGGAATGGGGGACACAGGTCACCTCGGTCACCGACATCCCGCTCACCGTGGGCTGCGGCATCGGCACGCCGGCCGACACCGAGGCGGTGTTGGGCGCAGGGCCTGACAAAATCTCCACGAACTCCGCCGCGGCGAAGAACCCCGGGCTCGTGCGCGAGGCCGCCAGTGCCTTCGGTTCACAGAGGATCACCGTGGCCGTCGATGCCCAGAGGACCAGGGCCAGGGAATCGGGATGCGAGTCCGCTGTGTCGGGCGGCAACGTCACGGCGGCCAGGCACGCGGTGGCCCGGGCCCTCCAGTGCGAAGAACTCGGCGCAGGTGTGCCGCTGCCCACGAGCATGGACGGCGACGGCACGCTCAAGGGCAATGACATCTTCTTCACCCGGGCCGTCGTGGGAGAGATGAACATCCCCATGGTGGCGTCCGTGGGTGCGGGAACGCTGGAAGACTTCGGGAAGGCCGCGAAGGGGGCCACGCGAGCATCGTGAGCGTCGCCCAGGTCTTTTTCTTCAAGACCTTCGGCCTCTCCCATGTGATGGACTTCCTGGGTCCCCGGGGCATCGAGGTCGCGGCCTGAGACTGTTTGCACACCGCCCACGAGTGCCCGGCGGCCTGAGCGCCATCGAGACATTTCCGGAAAGGGCGAGGGGACATGAAGAAGCTCCGCACAGCAGCCATCGTCTTTGTCTGCCTGCTGGTCGTGTTCACGATCACCGGGTTCTACGTCCTGCCCCCGGTGCTCGTCTCGGTGGCGTCCAAGAACCTCTCCAAGGCGCTCGAGCGCCGGGTGACCATCCAGGAGATCAAGGTCAACCCCTATACCTTGGTCGTGACGGTCAAGGGCCTTTCCATCAGTGACCTGGACAGGCACAGGACCTTCGCGTCCTTCGACTCGCTCATGGTCAATGCCGAGTGGGCATCCCTGTTCAAACGGGCCCCGGTGGTCAGGGAGGTGCGGCTCCACCGTCCTTCGGTCAGGATCGTCCGGTTCGAGGACAACACCTATAATGTTTCCGATCTCCTGCACAAGGATGCGAAGAAGGGAAAGTCAGCGCCTATGTTGTTCTCCGTGTCGAACATCCAGGTCACGGGCGGCACCGTGATCATGGACGATCGGCCGGTGCACAAGATTCACACGGCCGAGGACATATCGCTGTCCATCCCGTTCATCTCCAACATGCCCCACCTCACCGAGGTCTTCGTGCAGCCCGCCTTCCACGCCGTGATCAACAAGACCCCCATAACCCTTACCGGGAGGTCGAAACCCTTTTCCGAATCACTGGAAAGCACGCTCTCCTTGGATTTGAAGGACATCGACATCCCACGATATCTCGCCTACGTGCCCGCGAAGTTCGGGTTTGCCCTCGAGTCGTGCAGGGCCGATCTGAGCGCGACCATAACCTTCCGGCAGTTCAAGGACAAGCGCACACCCGAGTCCAGCGTCTCCGGTCGTATGGTCCTGAGCGACGTGGTCCTGGCTGAGCTCGACGGCATACGGCTTTTGTCCATACCTTCACTCACGGTCGATGTCGCGGCCTCCTCGTTCCTGAGCAAAGAGGTCCATGTCCGGAAGATAGGCGTCCACGCGCCGGTTCTCGCCCTCAGGAGAGACAGGTCGGGCACGCTGAACCTGTCTTGGGCCCTGAAGCAGACCAAGGCCACGGGCAAGCCCCCTGAACAGCCCAAGGAGACGCCGCCACCGGAACCCGTGCTGCTCACCATCGACGAGATCTCCCTGGAAAAGGGCGCCCTATCCTATCTGGACAGCTCGGGCGGCTCGCCCGTGAAGATCGTCGCCGCAGACCTGACCGCCAGGGCGTACGACATCACCACGTCCGGCAACGGCGGCGGCAAGGTGGTCGTGTCCTGCACGATCAACGATACCGGCAGGCTTACCCTCGATTCCTCGTTCACGCTCAAGCCCTTCACCGCGGACACGGCCATCAGCATGGACGACCTGCAGCCCGCATGGGTGCAGCCATATGTCATGGAAAGGGTGCCGATCCTCATCAGGCGGGGAACGCTGAGCGCCAGGGGCCGCGTGCGGCTGGCCAGGGACGGTGACCGTCCCCTCGGGCTGCACTTCACCGGCGACGTCCGCATCAACGACTTCGCATCCGTGGACAGGGCGCATGCCGAGGACCTCCTCTCGTGGAAGGATCTGTCCATCACGGGCATCGACCTCACCCTGAACCCGGGACGCCTGGCCATAGCCGAAATCGAACTTGCCGGGGCTTCGGGCGCCTTCATCGTCAACCCGGACGGTTCCAGCAACGTCCCCACCTTGGCGGGAGAGAAAAAGGCCACTTTGAAGCACGCCGAAGGCGGCCGGAAGAAGGCCATGGAGCGCGTGGCCGTGGGCAGGGTGCGCGTGAAGAACGGCCGCTTCACCTTCACCGACCGCACGGTGACCCCGAAGTACACCAGCTCGCTCACCGCCATAAACGGCACCGTCACAGGCCTTTCCTCGGACGAGTTCAGGAAGGCCGTGGTCAATCTCCAGGCACGGCTCGACAACCAGGCGCCCATCGCCATCACCGGGTCCATCAACCCGTTGAAGAAAGACCTGTTCGTGGACCTGAAGGCGACCCTGAAGAACATGGAACTGAGCCCCGTGACCCCCTACTCGGGCACATATGCAGGCCTGGCCATCGAGAAGGGCAAGCTTTCCTTGGACCTGGACTATCTCATCGACAGAAAACGGCTGAACGCGAAAAACGACGTCATCATCGACCAACTCACCTTCGGGGAGGCTGTACCGAGCGAGAAAGCCACCAGGCTTCCGGTGAGACTCGCCGTGGCCCTTCTCAGGGACAGCAGCGGCAGGATCGACCTCCACCTTCCTGTCACGGGCCGAACGGACGACCCGGAATTTCACATAGGAAGGCTCGTCCTCAAGATGATCGTGAACATCCTGGAAAAGGCCGCCACCTCGCCCTTTGCCCTGCTGGAGGCCATGTACCCGGGCGCGACGGAACTGAGCCACATCACCTTCGAGCCGGGCAGGTCCACGCTCACGGACGATGCGCGGAAGAAACTCTCAGACCTCGCGAAGATCCTCACCGAAAAGCCTTCGCTCACCCTCGAGATAACGGGGTTCGTGGATGCATCGTCGGACAGGGAGGGCCTTGCAAAAACCCTCTTCGAGCGCAAGCTCAAGGCCCAGAAGATCAAGGACCTGCTGAAGGCGGGGAAGCAGGCATCGTCTGTGGACGAAATCAGCCTGGAGCCGGCCGAATACGGCACCTACCTCGCCAAGGCCTACAGGGCCGAATCGTTCGACAAACCCACGAACGTTCTCGGCATCCCCAAGACCCTGCCGGACGAGGAAATGAAGCTGCTCATCATGGAGCACATCAAGGTAACGGATGACGACCTCAAGGCCCTTGCCGCGGCCAGGTCCCGGCAGGTCAGGGACGAGCTCGCCCACGCGTGGCAGGTGGACCCTGGACGGATCTTCCTTGTGGAGGCAGACCCCTTCAAGCCCGAACAGATTGACAAGGTCGCGAACTCCCGGGTGAGCCTCACCATCAAGTGAACAGTGATCACGCTTTTATTCGAACGAGCGCTCACTTTTTTTATTGGCATTCCATCGCACGATCATGTATACTAGGAGGGCAATGTTCGGTACCAGCCCTGATGGTAACTCTATTACCCTTATGGATCAAAGGAGGCTCTATGGCGTATGAAACCCTTCTCCTGGAAAAACAAGGTCATATCACGGTGCTCACCCTGAACCGGCCTCCCACCAACTCGGTGAGCTACGCCATGCTGGGCGAGATCGACAAGGCTCTGGACGAGGTGGCGGCAGACAGCGACGCCCGCGTGCTCGTCATCACCGGCGCCGGGGAGAGGTGCTTCTCGGCCGGCATGGACGTCAACGACTCGCTCTCGCACCCCGACGTGGGCGAGGTGGGCCGCGCCCTGTGGACCAAGGTGGACCTGTTCGACAAGCCCACCATCGCCGCCGTCAACGGCCACGCGCTCGGCGGCGGGTGCGAGCTCGCGCTCGCGTGCCACTTCCGGTACATGGCCGACAACCCCAAGGCCGCCATCGGGTGCCCGGAGATCAACCTGGGCATCATCCCGGGCTGGGGAGGGACCCAGCGCATGACCAGGCTTTTGGGAAGGAGCAAGGCGCTCGACCTCATGCTCAACGCGAAACGCCTGAGCCCGCAGGAGGCCCTTGCCGCAGGGCTCGTCGATGCGGTCTTCGACCAGGCCGGGTTCATGGAAAAGGTCATGGAGATCGCGGCCTCGCTCGCGGAGCGCGCACCCCTCTCGGCAAGGGGCATCATCCGTGCGGTCAACGCGTACTGCTACCAGGGGATCGAGAAGGGTCTCGAGGCCGAGGCGGCGTCGAGCAAGATCTGCGCCTCGTCCAAGGACGCGATCGAGGGGTTCACCGCGTTCATGCAGAAGAGAAAGCCCGAGTTCAAGGGCGAGTGAAGAAGGAGGGGGACCATGGAGGTGAAGAAGATAGCGGTCATAGGGGCGGGCGCCATGGGCAACGGGATAGCCCAGGTCGGCATCATGGCAGGCTTCGACGTGGCCATGCAGGACATCGAGCAGCGCTTCGTCGACAGGGGGGTGGCCACCATCAAGGACAGCCTCGCAAAGTTCGTGGGCAAGGGCAAGATCACCCCCGAGCAAAGCGACGACATGCTCAAGCGGCTGATCCCCACCACCGACCTCGCGGCAGCCGTGAAGGACGCCGACCTCGTCATCGAGGCCGTGTTCGAGGACCTGGACCTCAAGAAGAAGATCTTCGCCGACCTCGACGCAAAGGCGCCGGAGCACGCCATCCTCGCGAGCAACACCTCGTCCATGAGCATCACCGAGATCGCATCCGCCGCCAAGAGACCGGGCCGGGTGGTGGGCATGCACTTCTTCAACCCCGCGGTCATGCTCAAGCTCGTGGAGGTCATCTACGCCAGGCAGTCCACGGACGAGGCGATACAGACCACGTTTGACGTCGCGAAGAAGATGGGCAAGGTGCCCGTGATCGTGAGGAAGGACTCGCCGGGTTTCATCTACAACCGGGTGAACGCCCCCACGGCGCTCCTGTTGCAGCTCATCCTGGACAAGGGCAGCCCGACGCCCGCCCAGTTCGACGCGGCGTTCAAGGGCCTCATGCCCATGACCCCCTTCGAGCTCTTGGACTACGTGGGCCTGGACATCGTGCTCCACACCCAGGACTACTACTCCAAGACGCTCTCCAAGGACTACACCCCGCGCAAGGCCCTGAAGGACCTGGTGGCTTCCGGCAACCTGGGCAAGAAGACGGGCAGGGGCATCTACGACTGGTCCGCGGGCAGGCCCGCCATCGGGGCCGACAACCCCACCACTGAGTACGACTTCACGCACATGGTGGCCCTGCAGGTCAACGAGGCTACCAAGTGCCTGGAAGAGGGCGTAACGAACGACCCCAAGGACATCGACCTCGCCATCGCCAACGGCGGCGGCGGCATGGGCCCGTTCACGCTCGCCCAGAGCATCGGCTACGACAAACTCGTGGCCCGTTGCAACGAACTGGCAGACAAGTTCGGGATCGAGACCTTCCGGCCCACAAAGACCATGCAGGAAGGCAAGATCAAGGTCTAGGCGTCGCCAACGACATCCACCCTGTCACCGGTGCAGGGGCTGCCGCGCAAGGCAGTCCCTGCTCCTTTCCCGAAGCCCCCTCGCACCCTGGACTTGTCACCATGATTGTGGGATAGTACCGCGCATCCCGTCAACCAAAGGAGGGCATTCCATGAAAGGCTCGATCCTCGTGTTGGGAACGCTGATCACGCTCATCCTCTTCACCACGGCGGTATTCGCCGGCAACCCCTCCAAGGCGACACAGGCCGATGCCAAGAAGGACACCCTGATCGTAGAATCCCCTGATGCACATGGTCAGGATATGGAAAGTGGAAAGGGCGCGAACCCCAAGCCGGACGGTGCCGACTGGGAGAAGAAAGACAAGGGAAAGACCGTCACGGGCACCGGCTCTCAGGATTCCAAGAAGGGCAAGGATGCCCAGGAGAGGCCGAAGACCCAACAGGGCGACGATAAAAAGACCGATAAGGTGAAGGATGCCAAGGACAAGGACGTTGCCGGCAAGCCAGGCCATGACATGGCCAGGAAGGAAACGGTGGTGGGCTATGTCATGACCATCGACAACCTGACCGGCTTGATCGTGGTCAAGGAAGAGAACAAGAAGACAGAGCGCGCCATCGTGGTGAACGCGCGCGACCTCGCGTCCCTGTCTGCGGGCGCCAAGGTGAACATAGAGCTCGCCCCCGGCACGAACACCGCGGAGAAGATCAGCGTCATCGCCGAGGGCAAGGGCGGCGCAAAGAGCAAAAGGAAGAAGTAGGGGCCCATTGCCTTGGTGAACGGAGAAGGACACGGAGGCCTTCCGCCATGGCCGGCCCCCGTGTCCTTTCGCTTCTTGCCGGCTGATGCGCCCCTGAGAAGAACCGCTGTTCTTTTGTAGCCCAGCAGACCTCCTCACCCCCTCAGGGAGTTCAGGGGTTCTCTTCCGATTCCATCGATGGCTTCCAGACCTCCCAGACCTTGCCCACGAGGCCCGGCCCGGGTTTCAGCGTGAGCTTGCCCGGCCTCCAGCCGGACGGCGTGGCCTCGGTGCCCTTGCTTGCCCGCACGTGCTGGAAGGCCTGGATCTGGCGGATGGTCTCGCCGACGTTCCTGCCCACCGGCGGGGTGAGCACCTCGTAGCCCTGTATGACACCGTCCGGGTCGATGATGAAGCGGCCGCGCATCTCCACGCCCGCATCCGGGTCGTACACGCCGTAGACGCTCCCCACCCGGCCGCCGCCGTCCGAGAGCATCGGGAAGGGGACGCCGCCGTCCACCATCCTGGAGAGCTCGTGGTCGTTCCACATCTTGTGCACGAACACGCTGTCCACGCTCATGGAGAGGACCTCCACGCCGAGCTTCTCGAACTGGGGGTATTTCTCGGCAACTGCCGAGACCTCGGTCGCTCAGACGAAGGTGAAGTCACCCGGGTAGAAGCAGAGCACCACCCACTTGCCGAGGTAGTCGGAGAGCTTCACCTGCACGAACGTGCCCTTGAAGTACGCGGGCGCCGTGAAATCCGGGGCCTTGGCCCCCACCTTGATCATGACCTGTGCCTCCTTCCTTTCCCCCGCCAGAACCGGGGGTGCCTCCACCGGCTTCTCACCCACCGGCCCGCCTGTGGGCCGGGCGCACCCCGCCTTGATCTCTTCAGGCATAGCCTTTCCCCTTTCCCGTGTCCCCGTCCCATGATGCCGGCTTTTGCCGAACGACCTGTCCGCCGGCACCATTCTCGATTGTTATGAGAATAATCAACGCATGCACGATGGCAATACCCGAGACAAGACTTCCTAGCTCGGCGCACCCCTCACCTCGAGCCGGGCCGGCACTCGACCACGTGCAATTCCATGGCACTGCGCGGCGGGGCAGGCGGGTGGTGCGTGCACGCACGGAATCATCCACACACCCATCAGCGAGGACCCGGCCGGAGACGGTTGGTGCGTACACGCAGGGAATCATCACGTCAAAGGAGGGTATCGAGCGGTCTTGCCTCCCCCTGCCTGCGGGCCCCTCCTGATCCCCACGGCACCCACGGGTGATATGGCGCGGGGTCTCCCCTCACCCCCCCCTCTCGCTCCGATATCCGCATTCCCCCCGCGTCGGGCGATACGTACAGAGCCTACAACCTGCACGTTGGGCGCACGGGGAGCCCCTCCCTCCTGGATGGCATCGGGTGCGACCGGGCAGCGGGGCTGTGCACGGGAGGCGGTTCGGGGCATGGGGTCGATCGTGGCCAAGCATCGGGTGCGGCCTGGCGCCAGGGGTGTTTCCCCCCTGTCAGCCCTGAGACGGCCTATCCCCCGTCCTCATCCTGGTCCTTCGTGTTCGTCTTCGCCGTCATGCTCATCCTGTCGTCCCCGAGACGGCCTAGCTCGTCCTCATCAGCAGGAGGCTCAACGCCATCACCACCATGCCCGCCACGAGGCCGAGAAGGCTGTCGTGGCCCTTGCCGTACGCCCTGCTCGTGGGGAGCAGCTCGTCGAGGCTGATGTAGACCATGATGCCCGCCACGCCGCCGAAGAGCACGCCCATCACCTCGGCGGGGATCATCCCTGACGCACCCCCGACAAAAACCATAAGCGCGAGATACGCGATCCCCGCGCCCACGGGCTCGGCCAACCCGCTCAGCAGGGAGTAGAAGAACGCCTTCCTCCTGTTCCCGGTGGCATAGAAGATGGGGACCGAGACGCTGATCCCCTCGGGTATGTTGTGCAGTGCGACTGCCACGGCAATGGCCGCCCCCAGCCCCGGGTCCTGGAGGGCGGCCAGGAAGGTGGCAAGACCTTCCGGGAAATTGTGGATGCCGATGGCCAGGGCAGTGAATAGCCCCATGCGCATCAGCTTCCTCCCATGCGGGGTGTTCTCCTGGAGGCCCTGAGCCTGCGATGATGACCCCCTCGGGCGAGGCATCTGCGCGGATGGGTCGTGGAGCACCATGGTCTCGGCCTCCGAGTGCGTCTCGTGCGGGTTGTCTTGCGCCGGGACCAGGGTGTCGATCAGGCCGATGAGCAGCATGCCGGAGAAGAAGGATGCCGCATTGATCCAGTGACCCCAGTCGCCGTACCGTCCCTCGAGTGACTCGAGGCCCTTGAAGAAGATCTCCACGAAGGAGACGTAGAGCATCACCCCGGCCGAGAACCCCGTGGTCACCGAGAGGAACCGGTAGTTTGTCCGCTTTGCCAAAAACGCGATGGCGCTGCCGATACCAGTGGCCATCCCCGCGAACAGGGTCAGCCCCAGCGCAATCCAGACACCCCTCATGGACTCCCCCTCACGCTCGGTCGATAAGCGGCCCCGCCTGTCTCGTCAACACGCTTGCCTTTGTATAGCCGTACGCGATGCTTCGTCGTTTCGGTATACCCATACCACACGGGGTTCACCGTTGCCGAGGCCCCGGCATGTCCGGCCGTACACGAACCGGCCTCAGCCCTGCGATCGCCCACGATCTGAACAATGAGGCACCGTCACGCTCACCTGCGCCCCCCCATGGCATGACAAGCCGGAAACCAGACAGGCTTCACCGGTTTGTGTCTTGGGTCCAGCACGATTGTCCTTCCCTCTCTTTCTCAAACGCCTGCAGGCATTGAACCGGCCGGGGCCGCTAGGCCGAACGATCCATCACATCTTCCATGTCTGGGTGGGGAAGGGCACCAGGCATACGCTCGGTCTCCGTAACGTCGAGCACGAGAACACCCCTTACCCCGGGCCCTCGATGAAAATTCCCATGCCTTGCACTGGGAGGTCCTGCTCCGGCCGGGCACCTCCGCCTCCCGGCCGCCCTGCTACGCGGCGAAGGTCAGCTTCGTCCCGGACATGTTCAGGATGAACTGCGCCGGCATCTCCTTCTCGATGTGCATGACGGCCTTGCGTCCCGTGCAGTGGGTGGGCACGACGTAGAGTGGGTTCAAGGCCTTGAGCTCTTCGGTGGTCCGCTCGATGATGGGCTCGAAGAAGGGACCGCTCAGGTGGAACCCGCCGATCACCGCCAACACCCTGTCCACGCCGGTTGTTTTCATGGCGTGGCGCACCGTGTTCACCACGCCCGAGTGGGCGCACCCGGTGACGACCACGAGGCCCTTGCCCCTCACGTGCACCGCAATGCCCGTGTCGTCCTCGATGGGGTCCCACTGCTCGCGGCCGTCCTCCATCCGGTGGGCGATGGGGAAACCCTTCTCGAAGTCGGTGAGCCTTTGCACCTCGCCGAGGAACAGGGCGCTCCCGTCCAGGAGCGGGTAGGGCTCGGCGGTCTCCACCAGCTTGAACCCCTCCTTGAGCACGTCTTCCTTCGTGAACCCGGGGAAGAAGACCTTGATCTCCTCGCCGAACTTCAGATAGCGCGACTTCTTGAAGACCGCGGGGTGGCAGACGAACTCGACGGCGCTCTTGTTCCCGGTGATGAGAGCGCCGACCTCATGGAAGCCCCCGGTGTGGTCCGAATGCCCGTGGGACAGCACCAGCGTCTTGACCGAGCCCATGTCCACACCGAGCTTGACGGCGTTGCGGGCTGCGCCGTCCTCGGAGAACCCGAAGTCGAAGATCAGGGACGACGCCTTTCCCGCCACATGGGTCGTGACCAGGGCCGAGAACCCGTGCTCGGCCAGGATGGAGTTCTTGATCTGCATGTCCTTGAGCGGCACGGCCCGCTGCACCACCGCCGTGTTGTCCAGGGCCGTGACGTCGATGTAGTTGTCCTGCAGGGTCAGGATTTCCACCTTGTCCACCTCGTGAATCTTCATAGATCCCTCCTTCACGTTCATTCGGGTGCGGCCGCAGCCTGCCGCACCCGTTTCTCACCAGTCAGTGGAAGCAGCCCGCCTCGCCATCACTTCTCTTTCGCATACGGCCACGCCACGATGCCGCCCTCCATGACCTTGACGTTCGTCCACCCGTTGGCCTCGAGCACCAGGGCCGCCTCGTAGCCCCTGAGCGAGATCTTGCAGTAGCAGATGATCTCCTTGTTCTTGTCCTGGGGCAGCTCGTTCAGGCGTTTTCTCAGTGCGCCCAGGGGGATGAGCGTCTCGCCGATGCCAAGGCGCGTCTGCTCGTACTCGTCCGGGCCCCGGGCATCGAGGAAGAACGGCCTGTCCTTCCCGTCCAGCTTCTTCCTCACCTCCGTGGGCGAGATGCCCTTGAGCCTGCCCTTGAGCTTGTTCTGCATGAGGTGGGCGGTGGCGATGCAGTGGTCGATGGCCAGCGAGAAGGGGGGCGCGTACGGGAGGTCGGCGTTCACGATGTCCTCCACGTGCATTCCCGCCTGGATGGCCATGGCCCACTGGGCGATCTGCTTGGCGACGTTGCCGGGACCGATGCACTGGGCGCCGAGGATCTTGCCGGTGGAACGCTCACACACGAGCTTGGTGATGAGGAGCTCGCCGCCCATGTAGTTCGGCTTGTCCGTGCTCGCGTTCATCACGGTGACGATGTCTTCGTAGCCGTTCTTCCTTGCCGCTGTCTCGGACAGGCCCGTGGACCCGGCCGAATAGTCGAAGACCTTGCAGATGCCGGTCTGGATGGTGCCCGGGAAGGTGACCGTGTTGCCGAGAACCGCGTTCTCGCCCGCCACGCGGCCCTGGAGGTTCGCCAGGTCGCCGTAGGGCGCCAGCACCTTCTTGCCCGTGATACGGTGCACGGTCTCGACGCAGTCACCGCAGGCATAGATGTCCGGGTCGGATGTCTGCATGTACTCGTTCACCTCGATGCCTCCCGTGACCCCGATGGCGAGGCCGGCCTCTTTCGCGAGCTTCACGTTCGGGCTCACGCCGATGGCCACCACGGCCAGCTCGCAGGGCAGCTCCGTGCCATTGGACAGCTTCACCCCGGTGAGCGTGCCGTTTTCACCCAGGAACTCGGCGATGCCGTTGCCCGTTATGACATTGGCATTCTTGGACCTCACGTGATTCTCCACGAGCTTCGCCAGGTCCCAGTCCAGGAAGGTGAGCAGCTGCGGCAACAGTTCGATGACCGTTATGTCGATGCCCGCGAGCTGCAACGCCTCGCAGGTCTCGATGCCGATGAGCCCGCCGCCGACGATGACCGCCTTCTTGATGAGGCCCTCGTCTCGCACCTTGCGCAGGAAATCGGCGTCCTTCATGGACTGGAGCGTGGTAATGCCCTTGAGGTTGACGCCTGGGATGGGGGGCATCTTGGGCGTTGCCCCGGTGGCGATGATGAGCTTGTCATAGCCCATGGACCCGGTCTCGCCGGTGGCGAGATGTCGGTAGCTGACCGTATGGCCTTTCCTGTCGATGGAGGTCACCTCGGTGAGCGTCCGCGCGTCGATAGCCTTGGCGTTCAGGTAGAACTTGGGGTCCCGCACGATGCCCGCGGGGGTGCTCAGGAGCATGTTCCGGTCGTCGAAGTAGCCGCCCACGTAGTAGGGGTACCCGCAGGACGCCATGGAGAGGTCCGCGTCCTTCTGGAAGATCACCACCTCCGCATGCTCGTCCATGCGTCTCGCCTTTGCCGCCGCCTTGGGTCCTGCCGCGGACCCGCCTATGACCACGATCCTCTTCCTGTCTACCAAGCGATCCTCCTTTGATGGTGCAAAGATTGGTTCATGCCCTGCCCCCGGTTCCGACCCCTCAGTGGTCGCACACGTTCCGGCCGCCCTGGAGCCTTCCTGCGAGGTACTCCTCCACCAGGGCCTCTGGCGCCATGGCCGGGGCCCCCACGAGGACGTCTATGCCCTGCTGCTGGAACAGGGCGATGGCCCGCTGGCCCATGCCGCCCGCGATGACGAAGGTGACGCCGCGCTCGGCGAGCCAGGGCGGAAGCAGACCGGGCTGGTGCGGCGGGGCGGCGATGTCTTGCCTGCCCATGATCGTCCTCGTCTCGGGGTTCACGTCGATGAGAGCGAAACGCTCGCAGTGTCCGAAATGCATGCACAGGGTTCCGTTCGCAATGGGTATGGCGATTTTCATGACTATCCTCCTTGCTTGGATGATGCGTTCTTTCCTTTCATGGGAACAGGCCTATTCCTCCTGCAGTTCCAGGAAGAGCTGTTCCACGATGTCCCGCATGGCGCCCGCCGTGGGGCTCTTGGCATAGCGGTGGACGAAGGCGTACCCGTCGTCTCCGGCCTCGGCCACCTGGGGGTCCATGGGAATGGCGCCGAGGAAAGGGACGCCCATGTCCTCGGCGATGCCCCTGCCGCCCCCACTTTTGAGCACCGGCGTGTGCTTCCCGCAGTGCGGACAGACGAACCCGCTCATGTTCTCCACCACCCCGAGCACGGGCACCTTGAGCTGCCGGCAGAAGGAGACGGACTTGCGTACGTCCACGGCCGCCACCTTCTGGGGCGTGGTCACCACCACCGCGCCGTCCACGGAGCCCAGGAGCTGGCAGACCGACAGGGGTTCGTCGCCGGTGCCCGGCGGCGAATCCACGATGAGGTAGTCCAGGTCGCCCCAGGCCACGTCCTTGAGGAACTGCTTGAGGGCCCCCATCTTCATGGGTCCGCGCCAGATCACGGCATCGTCGCGGTGGCGGAGGAAGAAGCCCAGCGACATGACCTTGAGCCCGCCGAGGTCCACGGGAAGGAGCTCCCCGGGCTCGCCTTCCACCCGTTCCCCTTCCAGGCCGAGCATGGTGGGGATGCTCGGGCCGTGGATGTCGGCATCCAGCAGCCCCACGCTCCAGCCGTCCATCATGAGGGCCACGGCCAGGTTCACGGCCACGGTGCTCTTGCCGACCCCGCCCTTGCCCGAGAGCACCAGGATCTTGTGTTTGATGCGGCAGAGCCTCTGCTCGAGCTTCCGGCGATCCGCGAAGTCGGCATCGCTCTCGTCGCTCTTGCGCTTCTTCGCCGAGCAGGTCTCGTCCGGGCAGGTCTCACAGCTTTGGCCTGCCTTGTGCATCCTGTGCGCTGCACGGTCAGTGCGGCCCTTGCCGTACGCATCCAGGGCCGCCTTGAGGGTATTCGCCGCCAGCAGGGCGCAGTGCTCCACCTCGGCGGGCAGGCCTCCCAGGGCCTTCAGGATCTCCTGCTGCCCGATCTGCGCTGCCTCGCGCACGTCCTTGCCCGAGGCCAGGGAGGTGGCCATGCTCCCGCAGGCCCGGGAAGGCCCGCACCCCGTGGTGGTGAAGGAGGCCCGTTCCACGATCCCGTCTTGAACGAGAAGCCAGATCTCCATGGTATCCCCGCAGGGGCCGGTGACGCGCCCGTAGGCGTTGAACCTGGGCGGCGGCCCCTCGTTCAGTGGCCTGGACGCGTGCTCGCGCGCCACGGGCGAAAGGTCCAGTTCTTCGTGCATCTCCCTGTCATCCTCCCGAATGGGTTATGCGCTCCCAGAGTTCCCTGATGTCGAGTGCCGCCGGGCACTCGGTCTCCACCACAGTCCGTGCCGCCACCTGGGCGGAGGTGACGCCCGCGTCGTAGCGTATGCGGCCCGCGACCTGCGCACCCGCAGTGCGTGCCATGTCCTCGATGCGCCGGGTCATCTCGGGGTTGATGTCCCACTTGTTCACGCACACACCCGCCGGGACACCGAAGTGCCTGGCCAGGGCGAGGACCCTCTCCAGGTCGTGCTCCCCCGATACCGTGGGCTCGGTGACGACGAGCACCTGCGAAGCGCCCCCCAAGGACGCGATGACCGGGCAGCCGATGCCCGGCGGCCCGTCCACGATGATCAGGGAACGCCCCTCTTCCCCGGCGATGCGGCGGGCCTCCCTGCGAACCAGGGAGACCAGCTTGCCCGAGTTCTCGGCCGCGATGCCGAGGCGTGCGTGCACCATGGGCCCGCTCCGACTCCGCGAGATCATCCACTCCCCGCAGGAGCGCTCCGGGAAGTCGATGGCTCGCTCCGGGCAGAAGCGCACGCACACCCCGCAACCCTCGCAGGACACCGGGTCCACGGAACAGACCTTCCTGCCCGCATCATCCCGCCGGGCGGCGATCGCCGCGTACCGGCACAGGTCGATGCAGGCGCCGCACCCGGTGCAGTCCTGCTGGCGGATCACCGCCTCGTGCCCGCTCACGAACTCGTGCCGCTCGAGCACCTGCGGGTCGAGGAGCAGGTGCAGGTCGGAGGCGTCCACGTCGCAATCCGCTATGACCGCGTTTTGCGCCAGCACGGCCAGTGATGCGGCCAGGCTGGTCTTGCCCGTGCCGCCCTTGCCGCTTACTACCACCAGCTCACGGATGTCTTGGGTGTCCCTCTCCACGGCGGGGCTCACTCCTCGCACCGGGGAGCGCCGCAACGCTGGTCCCTGCCGCAGCAGGTCCTGCCCGTGGTCTCCAGGGAGCAGGGGCCTTTTTGCCCGTGGCTGCCTGTCTTGTTGATGAAGCCGGTGCCGCCTGTCACCAGGCGGCGCACCCGGCCGCCGCATTCAGGACACGTCACCAGCGGCGCGTCGCTCATGGACTGCTCGCGCTCGAAGCGCACGCGGCAGTCGTTGCACTCATACTCGTAGGTCGGCATGGTCCTCTCTCCTTGTCCTGGTTCTCAAACCCTGCACGGTGTGCACGAGCCCTTCAAAGAGCCCCCGGTACCCGTCCAGCGCATCCACCATGAGCTCCCCCCGGGAATAGGCCTCTGCGATGCGGCGGTCGTCCGGGATCTCCATGAGGATGGGCACGCCCTCGTCCCTGCAGAAGACGTGGACCCGGTCGTCGCCGGCACCCACCCGGTTCACCACCACCCCGAAGGGGAGGCCGAGAGCGCGCACCATGTCGACAGCCAGCCTCAGGTCGTTGAGCCCGAAGGGCGTGGGCTCGGTGACCAGGATGACCAGGTCCGTGTCCTTGACCGTGGCGATGACCGGGCACGAGGTGCCCGGGGGTGCGTCCAGGATGGCCGTCTTCCCGGGATCGAGGCGGGCCTTCACGGCCCGGATCACGGGCGGCGCCATGGCCACGCCCACGTCTATCCTGCCCTGCACCAGGCAGATGTGCCCGGCCTGGATGACCTCGATCCCGCCGATGCGGCGGTCCTTCTCGGTGATGGCCCTGGTGGGACAGACCAGGGTGCAGCCGCCGCACCCATGGCACAGCTCCTCGAACACCAGTGCATCGTCTCTGAGCGCGGCAATGGCATTGAACTCACAGATGTCGCTGCAGGCCCCGCAGCCGGTGCAGAGCGCCGCATCCACCTGGGGAACGCGCATGGAGACCACGTCTCGGGCCATGAGCTCGCCCTTGATGAACAGGTGGCAGTTGGGCTCCTCCACGTCGCAGTCGATGAGCTGCACCGGCGAGGGCCAGACCCGTGCCAGGTTCGCGGACACCGTGGTCTTGCCCGTGCCGCCCTTGCCGGATGCGACGGAGATGATCACGGCGCCGCCTCCGGGTCGTTCTTCGGGTCGTATCCCCGCCTCCCCTTGCGCCGTGCCGTGGGTTCGTCCACCTCGTGCTGCCACCCGTCCCTCGTCTTCTCGATGCGGTCGAACCTGCCCACGTAAGGCTTTATGTCGATGAGCGGCGTGTTGTCGAGGATGTCCACCCCGTCGAGGTGCAGGGTGCGGCCTTGTCTGCGCACGAGCTCCACGATGCTCAGGCCGATAGGGTTGGGCCTGCACGGCGCCCGGGTGGAGAAGACCCCGTGATCGGCGTCCTGGAGAAAGGGCCGCACCGTGAGGCGTACCGAGTCCGCCCGGTGGAAGTGGTAGATCAGGATGAGGTGGGAGAAGCCCTCCAGGTCCTTCAGCCCCTCTTCGTACTCGGGCAGCACCTCGGCCCTGCCGAGGCAGCCCTTCGCATAAACGCCCTGGATGGGCGTCTTTTCCGGGTCCGTATGTGTGCTCCGGATGACGCCGATGGGCGTATAGGTGATGTGCCCCGTGCGGACAGACGCCTTCCTCATACCCAGTGACCCTCCACGTCCGCCGAGGTGGCCCTGGTGAGGCCGCCCGAGCGGAAGAGCTCCAGGGCCTGGGCCACGGTGGCCGCATCCGTGGTGTACACGGCGATCCCTGCGGCGGTGAGCACCTTGAATGCCTTCGGCCCGCAGTGCCCGGTCACCAGGTGCGTCGCCCCGGTCCGGGCCACGTTCTGGGCCGCCTGGATCCCCGCGCCCTGGGGGGCGTTCAGGTTCTGGGTGTTGTCCACGACCTCGAAGGTCCCGGTATCGAGATCATAGACGAGAATCCTGGGCGCCCTGCCGAACCTGGCATCCAGGGGCGCGTCCAGGCTGTGGCCCGAGGTGGTGAACGCGATCTTCATGGTTCTTCTCCTTTCCCCTTTCCTTCCTGGGCGGCCGATGCTCAGTCATAGGCCGTCATGACATCCGGGGGTTCATCCATGAGGGCGCCGGCGAGCTCCTTCATGTCCTCGCGCTCCCAGAAGCCGAGCCGCTCATGGGCCCTGAGGTACTTCATAGGGATGGGGTGGGTTCCCACCACCACCTTCAGGCCGTAGTGGTTCTCGATGAATTCCTTGTGGTCCTTGGTGTACGGGCACGGCGGGTACCCCACGACGAACCCGGTCGCCAAGTGGATGACCTCGGCGCCGTTTTCCTTCATCTCCGCAGGGACATATTCCACGTTGCCCCCCGGGCAGCCGCCGCAGCTGGAAAACCCCACAACCTCGACGGGCTCGCCTGGAGGGTAGCACGCAAAGCCGCCGCAGCGCTCCTTAAGCGCCCTGAAACACTTGCCGCCCCCGCACGAACGGTAGCGGTCACAGATGATGATGCCGATTTTCTTCATGCACTACCCCCGGGGACCCTCGGGCTCATCCCTCTTTCCCCCTCTTCCCATTCTTACCTGCCTGTTCGATCAGACCCCCGTGCCCGGGTCCGGCTTCCGGCCCCACCACGACGGCCGTGACGCGCCGCGGTTTACTGAGCCTTTCCAGCATGCGCCGCGCAAAGGCCCTGATGCGGCTCTGCGGCTGCCTCAGGTCGTGTATGGCCATGCCTGCGAGCCAGGCGACGATAGGCCCGAGGACCCCCGCCCGCCGGAAGAGGCGGCCCGGCGGCATGGGAACCCCGGGCAGGTTCCTGCCAAGGGTCCTTGTGAAGGCACGTTTCCCCCACCTGAACATCCACCGTCCTCCCTGGCGAGTATTCACGTCCTGGTCCTCCTCTGTTCCTTTCCGGGGTCGCCCCTGACCAGCGCACTCCCGCACACGGGGCAGCGCTTCTGCGAACAGGGGACGCCCCGTTCGTGCGGTTCGCTGTGGGAGCACTGCGGGCAGACGCAGGTCCCGCAGGAGTCCCGTTCCCCTGCCTCCCACCTGTCGCACCGGCCCTGCCGCGCCCCCATGCCCCTGAGGGGGTTTCGCCTCCCCTGGGCACAGCACCCGGGCATGGCATAGTCATGGTCATGGATCCTGCCTTGGAGCCATGCCTGGATCACCTCTTGCAGGTCCCCGGCCACGAACGGGATCACCTCTATGCCGCAGGAGGAGACCAGCCCCTGCGTGGAGCGCGATATGGCACCGCAGACAAGCGTCTCGACCCCGAGCTCCATCAGGCGCCTGACCTTGGCGCATACGTCTTCGGCGGGCACGTTCTCCTGGGACTGGTGCACGATGCGGCCCGCGTCGCTCTCCACGATGAAGAGCTGCCTTGCCACGTCGAAGACCGGGGCGATCCGGTTGTTAAAGGAGCTGAATGCGGCTCTCATGGGTTCAGGCCTGTCCTTGCAGATGCACAGAGCACGGACTATGCCAGGGGGACGCGCTTACCCCCCATGCATTCATTCGCTCGATATTGTTAAATAAATTGGACCAAGGGAAGGGGGTTCCCAGCGGGAAGAGTCGCGCTTCTGCAACCTTTCATGACCGCTTCAGTCGCATCGTCGCTCCCTTTTCACCCGCCTGCCGGCCCGGCCGTCCGTGCCTGCAGGTGCGATGCCGAGCCTCTTCATCTTCCGGAACAGGGTGCTCTTGTGGATGCCCAGCTCCCGGGCCGCTGCCAGGCGGTTGTTGGCACAACGTTCCAGCGCCCTGCGGATGGCCTGGGCCTCGAGCATCTGCGCGGCCGATTTCAGGCCGGGTTGAGCGGCGTGCTGCAGGGAGCGGGCGGTGATCTCCTCGGGCAGGTGGGCCACGCCGATGGAGCCCTTCTCGCAGAGGATGAAGGCGCGCTCGATGACATTGGCCAACTCCCGGATGTTGCCGGGCCAATCGTACGCCATGAGCAAGGACAGGGCCTCGGTGGTGAGCCCCTGGACGGACTTGTGCTGCAGGGCGTTGAAGCGGGTGACGAACTGCTCGACCAAGAGCGGGATGTCTTCCTTGCGCCTGCGCAGCGGCGGCAGCTCCAGGCGCACCACGTTCACCCGGTAGTAGAGGTCCTCGCGGAACGAGCCCTGCTTCACGAGCCTTGCCAGGTCGGTGTTGGTGGCCACCATGACCCGCACATCGGCGGTCTCCGACCGGGTGGCCCCCAGGGGCTCGTACTTCCTGTCCTGGAGGACCCGCAGCAGCCGCACCTGCAGGGCCGGGCTCACCTCGCCGATCTCGTCCAGGAAGAGGGTCCCGCCTTTTGCCAGGGCGAACCTGCCTGGCTTGTCCCTGGCGGCGCCGGTGAAGGCCCCCGCCTTGTAGCCGAAGAGCTCGGACTCCAGGAGCGTGTCGGGAAGGGCGGCGCAGTTCACCGCGATGAAGGGGCCGTCCCGCCTGGGGCTTAAGGAGTGGATGGTCCTGGCCACGATCTCCTTGCCCGTGCCGGTCTCGCCCAGGATGAGCACGGTGCTGGGGCTTGCCGCTACGGCGGGGATCACCTCGAAGACCTTCTGCATGAGGGGGCTCCTGCTCACGAGCTCGCCCACGTGGGCCCGTCCCTCGAGTTCCTGGCGGAGCTCCTCGAGCTCGGTGAGGTCGCGGAAGGTCTCCGCCCCCCCGATGACGTTCCCCTTCGCGTCCTTCAGCACGGCCGTGGACACGCTGATGGGGATCCGCCGCCCCTGGGCGTCTATGATGAAACAGGACCTGCCGATGACCGGCCTGCCGGTCTTCAGGGTTCTCTTCAAAGCGCAGTCCACCTCGCACATGCTGGAGCGGAAGACCTCGGAACAGAGCCTGCCCACCGCTTCATCCCGGGGAATGCCGGTGATCTTCGAGGCCGCACGGTTGAAGGAGGTGACGACCCAGTGCTCATCCACCGTGAACACCCCGTCCGAGATGCTCTCCAGGATGGCTTCCGTGGATGTCGCGGGAGAGGGGACCCGTTTCTTGCGTGCCATGGTTACGCTCCTCGGGGGCTTGCCCCATGTCGGGCGCGCCCGGCATGGGGCATTACCACATCCTGCCTGTTCACGAAAGCCCTTGCGGGTTCTCGCCACCCGCTTCACCATCCGGCGGCCTCTCGCGGGTTGGGGCTTCCTGTTCCCGAGCGGGATGATCGTTCCGCCCGGCGAGCTCCGCGATCCACAGGGGGTGGCGGTGCTCGGCGTAGTCACGCCGGATCCATCCGGTGAGGATGGCACGGATCATGGGACGGTTGGGCTTGATCAGGATGGCCGCCATGTGGGCGACAAAGGCCAGCACGAACAGGACGAAGAAGAGGTTGTGCGCCCAGGTGGCCCAGAGCACCAGCGTCAGGTCCATGTCAGGGGCGAAGAGGTTCTTCCAGGTCTTGACCAGGCCGCTCGCGATGAGCCCGGCGATGATGAGGGCGATGCCCGCGTAGGCGAGGCGCTGCTCCGGGAGGTACTTGGCGAAGGGCGGCTCCTCGCCCTTGCCGAAGAAGGACTTAATCACCTCCCACGACTCCCTGAGGTCGCCCCTCTTCGGCAGGATGGCCCGGTGGCCCATGAGCCCGTGGTAGACCACGTGGAACAGGCTCGCGCCGACGAAGACCACGGAGAACGCGTAGTGCAGCCAAAGCGAGAAGATGTAGTCGCCCGACCACCTGAGCCCCGGGATCTCGGTGATGAAGTAGCGCCTTGCAATGGGGAGCTCGAAGAGACCGGTGAGGATGAGTGCGAGCCCGGAGATCGCGATGGCCCAGTGCTCGATGAGCACGACGAGGCCGTGGCGCTTGACCAGGTTCTTCCCTTCAGGGGCCTGCCTACTCATGGTCTCCCTCCTTTCCGGACTTCATCCGCGCGCCCGCCACGGCTGCGAGACCGGCCACGAGCCCGATCACCGGCGAGGCCATGACGGCCTTGGCAACGGGGTCTGTCTTGGCCATCTTTCTCGGCGCCTTGCCCAGGTGGGGCCTGCCCGGGCCTTTCTCGATTGCCGCGTCCAAGAGCTCGAAGGGCACGGGAGAGACGTACAGGGTTGAGGTTCCCCCGTTCTCTTCCTTTCCATAGATGTACCCGTTCATGGCCTCGGCCCGGCGCTCGGCCTCGGCGAGGATCTGTTCCTTCGGCCCGATGAGCATGGCCTTTCTCGGGCACGCCGTGATGCACACTGGGTCTTCCCCTTTCAGGAGCAGGTCCTGGCAGAGGTCGCACTTGAACATGACGCCGTTGCCCGCGAGCGTCGGCAGGATGTGCAGGTAGATGCCCACGCCCGACTGCCGCTCGGGGATGGCCCAGGGGCACACCTCCTTGCACTTGGCGCCGCCGAAGCAGATGTCCTGGTCGATCACCACGGCGCCGGATTCGTACTTGTGGTTGGCAGAGAAGGGGCAGATGGTGGCGCAGGCCGGGTTGTCGCAGTGCATGCACCGCCTGGGGATAAAGACGGTCTTCTTCGCGCCGCCCAGCTCCACCTCCGCCTTCTGGATAAAGAGGTAGTTGTACGGCGTGAGGCGGTCAGTCACCCCCTGCTTCTTTGACCAGTCCTCGATCTTGCCCCTGGGGAAGGGCTTGGGGATGGGATCCACGGGTTCGGGCACCACGCCCGCATTCTTTGTTCTGCACGCCTCGACGCAGGCGGGCATGTCCCTGCCCTCGCACCCGTCGCACAGGCTGAGGTCGACGAGGGTGCCGAAGGCGCCTTCCCCGGCTGCACGAGCCTTTGCGGGCAGACCCACGGCGCCCGAGACGGCCGCCGTGGCGACGCCCGAAAGGAACGCCCTCCTGGAGATGCCGTGTTCATGATCTCTCTTCATACCCTGTCCTCTCCTTCTTGGATTGTCCACCGTGTATAGTAAGCACAGAGCGTTTCATGGAGAAGCCCCCGGTTTCTTCGCCTCATTCCTCCACGCAGATCTCCCTGCGCGTTATGGAGATCGCTGTCCTTGCCCCGAGGAACAGAATGAACAAGGACAGCAGGACCCACAGGACGACCGCCATGCCCGTAAAGAAAACGCTCGGGGCCAGACGCCCCATGAGCGTGCACGCTGCGACCAAGGCAGCCACCGGGAACGTGTAGGTCCACCAGGACAGGAAGAACCTGATCCTGGCGAGCCTTGCACCAAGGGTCATCAAAAACGCGAACATGAACACGGCGAAGAAGAACAGGATCCTGCCGAAGGCATCCAGTCCTCCTGCGAGCTTCACGTAGGCTATGAATCCCACGGCAGGCGGCGCCACGAGGATGAACAGCGTGGGCAGCAGCCTCTCCGGGATAACTCGGTGAAAGATCATCCGGTAGGTGACCACGGTGAAGAGCACGACCCACATGACGATCCCGATGGAAAAGAAAAACCACGAGATGTCGGCAGGCGCATGGGTCACCCCTGCCAAAGGAACGATCAGGTTTCCCACCACGGGAATGAACCACGCCGGGTTCATGTGACCGATCTCGAAGTGTTCCTGGGTGATCCACTCCCGCATGATGTACAGGGTCAGGCCCGCATGCAGGATGGTCCCCACCACCCAGAGGAGGAATGACAGCTCGGTGTTAGTGTTCAAGAACGCCACGCTCATGAGCAGGATGCCGATGGAGACCGCGGGGAAGAAGCTGAGCGTGACGGGATGCCTCACCTCCCTGCGTACCGCAGATGGATGGGAGATCGCCTTCGCGGCGTACAGCGCGAACACAAGAGCGAACACGAGGATGTCCAGCCCCAGGATGACCTGCGATG
>JAKPDW010000059.1 GCA_029552245.1 Deltaproteobacteria bacterium
TCCGCATCATCGGCACCACCACCTATTGGCTCTGTAGCAACTGCTACCGCAAATCCCTGGCAGCCCCGGACGGCCGCCAGGCCACACTGGAGGGATGTGCATGATCGCCCCCTGCTCCTGGTGCGGCCGGCCGACCCGCGACGAGGATCGCCGCTACGTGGACCGATACGTCACCTGGTGGATCTGCGTCGATTGTTACCGGACGACTCGACGCGCCTGGAGGACGACGCCATGAGGGTCGCGCTGTACGCCCGAGTCTCGACCTCGGAGGAGGCCGAGATGCAGAACCCCAAGACGCAGTTCCTGATCCTCCGTCAATACTGCAAGGCCAACGGCATTGAGGTCGCCCGGGCCTTCGTGGACCACAAGAGCGGCAAGGACACCAACCGGCCCGGCTTCCGGGCCATGATGGAGCTGGCCACGCGACCCGACCACCCCATAGATGCCGTGGTCATCCTACGCCTGGACCGATTCATCCGCAACGCCGAGGAGGGCATGGTCTTCATCAAGAGGTTGGAGGCGGCCAACGTGCGCCTGATCCTGGTCAAGGACACCATATGCGGCAACGTGGACACCTCCACCCCGATAGGCGAGTTCTTCATTCGCGTCCTGCTCGCGCTCGGCGAGTTGGAGCGCAAGCAGACCGCCGCCCGCGTCAAGGAGGGCATCGCCCGCCGCATACACGAGGGCAAGGGATGGGGGCAGAAGGTCCGCAAGGACATTAACATCCCGCTCGCCGTCGAGCTGCTAAAGGTGCGCGGCTCCCTGTCCGCCGTCGCCAAGGACCTAGGCGTTCCGCGCTCCACGCTCCGAGATCATCTTGAGCGGGCGGGTGTCGATTATCAGACATACCTCCCCTGTCGGAATACCCCCCCTCCGAAAACCAAGGCTCCTTTAAATACCGTTCCGGGGGCGGCGGTGTCGGCGGCGGAGAGGTCTCCGGCGACACCCCCTAGCGAGGAGGAGATCATATGCTCCGAGTGACCGGATGGCCCCCTGATTTTGGTACGCACCAAAATCAACTGATTGTCGCACGGCAGGAGGTGAACACGCTATGAGAGAC
>JAKPDW010000007.1 GCA_029552245.1 Deltaproteobacteria bacterium
CCACCCTTCTTGCCCACGATGCCGCCACCGCCTCGGTCTGGACCACCAGGGCGCTGCACAAGGGGTAGGTGACGCGCCTCATGAACGACCAGTAGAGGCCGATGTCGTGGTGCCTCGGGTCGATCCGCTCGCACGCGATCACCGGCACCCCGGTCCCCGCAAGCGCAATCAACGTCCGCACGTTGTTCGTGTCCATGAAGCTGACGACGATGTCGGGGGACAGCCCCCGTATGTGCCCCCTGATCTTGGTGTACCTCTTGATCCCCTTGCCGATCACGAACCACGGGATGAACGTCCTGCCCCAGATGTCGAGCGCGACCCTCCCGACAGGGGGGTCGAGCTTGTAGTGGTCGTGCTCCTTGCCCGCCAGGGTGATGACGGTCACCTTCCTGCCCTTCTTGGACCACCAGTTCGCGATCTCGGCCACCACGCGTTCCGCCCCCCCGGCGGAGAGGGAAGAGACGACCAACACGATATGCCCCTCAGGAGAAGGTTGTTCCCGAGGCGCTCCTGTCATCCCGGTCGACCGGTGCGATCCCATCCTTGCCCTCGCGTCATGAACATTCGGCTCTCCCTGCCCCTTCAGCACAAGAGCGTTCGGGGACGGCCCGCCATCACCTTTTCCATGGTGGGCCGCCATCCTGCACATCCCCTTTCCTTGTCACCCGGGACAAGAGTTCGTCCCATGCGCCCATGACGGCGGCGCTCGAGAAGGTCTCGGCCACCTTGAGCGCCTCTTTGCCGAGGCGTTCCCGGGCTTTCGTGTCTTCCATGAGCGTCTTCATGGCGGTGCCGAGCGCCTCGAGGTCGTCGCTCGGCACGAGCACTCCGTTGACGCCGTGTCTTACGATCTCTGCGGGCCCGCTCGGGCAGTCGGCCGCGATCACGGCGCAGCCTGCTGCCATGGCCTCGAGCAGGGCGTTGGGGAAGCCCTCGTAGCGGGAGGGGTGGACGAACAGGGACGCGCCGTACATCCAGGCCGCAGGCTCCGGCACGACACCGGGCATCATGACGGAGTCGCTCATGCCGAGGCTGGATGCGAGCCGGGAGAGGGTGTGCCTCTCCGGCCCCTCGCCCAGGATCACGAGTCTCCACCCGGGGATGTCCCTCGACACCTTCGCAAAGGCCCTGATGAGGAGGTCGTGACCCTTCTGCGCATCGAGCCTTCCCACGGCCAGCACGTACGGGCTCGAGACCCCCTGGGGCCCAGGGCATGCGGACCGGGGGGGGAGGTCGCGCACGAAGTTGGGGATCACGGCCACCTTGTGGGCCGGGACCACCCGTCTGGCCCAGGATGCCGCCACCGCCTCGGTCTGGACCACCAGGGCACAGGCGAGGGGGTAGAGAACGCGCCGTGCGAGCGCCCTCGCCTTGCTGATCCGGTGGTGCCTCGGGTCGATCCGCTCGCACACGACAAGCGGGACTCCGCTTCCCGCAAGCGAGAAGGCCATGATGTTGTTCACGAGGTCTATGAAGCTGACGACCACCTCAGGCGCGAACGACCTCACGGTCTTCCTCACGGCGAACGGCAGCAGGGCGAGGTCGGCCCACCTGGCAAGACGCGACGACGCATGCCGCCAGGAATCGACCCGGTACCTCACGACGCCGGGGGCCAGCTCGTAGTGGTCGTTCTTTCCCCCCCCGAGCGTCATGACCCCCACCGCGAGCCCCCTTGCGGCCCACCAGTTCGCCATCTCGCTGATCACCCGCTCGGCCCCGCCTGGTTGCAACGACAGGATCGACAGCAGGATGCGCCCGGGTCGATGGGGAAGGCCTGCAGTCATCTGGCGCACCGGCACACCCGTTGTACGAGGCTGTCCCATGCCTGCATGATGGTGTGTTGGGAGAAGGTGGAGGAGACGTGGGCGGCGTTGCGGCCGAGGTGGTCTCTGAGGTCTTTGGCGAGGATGAGGCGTTTCATGGCGGCACAGAGGGCCGGGACGTCCTCG
>JAKPDW010000094.1 GCA_029552245.1 Deltaproteobacteria bacterium
CTCAACGCCGAGAATTTCCGCTCCTACAAGGCCAAGATCCGCAGGGACATTCAGGAGGCCTTCGGCCCGGATGGGGAGAGAAAGCTGATGATCGAGGGGAGGGGTAAAAGACCGGACACGCGCTACGGCATCCCCCTGGACAGGGACCGGATCCGGGTGACGCTTTAGCGCCGGTGGTGCCCGACGTCGACCTGAACTGATGGAGGTCGGCAACGTTGCGAATTTTGATGAATAAGCCGGATTGGGGTAAGAGCCGGTTCGGAAGGAGGTTTTCGCCATGAATGAGAAGGTCCTGAAGATAACCCTCGCGGCTTTTTTGCACGACATAGGCAAATTCGCCCAGGACGGGATGGAGATTCAGCCGGGGTTCGCGGAAGGCAACGCCGACCTTTATCAACCCAGGTTCAAGGATCGCTACACCCATCGTCACGCCCTGTACACCGCGGCGTTTTTGGACCACATGGAAAAGATCTTGCCGCCCGTGTTCAACAAGGCCGGCTGGGGTTTAGAAGAGGCCCTCATCAACCTCGCCGCCGGGCACCACAAGCCGGAGAGGCCCCTCCAGTGGATCATCGCCATGGCAGACCGCCTGTCCAGCGGTTGGGACAGGCAGGAGTTCGAGGATTACAACAGCGCCACGGACTGGCATGATTACCGGCGGGTTCGCCTCCTGTCCCTGTTCGAGCATCTCGGCAAGGTGAAGTTCCCAAGGGAACGCGATGCCTACGAATGGTATCACCCCCTGAGGGAGATCTCGGCCAGGGGCCTTTTCCCCAAAAAAAGATCGAAAGACACGCCCGTGAGTGACGCTACGGCCGCCGAGGAATACCGGCGTTTGTTTTTCGAATTCACGGCGGCCTTAGAGAAGCTCGGTCACCGCCAGGAAAACGTATCCCTATGGCTGGAACACCTCGACAGCGTCATGCTCGTCTTTATCTCATCCATCCCCGCCGCGAGGGCGGGCCGGGTGATACCGGACGTGTCCCTTTACGACCACTCACGCATCACGGCGGCCATAGCGGCAGCCCTTTACCTCTACCATGACGCTACCGCGACCATGACCGTCGAGGCGATCCGGGACGTGGACATGGAGAAGTTTCTCCTCATCGGCGGGGACTTCTACGGCATCCAGGATTTCATCTTCAGCGAGGGCGGCGAGACGGGCAAGGCCCGCAGCAAGATACTGCGCGGCCGCTCGTTCGCCGTGTCCCTTTTCACCGAGCTGGCCGCCGACATGATCTGTCGGGAGATCGGTTTGACGTGCCTCTCCGTGGGGATGAACGCGGCGGGGAAGTTCATGATCATCGCCCCCAATACCAAGGATGCCGCCGACGCAGCCGCCCGGGTGGGAAAAAAGGTCAATGACTGGCTTTTCGCCCAGACTTACGGCGAGAACGCCCTCGGCATCGCCCACGTCACGGCGACGCCGGGGGATTTCAGCGCCGGCCGCTTCGCCGATCTTTGGGAAAAACTGTCCCGGCGCATGGAGAGAAGAAAGTTTAACAAGATCGACCTGGATCGCTTGGGCGGGGCCGTGAAAGAGTACCTGGATTCCTTCCGCAACGATCTCAAACGGCCTTTGTGTCCCTTCTGCGGCAAGAGGCCTTCCAGCCCGAGGGCGGAAGGGTCGACCGTTTTGGGCGACGCCGTCTCCGCCTGCTGTCTGTGCCGCGATCACATCTTCCTCGGCGAGCGCCTCGTCAAGGAGGACCGCATCGCCGTCTTGACGGCGGACGCGAAGATCCACGGGGAAGAGAACCGCCTGTTGGAACCCGTCTTTGGAAGCTATCAGGTCGCCTTTCTCTCCGGGGGACTCAAGGAACTGGCGCGGGAGGGCTCCCTCCTCAAGTATTGGGATATCTCCATCCGTCCCGACGGCACGGTCCAGAAGGACGTCACGGCCCGTTTCCTCAACGCTTACGTGCCCGTCGTCACGGATACGGACATATATGACGAACGGATTCTTGCGGGTGAGAAAACAGAGCGGAGGGCCCTGGAAGACATCGGCGGCCTCGAGGTGGGAAACTTGAAGACCTTCGCCCATATCGCCGCCAAGTCCATGAACCCCGTATCCGAGGACTCCTTTGAGGGAGTCGCCGCCCTCGGCGTTCTTAAGGCCGACGTCGACAACCTCGGCATGCTCATGGGCGCGGGAATTCCCCCGGAGCTGTTCACCGTCTCCCGTATGGCCGCCTTGAGCCGCCAGCTCGATTTCTTTTTCACCGTCTATCTGCCTCATCTCCTGAAGACGGACTTAAGGTTCGAGAACGTCTACACCGTCTTCGCGGGCGGTGACGACCTTTTCCTCATCGGTCCCTGGAACCGCATGGTCGATCTGGCCCTGCACCTGAACATGGCCTTCGCGGAATATGTCTGTGGAAACTCCGAGATGCATTTTTCCGCCGGCATCACCATCCACAAGTCGAGAGTCCCCGTGAAGCGCCTCGCCGAGGCCTCGGAAGAGGCCCTGGGGCTCTCCAAGACCCGGGGGCGCAACCGGGTCACCATGTTCGGGGAAACGGCTACATGGGAAGAGTTCGCCAAGATGAACGAGATCAAGGAGACCCTCTCCACCTGGTGGGACAACAAGATGATCAACAGTGCCATGATCTACCGCCTCAACAACTTCATCGCCAAGGCGGAGGAGGAGAGGCGGGTCAAGGCCCGGGACGCCGCGACCCTCGAGGACCTGGAAAGCCTCAAGTGGAGGGCCCTGTTCCGCTACAGCGTGGACAGGAACGTGGGCCGCGGTCTGTCCGAGGAGGAGAAACGAAAGGCGCAAAAAGATTTTTCCCGGGCGGTCGTCTGGCTTGAGGTGTACGGCGGTCGATTCAAGATGGCCCTTTGGGATGTGATCTACAACAAGAGATGAGAAGGAGGGCGGTATGGAAAAAATAACTTTTTACAAGGACCCGGCCAAGCGCCTCGTGAGGCCGACACTGTTCTCCGACGTGGCGGAGAATCTGGCCAGGGACATAGCGAAAGAAGGCGGTAAGGTTCAAGAAAAAGACCGGCTGAACAAGAACAAGCGGAGCCAGATCAGGAAGTTCTACGACGAGGTCCTGCGCCTCAAGTCGGAGGCGGAGACGGAGCCCTGGGAGAACGTCGAGCCCCTCGTCAAGATGCTCAACGCCAAGGCCGCCTACGCCTTCGGGAGGGATTACGTGAGTGCCGGATTCCTCAGTTTCATCAAGGAGTCCGTCGGCCAGGTCAATTCACCCCAGGACCTCAACGTCTTCGCGAACCTGTTCGAGGCCTTCATGGGTTACTACAAGATGTACGGTGATTGATGAGGAGGGAAGCCATGCAGTTGACGAAGATACACGAGATTAAAGGCGTCATCACCTTGGAGAGCGGTCTTCACATCGGCGCGGGGGACACGGAGATGCGCATCGGGGGCACGGACAACCCCGTCGTTCGGCATCCCCACACCATGGAACCGTACATCCCCGGCTCTTCCATAAAGGGAAAGGTCCGCGCCCTCCTGGAGATGAAAAGCGGCCTCATGGTCATGACGAAGGGGAAGCCCGTTCAGGCCGGTGACCTGAAGAAGAGCCTGGACGAGAAACAGAGACGCGAGGCCGAGAGGATCATCAAGCTCTTCGGCACGGGGGGCGACGCCGGCGAGGAGGCGGCCAAGCTCGGTCCCACGCGCGTGGCCTTCGCCGACTGCCCCATCCGCCCCGAGTGGCTGCGGGCGGCCAGGGAGAAGCGCCTGCCCCTCACGGAGGTGAAGAGCGAGAATTCCATCAACCGGATCCGCGGGACTGCGGAAAACCCCCGCTTCACCGAACGGGTCCCCGCGGGCGTGGAGTTTGACTTCACCGTAACCCTGAAGGAGCTCGGCGAAAGCGACGGCGAACTGGTTGACTACCTCCTCTTGGGCCTCAAACTCCTGACCCTCGACGCCCTGGGCGGTTCGGGAAGCCGCGGCTACGGGCGGATCAGCATGAAGTTTGACGACCCGGCCATTCAGGAGCGTTTCGACAACATCAAACAAATGTAAGGGGCTGGAGCCATGAGACTCTACAAGATCCTGATGGAGCCCCAGAGCGCCTTCGCCACCCCCCTCAAGGCGGACACGCTCTTCGGCGTCTTCTGCTGGCAGGCCGCCCAGGACCGAGACATCCTCACCGGGGGGTTGGAGAAATGGGTCGAGGTCTATCACCAGCGTCCCTTCGTCGTCTTTTCCTCCGCCTGGCCCTGCCTCCAGGACGGGGAAGGGGACATTTACGCCCTGAAGAGGCCCGATCTGCCCCTGAGCTACTTTTTTGCCGAAAAGGGCGAATCCCGCCGGGAGCGTCTGAAGAAGCGCAAGGACAACCAGCGCCGGCGCTGGATGCTCGTGGGCGGGGACCTGCGATTGGACCCGGCTAGTGCGGAGCTCATCAACGACGGCGAACTGGCCGGGCGTCTCCTGGGGAGCCGGGGGGAAGGGAAGGCTTACGCGGGTGTCTCAGCGGTAAGCCATGAAGACGAACGCATGCACAACAGCATCAACCGCATGACCATGACGACGGGGGAAGGTTTCGCCCCCTTCAGCACCCCCGTGACCCATTACCTCCCCGGCTGCCGCCTGGTCATCTTTGTCCTCGTCGACGAAGGGGCGACGGACATCGGGCGGGTATGCCGGGCCCTGGAACGGGTGGGCGTGGGTGGTTTCGGGGCCGACGCCTCGACGGGGTGCGGCCGTTTCAAACTTTGGTCTTGGGAAGAGATACCTCTTCCTTCCTGCAAGGGCGGCAACGCGGCCTATTGCCTCGGCCCCGTGGTGCCAGAGGGCGGGTCCTGCCGAATGGCGTTTTTCCAGCCATTCACCCGCTTCGGGCGTCACGGGGACTGGCTGGCCGTTTCCCCCGACCCTTTCAAAAACCCCGTGGTCATGGCGGATGAGGGGGCGGTGCTGGTCCCCGCCGATCCCGCCGCCCTGGGGAGGCCTTATCTGGGCCGGGCTGTCAGCGGTCTCTCCAAGGCCCTGCCCGAGACCATTCATCAGGGATATGCCGTTCATATCCCCTTCCGACTGGAGCTGGACCATGTCTGAGATTACTCGCTTCCATATACAAGTCCTCCGCCCGGTTCACGTGGGCTGCGACGACGCCTACGAGCCGATGGGTTTCATCGTCGATGAGGAACGTCAATTGATGAGGGTCTTCGACCCCTTCGATTTCATACGTTCCCTCGGTCCCGAGGACAAGGCGAGATTCAGCGCCATATGCGCCGAGGGCTCCGTGTCTTCTCTGTTGAGTATTTATAAATTCATGAGGGGAAGGCAATTCCCGGGTCGCGAGGTGGCCCTGTGCAGCGGCTTCGTGGCCCACTACCGGGACACCCTCAAAATGGATGGAAAGGACCGGAAAAAGGTGCAGCAGGAGCTCAACCGCTTCGCCGTCGCCCGCACGTCTTACCACCCCCACACGGATCTGCCCTACCTCCCCGGTTCCGCCGTGAAAGGCGCCCTCCGCACCGCCTGGCTCAACGAACTCCAGAGGCGCAAAAAGATCCCGCCCAACAGGGGTCACAAAGGTAAAGACCTTGAGATCGAGCTCCTCGACGGGGGAAAATTCGACACGGACCCCTTCCGCCTCGTCAAGGTCTCGGATTTCATGCCCGTGGGACCCGTCAGGACCCGGGTCGTCTATGCCCTCAACGAAAAGAAGCAACCCTCCAAATTCTCCGCCCGTGGGGCCTACCAGGTCCTTGAGGTCATCGAGCCGGGGGCCTATTTCGAGGGGACGATCCGCGTGGAGAGGCCCCTTGCCGAGGGTCTCATCCGTTCTCCCATAGACGCCGAAGAACTCATCGCGGGGGTGCGGCGTTTCTACGAGGGGGAACTGCTGCGGGAGAGCGACGAACTGGCGGACATCGGCATCCGCGGTCTCAAGCCGTCATGGGCCGACGGCGCCTTTCCCCTCCGTGTGGGCCGTCACTCCGGGGCCGAGAGCGTGACCGTAGCCGGACACCGCCGTATCAGGATCATGCAGGCCAAGGGCAAGCCGCCGAAAGAGCTGGATCACGCCACGACCCTTTGGCTGGCCGCGGCGGATCGTAAAAGGGTCGGCAAGGACCTTCTCCAGTTCGGCTGGGTCCTCGTCACCCCCGGACCCGCCCCGGTAGCGGAGACGGAGAGGGAAAGACAGGCGGAAAAGCCCGCCGTGCCGGTTTCGCCCCCCGTCTCACGTCCCGTCGAGACGCCGCCCCGGGCCGCGGCGGCGCCGGCGGCCCGGGAGGAGTGGCAGGGAGCCGCCTTGCGCTGGAACCCGGGCAACAACACCCTCACCGCCGAGTTCGGCGGCAAAAAGGCGGAGGCCAAGGGCCGGGAACTCGTGCCGCCCGACCTGCACAAGGCCTTGTTCGAAAAGAGACGGGGCGCCGTGGCGGACGTCACGGTGGAGAAACGGGGAAACGCCTACTGGATTGTGGCGATCAATAAATAAGGGATCGCGGAGGGGACGGACAGATAAACATGGAGAACCAAAAGCGCACCATCATCAACACCGTCGGCACGTCCCTCTTCACCAACGCGGCGCGGGACATGGGCAGGGAGGCCCCCTCGGAGAAGGAGATGGAGAGGTACCTGAAAGAGACGGACCCGGAAAGGGCCTCGGCGGAGACGAACGCC
>JAKPDW010000017.1 GCA_029552245.1 Deltaproteobacteria bacterium
GGCGACCACCGAGATGGTGTCCATGCTCGGCGGCGGCATACGTGAGGTGCCCATACAGTACATCATCAGCAGCCCGGACATGGAGGGGCTCCAGAGGAACACGCAGGCGGTCATGCGCGAGCTCGCCAAGGTGAGGGGCGTGGTCGACGTGGATACCTCCCTCGAGACGGGGAAGCCGGAAGTCAGGGTGTACATAGACAGGGAGAGGGCATCTGACCTGGGCGTGAGCGTGGCCTCGATAGCCGAAGCGGTGAACCTCCTCGTGAGCGGCGAGGTCGACATATCGAAGTTCAAGGACGAGTCGCGCTCGAGGCGCTACGACGTGAGGATGCGCCTCAGGCCCGAGGACAGGGCAAACCCCTCGGATCTCGGCAACATAGCGGTGAGGGCCGCCGACGGGAGGCTCGTGGAACTCTCCAACCTGGTCACCATAGTCGAGGGCGGGGGGCCGACCAGCATCAGCAGGTACAACCGCCAGAGGTCCACGTGGGTCTTCGCCAACCTCGAGAACAAGCCCCTGGCCGAGGCCATGGCCGAGCTCGACTCGATCGCCTCGAGGATCCTGCCCGCAGGGTACAGGACGGCGTACGTGGGCCAGGCCGAGACCATGGGTGAATCTTTCAAGTACCTCCTGTTCGCGCTCCTCTTGGGCATCGTCCTCGCCTACATGGTGCTCGCGGCCCAGTTCGAGAGCTTCCTCCATCCCATAACGGTCCTCCTGGCCATGCCGCTGTCGTTCATCGGAGCGTTCGGCGCCCTGCTCGTGACGGGCATGACCATAAGCATCGTGAGCTTCATCGGGCTCATTCTCCTCATGGGGCTCGTGAAGAAGAACTCCATCCTGCTCGTGGACTACACGAACACGCTGAGAGAGCGCGGCTACTCGAGGAGGGACGCCATCCTCCAGGCAGGGCCCGTGAGGCTCAGGCCGATCCTCATGACCACCTTCGCCATGGTGTTCGGCATGCTTCCCGTTGCGCTGGGTATCGGCGAGGGCTCCGACATCAGGGCCCCCATGGGGGTGATCGTGATAGGCGGTCTCCTGACCTCCTTGTTCCTCACGCTCGCGGTGGTGCCGGCTGCGTACGACCTCTTCGACGACTGGAAACAGGGGATCGGGAGATGGGTGAGGTCGCGTATGCGTACAGGGCATGCTCAAGAGTCTCCCGAAGGGGGCGATGCGAGATGAAGATGGTCTTCGTGGTCTATTCGAGGGCGGCCGATTACGACGTGATCAAGGCGCTCAAGGATGCGGGCATAACGGCCTACACCAAGATGGAACGCGCCTGCGGGGAAGGGCTGGAGACCGAGCCGAAGCTCCACACCCACACCTGGCCGGGGGAAAACTGTGTCCTCTTCGCCGCGGTGGGCATCGAGGAGTACGAGCGCCTCACCGGGGTAATCCGGGAACTCAAGGCCAGGCATCCACGGGCTGGACTCAAGGCCTTCGTCCTGCCCATGGAGGAGATCATCTAGCGACGAAGGTGCCTCGATGCCTCGTGGCGACTTTCGGTCCAGCCGGGCCGGCATGGATGGGATCGTCTTGCGCAAGGCGCCGCGCATAGCGTATGATCACTGTCTGCAGAGAGCGCCGACGTGGTCATGATGAAAGACATCCTCTACGAGAAGACCGAGCAGAGGCTGCTCGCCAAGGAGCTCGACCCGGCGAAATCGACCGAACTGGGGCGCTGGAGCGTCTCCGAGGGCGGGATGTGCCTCAGGAACGATTCGGAAACCCTCTACGTGACCGACCAGGGCAGGTATTTCATCGTGTACGAAGGGGGGATGAACGCCTCCTTCCACCGGCTCCCCGGGGTGGAAACGTGGTTCGGCGGGAGCCACACTCGAGAGGTGACGATCGAGGAGGCGGTCGCGTGGTGCGAGGAGACGGGCAACGACGACGCCCTCAAGGGGCACCTGCCCTTCCTGGTCTTCCTCTTCGAGCGGGCCCCCGGCTCGTCTCACCCGGCCTAGCGGGCCTTCGGCCGCTGCCCCCCTTCGTGTTCCCCTTGCGAGAGGAGCCGCCCCTGCCGCAGACGCGGGGAGACCATGGCGGGACAGAAGCCTGACGCCCTCGGGGTTCGGGTCATGTCCGAATGCGACTGCTTTGCGGGTTCTCCGGATCGAGGCGGCCCGTGCGGCCACGGGGTAAGCACCGGCAGCTCCGCATGCGCCGCGGTAAGTCGCCGGGACCTGGGGTGAGCCCACGAACGTGCCGCATGTCGAGGTCTTCCCCGCCTGCCGGGTCCTCACCGATAGCGACACGAGCCGACCTCCCATGACCGTCGAGGAGGGCCGTGGGATTCAGGAAGGGTCGCATGAAGGAGGCCGTGCAGGACCGCGGCCGAGGGGCCGGCACACGCGCCTGGTGAATTCTCCTGGAAGAGACCCCGCTGGAGCGCGTTCTTGGGGTCTTTTCCCGTGGGTGATTGGTGCTACAGGTCGAACCCGAGCCTTACCATGAGCGTCACGAGGTCGCTGTCGAGGTCGTCGTCATCGAAGAGCACGTGGTACTTGAGGTCCATGCCGAGGCTCATGGACCGCTGCAGGGGCACCTCGATGCCCGCGCCCATGGAGATGCCGCCAGAGCTCTCGGTGTCGTCCCCGACCCTGCTCTCAAAGTCGAGAAAGTAGAGCCCGAGACCGACGTCGGCGTACACCCGCGCGGAGCCCGCCTGCGCGTTGATCCTCGGGCCGACGATGATCGAGGTGATCTCCAGGCCGTCGGCGCCCCTGCCGTCTGGATCGTGGTCAGCGGTGGTCAGGGAGGCCTCGATGCCCAGCATCCTGTCTATCCGGTACCCCGCGTAGACACCGAAACCGAGAGCCGTCTCCAGGTCTGCCTCGGAGTCCGACACGATCTCGGGTCCGACCTGCACCCCCACGTACGCCCGGGAAGCCTCGCACGGGGATGAAAGGAAAGGGGCCAGTGCGCAGACAGCCAAGACGAAGAGCCTTTTCAGTTCCATGGTGAACACCCTCCGGGACACGCTTTCATGGTGAACAATGGATGAAACAGGTCGAGTCGGTGATTGACGATCCATGTGAACACCCTCCGATATACATGCTTCCATGGGTGACCGTCGTTTTCTTGAGCCTCGCTCGTGATCCGCCGTCTCCCCAGGCTTTGTGCTTAACAGGGCTCGGAGACGAAGGTCAAGGCAATTCAGGGGAAGTCTCTCCCTCGGCGCCCGAGCCTCTCGTGATACCGCGTCGGCGGAGAGCCACAGGACCCGAACCCGCACCTGGTTGTTCCCGCCTGCATGCCGGTGCGGGGTGGCCCTTGCCCGGAGGAGCCCCACGAGGCCGCTATCGTACACGTGACGGGTATCCTCCGGGCGGGTGCATCCGCATTCACCCGGCAGGGAACAAGACCACATGGCGCTCTTGTCTTGCTGTTCCCCCCCGCGGACGGTCCGTGCACATGGGTGCAGGTTACACGAGCGGTGTGCTCCAGGGGGGTTCGGCGACCGAGACCTAGGTGAGCGCGCCTGTTCACGGCATGCACAGCCTTGCACCGGGTGACCCCAGGGGAAAACACGAGGGGCGGGCGTCGCCCCGCCCCTTTGTCACCTTGAGGCCGGATCTCCCTCGAGCGGCGAAGCGCTCAAGCCTGGTCAGGGTGTCGATCAGCCGTGGATGTCGTTCACATGCCCTGCATCATGGACGCGACGTCATTGGCCGCATCCGTGACAGGCTTGATGTCGAACTTCTCGACGAGCACCTTGCCGACACCGAGGGAGAGGAAGGCCGGGAGCGTCGGGCCGAGCCTTATGCCCTTGAAGCCGAGGCTCAAGAGCGCGAGCAGGACCGCGACCGCCTTCTGCTCGTACCAGGCGATGTCGAAGGACAAGGGGAGCTCGTTGACGTCATCGAGCCCGAAGGCGTCCTTCAGCTTGAGCGCGATGACGGCCAGCGAGTACGAGTCGTTGCACTGGCCCGCGTCGAGCACCCTGGGAATGCCGCCTATGTCGCCCAAGACGAGCTTGTTGTAGCGGTACTTGGCGCAGCCGGCTGTCAGGATCACGGTGTCTGCAGGCAGGGCCTCGGCCACCCTCGTGAAGTATTCTCGCTCCTTGTGCCTGCCGTCGCAGCCGGCCATGACCACGAAACGCCTGATGGCACCGGTCTTGACCGCCTCGATCACCTTGTCCGCAAGCGCCGTCACCTGGTTGTGGGCGAACCCGCCGACGATGGTGCCGTTCTCCAGCTCCCTGGGGGCCGGGCAGGTCTTCGCGAGGGCGATGATCTCGGAGAAATCCTTCGGCTTGCCGTCCGAGCGGTCGGGGATGTGTTTCACCCCGGGGTAGCCGGCGGTCCCTGTGGTGAAGATGCGACCCTGGTACGACTCCTTCACCGGCACGATGCAGTTGGTGGTCATGAGGATCGGGCCCCTGAAGGTCTCGAATTCCTCGCGCTGGTGCCACCAGGAGCCGCCGTAGTTGCCGACCAGGTTGTCGTACTTTTTGAAGAACGGGTAGGAGTGGGCCGGGAGCATCTCGCCGTGGGTGTACACGTCGACCCCGGAGCCCTTGGTCTGTTCGAGGAGCTCCTCGAGGTCCTTGAGGTCGTGGCCGGACACGAGGATGCCGGGGTTCGCCCTCACACCGGTGCCCACCGTGGTGATCTCCGGGTTGCCGTAGGTGGACGTGTTGGCCTTGTCCAGCAGGGCCATGGTCTTGACGGCCGTATCGCCTGCCTTCTCGACGAGGGAGACGAGGGTGTCGGCGGGCAGGTCCTTGGTCGTCGCGGCGAGGCCCTGCGCGATGAACCGGTAGATCTCTGCGTCCTCGAACCCGAGGACGAAGGCGTGGTGCGCGTACGCGGCGATGCCCTTCAACCCGTAGACCAGGAGTTCCCTGAGCGAGCGTATGTCCTCGTCAGCGGTGGCGAGGACGCCGACGTCTTTGGCCTTCGACAGCCTCTCCTCCCTCGAGCCGGCCACCCACAGGGCGCTGTCGTGGTCTACCGTCTTGCCGTCCTCTCCCGCAGCCCTCAGGAGTTCCTCCCTCAGCTGCAAGGCCTTGTCGATGTAGCCGTGGATGCGTTCGGCGTCGAAGTTGGTGTTCGTGAGCGTGGAGAACAGCGCGTCCGCCATGACTCGCCCGTGCGCCTCGGTGAACGATCCCTTGCCCATTGCCTTCTCCGCGTAGAGCGATGCGCCCTTGAGCGTGTGGATGAGCAGGTCCATGAGATTCGCGGTCTCCTCGGTCTTGCCGCAGACCCCCCTGACGGTGCACCCCTGGTTGCGAGCCGTTTCCTGACACTGGAAACAGAACATGTCCTTTACCTCCCTTTCTTGAAATGGTGGCCCACCATACCCCATGCATGGTAAGGTCTCCTTGACCTGAGTCAAGGTTCGGAGATGACGCCCCCATCCTGCGGGGCATGCCTGACCGTCGTGTTCGCGCCCAGGGCTGCCGGGAGCTCTCGCATCACGGGAGGGTCGCGCATGGCGTGGATGGTGAAGCACGCTCAAAAAAAGGCAGAGCCCGCTTTTGATGATGAGGAAAAGGATCGTAGGGGAAAGGGCGCCCGCTTGAGTGCTCGAGGAGAGGATGGGGCCGATCCCAAGGAGAGGGGGAGACGGGGATATGCAATTTCTCATAATCGCGAGGGACGCCGCGGACGAACACGCCGTCGAGCGCAGGATGCAGTCACGCGAGATGCACCTGAAGGGTATTGAGAGACTGAGGGAAGAAGGGGCTGTGCTCTTCGGCGCCGCAATCCTGGACGAAGAGGGAGTCATGCGGGGCTCGATGCTCGTCGTCGACTTCCCGGACAGGCAATCCTTGGAGAACTACCTCGCGGACGAACCCTACGTGATAGGGCGCGTCTGGGAAAGGATAGACATCACGGCCTGCAGGGTGCCCGATCTCTTCATGGAGCAGCGTAAAAGACACATGAAAGATGCACAAAGGTGAACATCCTGCCTGAATCGGACAAAAATGTGCCTTTCGTGCGGGGAGCCTGCTCGAGGTGAAGCCGGGGATGGAGATGATGTTCGGGGGCGCTCGGCAGAGGAGGTTCGCCTCCTCGAGGACGGGATCATGAGCGGCCGGAAGCAGCGACGGGCCGGAACGACAAGGCCGCGATACGCTCCCAAACGGCCTGCGGCGGCGCGCAGCCGCGGATGTTCGGGGTGTGAGGGGGACGCAGGTGCCGATGCGCCGGGGGCGGCCAGATCCTCATGGTGGACGGGTCTCTTCCCGGTGTGACCGTTCTCGGCCGTGCCTGGTCGGGATGTTCACCAAGATTTTCGTGTGACAGGGATCTTTCCCCGGTTTGATGCGGCCGTGACCCTCCCGCACCGACTCGTCCCTTGACCGGCGTCGTAGCGAGGGGTATCCATGGTGCCGAACTTGCATAGGGTGGGGATCATGCACATCGAAGACCACGAGGGCTGGCACGAGGAGTGCGGGATCGTCGGCATCTACGGCGACGAGCGCGCCTCCGAGAAGGTGTACCTCGGCTTGTACGCCCTCCAGCACAGGGGGCAGGAGAGCGCGGGCATCGCCTCGGCCGACGGGACCTGCATCGCCTGCCACAAGGGCCAGGGCCTCGTCTGGTCGGTCTTCTCCGACCCCCGGACGATGCCCGGGCTCAAGGGACATGCTGCCATCGGCCACAACAGGTACTCCACCCGGGGGGTGAGCACGATCGTCAACGCCCAACCCATCGTCGTCGAGTGCCGGCAGGGCACGATGGCGCTCGCGCACAACGGCACCATAACCAACGCATCGTCCCTGAGAAGACTCTTGCACGACACCGGGTCCATATTCCAGACGACCTCTGACAGCGAGATCGTCCTCCACCTCGTCGCGCGCTCGAGGGAGGACGGGGTGATCGAGGCCGCAATGAAGGCCATGGAGAAACTCGTGGGTGCGTACTGTTTCGTCCTGCTGGCACCTGACATGCTCCTTGCGGCCAGGGACCCGTACGGGTTCAGGCCCCTCAGCCTGGGCAGGCTGGGAGACGCGTACGTGGTGGCTTCAGAGACCTGCGCCTTCGATATCATGGCCGCCGAGTACGTGCGGTCGCTGGAGCCCGGCGAGGTCCTCGTGATAGACCGCGACGGGCCGAGGTCCCTGTTCCTCCCGGCTGCGCCCAGGCGTGCCTTCTGCATCTTCGAGTTCATCTACTTCTCCCGGCCGGACAGCCTCGTCTTCGGCGAGAGGGTCGACAAGATACGCAGGCGCTTGGGCAAGAGGCTCGCGGAAGACGCGCCGGCACAGGCCCACATCGTGATATCGGTGCCTGACTCCGGCAACACCGCGGCCCTGGGGTACGCCCGGGCATCGGAGACCCGCTACGAGATAGGCCTCATCAGGAACCACTACGTCGGCCGCACCTTCATCGCCCCGCACCAGGACAAGCGCAAGCTCGACGTCAGGGTCAAGCTCAACGCGGTGGAGGGGGTCGTCGAGGGCAGATCGATCGTGCTCGTGGACGACTCCATCGTGAGGGGGACCACCATGAGACAGATCGTGCGGCTCCTCAGGGACAAGGGCGCAAGTGAGGTGCACGTGAGGATCAGCTCCCCACCCATCAGGCACCCCTGTTTCTACGGGATAGACATCTCCAGGCACTCCGAGCTCATCGCCTCGGAGAAGACGGTGAACGAAGTGTGCTCGTTCATCGGGGCTGACTCGCTCGGCTATCTCAGCCTCGAGGGCATGCTCTCGTGCGTGGAGCACCCGGAGGACTATTGCACGGCGTGCTTTGACGGGACCTACCCGACGGAAGTGCCCGCGGGCTTCGACAAGTTCTGCTTGTGATCGTGAGCCGCGTTTTGCTCCGGGAGGGAAAGGGCCGGTCGGGTCAGGCGCACGCGGCAAGGTGAACGGGATCCCGCCAGGGTCCTGAGGGTGGCACTCATATTGCAAAAGAAGTGTCGTCGACGAGAAGCCCCCGGGGGGCATGAGCCCAACCGGAGGGTACAAGACCAAGGAGGAGGCGCGTTATGGGTTTCATCGGAGAAGATCTGTTCCATTTCCAGGCCACCATCGCACAGTCAGGGACCACCTTCGAAGACTTCGTCCGCGAGAATTACGTGGGCAAATGGGTCGACGAGCCGCTCTACAACGTGCTCAACGTGCGCACCACGTTCGTCACCGCGGTGAACAACTTTCTCGTCAACGAGGGCCTGCTGAACCTGGAGCGCGTGCAGATGAGCCCCGTGACCGACCCTTTGGCCCACGACGTGGAGCACGTGCCCACCATCCACTACAAGGGCATGCCGTACGTGGCGACGCACTCGATGATCTACATGAAGTTCCTCGCCTGCTTCAACCCCAGGCTGAAGGGGATCTTCATCGACTCGCCGAACATAAGGCTCGAGATAGAGAGCCCGCAGCGCAAGCAGCGGGGCAAGTACCTCATCGACTTCTCGCAGATCGACATCGAGATGAGGAGGAACAGGGGCGTCGACTTCGAGACCTACAAGAACGAACCGGAAAAGGTGAAGCGTATACTCAGGGAAGACTACGAGAAGGCGATCGATTTCTTCGAGCGCATGATCGTGGCGGCCGCAAGCGCCGTGTGCGAGAAGAACGATGAAGACCTCAAGGCGCTCGGGGTGGCGCTCGAGGTTCCCAAGCGCCCCTTCCCGAGGGTCAGGCACGACGAGGCCTTGAAGAAGCACGGCAAGGCGGACCTCGACGCCAAGGCGGGCGACGAGATAGACGCCCAGTTCTTCTGGGTGACGGGCCTCATGCGCGAGAACTACGACCTCATCTACCCGTATATCCTTCAAGACGGGAGCAGGCTGCCGCTGTCGTCATACACCTCGGACATGATCTACAACTACGACATATGCGCCAAGTCGATCGTGAGAAAGACCAACACGTATACCCGGGCGATCGAGATCCTCTCCGGCGCCATCAGGGAGTGGCTCTACGAACCCATCATCTGCCGCCTCATCGACAACCGGATCATCCCTGAGCCCCCGGTTTTCGAGAACGGGATGCTCATGAACATCGCCAACCTGGACGGCTACGGCCCGTTCCTCACCGCCGTGCACATGACGGACGACAAGGGGAAGCCTCTCTTCCCCGAGACCATGGGCGCGGGCATCGGCGTCGAGCGCAGCCTGTACGCCCTGCTCAAGGGTGGGAAGATAGAGAAGATAGACGACGTGACCTTCTTCGGCAAGAACCCGGACACGTACCCGATCTTCCTCTTCTAGAAACGAAGTCCGGCCGGCAGAGGCGTGTGCCGGCCGGACTCCGACCTCTCGTACGCCCGGCCCCTTACAGGCCTGCCGCATACCCGCCCAGGTGTGTACCGGGCGCCTCAGCTTCGGCGCGCCGCCCATGTGCACCCAGGAGCCGGCTGTCTGCGCGTCTTCGCACGAAGGGGAAGTCGGGCCAGGCGTGGGCCGGATACGGCCGTGACCCGCCCCTGGCCGAACGAGGGTCCGGCTCCCGCCGGGACAGCCCGGGAACCTGCCTTGGCGCATGGGATGCGCCGTCGCCGATGACGAGGGCCCGTTCAGCCTCCCTCGGCGGCCTCCTCTATCACCCGCACCGTCCTCTCCACGGTCACCTCGTCCGTCACCTTCTCCCCCGTCGCGTCGACGACCGAGAAGGTATCCAGGCGCAGCGATCCCTGGATGGAGAGGACCGCCCTGTGGATATTCAGACCCAGGGCCGTGATGGCTCTGGAGACACGGTACACGGTGGATATCCCGGAGAGCGCCCTGACCTCGATGGTCGTGAAGAAATCGGAGCTCGAGTTGTCGACGAGGACGTGCGCCCTCCACCTTGGTTGAGGCCTGGGGAAGGTCGCCAGCGGTCTCTTCGCTCCCAGGGATGCCTCCACGTCGATGACCCCCTCCATCGCGGCGCGCAAGGCGGCCTCCAGGCGGTCCCACTCGTCGTACCCGGACCAGGGCAGCCTCACGTGGAAGGTGTCGACAGCCGTGTTGTCGTACCACGTGAAGACCTTCGCGGAGAGGATCTCCAGGTGAAAAAGGGCGAATATCCCGGTGAGCGTCGCGAACAGGCCGTGACGATCCCGCGCCACCACCGTCACGTCGGCCCGGTCGGCGCGGGTCTCGACGTCGAGGGCCACATCGGAGCGTGAGCTGATCCCCCTGGCGAGCCTCAGGTGCCGCACTATGCGCGACAGGGGGGTGTGGATCACGTAGCTCTGGGGCAGGGACCACAGCCTGCCTTCGACATGTCCAGCCGGGAGACCGTGCTTTCCGGATGCGAGCCTCGACCATCTCCTTTCGAGGAGTGCGGTCTTCTTGAGGTCCCTGTAGGTGCCCTTCTCCAGGACGTGCAGGGTCTTCTCGTACAGCTCGCCGAGGAGGCTCTCCTTCCAGGGGTCCCACGAGACAGGGGACGTCGCACGGGAGTCCGCTATGCACAGGAGATAGAGCATGGCGAGGTTCCCCGGGTTCATGACGGCGCGGGCCACATCGAGGATGGTCTTTTCCTCCGAGAGATCCCTCCTGCTCACCGTGTCCGGCAGGAGGAGGTGGAACCTGACGAGGTGGGCCACCCTGTCGGCCCTGTCCCGGCCCAGGCCCAGGGCCATGGCCGTCTTTCCCGCCAAGCTCGAGCCCGTGACGGAGTGCGGGGTGCCGTAGCCCTTCCCGATATCGTGCAGGAGTGCCGAGAGGTACAGACACTCCGTGTCGTCCACCAGGGAGAAGACGGCCTTCTTGCAGCTCTCGAGGGCCTTGAGTTCCTTCACCGTCTCTATGCTGTGCATGTCGACGGACCGCCTGTGAATGGGATCGGGCGGTACCCTTCCCCGTATGGCCTTGAACCCCGGGATGACGCGCTCCAGCGCCCCTGTCTCGACCATGGCCAGGAGGGCTTCCGCCGGGTAAGGGCCTGTCAGCGTGTCCAGGAACGGCCGCGATATCGAGGTGTCGCCCGGCGGGTTGTCGAGGAGGTGCATGGACCTCTCTGCGGCGTCCTTCTCGGCCGCGGACGGTGCGAGACCCGTCATCGAGACCCTCAGGAAGACCTCGAGGACATCCCCCGCCGTCGCGGGATGCGCCGGGCGAGGTCGCTTGCCCTCCTTCCTCCCGCCTGCGGCGTCGGGGACGCCGTCTTTCCCTCCGTCCGGCCCGTTCTTGGTGTTCTTCTTTCCGCGCCCCTCGTCGCTCGGATCCCCGGATGCGGCGCCTTCGGCCTCAACCTTCAGGCCGAAGGGCGTCTCCATCCTTGCGAGGTCTCGTCCTGCACGACCCGCGGGTGCTTCACGAACCGCCATGCCCAGTTCGCTGACGATCCGCGAGAGGAATGACGCAGAGGTGAGCAGGATGTCGTTCATCGTTGAGGTCACGTCTTTCAGGAGCGATTCCTCGGCCGTATCAGGGAACCCGTCCGTGTACCCGAGTCGCCTGGCCAGTTCCGTGTGGTGTTCCATGAGGAGCCTGTCGGTCTTGTTCCCCGCCATCCGGTGGAGGTGGTGGCGAACGAGGAGCAGCCTGTCTGCAGCCATGACCACCCTGGCTTTCTCTCCCCGGGTCAGGCGCATCCGGCGTGTACGGCATGCAAGGAAGCGGATCGTCCCGAGGGCCCATACGACGCCGTGGTAATCTCTCAGCCCCCCGGGGCCGTCCTTGACGTCGGGTTCGTGAAGGGGGAACCCGTCGTTCTTCGCGTGCCTCGATCGGGCATGTTCTCCAAGGAACGCTACGAGGCGCATCGCCTCTTCCGGCGAGGTGACCCTCGTTGTGGACCGGGTGGCGTCTTCGAAGAGGGAGATGTCGCCCGACAGGTAGCGGGCATCCATCACCGAGGTGAAGAAATGGAGATCGGAGCGCGCATGCGGGGTGACTTCCGAGGCGGTCTTCACCACGTAGCCCGTGGTGTGTCCCATGTCCCACAGCGGGTATATGACCGTCCGTATGAGCTCTTCGATCACGGGGGCCGATGTGGATCCGGACGTAATGACCAGGAGATCCAGGTCTGAACCCGGACAGAGCTCTCTCCTGCCGTACCCGCCCACCGCGGCCAGGCTCCAGGAGCCACCGGATGAGGCGGACAAAGGCTGAGCGAGTCTTCGGATACGCCGGTCGAAATCCCTCGTGATCTTCCACGAGAGCCTGAATCCCCCGAGGCCAGGGGACAGGCCCCACGGGCCCGCCCCCTGGCCTCGGTCTTCGTACCCTCTCTTTCTCATGGAAGTCTCTTCGTGCACGGTGCCGTCCGGTCGTCCGCAGGTGGCGGCCCACAGGTGTCCCGCCATGGAGGACGCCCAAGCGGATGCCGAGAGGGGCCCGGCGCTCGTCTCAGAGGGCGTCGGGGCCCGACTCCCCGGTCCGTATCCGGATGGCGTCCTCGACGGGGAGGATGAAGATCTTCCCGTCGCCAATCTTGCCGGTCTTTGCCGCTTCCATGATGGTTCTCACCACCCCCTCGACCGCGTTGTCCGCCACGACGAGCTCTATCTTCACCTTGGGGATGAGGTCCACGGTGTACTCGGCACCCCTATAGATCTCCCTGTGCCCTTTCTGGCGGCCGTGTCCCCTGACCTCGGTGATGGTCATCCCCGACGCCCCGACCTGCTGGAGAGCGTCCTTCACCTCGTCGAGCCTGAATGGCTTGATGATCGCCTCTATCTTCTTCATGTCGTCCCTCCGTTGTGATCCAAGCGGTATGTCACCCCTACCTGATCCAGTATGCAGACTCGCCGTGCTCGCTCCTGTCGAGCCCTTCCACTTCGTGTTCCTCCTCCACCCTCAAGGGCATCAGGCCCTTCATGGCGAGCAGGATGAGGGAGGTCGCCAAGAACGAGTACGTCGCCGTCGCGAGTGCGCCGGTGACCTGCACCACGAGCTGGTGCGGGTTGCCATGGAACAACACCGTGCCCCCGTAGGACGCGAAGAGCCCTGTGGCGACGGCTCCCCAGAGACCGCCTGCGCCGTGGATCCCCACCACGTCGAGGGAATCGTCGTACCCGAGTCTCTCTTTCATGAGGACCGCGAAGTAACAGACGGCGCCCGCTACGGCCCCCACAGCCAGTGCGCTCACGGGATCGATATACCCTGCACCCGGGGTTATGGCGACCAGGCCCGCCACCGCGCCTGAGGCGAAACCCAGGGTCGTGGGCTTCTTTCGGATCACGCGCTCGCACCCGATCCAGGCGAGTGCGGCAGCGGCCGTGGCGACCTGAGTCGAGAGGAACGCGAGGCTCGCCTGGGACCCGGCGGAAAGCGCGCTGCCAGCGTTGAACCCGAACCACCCGAACCAGAGGAGCCCTGCCCCCAGCATGGTCAGTGGCAGGTTGTGTGGATACATGGGCTCGGTCCTGTAGCCCCTTCTCTTGCCTGTGATGAGCGCAGCGGCAAGGGCCGCGGCGCCCGAGTTCACATGGATCACCGTCCCGCCCGCGAAGTCGAGCGCCCCGAGCTTGCCCATCCAGCCGCCTCCCCAGACCCAGTGGCATACGGGAAGGTACACGAGCGTCGTCCACGCGAGCGTGAAGACCACGAACGACCTGAACGTGAGCCTCTCTGCAAACGCTCCCGTGATGAGCGCCGGCGTGATGGCGGCGAACATCAGCTGGAACGAGCAGAAGAGGAGGTGGGGGATCTTGTCCGAGTACGGACCCGGATCCATGCCAACCCCGGACAGGCCGGCCCACTGCCAAGAACCCACGACGCCCATGACATCGGGGCCGAAGGCGAGGCTGTAGCCGAAGAGGACCCAGAGCACCGTGACCAGACCAAGGCACGAGAAGCTCTGCATGATGGTCGCGAGCACGTTCTCGGACCTGACCATGCCTCCGTAAAAGAGTGCCAGCCCCGGGGTCATGAGCATCACCAGCGCCGTCGATACGAGCATCCACGCGGTATGTCCTGAATCTACCATGGAGTCCTCCCTGTGTGTCGAGTTGCTGGCCGTTAGTCAAGATCCATGCCGTTTCCGGAAAACATAGACATATCAGTATGATAGAAGGCAGAAGGGGATCTCCGGGTGTCTCAAAGGGCACAAAAATGCTTCAAATCGGAAAAGTCGGCACCAAAATGAGTAACGTGTGGACAAGACGCCTTGGGTGTTGTATTGCACCTCTGACAAGGTACCGGAGAGGAAAGGCGCCCATGAGAAAGTTCAGTGTTTCGGACCTGCAGGTACTCCACTCGATCGCCAAGGTCGTGGCCTCGACCATGGACTTGAGGACCCAGCTCGCCACGGTCCTCAACCTCCTGAGCACCGAGACCGGCATGAACCGGGGCATGATCTCCATACTCGAGCGCGACACCAAGGCCGCGGTCCTCGACGTGGCGCACGGCGTGGACATCGAGGGCCTCGACATCACCTATCTCCCGGGCGAGGGCATCACCGGCCAGGTGGCACAGACGGGAAGGCCCATGGTGCTGACCAACCTGGGGAAGGCCGCGGGTTTCCTTGACCGTACCGGAGCGAGGAGGCACCTCGACCGGAGCGAGCTCGCCTTTCTCTGCGTGCCCATCGTCTACGACGAGAAGGTGGTGGGGGTCCTCTCCGCGGACAAGGTGGCCCGGGAGGTGGACAGCCCGGAATACGAGCTCGCCCTGCTGGAGGAGGTCGCCGAGCTCACCGCCAAGGCCGTGCACATGAGGTCCATCGAGGAGGAGAACCGAAGGCTCAAGAACATCATCGGACGGGAGAAGAGGCCGTCGGACGAGCTCGTCGGGAACTCCAGGACCATGAGGGAGGTCTTCGGGCTCATCTCCCAGGTGGCGGATTCCAGCACCACGGTGCTGATACACGGCGAGACCGGGACAGGCAAGGAACTCGTGGCCAGGGCCATCCACAAGAACAGCCCGAGGGCTCAGGGTCCGTTCGTCGAGGTGAACTGCGCGGCCATGCCTGACACGCTCCTGGAGAGCGAGCTCTTCGGCCACGAGCGGGGTGCGTTCACCGGAGCGAACATGCGCAGGCGCGGCCGTTTCGAGGAGGCCAACGGCGGCACCATCTTCCTCGACGAGGTCGGCGAGCTGTCCGCCGCGGCTCAGGCCAAACTCCTCAGGGTCATCCAGGAGAAGCAGTTCCAGCCTCTGGGCTCGAACGCCACGGTCAGGGTGAGCGTCCGCGTCATCGCCGCGACCAACCGTGACCTGGAGAACGCCGCCGCCTCAGGCACATTCAGGCCTGACCTCTACTACCGGCTCAACGTCTTCCCCATCTACCTCCCGCCGTTGCGCGATCGCGGCGGGGACATCATGCTCCTGGCCGACTACTTCGTCGAGAAGTACGCCAGGCAGCTCAAGAAGCCGGTCAAGCGCATCTCGACCCCGGCCATCGACCTCCTGCTCGCCTACCACTGGCCCGGCAACGTCAGGGAGCTGGAAAACTGCATCGAGCGCGCGGTACTCCTCTCCACGGGCGACACCATAGACAGCGTCCACCTGCCCCCCTCTCTCCAGATGAAGGCCGTCCCGGCACAGAGAAAGCGCCACGGCAAGCTCGAGACCCTGGTGGGCAGCTACGAGCGCTCCCTCATCGTGGACGCGCTCAAGGACGCGAAAGGAAACCAGAGCGAGGCGGCGAGACTCCTCGGGACCACCAAGCGCATCATCCAGTACAAGCTCGACAAGTACGGGATAGACCCGAAGAGGTTCAAGCCAAGGAAGCCGTGATGCAAGCCCGGGCCTGGAGCTGGCACCCTGGGCGCGGTCCGTGCGTCGAGGGGGTCGAGGCATCCCCCCGGTGAGCCGACGGCATCCCGGCCGCACCCGTCACACGGGCGCTGAGCGAGCCCCGATGGACCGGTTCACCCCAGACCCGCCGTCCTCGATTGTCGCCGAGCTGAAGAGGCCCCCGGCTTCTGCGTGACCCGCATCCCTGCGGACCCATCCCACGGTGAGACTGCACGCACAAAGTGGTTTGTATCGCGGCCGGTTTCCCGTAAGCTGTGGTCTCGCCTGTCTTGCGAAGGCGGGTCAAGAAACGTGATCGACACGAGGAGCCCTGCCGTCACCCCCAGGGACGTGCAGGCCCCCCCCCGGGGGATGGCCGGCCGCCATGGAGAATGCAGGGCTGCGAGCGGTCCTGCCCGGGCGCCGGGCCGATCATCGGGCGGGAAAGAGGCGCCCCGGGGGTTTCAATGGCACAAAAGTGTTCCATTTCGATCGTATGTGACGATAAGGTGCCACCTGGCACCGACCCCCGGCCATGAAGACCGGCGGACCCGTCGTACCGGGTCTTCCGGGCGTCATGCAAGCGCGCTCGCCTCTTTCTCGCTGGAGTAAAAAAGACGGCATCGGGGGTTTGGGTGCGTGGCACGCTTCTGGCTAATACCCCCACCGATCGAACATGGAGGTAGCAAGAACGTGTGCCGTTTGTTCGCCATCACGAGCGACGAACCCCTCTCCCCCATGACGGCTATACAGGCCCTGGACGTCATGAAGGAAGGACACGACGGGTCCGGCGTCGGGCTCCTGATGTCCGACCTGGGGGGCGAGCTCGAACAGTTCAAGGGGTCGCCCATCCTCAGCGGGATCTTCACGCAGGAGGGCATCAAGAGGCTCGACAGGTACATGATGGAGCTCGGCCTCCTGACGAAGTACAAGATGTCCATAAGGCCGAACACGACACCCCCCAGGGGGACCCCGAGGCGTGACGTGTACCTCATACGCGTCTACGAGTACCCGTACGAGTGGGAAGGGTTGAGCCAGGACGAGATCGAACAAAGGCTCTTGGCCATACGCCTGGATTTGAGGAGGATGGGCGAGGACGACGGATCCATGATGGTCTTCTCGTTCTGGCCGGACACCATCATGATCAAGGAGGTGGGCGACCCGATGGCGGTGGCCGGCTACCTTGGACTCGACCGCCAGGCCTTAAGCGCCAGGATCATCCTCGCGCAGGGTCGCCAGAACACCAACTATGCCATCACCCTGTACGCGTGCCACCCCTTCTTCATCCAGGGGTACGCGACCATGACCAACGGCGAGAACACGGCGTTCGTGCCCATACGAGAATACCTCGTGTCGAGAGGGTTCCCGGGATACACGGGTTACCAGTCCGACTCCGAGGTGTTCACCCACATCCTGCACTACACGCACCGCAGGCTGGGCCTGCCGATCCAGGCGTACAAGCACGTCCTCACCCCGCTGAAGGACGAGGAGCTTGCCCGCCACCAGGACGCCAGGTTCCTCAGGGCCGTCAAGCATTCGCTCAGGTTCCTCACCATCGACGGGCCGAACTGCGTCATCGGGTGCCTCCCTGACAAGACGCTGTTCATGCTCCAGGACAGCAAGAAGCTCAGGCCCGGTGTCGCCGGCGGCCGCCCGGGGCTCTTCGCCTTCTCTTCCGAGATGTGCGGGCTCGATGCCGCGATCCCGGACAGGGACACGAAGAACGACCGTCAGCCCATGAAGTACGACCTCGTGAGCGTCGACGCATCGAGAACGGAGATACGCACATGGAACCAATGGGAACCCTTCGGCCGAACCTGCTGAGCCCGAGAGACCTCCCCTGGCGCATCGTCTGGGACAGGGACAGGTGCACCCTGTGCGGCAGGTGCACCGCCGCCTGCCCGACACGCTCGATCGAGCTCGGCGTCCACAGGAAGCGGTCGCTGGAGGTGAAGGCCGGCCTTGCAGTCAAGCCTTCGAACGTGTACGCCGTCTACCACGGCATAGACCAGGTGGCCCACGCGTCGAGGGTCTGCGTGGGCTGCGGTCTGTGCTCGCAGGTGTGCCCCAATGCAGCGATCTTCCCGGTGAGGAGCGAAGAGATCGACAAGGTGAGGTTCCATGTCTCTGAAGGGGGTGAGCCGAGGAGGAGGGGGGGCAGGAGGAACGACCCGAACAGCCTGCTCGACCGCATCAAGTTCATACGGATATCGATGCTCACCGACCCAGCGCTGGACGCAGGCCGCCACGAGTTCGAGCTGAGGACGCTCCTCGGGAGGATCCCGCCCCCCGAGGACATGCTCGAAGAGGCCTCGAGGCCGGACGGGTGGGTGCCCCCCGTTCGCGAGGTCTACCCGCTCATGGTCGGCGGCATGTCGTTCGGGGCCTTGTCTCCCACCATGTGGGAGGGGCTCCAGATGGGGGTGGCGTACCTGAACGAGGAGCTCGGGATGCCCGTGAGGATATGCACGGGCGAGGGCGGGTGTCCGCCGAGGCTCCTTCGATCGAGGTTTCTCAAGTACGTCATCCTCCAGATCGCGAGCGGTTACTTCGGCTGGGACGAGATCCTCCACGCCTTGCCCGACATGAAGGAAGACCCCTGCGCCATAGAGATCAAGTACGGCCAGGGGGCCAAGCCCGGGGACGGCGGCCTGCTCATGTGGTACAAGGTGAACAGCCTCATCGGCGCCATACGAGGGGTGCCTGTCGGTGTGAGCCTCCCCTCGCCGCCCACGCACCAGACGAAGTACTCCATCGAGGAATCGGTGGCCAAGATGATCCAGTCCATGTACATGGCCTGGGGATTCAGGGTGCCCGTATACCCCAAGATCTCGGGTACGACCACGGCGCTCGCCGTCCTGAACAACATCGCGCGCAACCCGTACGCGGCCGCGTTGGCCATCGACGGCGAAGACGGCGGTACGGGCGCCGCCTACAACGTGTCCATGAACCACATGGGCCACCCGATCGCGAGCAACGTCAGGGACGCCTACCTCAACCTGGTCAGGATCGGCAAGCAGAACGAGATACCGATCGTGGCCGCAGGCGGTGTCGGGAAGAACGGCAACCTCGCAGCCAACGCGGCGGCGCTCATCATGCTCGGCGCGAGCGCCGTCCAGGTGGGGAAGTACATCATGCAGGCCTGCGGCGGCTGTGTCGGGTCCGAGACCGACAGGTGCAACATCTGCAACATAGGCCTCTGCCCGAAGGGGATAACCTCTCAGGACCCGAGGATATACAGGAGGCTCGACCCGGAGGACGTGGCGCAGAGGCTGGTGGACGTGTTCGTGAGCTTCGACGTGGAGCTCAAGAAGATCATGGCCCCCCTGGGAAGGTCCACGTCGCTGCCCATCGGCATGTCCGACGCCCTGGGCATCGACGACGAGGGGGCGGCCAAGAGACTGGGGATACAGTATGTGGTCTGACAGAGATGCCTTTCCCGTGACACCGGGCGGCGACTGCACCGTGTTCATTCAAGGAAGGGACGCCAACGGCAGGGTCGACTCCCGCATCCTCGAGGAACGCATACAGGAGGCCGTCAGGCAGGGGTGCACGAAGATCGAGGTGCAGGCCTACGGGCAGCACGGGATCGGAGGAAGGCTGTGGTTCACCGGGGGGTCGCACGTCAAGGTCGACGTGTTCGGCCATCCCGGCCAGCGCGTGGGCGCCATGGGTTCGCCTTTCACCACCGTCGAGGTGCACGCTCCGGCTTCCGACGACGTGGGGTGGCTCAACGCAGGCGCGACGATCATCGTCCACGGAGACGCCACCAACGGTGTCGCCAACGCCATGGCCCAGGGCAGGATTTACATCGCCGGCGACATAGGCGCCCGCGGGATGACCATGACCAAGCACAACCCGCGCTTCGACCCGCCCGAGCTCTGGGTGTTGGGCGGGACAGGCGACTCGTTCGCGGAGTTCATGGCCGGAGGGATCGCCGTGGTATGCGGCATCGACTCCCGCTCCAAGGAAGGCTACATACTCGGGCACCGGCCGTGCGTGGGCATGGTCGGCGGCAAGATCTTCTTCCGGGGCCACCAGAAGGAGATCAGCGACGCGGATGCGGTGTTCGTCAGGATCACCGACGAAGAGTGGGACTGGCTGAGGTCCGGCCTCTCCAGGTTCCTGAAGGCCATCGGCAAGGAGTACCTCGAGGAGGAGCTCACGCACGACAGGTCCGCCTGGGAGCTTGTCGTCGCCCGCCGGCCCTCGGAGAAGCGGACCAGGGACAGGATCCCCATGGGGCGTTTCCGGAAGGAGGTGTGGGACAGGGAGCTGGGTCCCGGGGGTCTCATCGGTGACATCTCGAAGGTCGATTCCTCCCGCATCGGTGTGATCGAGACCGGGGAGCTCAGGCGGTTCGTCCCGCACTGGGAAAACGAGAGCGCCATGTCACCGTGCCAGGCTGCGTGCCCCACGGGCATCCCGGTGCAGAAGCGCTGGTCGCTGGTAAGGATGGGGGAGATCGAAAAGGCGGTGGACCTCGCGCTCGCATACACCCCCTTCCCGGCCACGGTTTGCGGTTACCTGTGCCCTAACCTGTGCATGGAAGCGTGCACGCGCCGGGCCAAGGGCATGACGCCCGTGGACACGTCCGTCCTGGGCAGGGCGAGCATCGAGGCCAAGGATCCATCCCCATCGCCCCCCTCGGGGAGGAAGGTGGCGATCATCGGAGGGGGGCCCGCAGGCCTGTCCGTGGCCTGGCAGTTGTGGATGAAGGGCCACGACCCCGTGGTGTTCGACAGGGATGCACGCCTGGGGGGCAAGATCCGCGACGTGATACCGTTCAGCAGGATCCCGAAGGAGGTCTTCGACCGGGAGTTGCGGCGGGTTGAGGAGAAGATCACCCGCGTGAGGCTCGAGGATCCCTTCTCCGAGCAGCTCTTCGAGGACATCGTGAACAGGCACGACTTCACCGTGATCGCCGTGGGAGCCAACGACCCGCGAACGCTGAGCGTCAAGGGGGCACGGAGAACCATCGCGGCTCTTGACTTCCTGAGGGCTGCCAAGAGAAACAAGATGAAGGTGAAGGGGAACGTGGTCGTGATAGGAGCCGGCAACGTCGGGTGCGACGTGGCGACCGAGGCCTACAGGCTCGGCGCGTCGAGCGTGACGCTCGTGGACATCCAGAAGCCGGCCTCCTTCGGGAAGGAACGGGAGGCGGCCGAGGCGCTCGGGGCGAAGTTCGTGTGGCCCGTGCGCACCGAGCGGATCACGGACGACGGCGTGGTCCTGTCCGACGGGTCGACGATCCCGGCCGACATGGTCGTGGTCTCCATCGGGGACACCCCGAACCTGGAGTTCCTCCCGGACACGATCGACACCGAGTCGGGGATGATCAGGGTGGACGAGCGCTACAGGACGTCCCGCGACCGCGTCTATGCCATCGGCGACTGCGTCAGGCAGGGGCTCATCACGGACGCCATCGGCGCCGGCAGGATCGTGGCATCCGACATCGATGCGCGGCTCAAGGGCGAGGACGCCACCTTCGACCGCATGCCCTCGGTCGACGTCGCCAGGATCAGGCTGGAGTACTACGAGCCGCAGGCCCTCACCGAGCATGACGACCTCGCGTCATGCGCCCAGACGTGCGCGTCCTGCGGTCTCTGCCGCGACTGCGGCATGTGCGAGGCCGTCTGTCCCACACAGGCGATCTCGAGGAGGGAACTTCAGGGAGGCCTCTTCGAGTACGCGGCTGACCCGGGAAAGTGCATAGGATGCGGCTTCTGCGCAGGCGCCTGCCCCTGCGGGATCTGGGAGATGAGGGAGAACGACCCTCTTGTATAAGCGGAGACGATCAGGCACCGAAAACACTGAAGAATGGAGGAGACGATCGATGTTCAACTGCAAGACCAAGACCGACGTGATGAAGGCTGTAAAGGAGTACGACATCAGCTTCATCCAGTTCTGGTTCCCGGACGTGCTCGGCAGGCTCAAGAGCTTCCAGATCACGCCGTCCGAGCTGGAGGAGGGGATAGAGGAGGGTATGGGCTTCGACGGATCCTCCATCGAGGGTTTCGCCCGCATACACGAGAGCGACATGATCGCGAAGCCCGACCTCACGACCTTCCAGATCCTGCCGTGGAGACCGGCGGAAAAACCCGTCGCAAGGATGTTCTGCGACATCCTCAACCCCGACGGGACCCCGTACGACGGGGACCCGCGCTACGCGCTCAAGCGCGTGCTGGCCAAGGCGGCCAAGCTGGGGTACACGGTGTACCTGGGACCTGAACTGGAATACTTCTACTTCGCGAGCAGCAACGCCCCCGAGACACTCGACAAGGGCGGGTACTTCGACGGACTGCCCATCGACCTGGGTACCGACCTGAGGAGGGAGACTATCTTCGCGCTCCAGAAGATGGGTATCCGCGTGGAGTACAGTCACCACGAGGTGGCGCCGTCCCAGCACGAGATAGACCTCAGGTACGCGGAGGCCCTCAAGATGGCGGACATCGTCATGACGTACCGCACCGCGGTCAAGGAGATCGCCCGCCAGAAGGGCGTGTACGCCACGTTCATGCCCAAGCCCATCTTCGGCGAGAACGGGAGCGGCATGCACGTCCACCAGTCCCTGTTCAAGGGGGACAAGAACGCCTTCTTCGACCCCAAGGACAAGTACCACCTCTCCCCGGTGGGCAAGGGGTACATCGCCGGCATTCTCAAGCACGCCCGCGAGATCGTGGCGGTGACCAACCAGTGGGTGAACTCCTACAAGCGCCTGGTGCCCGGCTACGAGGCCCCGGTGTACGTGTCGTGGGCGAGGAGGAACCGTTCGGCCATGGTGCGCGTCCCCATGTACAAGCCCGGGAAAGCGAACGCCACCCGCATGGAGTTCAGGGCGCCCGACCCGGCGTGCAACCCCTACCTGGCGTTCGCGGTGCAGATAGCCGCGGGCCTCGAGGGCGTGGTGAAGAAGTACCCGCTTCCCGAGCCGATAGAGCAGGACATCTTCGAGATGGACGAGCACGCGCGCGCGCAGGCCGGCATCACGTCGCTCCCGGGCAACCTCTTCGAGGCCATCCAGGAGGTATCGAAGAGTGCGCTCGTGAAGGAGGCGCTGGGAGACCATATCTTCGAGAAGTTCATAGAGAACAAGAAGAAGGAATGGGACAACTTCCGCATACACGTGAGCAAGTACGAGATTGACACGTATCTCCCCTTGCTGTAGAAGAACCCGGACCCTGCGGCGCGGGGCGATAACCCTTGCGCCGCAGGGTGACGAACGAAGACGTGAGGATCTTCCACAGGGGTTCACCAAGCGGATTCAAGGGGTGCATGAAGCTCGCAGGATACGATACCAGGCCCGGCGTGGTGGTGCTCGAAGACGGCACCGTCTACAGGGGCCGGGTATTCGCCGGTGAGGGCTCGCGCTTCGGCGAGGTGGTCTTCAACACCGGGATGACGGGATACCAGGAGATCCTCACCGACCCCTCCTACAAGGAACAGATCCTCGTCATGACGTATCCCCTCATCGGGAACTACGGGGTCAACTCCGCGGACGTGGAGTCGTGGGGTATCCATCTCGAGGCGTTCGTGGTGCGGGAATACCAGCGCAGGCCGAGCAACTGGCGCATGGAGAAGACCCTCGCGGATTACCTGTGCGAGCACGGTACCATAGGGATCGAGGGGGTCGACACGCGGGCCCTCACGCGACGCATCCGCACCCAGGGTGCCATGCGCGGGGTCGTCTCCACGGAGGTCGATCGCATCGACGACCTCGTGGACAGGGTTCGGGCCTACCCCGGTCTCGTCGGCCGGGACCTGGTCAGGGACGTGACCGGCGCCGGGGCCTACGTGTGGAAAGACGGCGAGAAGGCGGGGATGGAAGCGGCACGAGGCCGATCGGGGCTGCCGCGCGTGGTGGTGGTGGACTGCGGGGTGAAGCTCAATATCCTGCGTCTCCTCGAGGAACGGGGGTGCGAGGTCGTGGTGGTCCCTGCCCACACCTCGTCGGGAGCGATCCTGGACCTGGCGCCCCAGGGGGTCCTCCTGTCGAACGGCCCCGGCGACCCGGCCCCGTTGGGCTACCTCGTCGAGACCGTGAGGGGGGTACTCGGCAGGGTACCCGTGTTCGGCATCTGCCTCGGGCACCAGATACTCGGACAGGCGCTGGGCGGCTCCACGCTCAAGCTCAAGTTCGGGCACCACGGCATCAACCACCCGGTGAAGAACCTGGCGACGCTCAGGGTGGAGATCTCGTCCCAGAATCACGGGTTCGTCGTCGATCCCGCGACGCTGCCCAAGGACGTGGAGATCACCCACGTGAACCTCAACGACATGACGCTCGAGGGGATGCGCGCCAGGGACCTCGACGCGTTCAGCGTCCAGTATCACCCCGAGGCGGCTCCCGGACCGAGGGACTCGAACTACCTGTTCGAGGAGTTCATGGCGAGCATCGGGTGCGGGCCGAGGCCGGGGACAGACCCGCATCTTGCCTGATGGCGCCCGGGGTGATATACAGCCGTGCTCAAGTGGGGTGTACGAGTGATCCCGGTCGCTCAGTCCACGAACACCTCCCACACGTGAGGCGCCCATGGTAGACAAGGTTCTCGCCTTCCTGATGCCCACGCTGGCCCTGCTCTCCATCGGCGTCCTTTTCCTCGCCGCATGCAAGGCGGTCTCCTTCCTCGGACGCGCCGGAGGATGGACGGTGAGGGTGGGTGTTGACCCGAGAAGGGTGCGGGGACCGTCCGTCGTCCTCTTCCCCGTGTGCGAAGACCTCTTGTGCTGCGGCCTGGCCGGCTTCGTCGTGGTGAACAGGCCCACAGGCAAGGCCGGCGACCCCGAGCGGGAGATCTCGGAGCTGGTCGAACAGGTCTGCTCTCGAGGGCTCTCGGCACCGGGCGCCCCCGGCATGGATCCTTCGCGGTACCTGAGCCCCGAGAGCCTCGAGAGGCTGGACGCCGGGCTTACCCGCCTGAAGCAGGACACCTCGGCTCAACACCGGCTGTTCTCGTCGGGTGGGCTCGACCGCTTGAGGGCGGTGTCGGACAGGCTCAAGACGTTCGTGGAGCACGAGGAAGACGCCCTCGAGAGGGCATCGGGGAGGCTCAACGTCAGGGACACCGAGGTCATGGCCGAGCGTCTCGTGAGACTCAAGGATGTCGACTGGGCGCTCAGGGAGGATCTCATCGCGGTCCACGACAAGGTTCGTGCGCTGGCGGGCCCGCTGATGTACGAGGATCCCGCCTACTACGCGAGGTTCCAGAAGATCAACGCGTGCCTGAACGCACTGGACCGGCTCGAGGTGAGAGGACGGGACTCTGCGGGGATCCAGGTCCAGGTGTGCTACCCGGACCTGGAGTCCGTGGCCCTGCTTCGTCACCGGTTGACCCAGGACGCCTTGTTCGAGGAGTTCGTTCAGAGGTCAACCCCCATGGAACTCAAGAACGGCTCCATCAGCCTTCACGGCCCGGTGATATCCTTCACGTACAAGACCGCGCAGATCACGGGCGAGCTCGGCGAGAACACGAGGAAGCTCAGGGCGTTCATAGGGTCCGACGGCGTCCTGAAGGCGGCCCTGTCCATAGACTGCGTGACTGAGACGTATCTCGCGCACACGCGGTGGGCCTCGGTCGGCGCCATCAACGAGACCAACTGCCACCCCGTCAACAACCACTGCCTTGACGCGCCCGTCGAGGAACTCGGGGGGTTGCCTTCGCGATGCAGGGATTATCCTCGCTACGGGAAGGGTGCGTGGACCGTGAGCGCGGTCTTGAACGGCGACATCGACAATTTCCAGGGCATAAGGAACAGCCTCGAGGACCTGGGGAGGGTGCTGAGCACCGAGGTCACCACGGACACCAAGGCCATACCCCTCCAGGTGGAGCGCTTTCTCCAGGAGGGTGACACCCTCGCCGAGGCGTTCAGGAAGGCGGTGAACTCCTTCGAGGGTTCCCACGCCGTAGCGCTCCAGAGCAACATCGAGCCGGGAAAGGTGTTCCTGGCGCAGAGGGGGAGCGGCCAGACCATCTACGTGGGCCTGCTCGAAAACGGCTACATGTTCGCCTCGGAGATCTACGGCCTCGTGGAGGTCACCTCCAGGTTCATCAAGATGGACGGGGAGACCCCGCGGGTGCCCGGGGACACCTCGACCCAGGGGCAGATCTTCATCCTGTCCGACGGCGCGAGCGGGGGGGTCGACGGCATCGAGGCCATGTACTATGACGGGCACCCCGTCACCCTGTCGGAGAAGGACATCCAGACCGCCCAGATAACCACACGGGACATCGACAGGGGGGAGCACCAGCACTTCCTCATAAAGGAGATACTCGACGCGCCCTCCTCCATCCGCAAGACGCTCAGGGGCAAGTACCGCAGGGTCTCGCCGGGGAAGGTGGTGTTCAACCTCGACGAGACGGTCGTGGATCCGCACACCAGGGAAATGCTCGTGAGAAACGAGATACGCAAGATATTCGTCGTGGGCCAGGGAACCGCGGCGGTCGCCGCGAGCGCGGTCGCGGAGGCCCTTGGTGTGTACCTGCGGGGTGCGGCCGTAACGGTGGGGTCGCGCAAGGCGACCGACCTGAGCGGGTTCATGCTCGACGACGACATGTACGACACGCTCGTGATCGCCATCACGCAGTCGGGCACGACCACGGACACCAACCGTGCGGTGACCCTGGCGCGCCAGAGGGGGGCCAGGGTCATGGCCATCGTGAACCGCAGGCAGTCGGACATCACGACCAAGGTCCACGGCGTGTTCTACACGAGCGACGGCAGGGACATCGAGATGTCCGTCGCGTCGACCAAGGCCTTCTACTCGCAGATCGTCGCCGGGTACGTGCTCGCCCTGTTCTTCGCCCAGCAGCTCGGCACCCTCGAAGACGGGGCGATAGCGGAGGCGCTCGCCGCGCTCGAGCAGGCGCCCGACCTCATGATGGAGGTCATCGCGCAGCGGGAGGCCATAAGGAAGACCGCCTGGGACGCGGTGCGGAGGAAGCAGTACTGGGCGGTGGTGGGCAGCGGCGTCAACAAGGTCGCCTCCGACGAGGTGCGGATAAAGCTCTCAGAGCTCTGTTACAAGACCATTTCCTCGGACATCATTGAGGACAAGAAGCACATCGACCTCTCGTCCGAACCCCTCATCCTCGTGTGCGCATCGGGGAGCCCGCCCATGGTCCTCGACGACATCGTGAAGGACGTGGCGATCTTCAAGGCGCATGCATCCACCGTGGTGGTGATCGCAGACCGGGGGGCGGGGGAGAGTTTCGAGAACGTCGCCGACGCCGTCATCGAGGTGCCGGGGGCAGACTTTCCCCTCTGCGTCATCCTCAACACCCTGGCCGGCCACATCTGGGGCTACTATGCGGCGCTGAGCCTGGACGAGCAGGCAAGGACCTTCAAGCGTTTCCGGACCGAACTCCAGGAGAGGGCCAAGGAGCACAAGAGGCTCCAGTACACCGTGTACGAGAGCGTCAAGGACAGGGAGCTCCACCGCCTCGTCGACGCGTTCGAGGCCGATTTCAAGGCGTGGAGGGTGAAGGGCGAGCTCGCTTCTCTGAGCAACGACGTCGCCTCGGACATCACGCTCCTCCTCAAGTATGCCAGGGGCAAGCTCCCGGTCGAGGACTTCTGGATGGAGTTCGAGGGAAAGCGCGTTTCCTCGTCCCCGCTCGACATGCTCGACCTCACGCTCAAGAGGGCCGTGGAAGAGCTCTCGAGGCCCGTGGACGCAATCCGACACCAGGCGAAGACCGTCACCGTGGGCACGAGCAGGAAGGTGGAGGTCCCCAAGGGGCCCGTGTTCTCGGTGCTGGTCGAACTCGGGTTCTCCCCGGAGAACGTGAGGGCCCGGGAGGTGCTCTTCCTCAAGAGGCTCCAGGGCGCGATCGTCAGGATCAAGGGCTACACCCTCTACCGGGTCGAAGGGTTGGACGAGGCGGGCATGCCCGTGGAGGCTACCACGCTCTCCATCGTCAGGCGCGAGGGCGTGTGCGCGTCCATGCCGTCCAGGTACGAGCGCGCGGCCCCGCTCAGGGGGACCAAGAACACCATAGTCAGGACCCGGAAGGTGTACGCCGGTATCGGGCGGTCGGACAACGCTTCCATCGTGGTCATCCCCCTGGAGGACGCGCGCCGCGTCATCACCCACCTCCTCCTTCTGCAGGTGGACTTCGACGAGCACCTCCAGACGGCCAGGAAGAAGGATGTTCTCGGCGTCAAGCTCAACGACATCGTGAACCTCGTCAACGAGTACGACATACCCTGGAAGGACGAGTACCTGGAACACTTCGATATCAAGGTGTTGCTCGGCGAGGACGTGAACGACATCGTGGGGGAGATCGTCAAGGTGCACAAAGAAAGGGGTCGGTAAACCTTCGGTGACCTGAAGCGGTCACGGACCCCAGACAGCCGGAGCGAAACAGAAGACAGCCATGCCCAAGAGAGACGACCTGAAGAAGATACTCATCGTGGGGAGCGGGCCCATAGTCATATCGCAGGCATGCGAGTTCGACTATTCGGGGGTGCAGGCCTGCAAGGCGCTGCGGGAGGAAGGGTACGAGGTGGTCCTCGTGAACTCGAACCCCGCCACCATCATGACCGACCCCGGGATGGCCGACCGCACCTACATCGAACCCATCACGGCCGACTACCTCGAGCTGATCGTAGCCAGGGAGCGGCCGGACGCGATCCTGCCGACCCTCGGGGGGCAGACCGGCCTCAACGTCTCCGTGGAGCTCGCATCCAGGGGCGTCCTCGAGCGCTACGGGGTGGAGATGATCGGTGCGAGGCCCGAGGTCATACACCGCGCAGAGGACAGGGAGCTCTTCAGGAAGGCCGTGGAAGAAGCGGGCCTCAGGGTCCCCAGGAGCGGCTTCGCCAGGAGCATGGACGAGGCGTTCAGGATAGCCGAGTCGATCGGCTACCCCGTCATCATCAGGCCGTCCTTCACGCTCGGCGGCATCGGCGGGGGGATCGCGTACAACCCCGAGGACCTGGGCCGCATAGCCAAGGAGGGCCTCGACGCGAGCATGATCCGCGAGATCATGATCGAGGAGTCGGTGATCGGGTGGAAGGAATTCGAGCTCGAGGTGATGCGGGACAGGGCGGATAATGTGGTGATCATCTGTTCCATCGAGAACGTCGATCCCATGGGGGTCCACACGGGGGACTCCATCACGGTGGCCCCGGCGCAGACGCTCACCGACGTGGAATACCAGCAAATGAGGGACGCGGCCATACGCGTCATGCGAGCCATCGGGGTCGAGACCGGCGGGTCGAACGTCCAGTTCGCCGTGAACCCCTCAAACGGCGAGCTCGTGGTGATCGAGATGAATCCCAGGGTCTCCAGGTCCTCTGCGCTCGCATCCAAGGCGACGGGGTTCCCCATAGCCAAGATCGCGGCGAAGCTGGCGGTCGGGTATACCCTGGACGAGATCCCCAACGACATCACCAGGGAGACCTTCGCGTCGTTCGAGCCCGCCATCGACTACTGCGTGGTGAAGATCCCCAGGTGGACCTTCGAGAAGTTCCCCGAGACCGCGGACGTCCTCACCACGTCCATGAAATCCGTCGGGGAGGTCATGGCCGTGGGCAGGACGTTCAAGGAGGCGCTCAACAAGGCGGTGAGGTCGCTTGAGATAGGGTCCTACGGACTGGGCTGGCCGAGGACGATAGAGACACCCGAAGACAAGAAGGCGGTGGTCAAGGGTCTGAGCTACCCCAACTCGAAGCGCCTGTTCTCCATGGCATGCGCCCTCAGGTCGGGGTTCACGGTCGAGGACGTCTCCAGGCTCACGGGCATCGACCCCTGGTTCGTGGGCCAGATCGAGGACCTCGTGAAGGCGGAGCGGGTCATCCGGGATGCGGGCCTGGAGGAGGGGGTTCTCCTGGAGGCGAAGAGGATGGGGTTCTCGGACAGGTACCTGGCGGCGCTGTGGGACACCACGGAGGAACACGTGCGCTCCGAGCGGCACCGGCTCGGCGTCACCCCTGTGTACAAGCTGGTGGACACCTGCGCCGCCGAGTTTGAGGCGTACACCCCGTACTACTACTCCACCTACGAGCAGGAGGACGAGTCGAACCCGTCTGGCGCCAGGAAGGTGATCATCCTCGGGAGCGGCCCGAACCGGATAGGGCAGGGCATCGAGTTCGACTACTGCTGTGTTCAGGCGTCGTTCGCCCTCAGGGAATCGGGGTACGAGAGCATCATGATCAACTCGAACCCGGAGACCGTGAGCACCGACTACGACATCTCGAGCAAGCTCTACTTCGAGCCGCTCACCCTGGAGGACGTGCTCCACGTCGTCTCGAGGGAACGACCCGAGGGGGTGATCGTCCAGTTCGGCGGGCAGACGCCGCTCAACCTCACCAAGGGCTTGGCGGACGCCGGCGTGAAGATCCTCGGCACCCAGCCCGACGCCATAGCCAGGGCCGAAGACCGCAGGCTGTTCCTCGAGATCGTGAACAAGCTCAGGCTGAAGCAGCCGCCGAGCGACACGGCCACGACCACGCGCGAGGCCGTGGCCATCGCGGACCGCATCGGGTACCCCGTGCTGGTCAGGCCCTCGTACGTGCTCGGGGGGCGTTCCATGGAGATCGTCTACGACAAGGACGCGCTGGAGTCTTTCATGGCCGGGGTGCTCGAACTCTTCCCCGACAACCAGATCCTCATAGACAAGTTCCTGGAGGACGCCCTCGAGGTGGACGTGGACTCGATCTGCGACGGGTCCAGGTGCGTGATCTGCGGGGTCATGGAACACATAGAGGAGGCCGGTATCCACTCCGGCGACTCGTCATGCGTGCTTCCGCCGCCCACGCTCGACAAACGCGTCGTTGCACGCATAGAGGACCAGACGAAGAGGATAGCACTCGAGCTCGGCGTGAGGGGCCTCATGAACGTGCAGTTCGCGGTCAAGGGGTCCGATGTCTATGTGCTCGAGGTCAACCCCAGGGCCTCGAGGACCATCCCGTTCGTGAGCAAGGCGGTCGGGGTGAGCTTCGCGAGGCTCGCGACCAAGGTCATGCTCGGCTGTACCCTGGACGAGCTCGGCCTGAGGAGGAAGCGCACGCCCAGGTACGTCTCGGTGAAGGAGTCCGTGTTCCCGTTCGCGAGGTTCCCGGGCATCACCGTGGCGCTGGGCCCCGAGATGAAGTCCACGGGCGAGGTCATGGGGATCGACTCGAGTTTCGAGCTCGCGTTCGCCAAGGCGCAGTGTTCGGCCGGGTTCGAGCTGCCCACCTCCGGCAACGTGTTCGTGAGCGTCCACGATGCATACAAGGGCCGTGTGGTGGACATCGTGAGGTCTTTCTCGGACATGGGTTTCGGCATCATCGCGACGACCGGTACCGCCTCGTACCTTTCCGGCAAGGGCGTTCAGGTCGACACGGTGCTCAAGGTGAGCGAGGGGAGGCCGAACGTGGCGGATGCCATCATGAACGGGCAGATCCAACTCGTGATCAACGTCAGCCTCGGCAGGAGGCCCACGATGGACGCGGCGCTCCTCAGGCGGCACGCGATCCGCGCTCAGGTCCCCTACACCACCACGATCGCCGCCGCCAAGGCCATCGCCAGAGCCATAGGCGTCCTGAAGAAGACCACGCCGGGGGTGAAGACCCTCCAGGAGTACCACGCCAGGACCTCGAAACCGAGAACTTGAAAGGCGTATCCCTACCTGATATGTGAGGTGTCGGGAAGGTTGAGATTGTCCCGGTGTGGGGTGCATCCGGGTCCCCGACGGCGCGCGCGGGCCGGCGACAAGGAGGAGAGGATTGGGTATGCCCACGAACAAGTCCACCAAGTACATCTTCATTACGGGCGGGGTGTTGTCGTCTCTCGGCAAGGGGCTTGCGGCGGCCTCCATCGGCGCCATCATGGAGGCGAGGGGTCTCAAGGTCTGCAACATCAAGCTCGACCCCTACATCAACGTCGACCCGGGGACCATGAGCCCCTTTCAGCACGGCGAGGTGTTCGTGACGGACGACGGCGCCGAGACGGATCTCGACCTCGGCCATTACGAGCGCTTCACGTCGAGCACCTTGAGCGCGAAGAACAACTTCACCACCGGCCAGATCTACGATGCCGTGATCCAGAAGGAGCGGAACGGCGAGTACCTCGGCAAGACCGTCCAGGTGATCCCCCACATAACCGACGAGATCAAGGCGCGCATCGAGGCCGCCGCCGTGGGTCACGACATCGCCATCGTGGAGATAGGCGGTACCGTGGGAGATATCGAATCCCTGCCCTTTTTAGAGGCGATCAGGCAGTTCGGGTTCGACAAGGGGAGGGGGAACGTCCTCTACATACACCTCACGCTCGTGCCGTACATCGCGACCGCGGGCGAGCTCAAGACGAAGCCCACCCAGCACTCGGTGCAGAAGCTCAGGGAGATCGGCATCCAGCCGGCGATCATCCTCTGCAGGTCCGAGCGCAGGCTCACGAGCGAGCTCAAGGAGAAGATCGCCCTGTTCTGCAACGTGGAGAAGAGCGCGGTCATCAACGCGGTCGACGTCCAGAGCGTCTACGAGGTCCCCATCGAGTTCCACAGGGAGGGGCTCGACGACCGCATCGTGGAGTACCTCAACATGTGGACCCGCGAGCCGCGCATGCAGGGATGGGAGGACCTCGTCGAGCGCATCCGGAAAAGAACGGAGAAGGTGAACATCGCGGTGGTCGGCAAGTACGTGAGGCTTACGGACTCGTACAAGAGCCTCAACGAGGCCCTCGAGCATGCGGGCATCGCGAACGACGTCGTCGTGAACCGCGTGTTCGTCGACGCGGACGAGCTGGTGGGCAGGCAGGACCTGTCCGAGGTGTTCGAGGCAGCAGACGGCATACTCATCCCGGGCGGGTTCGGCGAGAGGGGTACCGAGGGCAAGATCCTGGCGGCGGAGTTCGCACGGACGAGGAAGGTGCCCTTCTTCGGCATCTGCCTCGGGATGCAGCTCGCCGTGATCGAGTTCGCAAGGAACGTCTGCGGGTTGAGCGGCGCGAACAGCACCGAGTTCGACCAGTCCACGGCGTACCCGGTCATCGATTTCCTCCCGGGCCAGAAGGGGCTCACGCGCAAGGGTGGGACCATGCGGCTCGGGGCGTACGCGTGCAGGCTCGAGCCCGGGACGCTGGCCATGAGGGCCTACGGCACCGACGTCATCAGCGAGAGGCACAGGCACCGCTACGAGGTCAACCCCGCGTTCGAGGAGAGCCTCGTTGACAAGGGCATCGTCGTGAGCGGCAGGAACCCCCAGAGCGCCCTCGTGGAGATCGTCGAGGTGCCGGGCCACCCCTGGTTCCTCGGTTGCCAGTTCCACCCCGAGTTCAAGTCCAAGCCCATGAGCCCGCACCCGCTGTTCAAGGATTTCATCAGGGCGAGCCTGGAGTACAGGCGGAACCGCTGAGAGAGAGGGCGACCGGCCGGTGAACCGTCAGCCTGGACCGGGTGTTCGGGAAGGCAAGGCCGGCCCCGGTGTCCTGTTCGGCCGTGTACACCGATGGCTCCGACAGGGCAAGCGACCGGGGGGATGGGTTGCATACGCCCATACCCTGGCCGATGTGGGGGGTCTTCGTTTCGAGCAGGGCGCCGTGATCTCACGCAAGGGTGGTTGCGGCGGGTTCGGTCGGGGCAGACCTGCACCGTTTTCCACCATGAGGCAGGCGAAGGGGAAACCTTCGGCCGAAGGCTTGCGGGCCCCTTCGAGGAAGCGACGGTGCCGTGGGACGAGTCAAGAGCGTTCGGCGTGCCCCCTGGAACGGAAATGTGCCCACTGCACGAGGCCGCGGCTGTGCCGACGGTGCATGCCTGATAGGTTTTCTCACCACGGGGGGAGGGGTTGGATGTGAGATGGATGACACTCGGCAGCAGTTCACCCTCGGGAACCGAGTCCTTCCCGCCTGCATCTGAGGGAGAGGAGCGCGTTGAAAGTGGGGAGGAACGGCCGCTTCGATTACAGGAAGCGAATCCCCGAGCCCTTCTTCTGGCCGCTGTTCGACGCCGTTTTCTCCTGCTTCTCCTCTTCCTTCGCCCGGATGGTGAGGTCTCTCGTGAAGTCCGGGCAATGAACTCCCTTGCCCTGCATGAACTTCTTGTTGCAGTCACCTCTCCAGGCACAGATTGCGCACAGCGATCTGTCCAGTGTCATGGTGTGAATTATACTAAGACCCTATGCGGCCTTGTCAATACAAATCATCGAGACAACGGACGTTTTGTGAAAAGAACAGCGGCGAAACCGGCTCGTTTTTATAGGAATGAAAAGCCCCGATTGCCGAGTGTGGGATTGATCCATGCATCGTGTGCAGGAAGGTCCCGCTTGCAGGATCCGCTTCATAGGCCGCTGGACAGCGAAGTCATGAGAGGGTGAGGGATACCATGTCGAGGCTGGCATACAGAAAAGTAAAGATAATTTCCGCAGTTGTGGCGGTGAGCTTGTGGTGCCTCGGGTCGACGGCTAACGCCGTGGCCTTCGCGCCCTTGGACGCCGCGGAGGCGAGGAACAGGTGCGCCGCCGTGGACCAAGAGGCGTATCCCGATGCGGACCTGGTGGTCGTGGCGAGGCAGACCCACGTGGAGTACCAGGTGGACGGCACGTCCGAGGAATGGTTCGAGCAGTACGTCAAGGTCCTCACCGAGAGGGGGAGGCGAGATGCCTGCACGGTCTCGTCGTCGTTCACGCTCCCGTACAACACGACCGTCTTCCAGCTCGTCGAGGTGATCTCCAGCGACGGTTCCGTCAGGAAGGTCGACATCGAGAAGAACGTGAAGGAGACGATCGACGCGTCCCAGATGGCGTCCAACATCTACAACCCCAACGACAGGCTCCTCCAGGTGACCATCCCCGGGCTCGTCGTCGGGGACACGGTCCACTTCATAACCAAGGACGATTTCGTCAAGGCCCGGGTGCCGGGGACCTTCAGCGACTACGTCACGTTCGAGGAGACCAACCCCATCCTCTACGCGCAGTACACGGTCGTGGCGCCCCCTTCGCTCCCGCTTGCGGCCATGGCGCTCAGGGACGAGGTGGAGGGGACCGTCACCTTCGTGAAGACGACCGAGGCGGGCAAGATCGTGTACAGGTGGGTGGCAAAGAACGTCCCCATGGCCTTTGCCGAGCCCGAGATGCCGCCCATGTACACCCAGGTCCAACGCCTGCTCGTGAGCACCATAGCCGACTGGAGGGAGATATCGAGGTGGTATTGGCGCCTGTCCATGCCACACATACGGGCCACGACCCCGGCCATGGCCGCCGAGGTGAAGAGGCTCACGAAGGGCAAGGCCACGAGGGACGAAAGGATCAGGGCCGTCTTCTTCTGGGTCTCCAGGAACATCAGGTACCTCGGGATCACCGCGGAGAGCGAGGCGCCTGGGTACGAGCCCCACCCTGCATCCATGACCTACGACCGCCGCACGGGCGTGTGCCGGGACAAGGCCGCCCTCCTGGTGGCGATGCTGAGGCTCGCCGGCTTCGAGGCCTACCCCGTGCTCATCATGAACGGCCCGAAGAAGGACCCGGAGGTCCCCCAGCCGTTCTTCAACCACGCGATCGCCTGCGTCAGGAACAAGGACGGCTCCTATCTCCTCATGGACCCGACGGACGAGAACACGAGGGAGCTCTTCCCCTCTTACCTCGGCAACCAGAGCTACCTGGTGGCAACGCCCTCGGGCGAGACGCTCATGACGAGCCCGGTGGAGAGCGCGCTCAAGAACACGATGCGCATATCGACCGAGGGCGCGGTGGACGCCATGGGGAGGCTGTCGGCCAAGACGTCGCTCACGTTCGGCGGCGTCAACGACAACGCCTACCGGGGGCACCTCATGAGGCTCTCCTCCCGGGAGAGGAGGCTCTTCTTCGAGAAGACGCTCCTGAGGGCGGTACCCGGCGCCGTCCTCGAGGCCTTCGAGCTCAGGCCCGGTGATCTCGCCGACGTCTCGAGGCCCCTCGAAGCACACCTTTCCTTCAAGGCCGAAGGGTTCCTCGTCAGGGGGACGGGGAAGGCCGCACTGCCTCTTTTACGCTTCGGGGGCGCCGTGGGCGTCCTGCCGTATGTGACGCGGGGCATGGGGTTGAGAGAGCGCAGGTTCCCGTACGTGACCGAGACCACATGCGCCGTTGACGAGAGCCTCAGCCTTCGACTGGACCCGTCGTTGGGGGTTGCGGAGGTCCCCGGGGGGGTGGAGTCCAGGAGGTCCGACGGGTGCAGGTGGAAACGGGAGATGAGGGTGCAGGGGCAGAGGCTCGAGATGAGGGACACGCTCAGCATGGACCTCACCGAGTATTCCCCCGATGCCTACCGCGCTCTCCAGGAGGTGCTCGCGGCCCAGGAGCGCTCCGACCGTCTCCTGCCCACCTTCAAGACGGCTCGGGCCATCGACGCAGCCGATGCATGGTACACGGGCTTCGCGAGCGACGCGGTGGTCCTGTCCGAGAAGTCCACCGTGACCGTCGGGGAACGGGGGGTTGCGGCGAGAACGGTCGATCGCACGGTGAAGGTGCTCACCTATGCGGGCATCAGGCGTTCCAGCGAGCTGAGGATACCGTACAACCCAGCCTGGGAAGAGGTGCGGGTAGAGGAGGCCTTCGTCAGGTCGCCCAAAGGCGCCGTCCACACGATCGATCCCCGTGAGATCAACGTGATGGACCAGCCCTGGGCGGGGACCGCACCCAGGTACCCCGCAGGGAAGATACTCGTGGTGAGCTTCCCGGGGCTCGAGGAGGGCAGCACCATATCCTACAGGTACGCATTCACGAGCAAGGGCTGGAACGAACCTGCGTTCGTCGAACCCTTCCAGGCGATGGAGCCCGTCGGGGACAAGACCGTCCGGGTCGAGTGCCCACCCGGCGTGAACCTGCGCGTGATCACGGCGGACAACGGCTTCGGAGCGACACGCGCCTGGCGGCCGTTCCCGAGGGGGTTCGTGTCCCTCTCCCAAGGCGAAGACAGGGGCATGGAGGTAAAGATCCTGCAAGCGAAGAACGTCCCTCCCGCGATGAGGGAGGAGATGCTCCCCGCCCTGTACGCCTTCGCGCCGTCCATGGCCGTCGCCTCGATGCCGACCGAGATGTTCGCCGCGAGCATGAGCGAGATCCTCGCACGCCAGGCCTCAGAGAGGAGCTTCGCCTCGGCCAAGGCCAGGGAGATCGTAAGGGGCCTTTCGGGTGACCGGGAGCGTATCGAGGCGGTGTGGAGGTACGTGGCGAGGCACGTCCGTCTCGTGGACATCCCCCTCGCGGAGAGCCTGCCGCACATGATGAGCGGTGCGGATACCACGCTCGCGGACGGGTACGGCCACCAGGCGGACCGCGCGGTCCTCGCAGCGGCCATGCTCACCTCGCTCGGCTTCAAGACGGACTTCGTGCTCGCCACCTCGATACCCGAAGGAGACCCCCTCTTCGACCTGGCGAGGGGGTTCCCGGCGACCTCCCTGTTCGTCTCCCTCCTCGTGAGGGTGAGCACCCCGTCTGGAGACATCTCCATCGGGGACACGGACCAGTACGCACCCCTTGGCGCCACCGTACATGCCGGCATGTACGGGCTCACCCTCTCGTCCATGGCGTGGGAGACGATCACGGTCCCCTCTGCAGAGATCGGCAACAAGACCGAGACCAGGGTCCTCATGAGGGTGAACGCCTCGGGTGACGCGTCCGTCACGTTCAGGAAAACCTACTTCGGGTCGAGCGCGACCTCGTTCATCAGGGCTGCGCTCGAGATGACACCAGAGGAGAAGAGGAGGGCCTTCGAAGAGATCGTCACCTCGGTGAGCAGGTCGGCCCTCGCGACCTCCCCCCGGGTGATCTCGGTCGATCGGTATCCGCCCTCCGAGGAGTTCTCACTCGAGATCAAGGGATATGCGGGCAAGAGCGGCGACGTCATGACCGTGAGGATCCCGTGGCTCATGAGGGCGCTCCCCCTTGTGAGCTCGGAGGAGAGGGTGCACCCTCTCTTCACGGGCCCCCCCCGTGAAGCGGTCGTGAACATAGAGATCGAACTCCCCGAGGAGACGCAGGAGGTGGTCTCCATGCCGATGGGGGCCTACGCGGCTGCACCTGCTGGGACGGCCTCGGTGAGCATGGAGGGGATGCTCGAAGGCGAGGGATCCGGAAGGAAGGTCGTCATCAGCCAGAGGGTATCCACCAAACCGGGCACCGTCTGGCCGGACAGGTATCCCGAGCTCGTGAGCACCCACAAGGCGCTCTCGGCCGCTGACGCATCCCTGGTCGTGGTGCGGCTCGGGGCAGGGGAGAACCGGGGCGGCGCCCAGGCGCGGGACAAGGAGTGACAGACCCGGTCATGCCGTCACCGGGGGTCGGCCGAGATCACGGCCGGCCGTGCCCACGAGACACGTTCACGGGGACGTACCGAAAGACGTCCCCTGCCTGCGATGCATGCACCCCCTGGTGCGTGGTGACACCCAGGGTTTCGGGCGCGTCGGGAAGGCCCCGATCCAGATGCATCAAGAACGCGGCGGGCCTTGGGTGCCCTTCTCGTCCTGCTCCTCGAGCACCGTCACCAGGAGGGGGTCGATGGCGATGACCGCTTCCATGCCCACCTCCATGTCCCAGGACCCGTCGGGCACCTCGAAGGAGAGCGTCACGCCGCCCGCGGCCAGTATCTCCACGGTGAGGCGCCTGCCCCGGTACACGACCGAGCGCACCACACCCTTGACCCGTGGACCCGGGGTGCCCGGGTCTGACGCGGAGGCCTTGCGCACCCACAGTGCTGCATCCGGGTGGATGAGCACGGTGAGAGGCCTGCGGGGGAAAGGCGGCCGTGGAGGCGAAGAGAACGTACCCACGGGTGTCCGTATGGTACCGTCCGTCTCGGGGATTCCCTCCACGAGGTTCGCCAGTCCCAGGAACCTGGCGACCGCCGGTGTCCTGGGGTTGCGGCACAGGAGCCTGGGGGGATCGACCTGCACGATGCGGCCGTCGAGCATGACCGCCGTCATGTCCGAGACCGCATAGGCCTCCGCCTGGTCGTGGGTGACGAAGATGCAGGTCGCCCCGATCCCCTTCAGGATATCCCTGATCTCGGTTACAAGCCTCTCCCTCATGACCCGGTCTAGGGACCCAAGGGGCTCGTCCAGGAGCACGAGCCTCGGCCTGATGGCGAGCGTGCGCGCAAGGGCGACCCTCTGGCGCTCCCCGCCCGAGAGATCAACGACATTGCGCCTGGCGAGGCCCTCCATGTTGACCAGCTTGAGAGCCTCCATGGCGCGACCTTTGACCTCGTCCTTTGGGAGGTCGAGCATCCTCAGCCCGAATGCGACGTTGCCGAGCACGTCCATGTGGGGGAACAGGGCGTAGTCCTGGAACATCATGCCGAAACGCCGGCGATGGGGCTCGAGCGTGGTGATGTCCGACCCTTCGAACAGGATCCGCCCGCTGTCGGGTTTCTCGAGGCCCGCCACGATCCTGAGGAGCGTGGTCTTGCCGCATCCCGAGGGGCCCAGGAGGCACAGGGTCTTCCCCTTGTCTATGGAGAGGTCCACCCCGTCGATCACCCTCTTCAGGCCGAAGCTCTTGGAGACGTTCTCAAGCGTCAGGATACGCATCTCATGGTTCCCCGCCGCATGCCATCGTCCCTGTCATACCGCCTGTGGGGCACTCCCGTTGCAGCCCTCAAGCGCCGATGGTCCTGGATCTTCATCGCATCCCCACGCCAGACCCTTTTATCAAAGTCTCTCCCCCCTGTGGATGGCCGGGTACGCCGGGCCATCGTGACAGGCTTGCCATCAACTGTCTCTCCCCCCTGGGGACGGCCGACACCCACGAGGAGTTCCCTCAGCGTTGCCGATTCCGTCCACCTCGCTCCGCGGCCACCTGTGAAGGGCCTCATGCCAAAACCAGTCCCCGTCCCATGGACAGATTCATGCCGCCCCTCGTGACGGGTACACCCGGCCGTGTCCCACCCCGGCGTGGCGGCCGGCCGTCACGCGGAATGGAACGCGCACCTGGTGCATGCACATCCAGCAGCCCGTCACCCTCCGGCCCGATCATGGGGCCTTCCGCCTCCTTCTATGACATGACGGGCCGCACGGCAACCCCATGGGCAGGGGGGCTTCCAGCTCGACCACACCCGGACGCCGCCCGCGCAACGCTCCCTATCCCGGAACCACGTGAGCCCCGAGAGGGGGAACCGCGCCCGGTCCCCATGATCCCTAGCCGGCCGTCGAAACGGTCATGCCCGGGGCACGGTTCGCGCCTTCGAATGGCCGCCGCCTAAGACACCTCACAGTTCCCCCTCACCGGTGAAGCGCACCCGCTCGAGGAAGAGGAAGCCGGCCGTTGTCACGGCCATGAGCAGAGTGCTCATGGCCATGGCGCACCCGTAGTTGAGATCTCCCGGCTGTGAGAGGTACCGGTACACGGCGAGCGTCATGGTGGGGTTGGCGGGCCTTGCCACGAAGAGCGTGGCGCCGAACTCGCCGATTGACATGGTGAAGGCGAACACGGCGCCCACGGCGAGCGCCCTGCTCACGATCGGCAGGATCACCGAGACGAACGTTCGTGCGGGAGAGGCGCCCAGGGTGTAGGCGGCCTCCCTCAGGGAAGACGGGATGCCCCTGAGCGAAGGCAGCAGGCTCCTGACCACGAAGGGGTAGGCGACAAGCGTGTGCGCTATCGGCACCAGGATCACCGAGCGCCTGAGGTTGAGGGGGGGTTCGTCGAAGGCGACCACGAACCCGAGGCCGAGCGTCACGGCCGAGGTCGCGAGCGGGAGCATGAGCACGGGGTCCAGTATCCTGGAGAAGACGCCCTTGTCTCTCGAGAGGTGGATCGCGGTGGCGAGCCCGAGGACGAGCGAGACGACGAGGGTGGCCGAGGCGAAGGACACCGACGAGACGAGGGCCTTCAGTGGCGACACGATGAACAGGCCGTCTGTGGTGTTTTCGAAGAGCCGCCGGTAGTAGTCGAGGGTGAGACCGTCGGGGCCATGGACCGACTGGAAGGCGAGCGCCGCCATGGGCGCGACCAGGAGGGCGAGCACGACCATGCCGTTTCCGAAGAGAAGGGCGTAATCCTTGGCGGACGAGGGCGGGCGCTGTGAGAGCTCGTGGGGGTGAGGGCTGAACTGGTGGGCGGTGCGCCGCATGAGCCCCGTGTAGAACCCCAGGAAGGCGAGCGCGAAGCCGATCTGGATCAGCGAGAGTACGCCTGCCGTCTTCAGGTCGAAGAGGTGGACGGCCTGGCGGTAGATCTCGACCTCGATCGTCGCGAAGCGGGGCCCGCCGAGGATGAGGATGACGCCGAAGCTCGAGAAGCAGAAGGTGAACACCAGCATCGACGCCGCTGCCAGTGCCGGCACGAGGAGGGGCAGGGTCACGCCGGTGAAGACCTTCAGCGGCGAAGCGCCGAGGGTCCTGGCGGCTTGAGCCAGGCTGGGCGGCAGCCTCGACCAGAATCCGCCGACTATCCGCACCACCACTGCGTGATTGTAGAAGACGTGGGCGAGGAGGATGAACCAGATCGTGTGCTCGATCCTGATCGGCGGCGCCTCCATGTGAAAGGCGCCCATCGCCCAGGTGTTCAGGACCCCCCTGGGCCCGAGCAAGGCCTTGAACCCTGAGGCGACCACGACCGAGGGCAGCACGAAGGGGACCGCGGTCAGCGCGTAGAGGAGGCGCTTGCCGAAGAAGCGGTATCTCGCATACACGTAGGCGCCGGGGAGGCCCGCAGCCAGCGTGAGCACGGTCGACGCCGCGGCCTGCCACGCGGTGAACCAGATCACGCGAGGATAGACCGGCTCGGCGATGATCCCCGGCAAGCCGGCCCCGCCGCCGGGGGGCGATACAAGGCTCACCTCCAGGATACGCCAGAGGGGGTAGAAGAAGAACACCCCCAGGAAGGCGAGAGGGCCTGCCGCTATGAATGCTCGCCCGAGTCTCGCGATGGCCTTACCTCAGCACGGTATCCGTCCAGGCCCTGATCCATGCTTCCCTCATCTTCTCCAGCCTGTGCACGTCGATGACCACGGGTTTCTCGGCCTTCCTCGCGTACCTTAGGAACACCTCGGGCAGGGCGGCCTTCGCGTTGGACGGGAACACGAACATGTTGAGGGGGATGTCTTCCTGGAAGCGCCTGTCGAGCATGTAGTCCACGAACCTGGCCGCGAGCGTAGGGTTGGCCGCTCCCTTGAGGACGCCCACGAACTCGATCTGCCTGAAGGTCGTGCCGGGCGCGGTCACGGCCTCGGTCGGGGGGGCCTCGAGCTTCTCCTTGGAGAAATACACCTCTGCGGCAGGGCTCGTGGCATAGCTCACCACGATGGGCCTCGTGCCCTTGGATGCTGCGCTGAACTGGCCCCAGTAGGCCTCTTCCCAACCGGACACGACGAGGACGCCGTTGTTCTTGAGGGCCTTCCAGAATGCGAGGTAGCCGCCCTCTCCGAACGTGCCCACGGTAACCAGGAGGAACGCGAGGCCGGGCGACGAGGTGGCAGGGTTCTCCACCACGAGCAGGTCTTTGTAGGCGGGCTTCAAGAGGTCCTCGAGGGAGGCGGGCGGGGCGAGCGGGCCTTTCATGAACCACTTCTTGTCGTAGTTCAGGCACACGTCCCCGTAGTCCACCGGCAACAGACGGTACCCCTTGTCGAGCTCGAGGTCGTCGGGGATGTCCCTGAGGAGGGGCGAAGGATGCGGCACGAAGAGGTCCGCTTCGAGCGCCCTCCCCATGAACGTGTTGTCCACCCCGTAGAACACGTCGGCCATGGGGTTGTTCTTGGTGAGCAGGGCCTGGTTGAGGGCGGCGCCGGCGTCGCCCGCCTTCAGGAGCACGACCTTGCACGAGTTCTCCTGTTCGAAGGCCTTGATCACCCCATCGCCTATCTTGAAGCTGTCGTGGGTCATCACGGTCAGGGTGGGACTGGCGGGCTCTCTCCTGGTGCCGCAGCCCGCGGCGAGCGCGAGGCAGAGGACGATCACGGCCGTGGCGGCAAGAACACGCGCCGGTCTTTGTCTCAGGTCCATCTTCACCTCCATCGCACCCTTGCGCGGCCCGGCCATTCCCAAGCGGCAAAGGATCGTCGGGCCGCTCGAGCAGGGCTCTCTCAACGCTTTGCGCCACCGGGCCCCGGCAGCCGTGCATGCCCGGGGATACCGCCGCATGGCCGCCTATGCCTCGGGCCGATATCTCGCCGGATGCACGAGGGCGCACAGCTTGACTCGATCATGCTATTGAGGGGATGCCCTCCTGTCAAGGACCATCTCCCGGGGTCTCTCGGGGGGAGGAAGAAGGTGTGCGGCGTATCCTCCCCGCGGACTTCACCCACGATGGCAGGCCTGCGGGCAGGGTGTCCCATGCCCCGCCTCTCTTTCCGGCACAACCACGCTGACGAGGCAAGACAAACACATCCCCGGAGGCGTTCTCACGGGCCGAACGAACACGGGGAGAGCTTTTCTCGTTGTCCTTGACCGACGGGGACTGCGGAGAGGGCGCCCACGCCTTGCCTTTTTCGCCCCACGACACACCTACCCAGCGCCGGCCGCCGAGACGCTCGCGGCGTGTGCGGGAGAGGGACGGGCATGGATCGGCACATGCCCGTGGTGATCCTGAGAGGGTCATGCATGCTTGACCTCGGCATGGCAGAGACGTACCATGAATAGAATGAGTGCCTTTCGGCCGTGGTGTGCCTGGGCCGCGCCGGCGTGTTCCGCCTCGTGGATGCCCAGGTGCGGGAACAGGGTGTGTCGTGATGTCCCGGGCGGTTGTCGGGGCGGCTTCGAGGGAGTACCTGGGGCTGCCGAGCCCGGGGGAGACAGAGACAAGGAAGGAGGGGGTATGAGGACGTTCAAGTGGATCGTCGTGTGTTCGCTGGCGCTGTGTGTGGTCTTCGCTCCGGGCTGGTCCATGGCCGCCAAGAAAGACACCATCGTCTACGGCACCACCGAGAAGGTGAGCGACATGGACACGGCCAAGGCCTATGACTTCCACACCTGGGAGATCTTCTACAACGTGTACCAGGGCCTGCTGAGGTACCCGGCAGGCAAGACCACCATCGTGCCCGGCCTCGCCGAGTCGTACCAGGTGAGCAAGGACGGGAAGGAGTACACCTTCAAGCTCAGGAAAGGGCTCGCTTTCACCGACGGTACGCCGTTCGACGCATCGGTGGTGAAGTGGTCCATCGACAGGGTCATGGAGCTCAAGGGGGACCCCTCGTGGCTCGTGACGGACTTCGTGGAAAAGGTCGAGGTGGTCGACCCGCTCCGGGTGAAGTTCGTCCTCAAGAACCCCGTTTCCTACTTCCCCTCGCTCGTGGCGACAGTGCCCTACTACCCGCTGAACCCGAAGGTGTACCCCAAAGACAGGCTCGTTCGCGACCCGTCCGAGCTCAAGGGTGGTGCCATGGTGGGCCTGGGCCCGTACAAGGTGGTGTCCTTCAAGCGTGACGAGGAGGTGGTCCTGGAGGCGAACCCGAGCTTCTACGGGGAGAAACCGCTCAACAAGAGGGTGGTGATCCGTTACTTCGCAGACGCAACGACCATGCGGCTTGCGCTCGAAAAGGGTGAGATCGACTTCGCCTTCAAGTCGCTCAACCCGGCGGACATCAGGGATCTCCAGAGATCGAGCGCGATACAAACCATCAAGGCGCAGGGCCCGTACATCAGGTACCTCTGCTTCCGCTGCACGGGGAAGCCCTTCGACGACAAGGTCCTCAGGCAGGCCGTCGCGGCTGCAATCAGCAGGAAGCCCCTTCTGGACAAGGTGTACCTCGGCCAGAACGAGCCTCTGTACTCCATGGTCCCCATGGGCATGTGGTCGCACGAGGACAGCTTCAAGGCATACCCCGGGGACGGGAACGTCGCGCTGGTCAAGAAGCTCCTCAAGTCGAGGGGATATGACGAGAAGAACAAGTTGGCCTTCGAGCTCTGGTACACGCCCTCCCATTACGGCGATACCGAGGTGGACCTCGCGGCGGTCTTGAAGCAGCAGCTCGAGGCGACCGGGGTGATGAAGGTCGAGGTGAAGTCCGCCGAGTGGGCCACCTACCGCGACAACTGGACGAACAAGGCCATGCCGGCCTTCCTCCTCGGGTGGTACCCCGACTACATAGACCCGGACAACTATACCGCCGCCTTCGCGGGGACCGAGGGGTCCAAGGGCATGGGCATCTTCTTCTCGAACAAGGCATGGGACGAGATGTTCTCGAAGGCCCAGAAAGAGACCGACCTCAAGAAGCGCACCGAGCTGTACAAAAAGATCCAGAAGATGTGGACCGACGAGGTGCCGACCGTGCCCATCTTCCAGGGCACCCTCTACGTGCTCGCGAGGAAGGGCGTCGAGGGGATCATGCTCTCGCCGACGCTCCAGTTCAACTACGGCCCCATACACAGGACCAAGTAGCGGGACCGGGGGGCGCCCTTCGGGGCGCCCTTTAACAGAAGAGGCCGGGAAGATACGGACGGAGAAGGGACATGGGCCATCTGATCAGGTACATCGTCGCACGCACGCTCATGACCGTGCCCATGGTCTTGATCCTCCTCACCATCATATTCGCGGTCCTCAGGCTCATGCCCGGAGACCCTGTCTCGGCCATGCTCGGTGGGCATGCACCCGAGCACGTGATCGAGCTCAAGCGGGAACAGCTCGGCCTGAACCGGCCCCTTCACGTCCAGTACGTCGACTACCTCTGGAGCGTCTGCAGGTTTGACCTCGGCGATTCCATGGTGCTCCAGCAGAAGGTGACGGACATCATCGCCGAGAAGCTTGGAGCCACCATCGAGCTCACGGTGTTCGGCATGCTCGTGACCGTGGTTGTCGGGGTGTTCCTCGGCGCGTACGCGGCCGACAGGCGCAGGACGCTCGGCGACTCGGCTATCAGGCTCTACGGCATCGTGGTCTACTGCATCCCCGTGTACTGGCTCGGCCTCATGCTCCAGCTCGTCTTCGGCGTCTGGCTCGACTGGCTGCCCATCGCAGGAAGGACAGGCCCCAGGGTCTTCCCGTCGGATTTCGAAAGGACGGGCTTCTACCTCGTCGACACGCTCCTCGCCGGCGATACCGAGTCGTTCTTCGACGTGCTGGTGCACCTCGTGTTGCCGGCCTTCACCCTGGGGCTCACGCTGTCCGGCATCTTCGTCAGGCTGACCAGGGCGAACATGCTGGACGTCCTCAAGTCGGACTACATCCTTGCCGCCGAGTCCAGGGGGATACCGAGACGCCGCGTGGTCTACAGGCACGCGCTCAAGAACGCGCTCATCCCCATACTCACCATGATGGGGCTCCAGGTCGCCCTGCTCATGGCCGGCGCCGTGCTGACCGAGACGACCTTTTCGTGGCCCGGCATGGGCAGGCTCCTCCTCGAGAGGATCTACCTCAGGGACTACCCCACGATCCAGGGCGTGATCATCGTCTTCGCCCTCATGGTGGCGTTCATCTCGCTCGTGGTGGATATCGTGTACGCGGTCGTCGACCCGCGCATCAGGTACTGAGAAGGGGGGCGCAGCCGGGATGAACGGGTCTCCTTCAGGCTTGCTCGGACGCGTCGTCAGGTACTTTTCCTCCATGGGCGGAAAGTACGGCGTGGAGTGGTGGATCCTGTGCGCAGGGGCGGCCCTTGTGGGGGCGATCGTGCTCATGGCGGTCTTCTCGGGGTACATCGCCCCGTTCGACCCGTACGACCAGGCCGCCGGGCCGCAGCTCAGCCCGCCGGGACCCACACACCTCATGGGCACCGACAACCTCCAGCGGGACGTGTTCTCCAGGATCGTGTTCGGCTCCCAGACCATCCTGAAGGTGTCGGTCATGGCCGCGATCATCTCGTCGCTCGTGGGCATAACCATGGGCCTGGTGTCAGGCTATGCGGGCGGGATCCCCGACAAGATCCTGTCGCTCATCATGGACGCGGTCTACGTCTTCCCCGGGCTCATCCTCGCCATCGCCCTTGCGGCCATGTTCGGCCCGGGCGTGATCAACATCACCTTCTCCGTGGCCATCATCTACATCCCCACGTACTTCCGCCTCGTGAGGGGCCAGACCCTGGCCGTCAAGCAGGAGCTCTACGTGGAGGCCGCGCGCGCCATAGGGGCGGGACACCTCACGATCCTGGCGAAGTACATCTTCCCCAACGTGATAGCCACCACGGTGGTGGTCTTCACGCTGAACGTGGCGGACGCCATCATGATCGAGGCCGCACTCACGTACCTCGGCCTCGGCCTGCCGCCGACGGTCGTCGACTGGGGGATGGACCTCGCCATGGGCAAGAAGTTCCTTCCCTCAGGCATGTGGTGGCTCGTCACGTTCCCCGGAGTGATGATCTCTCTCTTGGCCCTCGGGTTCACCATGCTCGGGGAGGGGCTGGCCGAGATCCTCAACCCGAGACTGCTGGAGCGTTGAGACATGGGCGCCGGGGAGACCATCCTCTCCATTAAGGGGTTGCACGTCGAGTTTCCCATCTCCATCGGGACGGTGAAAGCGCTCCAGGGGGTGGACCTCGACATCGTGAAGGGCGAGGTCATGGGGCTTGTCGGCGAGTCGGGGTGCGGCAAGTCGACGCTCGGTTTCTCCATCGTGCGCCTTTTGAGGCCGCCGGGGAGGATCACATCCGGCAGGATCGACTACCGGGGCAGAAATGTGGCTGGCATGGACGAGAAGGAACTTCTCCGTATCAGGGGCAGGCGTATAGCCATGGTCTTCCAGGACCCCCTGACCTCCCTCAACCCGCTCTTTTCGATAGGGCAGCACTTCGTGGAGACCATACGGACCCATGACAGGGCCGTCACGAAGTCCCGGGCCCTCGAGATGGCCGGCGACATGCTCGAGAGCCTCGGGATCTCCAGGCAGCGGCTCGGCGAGTACCCCCACCAGATGTCGGGGGGCATGAGGCAGCGCATCATGATCGGGCTCGCCCTCGTCATGAGGCCTGAACTCCTGATCGCCGACGAGCCCACCACCGCCCTGGACGTGATCGTCGAGGCCCAGTTCCTGGATCTCCTGGAGGAACTGCGCGGGCGCTTCGACCTGACCGTGATCCTCATCACGCACAACCTGGGAAACGTGGCCCAGCTCGCCCACAGGATCACCGTGATGTACGGCGGGACGATCGTGGAGGTGGCCCCTGCAGGGGACCTTTTCAGGAGGCCTCTGCACCCCTACACCGAGGGGTTGCTCGCATCGATCCCCAACATCAGGCTCGACAGGCCGAGGCTCGTCACAATGCCGGGCAGCCCTCCCGACCTCGTCGACCCGCCCGCGGGCTGCGTGTTTCACCCGAGGTGCCCCCGTGCCATGGACGTATGCCGCCGCGAGAGGCCCCCGTCGGTAAGCGGCGACGGCAGGACCGTGAGCTGCTGGCTGTACAAGGAGGTGCCGTGAGGGAGGAGATCGTCAGGGTCAGGGACCTCGTCAAGCGCTTCCCGGTTCAGCGCGGGATCCTCTCCGGCTTCCTGTCCAGTGAGGCCAGGGCTGTGCACGCAGTGGACGGCGTGTCCTTCGTCATCTCGAAGGGAGAGGTGCTGGGACTCGTGGGAGAGAGCGGGTCGGGCAAGACCACCACGGGGAGGCTCATCCTCGGGCTCACACGGCCGAGCGCAGGCGAGATCTCGTACCGGGGCCGCCCCCTGGCCTCGTTCGGCCGCGCCGAGATGGAACGGCTGCGCACGAGGATGCAGGTGATCTTCCAGGACCCCTACGCCTCGTTGAGCCCCCGCATGACGGTGGGCGACGCCGTGTCGCACCCCCTGAAGATCCACGGGATGGCAAGCGGTGAGCGTGCCCGCGAGATGGCCGAGGAGATCATGGAGAAGGTCGGCCTGACGCCCGCCGGTTTCCTCTACCGGAAGTACCCTCACCAGCTGTCTGGCGGGCAACGACAGCGGGTGGCCATCGCGCGCGCCCTGGTGACCTCGCCGGACTTCGTGGTCGCCGACGAGCCGATCGCCATGGCGGACGTCTCCGTGCGCGCCATGATCCTCGAGCTCATGGTCAGGCTCAAGGAGGATTTCGACCTCACCTACCTGTTCATCACGCACGACCTGGCGACCTGCAAGTACATCTGCGACCGCATAGCCGTCATGTACCTGGGCCGGATCGTGGAGATAGGGCCCATACGGGAGGTCTTCTCGAACCCCGTGCACCCCTACACGAGGACGCTGCTGGAGGCCGTCCCCGTGCCGGACCCCGAGTTCAGGAGGACCCAGCCCATGCCCAAGGGCGAGATCCCGAACCCCGTCGACCCACCGGCCGGATGCGCGTTCCACCCGCGCTGCGCGTACGCCGAGCCCGCATGTGCCCGCGAGAGGCCCGAACTCTTGCCTGTCGGGCCGGGTCACGAGGCCGCTTGTCCTGTCATGGCCAGGTAGCGCTCCGGCATCCTCGCTCCCGTAGCCCTCGATCGTCACACGCGCCCGCGGTCATCGCCGCGGCGGGACAGCCTACGCACATGGGGGCATACCCTGGAAGGAGACCGTGAACATCCATAACCAGGCGGTCTGTGCGACGCACGGGAGTCTCACGGGCGAACCCCTGCGGGTTGTCGGGCGGCCATGCCCGAGGGGGCCGCATGCAAGGGATGGGGGATTCCTGGCATGTCCTTCACCCATGGGGTTCTGGGAAGGCGCATGCGCATCGACGTGGATACCAGACAGGTATCCCACCGGCGACATGGGGGAAGAAACCCCTTGAGGAACCTGTCACTCTGCCGATATAAATCAGGAGGCCGTACTGACGGTGCCCTCTCATGCCTGAGGAGGATCCCGATACAAGATGAAGCTCACCTTCAAGATGAACCTCTTCCTCGCTTCCGTGGTCGTCGTGCTCATCGTCGGCTTGTCTGCGGTGTTCAGGATGGTGGTGCTCGAGAGCTTCTACGAGCTCGACCGCAAACATGCCGAGGATGCGGCACTGAGGTGCAGGGAGAGCCTCATGAGGGAGATCGTGCACCTGGGTTCGTTCGTTCACGACTGGTCGTCCTGGGACGACACCTACCGCTATGTCGTCGACAGGAACGAGGAGTTCATTCAGTCGAACATCACGAAAGAGGTCTTCGAGGACCAGGAGATCAACCTCATACACATCTACGACGCGTCGAGGAGGGCGCTCAGCGCGAAGAGCTACGGCATGGATCTGGAAAGGGAGATCGACCTTGACCTCGCCGAGGAGCTCGGCCCCGAGATATTCGCCATGCTCGTGGACCAGAAGGACCCTTCCCGGGGCACCGACGGCCTGGTGATGACGAGCTACGGCCCCCTCCTCGTATCAGCCAGACCCATCCTCACCTCCGAGAACAAAGGACCGGCAAGGGGTACCATGGTCATGGGACGGTTTCTCTCCGGCGGGATCATGGAGGCGATATCCCAGCAGTCAGGCGTCCCGGCGGGGTTCGTACCCGCCGTGGGTGAGGCCGGTGCGGCCGGGGACACGACTACCCGTTCCGGGGCTGCGAACCTTGACGACGTCAGGGTGGTCGTTGACCCATCAGGTGATTTCTCGACTGCGAGCGTCGTGATCAAGGATATCGCGGGCAGGCCCGCGATCGTCTTGAGCGCGAGGGTGGACCGCGCCATTGCGGGAAAGGGTCTTCGGGCCTACTTCCTGGGGCTCGTGTCGCTCATGGTTCTCGGTGTCGCGGCGATGGTCTCGGTATACCTCCTCACGCGCTCAATGGTGATAGAGCCCATCGAGAAGCTCGCCCAGAAGGCCAACAGCACTCTCGACGGAAAGAACGAGAACGTGGCGTCCCTTTCGGGTCGAGACGACGAGATCGGGGAGCTCGCGAGGCGGTTCGACGCCCTGTTCGGCGACCTCGCAAGGCAGAACAAGATGCTGGAGGTCCAGGAAAAGAGGCTCGCCCAGATCATCGATTTCCTGCCCGACGCGACGTACGCGGTGGACAGGGAAGGTGTCGTGATCGCCTGGAACAGGGCCATGGAGGAGATGACCGGCATGCCCAAGGGAGAGGTCATGGGCCGGGACCACGGGCATGTCGCCCGACGGTTCTTCGGTACGCAGGCCGGCATGCTCGTGGACCTCGTCCTGGGAAAGCCCCTTGAGGGTGATGGGCGCTGGTTCAACCTGGTGCGCGAAGACTCCGCACGGGTGACGGCCGAGTGCCACGCCCCAAGCCTGTCCGAAGGCAGGGGCGCATACCTGGTGAGCGCCGCGGCCCCCCTGTTCGACGAGGGAGGCGTCATCGCCGGCGCCATCGAGTGCCTGCGGGACGTCACGGAGAAGAAGAGGGCCGAGGAAGTACTCGAAAGGCTCGGCCGCACCGTCGAACAGCTTCACGACGGCGTGCTCATGACCGGGCTCGACGGGACTGTCATCTATGCAAACCCGGCATGGGCCTCGATGCACAGGCTCGAGGCCGAAGAGGTATGCGGCAGGCATGTGAGCGTGTTCCACACCGAGGTCCAGATGGAGCAAACGGTCAAGCCCTTCATGGCCGAGGTGACGTCCCGGGGGTCGGGCAGGGCGGTGATCTCCCGGATCACCTCACACGACGAGATCGTTGAGACCCTGACCAGCGCCTTTCTGCTCAAGGACGGCAGGAAGAACCCCACCGCCATTGTCTGGATAGCGCGGGACATCACCCAGGAGACCAGGATGGAGGAACAGCTGAGGCAGGCCCAGAAGATGGAGGTGGTGGGAAGGCTCGCAGGGGGGGTGGCCCACGATCTCAACAACATGCTCGCCCCCATACTCGGATACGCAGAACTCGTCTTGAGCGACCTCGAGACGGACAGCCCCTACTACGATGACATCCTCCAGATAAGGCATGCAGCGGAGAGGGCGAGGGACCTGACCCAGCAGCTCCTCGCGTTCAGCAGGAAACAGGTGTTGGAGATGAGGGAGGTCGACCTGGGGGAGGTTGTCTCCGGCTACGCAAAGATGCTCAGGCGTACCATCAGGGAAGACATCGAGGTCCAGTTGCACCAGAACATATGCACAAAGGCCGTGAAGATCGACGTCGGCAGGATAGGCCAGGTCCTCATGAACCTTGCCATCAACGCCCAGGACGCCATGCCCGACGGCGGGACGATCGTCGTGGAGATCTCCCAGGTGACACTCGACGAGGAATACGCTCGGACACACGGTGGGGTGATACCGGGCGACTACGTGGTCCTGGCGCTGAGCGACACGGGGACGGGGATCGACCCCACGGTGATGGAGCACATCTTCGAGCCGTTCTTCACCACCAAGGAGGTGGGGAAGGGGACCGGGCTCGGGCTTGCCACGGTCTACGGCATAGTCAGGCAGCACGGCGGCCACATCTCCGTCTACAGCGAGAAGAACGTGGGGACCACGTTCAGGATATACCTGCCCGCCTGCACCCCCATGGGTGATGAACAAGGGCGGGAAAAGGTCGTCGAGCAGGGCATGCCCGGCAGCGAGACCATCGCGGTCGCGGAGGACGACCCCCACGTGAGGGCCCTTGCGTGCGACATCCTGGAGAAATACGGCTACCGTGTTATCACGGCGCCCAGGGCCGAGGAACTCCTGGACACCATCAGCAAGACGAAGGAACACGTGGATCTCCTCCTGACCGACGTGATCATGCCGGACATCAACGGGAAAGAGCTCTTCGAGCGCGTGAGGACCATCAGGCCTGAAACAAAGGTGCTCTTCATGTCCGGCTATACCGGGGAGATCATCACCCGCCAGGGCCTCCTGGCCGAGGGGGTGAGCCTCGTGCAGAAGCCGTTCACCGTGGCGAGCCTCACGGAGAAGGTCCGGCAGGTCCTGGACGCCTGAGTGCCGATGCCCGCCCGGCCCCGGCATCTAATGGGCGCCGGGACGGGAGACGGCGGTCGTGGATGCCGGGAACGGACCGTGCCGGAGACGGTCATGGACTGACCGTAGGCCGGTCGTTGCCTGTCTTTCTCTCCAAGAATTTCCCCCGAGGGAAGACACCCCGGGCAGGCGGGGCATACCGGCAGAGCGTTGACTCTTTACCCCCGAGATCGTCCCCGTGGAGCTTGTGTGGGGTGCCGCGTTCGGAATGGCTTGTGAAGGCGAAGGCGTGGTCTTGGCTGCAAAGACTCCGTGAACGCCTGCGCCATGGCCCCTACCGTTCCGCATCGAAGAAAGTGCGACCGGAGGGAGTCCGGTCTCTTCCCATCTCGAGGACACGAGGGTCGCGCCTTGCATCTCCCGGCCAAGGGATAGAGGAACCCGCGGCGCGCCCTGTAGGTCCATGTCTTGCTTTTTCTTGCGTTTGGCTCTAAAAGTGGCGTGCAGCAAGGTGACCGACAGGGAAGAACAACCTATGACATCGACCTTGGAGACGATCTACGCCCTGCTTATAGACGCCGAGTATCAGCTGGAACTCTTCGGAGACCTGCCGTCGTTCAGCCGCAGGGGTACGGGTTTCCTGGCCTGCTGCCCCTTTCACCGAGACTCGTGGCCGACCCTGATCGTCGCGGGCGACAGGCCGGAATACTTCTGCTATGCGTGCAGCGCGAGGGGGGACTGGCTGGATTTCCTCATGGCGAGATACGGCCTGGACTTTGACCAGGCCGTCGAACGGCTCGCAAGGGCGGCAGGGTGTTCTCCCGCGGGGCTCGTCGAAGAGAACGCCTGGAGGGCCGAGCGCGACAGGGCCGTCATGCTCGAGGCCTTCATGGAGGCGTGCATGGCGGCGTTGTGGTCCGAGGAGGGGCAGGAAGCCCTCCACTGGCTTGTCTCGAGGGGTTACGCGACCCGGGAGATCAGGGGGATGGGGCTCGGGTTTTTCCCGGGTCACGAGGAATGGGCCGCTCCGAGCGCTTGTGGGATATCCCTGCCCACATCGACAGGGGCGGCAATGGCTCGAGGGAATGAGGAGACCCTCCCGGGCGTGCTCATCCCCTACCGCGACGCATCGGGCAGGCTCATGGGGCTCGTGTGCAGGGAGCTGAGCGGGACAGGCGAGGGCATGCCGGCACGAGACCCTTACCGTGCCGTCGCGACGTGGGATGACATGGACCGGACGCCGTTTCTGCTGCACCGATGCCGGGGAGCTGCGGAGACGTTGGTGGTCGAGGGATTCTTCGACACCCTGCTCGTCGACCAGGTCAGGCTGATCCCGGTCGTGGGGATCGGCAGGGGAGGGGATGCCGTGCGCATGCTGGACAAGGCGGTCCTCTTCGGCTGCAGGAGCTTCACCCTGGTGCCCGGTGCATCCCGGGAGGGGCTCGCCCGGGCGGCCGAGACCGCAAGGGCCATGGCCGAAGGCGGCCTCGACGTCCACGTCATGGAGCTCCCGAAGGGATACGGGGATCTCGACGAATTCATAAGGAAGACGTGTCTCGACAGGTTCGGCGCCCTCCTGAAGGGCAGAAAGAGGGCCGGCGAGTGGTTGGAGAGGGTGGGGCCGCACGTCTCGGGCACGACACCACGTCAGAGGGGCGGGCATTGATCAGCGTCGAGGGTCTCTGGAAGAGTTACGGGTCCCAGGTCTTGCTCGAGGGCGTCTCCTTCAAGGTCAACCAGAAGGAGCGCGTGGGCCTCGTCGGCCGCAACGGCCACGGCAAGACGACCCTCATGCGCATCATAGCCGGGCTCGAGGAGCCCGATACGGGCACCGTCATTATCCCGAGGAACTACCGCATCGGCTACGTCACGCAGCACCTGGACTTCACCGAGGCGACCGTGCTCGCGGAGGGCATGAAAGGCCTTCGAGGCGACGGCAGGGACCAGGCGTGGAAGGTGGAAAAGGTGCTCATGGGCCTCGGGTTTTCGGCCGAGGACATGCACAGGCATCCCCACGAGTTCTCGGGCGGCTTCCAGGTGAGGCTCAACCTGGCGAAGGTGATCGTCTCCGAGCCGGACATGCTGCTCCTCGACGAGCCCACGAACTACCTGGACATCACGTCCATCAGGTGGATCGAGCGGTTTCTCTCGTCGTGGCCGAGGGAACTCATCCTCATCACCCATGACCGCACCTTCATGGACAGGATCGTGACCCACACCATGGGCATCCACAGGCGCAAGGTGCGCAAGGTGGAAGGGGACACCTCCAAGTACTACACCCAGATTGCACAGGACGAGGAGGTCTACGAGCGAACGCGGGTCAACGAGGAGCGCAAGCGCAAGGAGATCGAGGAGTTCATCGCGCAGTTCAGGGCCAAGGCGAGGCTCGTTGGACTCGTGCAGTCGCGCATAAGGCTCCTCGAGAAGCAGGAGAGGAAAGAGAAGCTCGAGAAGATCGAGACCCTCGAGTTCTCGTTCAGGAGCGCGCCCTTTCACGGAAAGTACGTGCTGGCGGCGAGGGACGTGAGCTTCTCCTACGACGCCGCGAAGCCCCTGATACAGGACTTCTCCCTCGTGGTCAAGCCGGGCGAGAGGGTCTGCATCGTGGGTGCGAACGGCCGCGGGAAGACCACCCTGCTCAGGCTGCTCGCCGGGCGGTTGAGGCCAACCAGGGGCGAGGTCTCCGTCCACCCCAGGGCGGTCTTCGGTGTCTACGAGCAGACGAACACGTTCTCGCTCGTGCCCTCAAGGACCGTGGAGGAGGAGATCATGAGCGCCTCTGTGGACATCGATCGGCAGAGAGCCCGGGGCATATGCGGCGCCATGATGTTCGAGGGGGACGATGCGCTCAAGAAGATCGAGGTCCTCTCGGGCGGGGAGAAGAGCAGGGTCATGCTCGGCAAGATCCTGGCGACGCCGGTGAACGTGCTCCTTCTGGACGAGCCGTCGAACCACCTCGACATGGAGTCCACCGACGCCCTGCTTGCCGCCCTGGACTCGTTCGAAGGCGCCGTCGTGATGGTCACCCATAACGAGCTGCTGCTCGATGCGATCGCCGACAGGCTCGTCGTGTTCAGAAACGGCGCATTGGAAGTGTTCGAGGGGGGCTACGACTGGTTCCTCAGGAAGGGAGGCTGGGGTGACGACGAGGAGGCGGCGGCCTGCTCCCGCAGGGAAGCGCGGCAGCACCCCGATGGAGGGAAGCCGAGCAAGAAGGAACTCCGCAGGCGGAGGGGGGAGATCGTTGCGGAGCGGTCGCGCGTCATCGGCCCCATCGAGAAACGGATGGCGTTCGTCGAGTCCGAGATCGAGAGGCTCGAGCGGCGGCTCGCATGCCACAACGAGGAGCTCCAGAGTGCGAGCTTCGCGCGAGACGGGGCGAAGGTCGTGGAGGTCTCGAGGCTGATGCACGAGTGCGAACAGGCGATCGAGGCCTTCTTCGGAGAGCTCGAGGCGCTCCACGGTGAACTCGAGCGTCACAGGGCAGCCTTCGAGGCGCAGCTCGCAGGGCTCGAGGATTGACGACCGGATGTCCCGGCCTGGAAAGGGCCCGACAAGAGGGGAGTGCACCCACGACGGCGACACGGTGTCCTTGGGGGATGGTCGCGCGATGCACCCAGGCGGCGGCCGTACCGGGGAAGAGGGCGTCGGCCCCTCGTGCTCCTCGATCCGGGGGAGGCGGGTGCGGCCTCGCCAGGGCCGGAGGATCCAGACGCCCGAGCCTGCGGTCACTCTTCGTAGAACGGCATGGTCATCTCGTAGACACCGCTGGCCAGCGTCGCCCGGATGGGCAGGCCCGAGCGCTCGAAGACCTTGAGCATGGCCTTGTGGGATGCGAGCACGTCAGCCATGAATCCCTGGAGGCCCCTCTCCTTGGCTACCCTCGTGAGCATCGAGAGCATGTGCGACGCGATGCCCAGCCCCTGGTACTGCTCGTCGACCACGAAAGCCACGTCGGCGTACGGCCTGCTCCTGTCCTTGACGAAACGCGCCTCGGCGATGATGCGCTCTGCCTCGGGCGGACCGACGAGCGCGACGATGGAACAGGCGCGGTTGCAGTCGACGTTCACGTACTGCTGCATCTTGGCGTGGGGCATGGTCTTTATGGGGCTGAAGTAGCGGTAATACACGGTCTTGTCCGAGAACCGGTAGAAGAGCCTCCTCATCTCCTCCTCGTCCGAGGGCCTGATGTGGCGGAAGCGCACCTCGACGCCCCCCTTGAAGGTCCTCTTGTCGCTGATCTGGGACGGGAAGAGGTATTCGCAGGAGGGGATGTAGATCTGGTCCTGATAGAGGATGTTCGCCCGCTTCGCCTCCTCGACGAGCGCCTGGCGGTCTTCGGGGTGGGCGATGTCGATGAGCGCCTGCGCCCGTTCCCTCACGGTGCGGCCCTTGAGGTTGGCGACGCCGTACTCCGTCACCACCATGTCAACAGATTCCCTCAGGCCCAGAAGGTTCGGGAGTTCTTCCACGGACACGAGGATGTTGGGCCGGCCCTTGCGGTTGCGGCTGGGGAGAGCGAAGACGGTGCACCCACCCCGTGAGAGCTCGGCGCCGTTGATGAAGTCCATGGCCTCTCCGGGCGTGGTTGCAACCGCCCCCTTCCCGATGTGCATGGCTATGCGTCCCGATATGTCCACCTTGCGGGCGGGGATGATCGCGATGAACCGGGGGTTGCGGCCTATCTCGACGGGGTTGAACACGAGATCGATCCCCTGGAACTCGATGAGGGGGTTCCTGTCGAGCCACGAGAAGAGCTCCTTCGTGCCGAACGCGTACGAGGCGAGAGACTTTCCCTTGAACACGCCCTTGTACCTGTTGGTGACGGCCCCGCTCTTCACGAGATCCATAACCGCGTCGGTGAAGAACGGGGAGTGGATGCCGAGGTTGCGCTTCCTCACGAGGTGCCTGGAGAGGGCCTCGTAGATGGGGCCGATCGAGAAGAGCAGGCAGCTCCCGTCCTCGATGACCGATGCGATGTTCTGCGCCACCTGGTCGAAGACCTCGTCGACAGGCCACCTCTCGAGGTACAGCGGGTCATCCTCCGAGGAGATGAAGGCGTCGAACTCGTCCACGTGGAGGAACGTGTCCCCGTAGGTGAACGGGACCTTGTCGTTGATCTCGCCGACCACGAGTCTCGCCTGTTCGATGGCCTGCCTGGCCACGTCCACGGACACGCCGAGGCTCACGTACCCGGTCTCTGTCGGCGGCGTCACCTGGATGAAGGCTGCGTCCACGGGCAACAGGCCCGTCTCGATGAGGGAGGGGATCCTCGTGAACCTGCTCGGTACGAGGTCCACATGGCCGCCGGTGATGGCCTCGCTGGCGACCCACCCGGAGAAAAAGGTCTTGAGCCTGAACTTGTGGGCAGGGAGATCCTTGACCCTGATGAGGTCGCCGAGGCTCACGATCTGGATGAGCTCGAGGTCCTGGAGGTTCGGCGCGTCGCTCGCCAGGAGATGGCGGATGAGGGTGCGCGGCTCCGCGGAACCCGTGGCGAGGAGGATCTTCATGCCCGGCTCGAGTTGTTGGAGCGCCTCGTCCGGGCTTACCAGCTTCTCTTTCCAGTTCATGTGAACGTTCATCCCCCTGTATCGTGACGGTGAAAGACAGCCTCTCGGAGAGACGATGCCCTCCTCGTGCACCCGATCGCGATCACCTGACGGCCGGGTCTCCCGTCATGCGGCGGTCCCAGGCCCTCCCGTGCGCCTTCAGGGATCGAGCACCTAGACGCCCAGGATACCTCACAACGCGGGTTCATCGCAATCACCGGAGAACGAGGTTTTCCAGACGACCCGGACACGCGACCTCGGTGGGACGCCCACGTGACCCGCCCGTCCCGCCCGGCCACCGCCATGCCGTCCGGGTGCGGAGACGCCTCGCGTTCTCATGTGCCACGAGCAGCTGAAGGTACACCAGAAGGAAGGGGCCCCGCACATGAAGAGGACCTCCAGGCCCTCTTCGCGGCGCCTGTATCGACGTCGTGTCAGGGCGTCTTTATGGCCGCGGCCGTCGAGGCTCATCCCCTTGGGTCTTCGTGCGGCCTGCCGGCCAGGACTCAGGAAAATCGAGGGGCGCCCCTTTTCGGGGGCGCCCCTCGAGGAACGTTCGCCTCTGTGTATGCCCTTACTTCACGCCCGTGATCCGCATAGCGTAGAAGGAGCGGTACACGAAGACAAGCGCGATGAGCACGAACACGACCGCCAGCCCTGTCCTGAGACCCTCGTTCGTCATGGTGACCGCGATCTCGGTGGCCAGGAGGCCGAACAGGGTGGTGAACTTGATGACCGGGTTCATGGAGACCGAAGAGGTGTCCTTGAAGGGGTCGCCCACCGTGTCGCCCACGACGGTGGCCTCGTGCAGCGGGGTGTTCTTCTCCTTGAGGTCGACCTCCACGATCTTCTTGCCGTTGTCCCAGGCGCCGCCGGCGTTCGCCATGAAGATCGCCTGGAAGAGACCGAAGAACGCGATCGCGATGAGGTAGCCCACGAAGAAGTAGGGGTTGAAGAAGGCCAGTCCGAGCGCCATGAAGAAGATGACCACGAAGATATTGATCATACCCTTCTGGGCGTACTGGGTGCAGATCTTCACCACCTCTTTGGAGTCCTCGATGGAGGCGGAGGCCTTGTCGAGATTGATGTTCTGCTTGATGTAGACGACCGCCTTGTACGCGCCGGCGACCACCGCCTGGGTTGAGCCGCCCGTGAACCAGTAGATCACGCAGCCGCCCATGAGGAGGCCGATGACGATCTCGGGCTGGACGAGGCTGAGGCTCTGGATGACGTTACCGAAGAGGCGCTCGAGCAGGATGATGATGCCGAACACCATGGTGGTCGCACCCACGACCGCGGTGCCGATGAGCACGGGCTTGGCCGTGGCCTTGAAGGTGTTGCCCGCGCCGTCGCAGGACTCGAGGTAGTGCTTGGAGTGCTCGAAGTCCGGATCGAAGCCGAAATCCTTCTTGATCTCTTCCTTGACGTTCGGGACCGACTCGATCATGGAGAGCTCGTAGATGGACTGCGCGTTGTCCGAGACCGGACCGAAGCTGTCGACCGCGATGGTGACCGGGCCCATGCCGAGGAAACCGAAGGCGACCAGGCCGAAGGCGAAGACCGGGGTCGCGAACACGAACTCGGGTGGCATGATGTTGTGGATGGAGGGGTTCTTGGACACGAGGTACGCGATCAGCATGAGGACCAGGATCGCGAGGCCTTCCCAGAATGCCGAGTAGTTACCCGCCACGAAACCGGACAGGATGTTGAGGGACGGCCCGCCCTGCCGGGAAGAGTTCACCACCTCTTCGCAGTGGCGGCTCTTGGTGCTGGTGAAGACCTTGGTGAACTCGGGGATGAGGGCGCCCGCGACGGTGCCGCAGCTGATGATCACGGCCAGGGCCCACCAGAGGTCGCCGTAGAGGACCGGGTCGAGGTCCGCAAGGAGCACGTAGCTGGCGAGGAAGGTCACCGCGATGGAGACGGCTGACGTGATCCACACGAGGTTGGTGAGCGGGTGCTCGAAGTCGAAGTCTTTCTTGGCGCCGAAGGCCGCCGAGCTGATGCCGAGGTTGAGGAAGTAGGACACCAGTGAGGTGAGGATCATCAGGATACGCATTGCGAAGATCCACACGATAAGCTTGGCGCCCATGGCCGGGTTGTCGGCGAGCGCAAGGGCCAGGAATGCGATGAGCGCCACGCCGGTCACGCCGTAGGTCTCGAAGCCGTCTGCCGTGGGGCCCACGCTGTCACCCGCGTTGTCGCCCGTACAGTCCGCGATGACGCCGGGATTCTTGGGGTCATCCTCGGGGAGGTGAAACACGATCTTCATGAGGTCGCTGCCGATGTCGGCGATCTTCGTGAAGATACCGCCGCAGATACGGAGCGCGCTCGCACCCAGGGATTCGCCGATGGCGAAGCCGATGAAGCAGGCGCCCGCGAGCTCCTTCGGGATGTAGGCGAGGATGAGGATCATGAAGAAGAGCTCGACGCTCACCAGGAGCAGGCCGACGCTCATGCCCGAACGAAGGCAGATGTTGACGATGTTGAGGGGGTTGCCCTGGAGCGAGGCGAATGCCGCACGGGAGTTGGCTATCGTGTTGATCCTGATGCCGAACCAGGCCACGCCGTACGAACCGAGGATGCCGAGGACGGAGGCGAGCAGGATCACGACGATGCTGCCTGCCGGCATGTGGCTCAGAGCGCCGAAATAGTAGATGATGCATATGGCGATGAGGATCCACAGCGCGAGCAGGAACTTGCCCTGCTGGGTCAGGTACGTCTTGCAGGTCTCCCAGATGGTGTTGGAGACCGAGAGCATCTGCTTGTGCGCCGGAAGGGCCTTAGTCTGGCTGTACTGCAGGAGGCCGAAGGCCAGGCCGATCAGGCAGACGACCAGCCCGACGTTCAGGATCGCCAGGCCGCTGACCGGGGCGCCGAGGACATTGAAGCCGACCGATGAGAGATCAGGGAGCTTGATGTCAGCTTCCCCGGCGAACGCCATCGTCGCCTGCACGAGCATGACGGCGAAGACGAACACGAAGGACCAGAAACTCCGTTTTGCTTTGCCCATAATCGCGTCTCCTTGTGTAATGATAACTGGATGAGCCTGTTGCCCGGGGAACCGCCGCCTTTTCCCCGAGCCGCGAACCTCGATGAGCCGAGAGGATCGTGCACGTGGAAGAAAGGCGGACCGTACGTTCCGGGGCATGAGTGAATCATCATTCAGCCCACATGAACCTACAATAGAAGCCTTTGCGTGTCAAGGTTTTTTTTCTCCGAGAAAACCCGTCGTTTCAGGGGATTGACCGGCTTCTCCGCTGATTCCAGGTGACCTTTCCCTCCTGGTGGGAACACGCCCGATGACGGCGTTTCGGACATACGGTATGACGTGATCGTTTTCTGTTGAAAGGCCGGGCGGGCGCTTGGTATAAGTGCTTCCATGCCGTTCTGCCGGGGTCGGGACCTGGAGAAGGTGTCCTGGTTCTTGGGTCGACCGATAGCCTGGGTCTTGCGTGGACAGCGCCGTGAGAGGGCAGGTTGCCGAGAAGGGGAGGGGACATGGAACGCATCGTGGAAGAGTTCAAGAAGGCTTCGGCAGACCCCATCGCCTACGGTCGGGCGCTGAAGGAGGATGGAAGGAAGATTATCGCCTTCTTCTGCACCTACACGCCGGAGGAGATCATCCACGCATCCGGCGTCCACCCGATGCGCCTGTTCGGTACGACCAGGGACAGTTCCGCAGCCGACAGGCACCTCCAGGCGTACTGCTGCTCGCTGGTCCGCGGCGCCCTCGCGCAGGCCCTCTCGGGAGAGCTCGACTTCATCGACGGCGCCGTCTTCCCCCACACGTGCGACTCCATCCAGAGGCTCTCCGATATCTGGAGGCTGAACACGGCCTACGGTTTCTTCGCGGACGTCGTGCTGCCCGTGAAGCTCACGTCCGCAAGCGCGCGCTCCTATTTCGAGGACGTGCTGGCGAAGTTGAGATCGGACCTGGAGAAGGGCCTGTCGACGAGGATCTCGGACGACGACCTGCGGGCTTCCATCAGAACGTACAACTCGATACGGGCGTCCCTGTCTGAGCTGTACGGGTTCGTGTCGAGAGGGGCCTCCCCCCTGCTCCCCGGGGACGTGAGCGCCTTGGTGAGGGGGTCCATGATCCTGGAAAGGAGCGCGGCGGAGAGGCTCCTCAAGGAACTCGTCCGTGCGCACGACGGCATCGGCAGGAAAGACACGAACCTCAAGAGGGTCATGCTCGTGGGCGGCCTGTGCGACCACCCCGACATCTACCGGCTGCTTTTGGATTCGGGCGCGCTCGTCGTGTGGGACGACCTGTGCTCCGGTTCCAGGTATTTCGAGGGGGCGATCCCCGAGGACGGCGACCCCATCGCAAACCTGGCGGGCAGGTACTTCGAGCGGGCCGTCTGCCCTGCCAAGCACTCCTCCACGACCGCGAGGGCGCGCCGCCTGGTGGAAGCGGCGATCAGGGAACGCGTCCAGGGTGTCATATTCCTCCAGCTCAAGTTCTGCGACCCCCACGCCTTCGACTACCCCTACCTGAAGGAGACCCTGGACAGCCATTCCATCCCGAGCATGCTCCTGGAGATCGAGGACCAGCTCCCGCCGGAGGGGCAGCTTCTCACCAGGTTCGAGACCTTCGTGCAGACGATATGAGATGCGAGCACCCCGGCACGGCCCGACGTGAGGCAGGTGGGAAAGAGCAAGCGATGAAAGTCCCAAACGAGGTGAGACCATGAGCGCCGCCGACAGTGAAAAGCCCCGGAAGTTCCGCGCCGCCAAGCGCATGCGCGAGATCATGACCGAGTACTACATCGAGGCCAAGGGTGCAGGGTCGACAGGCAAGAAGGTGGCCTGGATCACGAGCGGGGGGCCCGTGGAGCCCCTCATAGCCATGGACGTGATCCCGGTCTACCCCGAGAATTACGGGGCCATGATCGGTGCATCCCACATGGGAGGCGACCTGTGCGCGAAGGCGGAGGCCATGGGGTACAGCACGGATTTGTGCTCGTACGCGAGGGCCGACATCGCCTGCGCCAGGGAGAACGGGGGCCCCATAGGGGGGCTGCCCAAACCGGACATGCTCATCTGCTGCAACAACATCTGCGGCACCGTGCTCAAATGGTACGAGACACACGCCCGCTACTTCGATGTCCCGCTCTTCATTTTCGATACACCCTTCTGTCATACCGAGTTCCCTGACATCGCCAGGAAATACGTCCACAGGCAGCTCGACGAGTACGTGGCCTTCCTTGAGGAGGCATGCGGCCGTCCGTTCGACCTCGAGAAAAGTTCCGAGGTGGGGAGACGTTCCCTCGAGGGCCAGAGGCTCTGGCAGGAGGTGCTCGACACGGCCGCGCACAGGCCCGCCCCCATGACCGCCTTCGACGCCTTCTTCTTCCTCGCCCTCATCGTGACGCTCCGGGGTACCCAGGTGGTGGTGGACTTCTACAGGGAGCTGCTCTCGGAGATGCGGGAGAGGATCGAGCAAGGCGTCTGGGCCATCCCGAACGAGCGCTTCCGCCTCCTGTGGGACAACCTGCCCGTATGGTACAGGCTCAAGTGGCTCTCGGACACGTTCGCATCCCATGACGCCTGCCTCGTCGCGGACACGTACACGACCGCCTGGTGCGGGAGCATGAAATACATAGACGAGAACGACTTCTTCGGCTCCATGGCAGAGGCGTACACGCGGATTTACCTGAACATAGGCGTGGACGAGATGGCCAAGACCATCTTCTCCATGATCGACAAGTACCAGGTCGACGGTCTCGTCATGCACTCGAACAGGAGCTGCAAGCCGTACTCGTTCGGACAGTACGACATCATGCGCATGGTCCAGGAAGAGAAGGGGATCCCGTGCATGATCATCGAATCCCACATGACGGACGAGCGGAGTTTCTCCGAGAGCCAGACGCTCACCAGGATCGAGGCATTCATGGAGATGATCCGCCAGAGAAAGGGATTGCGAAGCTGAGGACGGGAGGTTTCCCATGACGGGTGGATCCATCAGGTACGGAATCGAGGGAAGGGTGTTCTTGGTTACGGGGGCGAGCAGGGGCATCGGTCTCGCCATAGCCAGGGAGCTCGTGGAGCAGGGGGTGAGCCTCGCGATCTGCGCAAGGAAGCAAGAAGGCCTCGACGAGGCGGTCAAGCTCCTCGGGGGCCGGGAAAAGGTACTGGCGATCCAGGCCCATATCGCGAAGGAAGAGGATGTCGAGCGTATGTTCTCCGAGGTCCTCGGCCGGTTCGGCAGGCTGGATGCGCTCGTGAACAACGTGGGCATGAACCTGTTGACCCCGTCGGTGGCCGACACCGACACCGTCTTGTGGCAGAAGATCCTGGACACGAACCTGAACGGCACCTTTCTCTGTTCGAGGGCTGCCGCCAGGATCATGCGGCAGAACAAGCGGGGCAAGATCGTCACGGTGTCATCCATAGCCGGCCGCAGGGCGTCGCCGGGGATGGGGGTGTACGGGATCGCGAAGGCGGCAGTCGAGATGCTCACGAGGGTCCTGGCGGCCGAGCTCGCGCCCTTCAACATACAGGTCAACGCGGTCGCGCCCTCGATGGTGCGCACCGAGTTCAGCAGGCCGTTCTGGTCGGACCCGGCGATCTACGAGCAGGTCGCGAGGGCCATACCCATGGGCCGCATCGCCGAGACCACCGACGTGGTCCACCCCGTGCTCTTCTTCACATCAGACGGATCGGACTTCATCACCGGGCAGACCCTGCTCGTGGACGGGGGGGCGAGCGCGGTATGAGGCCGGCCCGCCGGGACACGCCAGCGTCTGTGCGGGCACCATCGCCGATCCGTCAAGACTGACCCGGGGGAAGCGACCGACATGATCACAGCAGGGATAGACATCGGGTCCATCACCGCGAAGGCGGCCGTGGTCGAAGACGGCAACGTCCTCGGCACGAAGGTCATCTTCACCGGATACAACGTGGAGACCGCCGCGCGGAAGGTGTACGGAGAGCTCCTCGCCGAGCTCGGTCTGCCGGCCGATGCAGTGGAGCGGGTCGTGGCAACCGGATACGGCAGGAACGGGGTCCCCTTCGCTGACAAGGCCATGACCGAGATCATCTGCCACGCCGCGGGCGCACACCACCTCATGCCCGAGGTGAGGACCGTGATCGACATCGGCGGCCAGGACAGCAAGGCCATGGCCGTCGATCACAAGGGCGCGGTGAGGGACTTCGTCATGAACGACAAGTGCGCCGCCGGGACGGGACGCTTCCTCGAGGTCATGGCGAGGGCCCTGGAGGTGAACCTGGACGACTTCGGGAACCAGTCACTCCTCGCCCCTGCGCCGGCAAAGATCAGCAGCATCTGCACCGTGTTCGCCGAGTCGGAGGTGATCTCCCTCATCTCGAGGGGGGAGCCGCGGGAGAACATCATCGCGGGGATCCACGACGCGGTGGCGGCCAGGGTCTACGCCATGGCCCAGCGCATCAAGGCCGACCCCCCGATCATGATGACCGGCGGCGTGGCCAAGAACCAAGGGGTGGTCAAGGCCCTGGAACGGAGGTTCGGCTCGCCGATCAGCACGCACGAGCTCGCCCAGGTCAACGGCGCCATAGGCGCCGCCGTGCTCGCATCAGGCATCTGACCTCCGCAGGCCGCCCTGCCCGAAACGTCCGACGGGAGAAAAGCGTTCGGCGGGTCGTCGTCCAGCCGGACGCTTGAGGGATCGAGTTCCTCGAGGTCCTTGTTCCCGATGAGGGGGGAGAACTCCGCGGGAGAGGCGCTCTTCCGGATGGCCTGTTCTCGGTCTCCTGGTGTACCTGGGTATATGGGTTGCGGATGAGCTTCAGAAGGTATTTTGGGGACGGGTCCACCTCGAGGCCTGACTGAACCGGGACAAGAGGCACCAAAAGCCTTTCGTCTTTGGTTCTCACCACGGACCCCAAGGGGCTCGGGTCGCGGCACGCAAGGGCGGTGATGGCCCTCCCGGTGGGTCCTTGACCAGGGGTCATGGCGGGGACATGCCCGTGTTGACACACGTCCGAGATCGCCTGTATTATGTTCTTTTCCATGAAATGGTGAGGGAGGTGTCATGGTCGCCTACGAAAGTCCCCTGGTCATTGCCAAGGCCCAGTCCGAGATCGCCATCATCCCGAGGATGGCCAACCGGCACGGCCTCATCGCCGGGGCCACGGGCACGGGCAAGACCGTCACGCTGCGGGTCATGGCGGAGCGGTTCAGCGCCATCGGGGTCCCGGTCTTCATGGCGGACGTCAAGGGCGATCTCTCCGCGTTGTGCTCCGCAGGCGGGGACAATCCCAAGGTGAGGGAGCGCGTGGCGCAGCTCGGCCTCGACGGGTTCACTTACGAGGGCTTCCCCGTGGTCTTCTGGGATGTCTTCGGCGAGCAGGGGCACCCGGTCCGCACCACGGTCTCCGAGATGGGGCCCGTGCTCCTGGGCCGTATCCTCATGCTCAACGACATCCAGGGCGGGGTCCTGACCCTCACGTTCAGGATTGCGGACGACAACGGCCTGCTCCTCCTCGACCTGAAGGACCTGCGCGCCATGCTCCAGTTCGTTGGGGACAATGCCGAGCAGTTCAAGACCCAGTACGGGAATATCTCCGCCGCCAGCATCGGGGCCATCCAGCGGGGCCTCCTGGCCCTGGAGGAGCAGGGCGGGGACAGGTTCTTCGGCGAGCCGGCCCTGAACCTGCAGGACCTCATGCAGACGGATGCCGGCGGGAAGGGCGTCATCAACATCTTCACCGCGGACAGGCTCATGGCCTCACCCAAGCTCTATGCCACCTTCCTGCTGTGGATGCTCTCCGAGCTCTTCGAGACGCTCCCCGAGGTTGGCGACCCGGACAAGCCAAGGCTGGTGTTCTTCTTCGACGAGGCCCACCTCCTCTTCGACGACGCACCCAAGGCCTTGGTGGAAAAGATCGAGCAGGTGGTGCGGCTCATCCGCTCCAAGGGTGTGGGCGTCTACTTCATCACCCAGAACCCCCTGGACCTGCCCGAGACCGTGCTCGGCCAGCTGGGGAACAGGGTCCAGCACGCCCTGCGGGCCTTCACGCCCAAGGACCAGAAGAACGTGAAGGCCGCTGCCGAGACCTTCCGGGCGGGACCAGGCATGGACGTGACCAAAGCGATCACCGAGCTGGGGGTGGGAGAGGCGCTGGTCTCGGTCCTCGACGAGAAGGGCGCGCCCACCGAGGTGCAACGCGCCTTCATATGCCCGCCCCAAAGCAGGCTCACCCCCCTGAGCCCTGAGGAACGGCAGGACGTGATCAGGAAGTCGCCCTGCTGGGGCATCTACGAGAAGGCCGTTGACCGGGAATCGGCCTTCGAGATGCTCAAGGCCCGCTCCGAGCAGGCGGCCAGGGAGAGGGAAGAGATCCTCGAACAGAAGCGGGAAGCCAACGATGCGAGGAAGGGGCGATCCCAGGGCGGTGACATCGTGTCCGCCATGGTGAAGAGCGCGGCCCATGCCATCGGAAGCCAGGTGGGCAGGCAGATCATCAGGGGAGTGCTCGGCTCGATCTTCGGCGGCAGGCGGCGGTGAGGCCCCTGTTGGGATGCAGGACCGGGCACCGCGTCGCCCGACATGAATGGCCGCATCGGTGACGGATGTGGCTGTACACATTCCACAGGCTTCCGTAGGAGTGCGTGTCGAGAGCCATACCATACGGACATATGCGGGGCCTGCGGAACGATAGCTTGCGCCGATCCCGTCTCGGAGGGAGAAGAGAGCCCCCGATGGAGCCCCTTTCTGGAAAGGGCGCTCGTGCGGATCGTGATGTGCGTGATCCTCGTGTCGGGGATGTCTGGTTCGCAGGCCAGGCCTGGACCACACGTACGCCGCGTGATCCTCGTAGCGGGGATGTCTGGCGTGATGCCCATTTCCGCGCACCGGTCACAAAGCGTGATCCTCGTAGCGGCGATGCCTGGAACTGTATGGACGGCAGGAGACGAAAGGCCCTGTATGCCCTTCGATGCCGGCAAGGTGCACCTCCGCTCTTTCTCCGCCCAGGCGTGGTCGCGCCGGACACCGAGGAGAGAGACATGAGGCCCGTGAAGCTGGCGATGTCTCAGGCCGACACCGCCCAGATTTCGATGATCCCGACCTCGGCAGACACGATACACCCATCTTCTGGAAAACGACGATGTCGGTACCGTGGCGCATGATCGAGGGTTTTACCGCTGGCACAGGAACAAGGACCCTTCTCCGCAGCCAACGATCGTCTCGAAGGATTGCGATCCGACGGGCACCACATGGGCAGCTTACTCATGATACTTACAGGAACTTGATGTCCCTCGTGTTGATTTGTGGATGTCCTGAGTTATCTTTGGTCAGATGAATTATGAACCCTGTTTGCGGGGAAGGAGGAAACCATGAAGTACGGCGCACGCAACACTATTAAAGCCAAAGTGAAATCCGTTCATAAGGGCGACATCATGACCCTGGTGAAGTTTGATGCCATAAGCGCTCCGGAAATGGCGTCGGTCCTTACCACGGAATCGGTCGAAGGTATGGAACTCAAGCCAGGCGACAGCGTGCAGCTCGTCATCAAGGCCATCCACGTGCTGCCGGTCAAGGAGTAACACACGCGTCACGCATGCGCCCCTCACGAACGGGGCTGAGCGGCAAGACGTTTCGGATTTCGAGTCAGGATGATCCCAAGAACAGCGTGTCCACCATGCTGTTCGGCGGCAAGATGTTTTGGATTTCGAGGGCTACGGTGATATCTCACGTCACCATGACTGCACGTGCCGGTGTTTGAACGGACACCCCCTCTTTCGGCCCAGCGTACTGCCGGCAGCAGCCCAGTTCAGGATATCCCGATCGTTGATGTTCTTGCAGGTGGCGATCAAGGTCTTGGACCAGAGCAGGGATACACGAACGAACGTGATGTGTGTCTTGGACACAACAGTTATACCGGTCAGCCTCACCGGCGATCTGTCAAGCTGGTTTGCCTTTGGACTTAAGGTGTCGGCCGTGGCCGCATGAGGCCATCTGCCGGGTGCGAGCGCAGCGGGAGAGGAACGAACGCCATGGGATCGGTTTGCCGTCTTCTGCGAGGATTCCATCGTGGTCACAGACCAGGGGCTCTACCTCTACGTTGCCAATGTCGGGCATGGTACCCTCTCTCATGACAGAGGCCTCGTGCCCTTTGCATCTTCCTGCCAGTCATGGCCACCACGTTCACCGGCAGGAATCTTGATAGCAGAGATGAGAGGGGGACGCGTTCTCTTGTCGCTGCGAGGGTCAGATTGCCGCCCAGTACTTTGAGGCGATCCTTGTGAAACGAATGGAATGCCCCGCCGAGACTCACCCCATCGATGCCGGATTTTTTGCCAGACAGCGTGAAGCCGGCAGGCACCTGACGTCCTCAGGCGCCCTGCCCGGAACGTCCGACGGAAGAAAAGCGTTCGGCGGGTCGTCGTCCCGCCGAACGCTTGAGGGATCGAGCTCCTTGTTCGTATCCTGGCCGGGCCTCAGTCCTTCGGGTACATGGCGTCGATGACCGCCGCGTACTTCTGGTTGATGACCTTTCTCTTCACCTTCATGGTGGGGGTGAGCTCGCCGGTCTCCTGGGACCACTCCGTCTCGAGCAGGGTGAACTTCCTGATCTGCTCGACCTTTCCGAAGTCTTTCATGAGCCCTTCGATCTCCTTCTCGTAGAGCTTGTACACCTCGGGGTTGTTGATGAGGTCTTTCCGGCTGGAGAAGGGGATGTTGTTCTCCTTGGCCCATGCCTCGAGGGTCCCGAAGGAGGGCACGATGAGCGCGGAGAGGAATTTCCGGTTGTCGCCGATGACCGCCACCTGCTCGATGAAGGGTGACGTGACCAGGGTGTTCTCGATGTTCTGGGGCGAGATGTTCTTGCCGCCTGAGGTCACGATGATGTCCTTGATGCGGCCCGTGATCCTGAGGTAGCCGTCCTTGTCGATCTCGCCGATGTCTCCGGTGCGGAAGAACCCGTCCTCGGTGAAGGCCTCCTTGGTGGCCTCGGGGTTCTTGTAGTAGCCCTTCATGACCTGCGGGCCCTTGATCAGGACCTCTCCGTCCTCGCCGATCTTGATGATGGTGTCTCTCACCGCGGGGCCCACGGTTCCCGCCTTGATGAGCTTGGGCTTGTTCGCGCTCACGATCGGGGTCGTCTCGGTGAGGCCGTAGCCTTCGAGGACCTTGATGCCCATGCCCAGGAAAAATTCCGCGTCGGACACGGACAGCGGGCCGCCGCCGGAGATGGCCGCCACGAGCCTGTCCATGCCGAGGGCCGCCCTGAGCTTGCTGAAGATGAGCTTGTCCGCGATCCTGTACTTGAAGGCGAACCATCCCTTCCGGGGCTTGTCCTCGCAGATGTACGGCAGGTTCTCGCGGGCGACGCCCATGGCCCAGTTGAACAACGCCTTCTTCACGGGCGGGGCGGTCGCGACCTTGGCCGTGATGCCCGCGTGTACCCTCTCGTAGATACGGGGCACGCTCACCAGGAAGGTGGGCCTGATCTCCTGGAAGTTCTCCAGCAGCTTGTCCACGCTCTCGGCGAACGCCACCTTCTTGCCGAGGTAGATGGGAGCGTAGTACCCGACCGTGCGCTCGAGGGAGTGCGCCAGGGGCAGGAAGGACAGGAAGGTATGGTCACCCTTGAGGAAGTCGGGGTCCACGTTCTCGGCCTGCTGCACGTTCGAGACGAAGTTCTTGTGGGTGAGCATGACGCCCTTGGGGTTGCCCGTGGTGCCCGAGGTGTAGATGATGGTCGCCACGTCGTCGATATTGATGGGCGGGATCCTCTTGTCGAAGTCGTCCTTGTTCTTGTAGGCCTTTCCTTCCTTGTAGGCGTCCTTGAGGGTGATGACTCCCTGCGGCGGGTTCTCTATGTCGTCGAAGATGATGATCTCGCCGAGGTTCGGGAGCTTGGACTTGACCGAGAGGATCTTGTCCATGTGTTCCCGGGTACCCACGAAGCACATCTTGGAGTCGGAGTTCTCGATGATGTACCGGGATTCCTCGGCGGAGTTCGTGGCGTAAATGGGCACGTTCACCGCACCGATGGAAATGATGGCGAGGTCGGCCACCCACCACTCGTAGCGGTTCGGAGAGAAGAGCGCCACCTTATCGCCGGGCTGGATCCCCCTGTTGATGAGGAACAGACCGAGATCCCGAACCATTTCGTTCATCTTGTTCCAAGAGATTTCCTCCCACTTGCCCTTGTTCTTCCAGATGACCAGCGTCTTGTCGCCGTACTCCTCGACGCGGTTCTGGAAGATGGCACCCATGGATGTTTCCTTGAACTTGGCCATCGATAACCCTCCTCATACTATTTTCGAATCATTATGCTGCCAGGTGATTGATGCATGATAATGGATTGCATTGAAATTATCAATAGCGATCGTGAGGGATCGTGACATAAGACGACCCCGGGTCGCGGCAGAGGTGAGGAAGGTCGGTTTCAAGGCCTGGCGGGCTTGGGGCCGCGATGCGGTCATGAAGGACAAGGGTGAGGCATCTGTCATGGTGGGGGCGGCGCCGAGAGCTGTGCCTCGTTGTCCGGAACAAGCCGGGAAGGTGACCGGAACCAGGGGGTGATCCATCGGGCGGATGGAGGGACTATCTCAGCCATCGTCTTCAGCACGGCGCAAAGGATGATCCCTCAGGCGGATGGAGGGGCACAAAGCTCATGGGAAGTCGCACATCCCCGCCACCGTGTCCGGGGACATCTGCTCAAGGCCCTCGTCTTCGCGCCCGTTGCGATGGTTATGGGATCCCTGTCTCTTGGCCGAGCAGGGCAGGAGCCGTGTTCGAGCATGGACGGACGTGCCGGTTCGCACCCTCTGCCGCAACCCATGGGCGGGGGTGTCGGCGCAGGCCGAAAAAAGGCGGGATGATCTGCGGGTGACACCCTTCGCCCTTTGGCGAAGGCAGGGTCTGCGCAACCCACACGGGCCCGTGATGCGGGTCCCTCAGGTCCACTACGAGCCCTCCGGAGGCGCGCAAACCACACGGGCCCGTGATGCGGCCTCGACCTTTGTGGGCGCAGGGCAGGGTGTCAGGCCCCGCGCCCACGAAGGGTTCCTTTCAGTCGCCCGGGGGATAGAGGCTCTCGATGATGGAAGCGTATTTCTGGTTGATGACCCTGCGCTTGAGCTTGAGCGTGGGGGTCAGCTCGTCCGTCTCCTGGGACCACTCCTTGTCGAGGAGTGCGAACTTGCGGATCTGCTCGACCCGAGCGTAGTCCTTCATGTTCTCCTCTATCTCGCGCGCGTAGAGGTCCTTCACCTTCTGGTTCTCGACGAGCTGCTTGCGGTTCGAGAACTCCACCCCGTTCTCCCTCGCCCACGACTCGAGCTCCGCAAATGCCGGGACGATCAGTGCGCTCAGGTACTTGCGGTTGTCGCCGATGACCGCCACCTGCTCGATGAACTTCGAGGCCTTCAGGCTGTTCTCGATGTTCTGGGGCGAGATGTTCTTGCCGCCTGAGGTCACGATGATGTCCTTGAGGCGGCCGGTGATCTTGAGGTAGCCGTCCTTGTCGATCTCGCCGATGTCGCCGGTGCGGAAGAAACCGTCCTCGGTGAAGGCCTCCTTGGTGGCCTCGGGGTTCTTGTAGTAGCCCATCATGACCTGCGGGCCCTTGATGAGGATCTCCCCGCCCTCGCCGATCTTCACGATGGTGTCCTTCACGGCGACCCCGACGGTGCCCGGCTTTATCTTGTGACGCTTGTTCGTGTTCGTCACGGGGGAGGTCTCCGTGAGGCCGAACCCCTCGATCACCTTGATGCCCATGCCGAGGAAGAACTCGGCATCGGAGACGGAAAGCGGACCGCCCCCGGAGAAGGCGAACTCGAGCCTGTCCATGCCGAGCGCCGCCTTGAGCTTTTTGAAGATGAGCTTGTCAGCGAGGTTGTACTGGAACGCGAACCAACCGGTCCTGGGTCTTTCGTTGCAGATGTACGGGAGGTTCTTCGCCGCGAGCCCCATCGCCCAGTTGAAGAGGGCCTTCTTCACAGGCGGGGCGGTGGCCACCTTGGCGAGGATGCCCGCGTGGATCTTTTCGTAGAGCCTGGGAACGCTCACTATGCAGACCGGCCTCACCTCCTGGAGGTTCTGCAGGATCTTGGAAAAGTCCTCCGCGAAGTACACCTTCATGCCGAAGGACATGGGGGTGTAGTACCCGCAGGTGCGCTCGAAGGAATGCGCAAGCGGCAGGAACGACAGGAACGTGAGCTCGTCCGCTCGGTTGAAGAGCTCGGGATCCACGTTGTAGATCTGCTGGACGTTCGCGAAGAAGTTGTTGTGCGAAAGCATGACCCCCTTGGGCGGCCCGGTGGTGCCGGAGGTGTAGATCAGGGTGGCGAGGTCCGGTGCCTTGATCTCGTTGATGCGCCTGTCGAACTCCTCGGGCGCCTGCTTGGAGGCCCCCTCCTTGAGCGCATCCTCGAACTGGACGACGCCCTCGATGGGGGACGCGATCGGGTCGAAGATCACGATCTCCCTCAGGTTCGGCAGCTTGCCCCTCACCTCGAGGATCTTGTCCAGGTGTTCTTTGGTTGCCACGAAGCACATCACCGCATCCGAGTTGTCGAGGATGTAGCGGGACTCCTCCGCGGAGTTGGTCGCGTAGATGGGCACGTTGACGGCACCCACCGACAGGATGGCCAGGTCCGTGGCCCACCACTCCCAGCGGTTGGGGGAGAAGAGCGCGACCTTGTCACCGGGTCGTATCCCGTGCGCGATGAGGAAATACCCGAGGTTGCGCACAATGGTGTTCATCTTGTTCCACGAGATGTCTTCGTAGACCCCCCTCGCATTCTTGAACGCGCAGATGGCGCGCTCGCCGAACTTCTCGGCCCGGTTCTGGAATACGGCCGGGATGGATTTCTCCTCGAACCTTGCCATGATGCCCTCCTTCCTTGATCATTCTGTGGTCTGAGGCAAAACGCAATGAATATAAAGCAGTATACGAGAAACATTGCCGGAGATCAAACCAAAAATTGACGAGGATAAATCAACGGCAGGCTCTCCTTGAGGACGGCTGAGTATTGGTATAATGAATGAAAGTTCCTTGGTGCCGTGCGGGGCCGAAGGTGCGGGGCGTCATCGCGGCAAGTCCGCCGTGACATGCCCCTCGGAGAGCTGGGGAAGTGCGTCGGGCGGGCGCGGGCGGCCCGGGCGTTTGTTGCCGGGCTCCATTCCTAGCCGGCAAACGCGACGGGAGGTGAGAGGGGTGAGGATCACCGAGCAGGAGGTGCTCCACGTGGCGCACCTCGCCCGTCTCTCGATCGGGGGCGAAGAGGCGGCGAGGTTCCGGAGGGAGCTGGGTTCGATACTGGAGTACATGGACATGCTCTCGGAGGTCGATACATCCGGGGTGGAGCCCTTCGTCTGCGTGCACGAGCAGGCGTCCGCGACGAGGGATGACGAGCCCGCAGAGACGCTCCCTCTCCGGCTCGTGCTCGCCCAGTCGCCTGCGGCGGGTCACGGCGCCTTCGAGGTGCCTCTCGTCATCGAAGAGGGGTGACGGATGCTCGACAAGGCCCGGAGGTTCCGCACCGAAGACCTTTCCCCGGTGGACGAGCTCGAGCGCCTGCTCGAGCGCTGCCGCGCGAGCGACCTGAACGCGTACATCACCTTGAACGGCGACGAGGCCCTGGATGCGGCCGAGCAGGCCTTGCAGAGGCTCGACGAGGGCGACGACGACCCGCTCGTGGGCCTCGCCATAGCGGTCAAGGACAACATCTGCACGAAGGGCCTGCGCACCACCTGCGCCTCCCGGATGCTCGCCGACTACGTGCCGCCCTACGACGCCCACGTGATACGGCTCCTCAGGCGCAAAAACGCGGTGATCATCGGGAAGACGAACATGGACGAGTTCGCCATGGGGTCGACGACCGTAACGAGCGCGTTCGGCCCGGCCAGGAACCCGTGGGACCCCATGCGCACCCCCGGCGGGTCGAGCGGCGGGTCGGCCGCCGCGGTCGCCGCCGGGCTCTGCGACGCTGCGCTCGGATCGGACACCGGCGGGTCCATCCGCCAGCCCGCGAGCTTCTGCGGCATAACCGGCCTGAAGCCCACCTATGGTTCCGTATCCCGCTACGGCCTCGTCGCCTTCGCCTCATCGCTCGACCAGATCGGCCCCATGGCGAGGAGCGCGCGTGACGTGGCCGTGCTCTTCGACGCCATAAGGGGGCACGATCCGAGAGACTCGACGAGCGCGGAGGCGGGTTGCCCTCCTATCCCGCTCGAAGGGATGGACCTCCGTGGGATCACCATAGGGGTCTGCAGGTCCTTCTTCTCCGAGGGGCTCGACAGGGACGTGGAGAGATCGGTGAGGCACGGCCTCGCCGTGTTCGAAGACCTCGGGGCGAAGGTCGTCGACATGGACCTGCCGCACCTCAGGTATTCCGTCGCCGCCTACTACCTCATCGCGCCGGCCGAGGCCAGCTCGAACCTGGCGCGGTACGACGGGGTCAGGTACGGGCTTCGCCTCTGTGACGAAAGGGATCTCATGGAGATGTACCTCGCAACGAGGAGCGCCGGGTTCGGCGACGAGGTGAAGAGGCGCATCATGCTCGGCACCTACGCCCTGTCCGCCGGGTACTACGAGGCCTACTACCACAAGGCCTCCCAGGTGCGCACCCTCATCGCCAAGGACCTGAGGGAGGCCTTCTCCCGATGCGACCTCCTTGCAGGCCCGACGGTCCCGGTGACGGCCTTCGGTCTCGGCGAGATGGTGGACGACCCCTTGAGCCTCTATCTTCTCGACATCTACACGATACCCGCGAACCTTGCCGGGATACCGGCATTGAGCATGCCCTGCGGATTCGACGGCAGGGGCCTGCCCATAGGCCTCCAGCTCATGGCGCCCGGACACAGGGAGGATGTCCTGCTCGGGGCAGCCATGACGTTCCAGGATCACACGAGGTACCACGAGGTGAGGCCGTGAGGGGGATCGAGGCGGTCATCGGGCTCGAGGTGCATGCCCAGCTCAAGACGAAGACGAAGATGTTCTGCGGCTGTCCCAACTCGTTCGGCCAGGAGCTGAATACGTTCACCTGCCCGGTCTGCCTGGGGTTGCCGGGCGCCCTGCCGGTCTTGAACGCGAAGGCGGTGGAGCTGGCCGTCAGGCTCGGGCTCGCCCTCAACTGCAGGGTGCACGAGAGGTCCCTGTTCGCGAGGAAGAACTACTTCTACCCGGACCTGCCGAAGGGATACCAGATCACCCAGTACGACAGCCCCCTGTGCACGGGCGGCTACCTGGACGTGGAGGCTGGTGGGGAAACCCGGCGCATAGGCATCAGGCGCATCCACCTGGAGGAGGATGCGGGAAGGAGCCTGCACGACGAGGCCTGCAAGAGGACGAGGATCGACTTCAACCGCTCGGGGGTCCCCCTCGTGGAGATCGTCACGGAACCCGACATCTCGTCGCCGGAAGAGGCCTCGGCCTTCCTGAAGGAGCTCAGGTCGATCCTCCTCCACCTGCGCGTCTCGGAGGGGACCATGGAGGAAGGAACCTTCCGCTGCGACGCGAACGTGTCCGTCCGCATGCCGGGAGACTCGACGCTCGGGGTGAGGACGGAGCTCAAGAACATGAACTCGTTCAAGAACGTGAGGAGGGCTCTCGCCTACGAGATCTCCCGCCAGGCGTCCCTCCTGGCGTCTTCGAGACCCGTGGTCCAGGAGACCCTCCTGTGGAGTGCGTCAGCCCGCCGCACCGTGCCCATGCGTTCCAAGGAGGAGAGTCACGACTACCGGTACTTTCCCGAGCCCGACCTCCCACCCCTTCTCGTCGACAGGATGCTGATCGATCGGGTCAGGGCCTCGATGCCGGAGCTCCCGTCAGAGAGGCGGAGGCGTTTCATGCGGCAGTACGGCCTGTCGGACTATGACGCCTCCCAGGTGATCGCGACCCCCGAGCTCGCGGATTACTTCGAGGAGTGCTGCTCGCTCGTGGATGCACCCACGGACATCGCCCATTGGATCACGACGGAACTCGTGAGGGTGATGGGCGAGAGCGGCGACACCCCCTTGACCACGAGGGTGAGGCCCTCGATGCTCACGGCCCTCGTGTCGCTCGTCAAGGCGGGCAGGCTCTCGGGCCTCATGGCCAAGGAGGTCCTGGGCCGCATGTCGAAGACGGGCGAAGACCCGGCGGCTGCTATGGAAGACCTCGGCGTCGAGCAGATGGGCGACGAGGACGAGATCAGGGCCGCGGTGAGGGGCGTGATCGATGCGCACCCCGACGAGGCGAGGAGGTACAGGGAGGGGAAGACGCAGCTCGCGGGCTTCTTCGTGGGCGAGGTCATGAAGGTCACCTCGGGCAGGGCGGACCCGAAGCTCGCAATCAGGATCGTCAGGGAGATACTCGACTCATGAGAAAACTTCACACAGCGGAAACAGGGCAGGTTCGTGCCGGAGAGGTCACGGACGTGTACTTCGTCCGCACGAGGGATGTGTTGAGAGCGAAGGGGGCATCGAAGCGGGTGTGCATGGAGATCATCCTCAAGTCGTGGCCGGATCCGCGCTTCAGGTGGGGGATCTTCGCCGGCCTGGAAGAGGCCTGCACCCTGCTCGAGGGGAGGCCGGTCACGGTCCACGCCATGCCCGAGGGGAGCGTGTTCTTCACGGGAGAGCCGGTCATGACCATCGAGGGTGACTACCTGGCGTTCGGCGAGCTCGAGACGGCCATCCTGGGGTGCCTCTGCCAGGCCTCGGGCATAGCCACGCAGGCGTCCCGGTTCAGGGTCGCGAGCCGAGGAAAGGGGCTCATCAGCTTCGGGGCTCGCCGCATGCATCCCTCGATAGCACCCATGGTGGAACGATCGGCCTTCATAGGCGGCTGTGACGGGGTCGCCACCCTGGCCGCCGCCAGGCTCATCGGCGAGGTGCCGGTGGGGACCATGCCGCACGCGCTCGTCCTCCTGATGGGGGACACGGTAAGCGCGGCCCTCGCCTTCGACGAGGTGATGGGGCCTGACGTGCCCAGGGTGGTGCTCATCGATACCTTCCAAGACGAGAAATTCGAGGCCGTCCGCGTTGCGGAGGCCCTGGGCGGGCGACTGTACGGCGTGCGGCTGGACACGCCCTCGTCACGCAGGGGCGACTTCAGGGCATTGATAGAGGAGGTCAGGTGGGAGCTCGACCTCAGGGGGTACGGCCACGTGAAGATCTACGTGTCGGGCGGGCTCGGCATCGAGGACGTGCTGGCCCTGTCGGACGTGGTGGACGCGTTCGGCGTGGGCACCAGGATATCGAGCGCCGCCACCCTCGACTTCTCCATGGACGTGGTCGCCGTCGAGGGCCGGCCTCTTGCAAAGAGGGGCAAGCGCTCGGGGTACAAGGAGGTGCTCAGGTGCACCTCCTGCATGCGCGACTTCGTGGTGCAAAGGGGCATGACGAGGAGGTGCGCGTGTTCCGGGCCGACCGTCCCCCTTCTCGAGAAGGTCATGGACGATGGGGTGATCGTCAAGCAGCCGCCGACGGTACGCCAGATGCGGGCCCTGGCCGTGGAATCCGTGGACAGGCTCAAGGGCACGACCCCCGAGCGGGAGGTGCTCGGCCTATGATCACGCCTTTCGAGTTTGTGCGGGGCGCGTTCAGGATCCTGGACCAAAGGCTCTTGCCCTCGAGGGTGGAGTGGATCGAGTGTACGTGCGCCTCCCACGTCGCGCAGGCCATCCGGACGCTTGCCGTCAGGGGTGCCCCGGCGATAGGGATAGCCGCGGCCTTCGGTCTCGCGCTCGAGGCGAAGTCGGGGAGGGAGCGCCTCGAGGCCGCTGCGGATCTCCTCGTGAAGGCGAGGCCCACGGCGGTGAACCTGGCCTGGGCGGTCAGGAGGTGCATGGAGAGGGCGGCCCTGACGGAAGACGGCCTCCTCGCCGAGGCCTTGGAGGCCGAGGCGTTCGCCATCTGGGACGAGGAGAGGGAGGCCAACGAGGCCATGGCTGAACTCGGGTCGCTGCTGTTCGATCCCGGCCGCAGGCACCGGGTGCTCACCCACTGCAACGCGGGCGCCCTCGCGACAGGGGGTATCGGAACCGCGCTCGGGGTCGTCAAGAGGCTGAACGAAAAGGGCCTGCTCGAGAGGGTGTATGTCGACGAGACGAGGCCCCTGCTCCAGGGCGCACGCATAACGGCGTTCGAGCTCGTAACGGACGCCGTACCATGCACCCTCGTCACGGACTCCACCGCCGGCTGGCTCATGCGCAGGCGTGTCGTGGACGCCGTGATCGTAGGTGCGGACAGGATCGCCCTGAACCTGGACACCGCGAACAAGATCGGCAGCTATTCGCTCGCCGTGCTCGCGCACGCCCACGGGGTGCCGTTCTACGTGGCCGCCCCCATCTCCACCTTCGACAGGGCGACGCCGAGCGGTGAGGGGATACCCATCGAGGAGAGGGCGCCAGAGGAGGTGCTCGAGTTCGCGGGGGCGAAGGTGGCCCCTGGGGTGGACGTCTACAACCCGGCCTTCGACGTGGTGCCCGCCGGACTCGTCTCCGCCTTCATCACAGAGAAGGGCATCGTGAGGCGTGTCTGAGAAATACGTCATGGGGAATCGCCCGGGTGCCGAGGAACGCCGGTAAAGCACGAGGTCGATGCTTCAGGCCCAGGTGAATCGCCCGTGTACGCCGAGGAACGCCCTTGAGACGGGTGGCGCCGTTTCCCCGCCGCGCGTGCCCCTCCCTCGCGCACCCCGCGCCCTGGATGGGCTTTTCCCTGCCGGAACGACGGATGCCCGCCCCCCATAACGGTCCGCCCGTCATCGCGCATGAACGCTTTCCCGCTCACCCTCCGATGTTCCCTGTCCAGAACCGTCTGGTTTCATGGGACTTTCCTTCACACCAGGGACCCATCCTGCTGACACAATGCAGCACTTAAAACAATATAAAAAAGGGCATAAAGGGTAACGGAATACCCTCCCGCCCTGGAAGCAGTCACCGGGGGATGCGACGAAAACCGACCCTGTTCATTTCATAGCAAAGTTAAATAAAATAAATATTGCTTGACTTGTGCACTGAAACCAGATACAGGACGAGGTCCACCTACACGACGCCCAGCCAGGAGGACGCGCTCCTCGAAAAGCTATAATAAAAACACCACCCACGAGACCTTGCACACCATGAGCGGCATCTACGAGACCATTGTCGAAAACGCAAACGAGTTCATCGTCGTCATCCAGAACGGCCGTATCCGTTTCTTGAACCGGAAGGCCCGCGGACTCCCGTGCTTTGCCTGCGACAGCGGGCAAGGTGCGGCGTTCGAGGAGTACATTCACCCGGATGACAGGCCCCTTGTCCTCGAACGGCTCGAAAGGAGGCTTTCAGGGGACGAGGTCGAGAACGTGTCCGTCTTCAGGATCGTCGATCCTTCCGGGAGACTCTACTGGGTCGAGGACAACGCGGTTCTCATCGAGTGGGAGGGGAGGCCAGCCGTCCTCAACTTCATCACGGACATCACGGAACAGAAACGCATGGAAACACAGCTGAAGGAGAGCGAGGAACGCGCGAGGCTCTACCTCGAGCACGCATCCGACCTCATCTTCGTGGTGGACCGGCAGGGACGCATCACCACCATCTCCCCGAGGGTTGAAGGCGTGATCGGCTACTGCGCGAGGGAGCTCTTGAACAAAAACGTGCGCGAGCTCGACATCTTGGCTGACGGATATATCCGGAAGGCCATCGAGCAGGTCAAACGCGTTCTCGACGGGCAGAGGATCCAGTCCTCGCTGTACGAGGTCATTGCGAAGGACGGGGTCTCTCGGTACGTGGAGGTCAGCATGGCCCCCCTGACACTTGGCGAAGAACGTTCCCATGTGATCTGCGTGGCCAGGGACGTGACCGACCGGAAGAGCATGGAAGAGACCCTCAAGAGGATCGAGACGAGGTACCGCGAGTTCCTGGAGGAGATCGAGGACGGGTACTTCGAGGTGAACCTGAATGGCGATTTCACCTTCTTCAACAGCGTCATGTGCAGGATCCTGGGATACCCGCAGGAAATGATGCTCGGGATGAACTACAGGCGCTTCATGGACGAGGCAACCGCGGAAAAGGTCTTCTCCGCCTTCAACCAGGTCTACAGGACGGGGGAGCCTGCCAAGGGCTTCGAGTGGTCTCTCATAAAAAACGACGGCACCGCGTGCCATGTCGAGACCACGGTCGCGCTCATGAGGGGGGAGGACGGCATGCCGTCCGGGTTCAGGGGAACTGTGAGGGACGTCACCGAACAGAAACGCCTGGAGGCGCACCTCCACCAGGCACAGAAGATGGAGGCGCTCGGGACGCTCGCAGGGGGTATCGCCCACGACTTCAACAACATCCTCTCCGGGATCCTGGGCTATGCGGAACTCGCACTCATGGACTCAGGCGCCGATGAGTGGGTGTCTCACCGTATCGGCCAAATCGTGAAGGCGTGCCAGAGGGCGAAGTCACTGGTGAACCAGATCCTCTCGTTCAGCAGGAGAGGGGAGGCGACCATACGACCCGTCATCCTGAAAAACGAGGTGGAGGAGGCGCTGAAGCTGATCAGGGCGTCCATACCCTCGAACATCGAAATACGGACCGCCCTGGGCGCGGCCGAGGAGATCGTGCATGCCGACCCTGCCCGGATACACCAGATCGTCGTGAACCTCTGCACCAATGCCTACCACGCCGTCAAACAGACAGGCGGGCTCATCGAGGTCAGGCTCTCGGTGGCGGGCGGCCCTGTCGCGGGGTGCGCCGCGGGGGAAGGCCTCGACGGGGCTCGATACGTGGAACTCGTGGTCGAGGACTCGGGTTGCGGGATGAACCAGGATACCCTCGAGAGGATCTTCGACCCCTATTTCACCACCAAGCCCAAGGGTGAGGGGACCGGGCTCGGGCTCGCGATCGTGCACACGATCGTCAGGGACATGGGAGGGGCCATACGGGTGAGCAGCATCCCGGGCAAGGGGTCGTCCTTCCACGTGTACCTCCCCTCGCACACCGGTTGTGTGAGAGAGAAGGTCTTTCCCACAAAGGCCCCGACCGGCGGGAACGAGCACGTGCTCGTGGTGGACGACGAGCGGGCCATTGTGGACATAACCTCCCAGATGCTGAAGAGGCTCGGCTACCGGGTGACCGCCTTCATGGACAGCGTGGAGGCCCTCGAGCACTTCAGGCGCAGCAAAGAGGGCTATGACGTGGTGATCACGGACCTCACCATGCCGAAGATGAACGGCGACCTCCTCGCAGAGCAGATCGTCAGCATCAGGCCCGACATACCGGTCATCCTCTGTACGGGATACTCCAGCGAGGTCTCCAGGGAGCGGGTTCTCAGGGCGGGGGTGACCGAGGTGCTGGCCAAGCCGGTGAGCCTCGACCTGCTCGCCCAGTCCGTGCGGAACGTCCTCGACGGAAGGTGAAAGCCCCCATGCTCGTCCGGCGAAGGTCCGCTGAGGCGGGTGCGACCGGCCCCGGTATCTTCCAGAAGGAACGAGGGAGGGTGGAGGTGCCTGCCCGGTCTCCGCGAAGTCATGCGTCGCCGGTCCTGGGGTGGTGGTAGGCGCTGGCTGAAAGCTCACCTGGAAGAACCCAGGGCCTGTCCAATCGTTGGAGAAAGGATCATGCGGCACTGTTGAGCCCGCGAGGAGTCGTCGGCCGACGCCGCGTGGGGATGGCCGGAGTGTCCCTGCGGCATCGGCCTCTCGGTCCGTATGGCATGGGAATTGTCAAGGATCGTGCGGTGGGGTATATTCCGCCCGTGTCTGCCAGGTCGTGTTTCGAGTACGAGGAAGGAGGTCCGGGATGGGAGGAGATGCGACATTGCCCCAGGAGTCTACGCCTGCGAAGGGCTCCGGGGACGGGTGCGTGTTCTGCAAGATCGTCAGTGGGGCTGCACCGGCGTACAAGGTGTACGAGGACGAGACCACCTTGTGCTTCCTGGACATCCACCCGTACACGAAGGGTCACTGCCTGGTCATACCCAAGCGTCACGTCACCTGGTGGCACGAGATGACCGAAGAGGAGACGGCCTCCGTGTTCAAGACGGCGCGGATGTGCGCCCGGAAGATGGTGAAGGCCTTCGGGTGTGATTTCGTGTTCCTGTACGCCCGGGGGCGCCGCATCCCCCACACGCACATCTTCCTCATACCCACCCACAAGGACGACGTGCTCGACCGCTTCTTCCACGCCCTGGAAAAGTTCCAGGAATCACCGTCGGAGCTGGCTAGGCTCAAGGACGCAAACGACATGGTCCAGGCCATGGAGATCCTCAGGGAGACGCCTGGAGAGTGACGTCAAGGCGAGGCGGGCCGGCGTCGTCGAAGAGCTAGGCCGTGATGCCTGGCTGAAGGCTGGTGAGCGGCGATCGCGTCGCACCGCCGCCTCCCCAGGGTCGCCTGAGCCGTCGCCCTGCCCATGACGATGTCCCGGGCCGGGATGGGCGGACCTGCACAGAGGTGGTGTTCTCGATGACGCCTGGTCGAGCCCGGCTCATCCGGGCGCCGGCCGCCATCGTCCACAGCACGGGATACCGTACAGCCACCTCTGATCATGGGTGGACGCATGACGTTTCATCCCCCTCAGAGACACCCTTTATCCAAAGAATGTGCTCGGTATCGGGAATCATCGTGCAGCCGCCCGTGCAGTCCCCGGTTTTTTGCGTGGTTCATCGCTCGACAGGGGATATGCTTTTATTAATTATCACGAGATGACGATAAGACAAGAAATGAAATAGCCGGCCTTCGTGAAGGCGTACTAAGCGGCGATGATGCGAAGGCTGTTGGAGGCGGGTCGTGAAGGGTGTCTATCCGGTGCGGGCGACCGGGGGACGGTCCTCCCCGAGGAAGGCGAGCGCAGGGGAGCTCCAGAAGATGATCGGCCCCGGCTCGAGCGTCTTCGTGGAGAGCGGGTGCGCGGAGCCCCGGTATCTGGTGGACTCGCTCATCATCAGGAACCTCGCTCTCCTGGACGTCCAGGTGTTCACCACCATGCCGCTCGGTCACTATCAGGACTTCGGCGGCGAGACGGGAGACAGGTTCCGCATCCATTCGTTCTTCGTCACGCCTGGCTTGTCCTCCCCGTTCTCGAGCGGAAAGGCCGACCACATCCCCGTCGGGTCCGAGATGCTCGAGCGGATGATCCACGAGGGCGGCATCAAGGTCAACACGGCCCTGATCCACGTCACTCCGCCGGACGAGGACGGAACGGTGAGCCTCGGGGTAAGCGTGGACGTCGTGCGGAAGGTGATCGAGAAGGCGGACACCGTGGTGGCGCAGGTGAATTCCTTTATGCCCTTCACCTACGGCGAAAGCCTCATCGACATCTCGGACATCGATTACCTCGTCGAACACGACGAGCCGCTCGTGGAGTATGCACCCGAGGAACACGACTACGAGACCAGGATGATCGGGCAACACGTTGCCGGGCTCGTGCCCGACGGTGCCACGATCCAGCTCGGGTTCGGCAGGATCCCGGATGCGGCGGCCCGCGCCTTGGGGAACAGGCGTGGGTTGTCGATCGTCTCGGAGACCATCACGAACTCGGTCATGGAGCTCATGAAGGCGGGTGTCGTCGCGAGGGCTGAGCCTGTCGCCGTATCCATGTGCATAGGCGATGCCGAGCTCTTCCGGTTCGTGCACAAGAACCCCGCCGTGTCGATGCGTTCCCTTGCGGGCTTGTGCGACCCGCAGGATCTCTTGGGCAGGCCGTGTTTCGTCGCGGTCAACGGCGCCGTCGAGATCGACCTCACCGGGCAGTCGTGCATGAACCTGAGCGAACGCGGCGCGTACCTGGGAGCCCTCGGGCAGCCCCTCTTCCACAGGATGGCCCAGCTCTCCAGGGAGGGGAAGGCGATCATAGCGCTCAGGTCCACCTCGCGCGACACGAGCATATCGAGGATCGTGCCGAAGTTCACGGACCCGCGGATGGGCGTGTTCACCACGCAGAGCGAGGTGGAATACGTGGTCACCGAGCAGGGCTGCGTGAACCTCTTCGGGAAGTCCATACGAGAGCGCTCGCTCGAGCTCATCACCGTCGCCCATCCCAGGTTCCGCTCATGGCTGTTGGGCGAGGCGAAACGGCTCTGCTACATCTACCCGGACCAGGTCATGCCCCCCGAGGATGCTGTCTACCCGGCCGAGTACGAGCACGTAGGGGTCTTCGACGGCAAGGAGGTGTTCATCAGGCCGGCCCGGATCACCGATGAACGGGCCGTGCAGAACCTGTTCTACTCCATGAGCAACGACGACAGGTTCCACCGCTTCCTCATCCAGATCAAGGCGTTCCATCACGCCCAGGCGCAGCGCATGGTCAACTGCGACTACAGGGACACCTTCGCCATGGTCGCAGAGGACCGAACAGGCGGGTCGACCCAGGTCGTGGCGGTGGCGCAGATCTGCAAGGATTCGTGCGGAGACGGCCCACAGGAAGGGGCCGCCTGCGAGTTCGCCGTCATGGTCCATCCCTGCTGGCAGTGCAAAGGTCTCGGGCGGCACCTTCTCGGGTGCATGGTCGAGATAGCCAGGCGGCTCGGATTCAAGACGCTGAGGATGCACGTCTGGGAGGAGAACGAGCGGATGCTCAAGATGCTGTCCGGCTTCGGCTTTCACATGAATGCCTTCGTAGAGTACAACGTGATACGCATGGACTTCGACCTCGAGGGGGTACCGGAGGGGGTCGCAGATCTTCTTCCGGGCGAGACGTGCTCGATGCCGGCGGGTCCACTCTCCTCGCCGGGCGCAAGCGCGATCCATCGAATCAACTAGACACCGCCAGCCCGCAGGAACGACCCTTCTCCTGTCATGCGCACCCCGACCCTAGTCTGCACACCCGGTGCGAGGGCGGTCTTAAGGGAGCCGCCCAGTCCCTCGGGGAGCGCGCCGGGACCGGGGAAGACCGGTGAGCCGGCCATGCATGCGGATACGGCCCCCGGCGGGGCGCGGTCTTGACCGTGGCGTGCCTCAGGGAATAATGATGGTGCCATGCCAGGTCCGGATCTGCTCGAGCGCCTCCTGCAAACACTCGCCGGCCCGTGCGGCGTGAGGCGGGGAGATTCCGTCCTCCTGTGCGTGTCGGGAGGGGTCGATTCCATGGTGCTCTTGCACCTCATGCAGCGGGCCCGGAGTGTCATGGGCCTCGATCTCGGGGTGATCCACGTCGACCACGGGCTCAGGAAAGAGGCGTCCCGCGAGGACGCGGCCTTCGTGCAGGAGCGCTGTCTGGCTCAGGGCGTACCCTTCCACCTCGCCAGCCTCGGCATGGATCCCTCCGTGGGCGATCTCGAGCAGGAAGCCAGGCGTCAGAGGTACCGCGCCGTGTTCGAGTGCTCAGGCGCCCATGGGTACAAGCTCGTCGCCACCGCCCACACCCTGGACGACCAGGCGGAGACGCTCCTGTACCGCGCCGTGCGCGGCACCGGGGTGAGGGGGCTCGCTGCCATGGCGCACAGGAGGCCTGACGGCCTCATCCGTCCCCTCCTCGGCGTGACGAGGGCCGAGATCGCGCGGTACGCCCGTGAGAACGGCATAGCCTTCAGGCTGGATGCAACGAACGAGGATGTGTCGAGGCCCAGGAACCTCATCCGGAGAGAGGTTCTGCCCCTGCTTGAGCGTATCAACCCCGGGGCGGCCCCGGCCCTGGCCTCGCTCGCATCCATCGCCCGGGAGGAAGGGGCCGTGCTCGAAGAGATGGCGCGGTCGCTCGCGAGGCAGTCCCGCGTCCTCTCGGGAAGCCTGGTCTCGGTGCACGACGCCTCGATGCTCCTTTCCGCCCCTCTGCCGGTGCTCAGCCGCCTGGTCATCGAGCTCTCCACCTCCGTGGGTGGGTTCGCCCAGGGGACGTCCTCGCTGCAGGTGGGCCTGGCGCTGGAAGTTGTGCAGGGAAAGAGACGTGCCCACGTCCTTCACCGCAGGCTCAGGATCGAGCGTTCGGGCGGGCTCGTGGCGGCTCACCGTGTCGTGCCTCCCCCCCTCTACCGGTACCGCGTGGCAGCGGGGACAGGCGGCACGGTCTCGATACCCGAGATCGGTCTCGACGTGTACGTGGGTCGGACCGTCCCCGGCGACGGGTGTGTGCTCAGGTCATGGATGGAAGGGGACAGGGCCGGAGGACTCAAGGCGACCGAAATCCTCGCCTCGCTGGAAGTCCCGGTGCTGTTGAGACCCTTCTGGCCGGTTCTCGAGAGCGGGGGGAGCATCGTCGCCGTTGCAGCCGGGACGCCCGGACGGGGGCCGCTCCTCATGAAAGGGGTGACAGGTCGTGGCCGCTAGCCTCGTCGAGAGCCTCGGGTCGATCGATGCGGTGGGGTTCCTCCCACCCTCCCTGCAGGCGCTCGTGGTCGCCTGCACGCTCAGGGCCAGGCGCGCGAGCGTTCTCTGGGTGACCGAGGACACGGAATCCATGGAGAGGGCCGAGGACGACCTCTTGTGCTTCCTCGAGAAGGGGGAGGTGCATGTCTTCCCGCCCTACGACGTGAGGCCCTACCAGGACGACAGCCCCTCGAAGGAGATACTCGCCTTGAGGATCGATGCGCTCAGGGCGCTTGCAGGGCGTGCGCCGGCCGTCGTCGTCGCCCCGGTATCCGCGCTTGCGTGTCACACCATCGCCCCTGCCGATCTGAAGTCCCGCGTCATCGAGGTGAGGCCCTCGGACGTCCTCGACAGGGATGAGTTCGCATCGAGCCTCGCGCTCATGGGATACGTCCGGGAGCCCCTCGTGGAGGACGTCGGCCAGTTCAGCGTGAGGGGCTCGGTCGTGGACGTCTTCTCGCCGGGCATGGAAAGCCCGGTGCGCATAGACTTGTTCGGCGACGAGGTCAGTGCGGTCAAGGCGTTCGACATGAGGACGCAGAGGACCACGAAGGCCCTGCCGGGTGCGACGATCCTGCCTGCAGGAGAGATCATCCTCGACCAGGCCGCCATCAGGCGTATGAGGCCCGCCTTGAGGAGGCTGGCCGGGGAAGGCGCGAAACCCCTCATCGAGGACATCGAGCACGGCGTGCACGTCCCCGGCCTCGAGCTCTTCCTCCCCCTCTTCTCCGACGAACCCGCCTGCCTGCTCGACCACCTCGCCCCGGACGCCACCCTCTTCGTGCCCGACGACGAGGATGTGTCCGATGCATGGGACAGGGTCGCCGAACAGTACTCCCACGGCCACGCCCGGGCCGCCTCGCAGGGAAGGCCGCTCCCGCATCCACAGAGCGTGCTCGTCTCGAAGGAAGGGCTCCTGGAACGCATGCGGCGCTCTCACGCGAGGGTCTCCACGACCAGGGCCTTTTCACCGGATACCGTCAGGTACCGGTCCGCCTCGGCGTACCTCCAGGCGGGCAGGGGCACGGACGCCGTGTTCGACAGGGTGTTGTCGTTGATCACCGGCCTTGGCGGCCTGTACATCTGCTCTTCCGCAGAGATGTTCACAGAGAGGGTGGAGTACGCCCTGACCAAGCGGGGGGTCGACGTCGCGCGTGCCCGGGGCGGTTCGATCCTCGAGCGCCAAGGCCCGCCCACCAGGGTCACGGTCGTGCCGGGCAGCCTGTCGTCGGGGTTCGTGCTCGAAGACCTCGGGATCGCAGTGATAGGCGCAGAAGAGCTCCTCGGCGCGAAGCGAAGGAGGAGGAGGAAACCCTCGGGCCCCCCGATCTACGACCCGTTCACCCAGCTCGACGTCGGGGACGCGGTGGTTCACAAGGACGCCGGTATCGGGATCTTCCAGGGGGTGGTGCGCCTGGAGGTCGACGGCACGTCGAGCGACTTCGTGCTCCTCGAGTACCTGGGAGGCGACCGCCTCTACGTCCCCATGTACAGGCTGAACCTCCTCCAGCGCTACGTGGGCGACGTCGATCGCTTCACCGTCGACAAGCTCGGCGGTACCAGGTGGATACACGCCAAGGCGAAGGCCAGCCAGTCGGTGAAGAGGCTCGCGGGGGAACTGCTGGAGATGTACGCCAGGAGGCAGGCCGCCCAGGGCTTCTCCTACGACACGACGAACCCCCTGGTGGAAGAGTTCGCCGACGCCTTCCCCTACACGGAGACGGACGACCAGCTCAAGGCGGTGGAAGAGACCCTCTCGGACATGGCCGGGCCACGGCCCATGGACAGGCTCATCTGCGGGGACGTGGGGTACGGGAAGACCGAGGTGGCCATGCGCGCCGCCTTCGTGGCGGTCATGAGCGGCAAGCAGGTCGCCGTCCTGGTGCCTACCACCCTCCTGGCCCACCAGCACCTGAGGACGTTCAGGGAACGGATGGAGGGCTGGCCCATCAGGGTCGAGGTCCTGTCGAGCATGAAGGGCGCGTCCCGCAGAGACGACGTGCTCCAGGAGATCGAATCGGGCAAGGTCGACATCGTCATCGGGACGCATGCCCTCCTCTCGGACAGGGTGAAGTTCAAGGACCTCGGTCTCCTCGTCGTCGACGAGGAGCACCGGTTCGGCGTGCGGCACAAGGAGCTCATCAAGGCAAGGAGGGCTCAGGTCGACGTCCTGACCCTGACCGCCACCCCCATCCCGAGGACCCTCAACTTCGCCATATCGGGCCTGCGGGAGCTCTCCGTCATCGAGACGCCGCCTGCGGAACGGAAGGCCGTGGACACCGTGATCAGCCGTTACGACGAGGACGCCGTGGCCGCTGCCATCACCCGCGAGCTCGACAGGGGGGGCCAGGTCTTCTACGTGCACAACCAGGTGGCCACCATCGAGGAGGCGGCGGGTCGCGTCCAGACGCTGTGCCCCCGCGCGAGGGTGGGGGTCGCCCATGGCCAGATGCCGAGGTCGAAGCTGGAAAAGGTCATGTCCGCCTTCCTGGACAGGAAGATCACCGTGCTCGTCGCATCGGCCATCATAAGCTCGGGCATCGACATCCCGAACGCCAACACCATCATCATCGACAGGGCGGACAAGTTCGGCCTTGCGGACCTGTACCAGCTCAGGGGAAGGGTGGGGAGGTCCAAGACCAAGGGTTACTGCCTCCTCTTGCTGCCCGAGGTCGGGCAGATCACCAAGGATGCACGCAAGCGGCTCGCAGCGGTGAAGGAGTACGAGTCGCTGGGCGCGGGTTTTCACATGGCGCTTCGAGACATGGAAATCCGGGGGGTGGGGGACATCCTCGGCAGGGCGCAGTGGGGGCACGTCACCGCCATCGGGTTCGAACTCTACCAGGAGATGCTCAAGGAGGCGGTCGACAGGCTCAAGGGCGTCGAGACGAGGCCGAAGGTCGAGCCCGAGATCCATATCGGCGTGGACGCGTACATACCCGAAGACTACTGCCCCGACCAGCACCTGAGGCTGGGCCTCTACCGGAGGCTCTTCGCCGCATCCGCCCACGACCTGCCGTCGATCGTGGCCGAGCTCGAGGACCTCTACGGCCCGCCCCCGGAACCGGTGACATCGCTGCTGGTCGTCTCGGAGATCCGCGACCTCATGAAAAGGCTCGAGGCGCGCAAGGCCGAGGTACATGACGGAGTGTTGAGGTTGTACGTCGGGCATGATAGCATCGTTGACCTCGAGAGGCTCACGTCCGCCCTCGCGAGGAGGGGTGGGCGGCTCAGGCCCGAGGGCGTGATCGAGTTCCCGCTCGACGACGCAAGGATCCTCGAGGAAACGAGGGAAGTGCTCTATGAGCTGTGCCAGTGACAAGACCGAAATCCCGACCGCCTCTGGGCTGCCCCGTGCACGGTCTGTGCCGAAGATCAGCCGGAAGGTTCCCGCGGTGCTTCTCTCCGCGCTCGCGGCGCTCTTCTCGCTCGCCCCGTTGAACGCCCGGGCGGAGATGATCGACGGGATAGCGGCCGTGGTGGAAGACACGGTCATCATGTACTCGGACGTGATCAAAAAGATGAAAGACTTGGGCGCCGAGCAGTTCGACCGGGCGAGCGTCCGCCAGGTCCTCCAGATGATGGTCGAGGATGCAGTGGTGGAGAAGGTCTACCGCAGGCTGGGGCTGCCCCCGGTGGAGAAGGCCCAGGTGGAGCGGGTGAGCAGGGAGATGGCCGTGGACACCTCGAGCGCGAGGAGCTTCATCATGAAGTCGAACCTCATGGAACTCATGGTCAAATCCAGGGTGGTCATCACCGAGACCATGATCAGGGAGTTCTACGAGAACAGCGGCCAGTACAAGGGGGTCGAGTCGGTGCACCTCCGACAGATCCTCGTGGAGAAAGACGAGGACAAGGCCTCGAGGGCCGTGGAGGCCCTCGGGTCGGGGAGGCCCTTCGAGGACGTGGCCCTCGAGTTCTCGGACGTGCTCCTCAATGGTTCCCCAGACATTGGGTGGGTGGCCGTAGACCACCTTGCCCCTGAGGTGAGAAAGGCCGTCGACGCCGCAAGGGAAGGCGGGGTCGCCGGGCCGGTACGCGTCGACGGGAGGATCCTCATCTACCAGGTCGTGGAGAGGGGCCTCAAGGGGGAAAAGACGCTCGACGAGGTGAGGGGGGAGATCGTCGAGACGCTCGAGGCGAAGTACCGGGACGAGGCGTTCAGACACTGGATAGAGTCGGTGCAGGCCCAGTACTACGTGGGTATCTACCTCTGAAGAAGACACCGGGCCGCACGCGAAGGTCGTGCGGACGGCGTCGGCGGCGGCGCCTAGGCCAATGAAGGAATTCATCGAGATAAAGGGTGCCTGCGAGCACAACCTCAAGAACATAGACCTGCGTCTGCCGAGGAACAGGCTCATCGTCGTGACGGGCGTGTCCGGGTCCGGCAAGTCATCCCTCGCGTTCGACACGCTCTACGCCGAGGGGCAGAGGCGCTACGTCGAGTCGCTGAGCGCCTACGCACGGCAGTTCCTCGAGCAGATGCCCAAGCCCCAGGTCGAATCCATCGAGGGGCTCTCGCCCGCGATCGCCATCGAGCAGAAGGCCATGTCCAACAACCCCAGGTCTACGGTCGGCACGGTCACCGAGATCTACGACTATCTCCGCGTACTCTTCGCCCGGGTGGGCAGGCCCCACTGCTGGGAGTGCGGGAGGCCGATCGCGTCCATGACCGTCCAGCAGATGACGCAGGCCGTGGCGTCCCTCGGCCAGGGGAAGAGGGTGATGATCCTCGCCCCCGTCGTCGCCGACCGCAAGGGCGAGTACGCGAGGCTCTTCGATCGTCTCGCCAAGGACGGGTTCGTGCGGGTCATGGTGGACGGGAAGCCCTACGACCTGGACGAACCGCCGAAGCTGGACAAGAACAGGAAACACACCATCGAGGTCGTGGTGGACCGCATCGTGATCAGGGAGGGGATATCCCCGCGCCTGCACGACTCCCTGGAGACCGCCTGCAGGCTCTCGGACGGCGTCGTCAGGGTCGAGGAGGACGGCGGCGTCTCCCACGTCTACTCCGAGAGGCATGCCTGCCCGGTGTGCAACACCTTCCTGAGAGAGCTCTCGCCGAGGGTGTTCTCCTTCAACAACCCCCACGGCGCTTGTTCGGCCTGCCACGGCCTGGGCGTCCTCATCGAGGTGGACCCGGGGCTCGTGGTGCCCGACCCGTCGAGGTCCCTCTCGAGGGGAGCCGTCGCTCCATGGGGCGTGCCGCCGGGGACGTTCGCCATGAGGACCATCAGGCGTCTGGCTCGCCTGTTGTCATTCGACGAGGACACCCCCTTCGAGGATCTCCCGGAGTCGACGAGAAACGTCATCCTGTACGGCGGCGTCATCGGGGGGCCTTACGGGGAGAGGTTCGAGGGGGTGATCCCCAACCTGGCGAGGAGACTCGCCGAGAGCGAGAACGGTGAGATCGGTGAGGACACCGCGTGCTACCTGAGCACGAGGACCTGCCCGTCGTGCAGGGGCGCGAGGCTCAAGAAGGAGGTGCTCCACGTGCTCGTGGGGTCGAAGAACATCGCCGAGTTGACGGACATGAGCGTGGACGAGCTCATGGGGTTCTTCGAGGGCCTGAGCCTCGAGGGCAAAGAGCAAGACATCGCGTCCAGGCTCGTCAAGGAGATCAAGGACAGGCTTGCCTTCATGAGCTCCGTGGGGATAGGCTATCTCACGCTCGGCAGGGCGTCGGGGACCCTGTCGTCAGGCGAGGCTCAGCGCATACGGCTCGCCACCCAGATAGGGTCGGCGCTCATGGGTGTCCTCTACATCCTCGACGAGCCCACCATAGGGCTCCACCAGCGCGACAACGACCGGCTCATAGAAACGCTCAAACACCTGAGGGATCTCGGGAACACCTTGGTGGTGGTGGAACACGACGAGGACACGATCATGAACGCCGACTACGTGGTGGACATGGGCCCCGGTGCAGGCGAACTGGGCGGCGAGGTGGTCTTCGAGGGTCCGCCCGAGGACCTGCTCGGTCATCCGCTCTCCCTCACCGGGAAGTATCTCTCCGGGAGACTGTCCATCCACATCCCCGAGAAGAGGCGCAGGCCGAAGGGGCCTCGCCTGAGGATCAGGGGGGCTTCCACGAACAACCTCAAGGGGATAGACGTCGATATCCCGCTCGGGCTCTTCACGTGCATCACCGGGGTCTCGGGGTCCGGGAAGTCGAGCCTCGTCATCGACACGCTCTACCCGTACCTGAGGGCGGTCCTTGCCCGGGAGAGGATCCCCCAGGTCAAGGTGGCCTCCATCGGGGGCGCAGAGTACATCGACCGCGTCATCAACGTCGACCAGTCGCCGATCGGACGAACGCCCCGCTCGAACCCGGCCACGTACACGGGGCTCTTCACCCCCGTGAGGGAACTCTTCGCCATGCTGCCGGATGCCAAGGCGAGGGGGTACCGGCCGGGCAGGTTCAGCTTCAACGTCAAGGGCGGTAGGTGCGAGACGTGCGAGGGCGGCGGGCTCATCAGGATAGAGATGCACTTTCTGCCCGACGTGTACGTGGTCTGCGACCAGTGCAGGGGCACCCGGTTCAACGAGGAGACCCTGTCCGTCAAGTACAAGGGGCGTTCCATCGCGGATGTCCTCGACATGACCGTGCGCCAGGCCCTGGAGTTCTTCGACGCCGTCCCGGCCATCAGGCGCAGGCTGAAGACCCTCGTGGACGTGGGGATGGACTATATACGGTTGGGACAGAGCGCCACGACGCTCTCCGGCGGCGAGGCCCAGCGGACAAAGCTCGCCAGGGAGCTGTCCAAGCGATCGAGCGGCCGTACGCTCTACATCCTCGACGAGCCCACCACCGGTCTCCACTTCGACGACGTCAACAAGCTGCTCGTGGTTCTCCACCGCCTCGTGGACGAGGGGAACACGGTCGTGGTGATCGAGCACAACATGGACATCATAGCCTCTGCCGACCACGTGATCGACCTCGGTCCCGAGGGGGGCGACTCGGGGGGGTACGTGGTGGCCCAGGGGAGCCCCGAGGAGATCGCGGGAGAGTCCGCATCGCACACCGGACGCTACCTCGCCGCCCACCTCGAGAAGAAGCGCCTCAAGCATGTCGTTCAGCAGGCACAGGGGGTGCGCGCATGAACGAGGCGGGGGGGTGCGGGTGAGGCCGGTCTTTCCCCGGCGCCGTTGACGATGCCTTCAATCTGTTCTAGAGTAAAAGCCAAGGGAAACAACACCCTGTTTGAAGGTCGTGGAGCAGTCCCTGCCATGGCTTGGGAGGAGAGTCAGTGAGGAGAGTCTCGGCCGTCGTCCTGTTTGTGTGTGCGTTGTCCGTCGTGCTGGCCCCCGGCGTGGCTCGATGCGATGAGAGGAAGACCCGCATAGAGGTCCTCCAGGTGACCGACATCGAACCGTACCGCAGATCCCTCCAGGGGTTCCTCGGGGAGCTCGCGTCGAGCGGCTTCGTGGCCGGCAGGAACCTCGAGGTGAGGCGCAAGGTCATCGGGTTCGACATGGAGAGGGCGAACCTCTGGAGCAAGATCGCCGTGCTCATGCAGATAAAGTCCGAGGCCATGCGCATAGCGGACGAGAAGCCCGACCTCGTCCTCACCATAGGGACGCCGTCCACCAAGTTCGCCAAGGACAAGATCATCCAGGCGGGCATCCCCCTGGTGTTCACGGCCGTGGCGATCCCGACTGCGGCAGGCTGCACGTCGCTCACGCATGCCGGTCAGGGGTTCACCGGCGCCACCCTCTACATGGACATGAAGGAAGCCCTCAGGCTCGTCAAACAAGCCTTCCCCGGGCTCACGACCATCGGCATGGTCCACAGCGACGACGAGAACGGCGTTGCGCACGTGGAAGAGGCCAAGAAGACTGCGCCGACGATGGGCATGAGGGTCTTGAGCAGGCAGGTGGACAAGAACAGCCCCCTGACCCCGGTCCTCGAGGAGCTCAGGGCTGAGGGCGTCGAGGCGTTCGCTGTCCCCCTCGACACGTACTACGGCATGCGAGACTACAGGGCCTGCCGGGAACTGGAGAGCTTCTCGCTCGCACGCAAGATCCCCGTGTTCAGCTTCGCGATGATGAAGGTGCCTGGCGCGATCCTCTACGTCGGGTCGGACTTCCAGGAGGTAGGGGCGCTCTCGGGCCAGCTCGCCGCGAAGATCATCAGGAAGGAGGCTGACCCGGACACGCTCCCCGTGGCGAGGCAGGAGGATCTCAGGGTCCTGGTGGACCCCAACATGCTCGAGAAGCTGGGGTGGAAACTGCCGCAGGAGATCCTGCAGATCGCGCAGAGCGTGTACTAAAAGAGGCGGGCCAGGGCTTGGCCCCTGGTCCTGCCATGCAGGGAATCCGAGGCCGCGGTTCTCGGGCGTCGAGGTCGCGGCTTGCCTTGCGCGTATACGGGAAGGAGCCTGTGGGCGGCGACCGAGGTGCCGGAGAGGACCGTCCATGACCCGCTGATGGAGCAGCCATGGACGAATGCATCACCGGATAGCGGCGGTAGGACACGAGGGAACTTGAGGGAAAAAACCGAGGGGCATGAAGGAGGGATGTTCATGAAGAGGTTTGTCCTGGGTATATGCATATCGGTCTGCATGGTCCTGGCGATTGGCGCACAGACCCTGCACGCGGAGGAGATGTACAAGATAGAGGTACTCCAGGTTGCCAACGTTCGACCTTTCAAGCTCTGTTTCGACGGCTTCATGCAGGAACTCGCCAAGAACGGTCTCGTGCAGGGAAAGAACGTCACGGTCAGGAGGACGGTCATCGATTTCGACATCGAGAAGGGGGGCGTGTGGTCGAAGGTGGGGGTCCTGCTCCGCATCAAGAGCGAGGCCCAGAGGATAGCCGGGGTCAAGCCCGACCTCGTGCTCACCATAGGCACGCCCGCGACCAAGTACGCGAAGGACACGATCATCCAGGCGGGGATCCCGTTGGTCTTCGCATCGGTGGCCTTCCCCCAGTCCGCCGGGTGCAAGTCTCTGACCGAGGCAGGCAAGGGGTTCACGGGGGCGACCCTCTACATGAGCGTGAACGACGCCCTGAAGATCGTCAAGCTCGCCTTCCCCAAGGCGAACGTCATGGGGATCATCTACTCCGACGACGACAACGCGGTGGCCCACGTGGAGGAGGCCAAGAAGTACGGGCCGCCCCTGGGGATCCAGATCATCGCCAAGCAGGTGGCGAAGTCCGACCCCATCGGGCCCTCGGCCGAGGAACTCATCGCGAAGGGGGTGAAGGGGTTCATCGTGCCCCTCGACACGTACTACGGGCTCAGGGGTGAGCAGCCGTCCCATGATATCGGCGATATATCGCGCAAGAAGAATATCCCCGTGGTGAGCTTCATCTACGCGAAGACCCCGGGCGCGATCTTCTACGTGGGGTCCGACTTCCAGTTGAACGGTGTCCTGGCGGCGAGGCAGGCGGTCAAGATCCTCAAGGAGGGGGCCAAGCCGGAGAGCCTGCCCATCCTCAGGCAGGAGGACCTCATGATCATGGTGGACGTGGCACAGCTCAAGGCCATGGGCGTGGAACTCCCCATGGAGATCCTCAAGATCGCCAAGCCGCTCTAGCGAGGGTGAGGGGGCGTGCCCTGGGGGGCCTCGGCCCCTCCTGACCGAGGCGTGACCCGACGGGAGCGTGCAGTCCGTTGACCCGGGGCGGGAGGGTCGGCCGGGGGCTTGGACAGGGAAAAGCGTTTTCCCGCCAACGTGTCCCGGTGCGCCCGCAGCCCCGCGCCGGGTTCCCCTGCGCGGTACAAGGATGGTACGCCCCCACTCCTGTGGGTCGGGTCTCGGCCGGCATCGTCGGGGCGGGGTGCCTCGTCTCCCCTGGCGGGCTCGCCGGCGGTCCTAAGCGGCAGGCGGGTTCGGGGGTGTGCCGGTCCCTTATGGCTTGACAACGTTTCTCCAAGTGGGTTAGATCAGGCAACCTGTAGTGTAGAGGCAGAAGAGAGGATACACAGACACTTCGAAAGGGGAAAGCAACCCGATGGCAGTTACCATACGACTCACCCGCGGCGGGGCATCGAAGAAGCCTTTCTATCGCGTCGTGGTGGCGGACTCCAGGTCCAAGCGCGACGGCAAGTTCATCGAGATCGTGGGCCACTTCGACCCCAAGTTCAGGCCCGACAGCATAGAGCTTGACATGGACCGCATCAGAGAATGGGTCAGCAAGGGCGGGCAGGTTTCACCTGCGGTGAAGAAGCTCATGAAGGAGAAGGGACACACGCTCTGATCCTGTTTCTAGGCGATTCTCACGCCGACCGCGAGGTGCAAGCCCATGAGAGAACTCATCGAGTACATAGCGAAGGCGCTGGTGGACAACCCCGATGAGGTGAAGGTGACGGAGGTCGAGGGAGAGGTGACCTCGGTCATCGAGCTCAGGGTGGCCAAGTCGGATCTCGGAAAGGTCATTGGCAAGGAAGGCCGCACCGCACGGGCCATGCGGACGCTCCTGACAGCCGCTTCCACCAAGATGAAGAAGAGGGCCGTCCTCGAGATCATCGAGTAGTCTCATGTCCGAACGTGTCGAGATCGCACGGGTGACGGGCTCGCACGGGCTCAAGGGCAGGTTGCGCGTGACGGCCCTCGGCGGGACCCCCGAACACCTGGCCCGGTATTCGAAGTACTACATCGGTTCCCGGCTCTCTCCTTCCCGGGTGATTTCCCTGGAGATCAGGAAGAGGCACGCCGTCATCGCCCTCGAGGGGGTCGAGACCGTCGACCAGGCGAGGGCCCTCAAGGGCGAGCTCCTCTCGGTGTCGAGGGAAGACCTCCCCGATCTGGAGGAGGACTGGTACTACTGGCGCGATCTGGTGGGGCTCGTGGTCGAGGATTGCGACGGCCGCCGCCTGGGGACGGTCGTGAGGCTTTTCCCCACTGGCAGCAACGACGTGCTCGAGGTCGAGGGGGACAAGAGCTTCCTGGTGCCCTTCACCTCCGACGCCGTCAAGGAGGTATCGGTGGAGAACGGCCGCATGGTGGTCGACGCCGCCTTCCTGGCCGATCTCCTGGACTGACCGTGGAGATATCGATCGTCACCCTCTTCCCGAGGATGTTCGAGGGCGTCTTCGGTGAAAGCATCATCGACCGGGCGGCAAGCCGCGGTCTCATAACCATCAGGATCGTGGACCTCAGGCAGTTCGGCATCGGCCGTCACCGCGTCGTCGACGATGCACCGTACGGCGGCGGCGGGGGCATGGTGCTCAAACCCGAGCCCATAGCCGCTGCGCTCGAGAGCCTGCCCGAGAGGGGAAGGGTGATCCTCACCACGCCCAGGGGCAGGACGTTCACCCAGAAAGACGCCCTCCGCCTGAGCAGGGAGCAGGCGATCACCATAGTGTGCGGGCACTACGAGGGCGTGGACGAGCGGGTGAGCGCGTTGTTCGTGGACGAGGAGATTTCCGTGGGCGATTACGTCCTCACAGGCGGCGAGATCCCCGCCATGGCGATAACGGACGCTGTGGTCAGGCTCATCCCCGGCGTACTCGGGACGGACAGCCTCGCCACGGGGGACTCTCACTATGCAGGGCTTCTCGAGCACCCCCACTACACGAGGCCCAGGGTGTTCAGGGGCTTGAGCGTGCCCGAGGTGCTCGTCTCCGGGGACCACGAGGCCATACGGAGGTGGCGCCGGGAGAAGGCCGTCGAAAGGACACGGAAGGTCAGGCCGGATCTCCTCGTGTGTCGACCCGGCGACCCCGGGGATCAGGGGCACGAGAGAGACACGGGCGGGAACGATCGGTGCTGACGGTCGCCCTCATCCACTGGCCCTGCCTGGACAAGAACGGCCGCGAGGTTGCGACCGCGATCACGAACCTCGATATCCACGACTGCGCAAGAGCGTGCTTGACATACGGAGTCGATACACTCTATATCGTTCACCCAAACCCTGGCCAGCGGGCCTTTGCCGAGAGGCTGATGGACCACTGGCTCACGGGCGGCGGCGCAAGATACAACGCGTACCGCAGGGAGGCGCTCTCGATCGTGCGGGTGGTGCCGAACGTCGAGGACATCCGGAGTGCCACGAAGGCGTCTCTCATAGGGACCTCTGCGCACCGTTTTCCCGGGTCGATCACCTGGGCGGAGGCGAAACGCCGTGTTTCGGAAGGGGACGTGTGCATGGTCTTCGGCACCGGGTGGGGTATGGCGAGGCGCCTGGTGGAGTCCCTCGATGCCGTGGTGGAACCCATCCACGGCAAGGGCGCCTTCAACCACCTCTCGGTGCGCAGCGCCGTGGCGATCGCCCTTGACAGGGTAACATAGGAGGGAACGATGGACATCCTTGACGCATTCGAAAAGGCGCAGATGAAGGAAGGGCTCCCGGAGATACGGATCGGCGACAAGGTCCGCGTCTCGACGAAGATCGTGGAGGGATCGCGTTCACGTTCCCAGGTCTTCGAAGGCATCGTGATCGCCCGGCACAGGGGTAACAACCGCGAGTCCATAACGGTCCGAAAGCAGTCCTATTCGGTCGGGGTGGAGCGGGTCTTCCCCCTGCACGCGCCTTCCGTGGAGAAGATAGAGGTCGTCAGCCACTCCAAGGTCAGGCGCGCGAAGCTCTACTACATGCGGGGCCGCAAGGGAAAGCAGGCGCGCATGAAGGAGATCCGCTCCTGAGATGTCTCTCGAAGACGAACTCAGGGCACAGGGCCACTGGCCGCTCTGCGGAGTGGACGAGGCAGGCAGGGGGCCGCTTGCCGGTCCGGTGGTGGCCGCTGCCGTCGTCTTGCCGCCGGGTTCCCCTCTCAGGCACGTGGTGATGGATTCGAAGTCCCTGAGCCCCTCGAGGCGCAACGCCATCCACAGGCTTCTCGTGTCCTCGCCCGAGGTTCGCTGGTCGGTCTCCGCAGTCGACCCCTCCACCATCGATCGCGTCAACATTCTCCGGGCGACGCTGACGGCCATGCGCCAGGCCGTGCTCAACCTGGGGGTCCAACCAGCCTTCGTGCTCGTGGACGGCAACGCGACACCCGATCTCGACTGTCCCTGCATGGCGGTCGTCAGGGGGGATGCGAGCGAGCCCTCCATCATGGCGGCGAGCATCATCGCCAAGGTCACGAGAGACGGGATCATGGCGGACATGGAACGGCTCTACCCGGGCTACGGCTTCGCCAGGCACAAGGGATACCCGACCCGGGAACACAGGGAGGCCCTTGCACGCCTCGGTGCCTGTCCCATACACAGGAGGTCCTTCAGGGGTGTGTCCTAGGTCGGCCAGGGACCGTGGGGTCGAGGGTGAACGTCGTGCCAGGGAGTACCTGGTCTCCCGGGGGTACCGCATACTGGATGAGAACTTCAGGACCCGCAGGGGGGAGATCGATATCGTGGCCTCCAACGGGCGCGAGGTCGTCTTCGTGGAGGTCAAGTCCGCCGGGTCGGTCTCCTTCGGCGACCCGCTCTGCTGGGTGCCCAGGTGGAAGCAGGAGCGCATCGCCCTGGCTTCGGCGGTTTACCTGAGCAGGAAGAGGATGGATGACACGCCGGTGCGATTCGATGTGATCGCAGTCGGACCGTCCGGCGCGGTGAGGCATGTGCAGGATGCCTTCAGGCCCCAATCCCCCCAGTTTCGCCTGTGACAGGAACCTCGGCAGGCTCGCGAAGTGGTTGAGACTCATGGGCTTCGATACGCTCTACCTCAGGGACGATGACCCGCACAGGCTCCTTGGCGCCGCCCTGTCCGGGAGGATAGTGCTCACGAGGAGGAGGGCCCTGAGGGGCAGACCTGGGGTCGTGGTCGTAGAGCGAGACAGGGCCCTCGACCAGGTGAGGGAGGTCGTCTCCTCGCTCGGCCTGGAAGGTCCCCTCGATGCCTTTTCCCGGTGCTCCCTGTGCAACGAACCCCTCGTGGAGGAGACCCCAGAGGGTGTGAGCGGGCTCGTCCCCGACCACGTCCTTGCCACCAGGGATCGTTTCGCCAGGTGTCCCTCCTGCGGGCGAGTCTACTGGAAGGGTACACATCTCGACCGCGCCCGTGGTACAATGGAGGCCGTCTTCAGGGACAGAGAGCCATGACGAAGAGAGAACTCACCGAGAAGCTCCTTGGGCCCATGAAGGGCAAGCGAAAGGTGCTCATCCTCACCCACGAGAATCCGGACCCCGACAGCATAGCCGCGGCCTTCGGGCTCAAGTACCTCATCCGGAGGCTCGCGGGCATACCAAGCGTGATCGCCTACGGCGGCATCATCGGCAGGGCCGAGAACAGGGCCATGGTCAAGCACCTCGCGATCGACCTCATGCCGCTTTCCAAGGTCTCGGCCCGCAACTACTCGGTGATCGCGGCCGTGGACTGCCAGCCGCACACCGGCAACCTCATGCTTCCCAAGGGGGTGTTTCCCAACATCATCATAGACCACCACCCCCTGCGGAAGACCTCGCTCAGGGCGGATTACCACGACATAGCCAGGGACGTGGGCAGCACCTCGACCATCATCACGCACTACCTGAGGACGCTCGGCATAGAGCCGGACCGGAAGGTGGCGACCGCCCTGTACTATGGGATCAAGTCGGACACGAGGGACCTTGGCAGGCAGTCCACGGACAACGACATCAGGGCCTCGACCTACCTCTTCCCCCACGTGCTCCTCAAGAAGCTCTCCCGCATCGAACACCCCGACCTGCCGAGGCAATACTTCCAGGAACTCACCAACGTGCTCACCAACGCGCATGTCTACGGTGACGTCGTGGTCGCCAGGCTCGAGTTCATGAGCTGGCCCGAGATGATAGGGGAGTTCGCCGACGAGCTCGTGCAGATGGAGGGCGTGAGGTGGTGCCTGTGCTACGGCAGGCACAACGGGTACCTGCTCTTCTCCATCAGGGCGAAGCGCACCAAGGACATGGCGGGTATCCTCGCGCACAAGATCGCCGTCGGGCTGGGGACAGGAGGAGGCCACGAGACCTTCGCGGCCGGAAAGATCGACGTGGCCCAGGCGCTCAAGAAGGTGAAAGACCCCGAGGAGATCCTCGTCAAGCGCTTCCTCAAGGAGGTGAACACCAAGGGGGCCGAGCCCGTGCCCCTCGTGGACCCGTCCCAGATGACCTGCAGGGTCAGGCGGGAACCTATGGCCCCTGACACCTGAGAGACCAGCCGCCCGGCCGCGAACGAGGCGTCATCACCGCCGGGCGCCCCCCAAGGAGGTGAACACCGAAGGGGGCCGAGCCTGTGCCCCTCGTGTACCCGTCCCGGACGATCTCGAGGGTCAAGCCGGGGCCGTCAGGTGCCGATACCCAGGAGATCCGCCGCCCGCCTGACCATGACCTCGTCTTCCTCCTCGGTCACCTTGGCCAGGCCGGTCTCCCGGTCCATGCACCCCGAGCGGACGATGCCCGCAATCTCCCATGCGTAGGGGTGGAACGAGAACCGCTTTCTGTGCAGGTGGTTCGCAAGCGCGTTCAGGAGGCAGTTCGTGGAGTTCGGGTCCGTGTCCTCGGGCTTGACCCACCCGGCATCCTCGATCTTCTTGACAATGGCCTCCTCGTCGTACTCGGTGAAGGCCAGGGGGTGCACGTTCACCGGCCAGCGCGAAGCCTCGAGCCCCAGTTCGGTCTCGTCGAGGAAGTAGGGACCCAGCTCTTCCCCCACCTCCCTGACGAGCGGGTCCCTCACCGTGGCCTGGGAGATGCGCTGCAGCCTCGGGCCGGTCTGCATGATCGCCGAGGCTATGGGCGCCTGGCCGGGGGACCAGCCGTAGGCGACGAGGGGGATGCGGTACGCAAGCGCGGTCTTGAGAACGAGGGCCTTGACCATGCCGATGCACGTCGTGCAGATGGAACTCGCCCTGTCCAGGGTCTTGGGGCTGTAGAAGAGCTTCACGGCCGAGAGGGAGAAGGCCTTCCGCATGAGGTCGAAGGGCGGCCTGAAGACCATGCTCACAGCTCCGAGCCTGTCCGTCATGGCCCGGATGTTCTCCATCGCCTGCCTCGAGACGAACCCGTTGTCGAAGGTGAAGGCCAGCACCCTGAGCCCGTAGGTCTGCCGGAGCATCATGAGCGTGTAGGTGGAGTCCTTGCCCCCGCTGTAGGCAAGGATGCAGTCAAAGGCCGAGGTCCCCTTCCTCTCCTCGACGAGGCGTTCGAATCTCGCGAGGTGCTCGCGCTTCTCCTCGGGCGTCGGCACGGGGGTGTTCCTGCAGTAGTTGCACACGCCCGCAGGATCGAAGGAGATCCCGGGAAAGGTCTCAGGCAACACGCATCTCGAGCAATGCCTCATGTCTGAGTGCCTCCTTGTCGATCTTCCCAGAGGGTTTCTTGGGCAGGGTCTTCGCGACGGTCCAATGCCTGGGATGCTTGTGCGGCGAGAGCCTCCCGGCGACGAACGACCTCAACGCCTCGAGGTCGAAGGTCTTTTCGTCGAGGGGCACCACGAACGCCAGAGGGACCTCAAAGAGGTACTGGTCGGGCTTGCCCACGACCGCCGCCTCGTGGACCATGCCGGATTCGACGATCGCGTCCTCGATCTCCTTCGGGGATACCCGTTCACCGCCGATCTTGAGCATGTCCTTCTTCCTCCCCGTGAGGAAGAGGAATCCTTCCTCATCCCGGTACCCGAGGTCGCCGGTGACGAGGCCCCAGGGCTTGAGTGCGCGCGAGGTCTCTTCGGGGTCGTTCCAGTACCCCTGCATGATGTTGGGACCCTGTGCGCAGATGTTTCCCACCTCGAGCGGAGCGAGTTCCCTTCCCTGGTCGTCCCTCACCGTGACCTCCACGCCGGGGATGGGTATCCCGATGGATCCCAGCTTGTCCCTCCTGAGCCTGTCGGGGGGGACGTACGTGAGCCGGGCTGATGCCTCGGTCGCCCCGTACATGACGTAGAGGTCCACGCCGTCGAGGCAATCGAGCAGGCGCCTGGTCAGGGCCGGGGCCATGGCCCCGCCCGCCTGGGTGACGTAGCGGAGCGACGGAATGCGGGTCTTGGGGAAGACCGACCTGTTCATGAGGATGGCGAAGGTGGAGGGGACGCCCGCGAACCCCGTCACCGAGCGCTCGCACATCTCCCTGATCACGGCGTTGGGGAATGCGAACCTGTTGTTGATGACCACCTGTGCGCCCACGGCCATGTGCGTGTTCAGGAGCGACTTCCCGTAGACGTAGTGGAAGGGCAGGATCGCCATGACCCGGTCGTCTTCCTGGAGCCCCAGATAGGATACGATGGCAAGGGTGTTGGAACGGATGTTCCCGTGCGTGAGGACGACGCCTTTCGGTCTCCCGGTGCTCCCGGACGTGTACACGATCGACGCGATGTCGCCCGAGGAGACACGGGCCTCGAACCGCTCGTCCGCGACCGCGTCGAGGGCGGACCACGGCACGAACGTCCTCGCCCGGCTCGACCCGGGCCCGGCAGGGCTTACAAGCACCGGGATCTCGATGCCGCCGAGCCTCGATGCCGGTGCCTCGGCGAGCACGCATGCCCGCGCCCCGGCGTTCTGGATGAAGTACGAGACCTCGCTCGGGGTCGACTTCTCGTGGATCTCCACGCTGATGAGCCCGGCTTTCAGGATCCCGTAGTACACCCCGACGCTCTCTATGGAGTTTCCCATGATCACGACCACCCGGTCCTGCCTGTCGAGCCCGGCCTGGGTGAGCAGGCGTGCGACCCTGTTCGCGAGCGAGTCGATCTCTGCGAAGGTGGCCGAGCGACCGCCCTGGAAGACCGCCGTCTTGTCCGGGTGGCGGGCTGCGGATGCGGCGAGGAGATCGTGTACGGTGCCGCTCACGCGCCCACGCCCTTCGAGGCGAGGAATCTCAAGATGTTGGAGATGGTCTCCAGGTTTTCCGGAACGAGTTCCTCGTCCTCGATCTTGATGCCGAAGGTCGACTCGAGGTACTCCACCAGCTCGAGAACGCCCGTGGAATCGATAATGCCGGCCTCGATCAGGGAGGTGTCCGGTTCCAAGACGGCATCGCTGCGGCCGGCTATGAAGTTCTCTCGAATGTAGGCCGTTATCTTCTCTGCGAGATCTGTCATCGCCACCCCTTCGATCGTTGGACGCTCGATGTTCCTATCGGATTTCACTATCGCAGTCATGAGAAATGGGCAATGGCAAAGATACACGGGACGAACTCACCTACCGGAGAACTTCCCAGACTGGAGGGCTCTTCCTCGAGCACATCCGGCCCGTTGTCGAGAGCCCCGCCTCCCGGCAGGGAAACGTATCTGGGATGCAACCCGAGGGAAGATGGTCTCCCGTGTGAGTCCTTCGCCCTGGAGGAGGATGTTCATGCCCTATCACCATCGGCCCCCACGATCAGCTCGAAGCAGGGGTCTGGTGATCATTGGGCGCCCGGAGCCCGTGGCCGTGACCTTGGCGGTTGTGGTGGCTCTCGAGAGGATGTAGTATGGCCGTGATCAACAGGAAAGAAGACGGGAGGCGGTATGTCCTTTGGTGTCCATTCGCTCGACATCGACGTCGTTCGGGAGGCGGAGCGTATCGTGGAGTTCCTGGGCCATTGTGTCCACACGGTGTACAGGAGGTCAGGGATCGTGGTTGGGATGAGCGGCGGCATCGACTCAGCCGTCATGGCCGAGCTCTCCTGGAGGGCCATCGGAAAGGAAAACGTGCTCGGCCTTGTCCTGCCCGAGCGCGAGTCGAACCCGTCGAGCAGCGAGTATGCCGTCGCCCATGCGAAGAAGATGGGCATCGAGTACAGGGTCAAGGACATCACCAAGACCGTGGAGAGCGTCATGTCCTACGCCGAGAGGGACGCGTACGTGAAGTCGCTCGTCCCCGAGTACACGGAAGGCTCCATGTACCACATAGCGCTGCCCACAGACCTGCTCGAGAGGGACTCGTTCAACGTCTACGTGCTCAAGGTCGAGACCCCGGACGGGACGATCCACAAGAAGAGACTGGGCACCCAGGAATTCAGGAGGGTGACCTCGTTTGCGAACATCAAGATCAGGGCGCGCATGCTGCACCTCTACCACGAGGCTGAGAGGCTCGGGTACGTGGTCGCTGGCACCACGAACAGGACCGAGTACCTGCTCGGGGACTTCTGCAAGTACGGCGACGGAGGCACCGACATCGAGGCGCTGGCTCACCTCTACAAGAACCAGGTCTACCAGCTGGGACGCCACCTGGGCGTGCCCCGGGAGATCCTGGAGAGGACGCCGAGCCCTGACACCTTCAGCCTCCCGGTGAGCGACCAGGAGTTCTTCTTCAGGATCCCGTTCGACAAGCTCGATCACCTCCTGTACGCATGGGAGCGCGGTATCGGCGTGGAGGAGACGGCCGAGGCGCTCGGCGTGGGCCTGGATGCGGTCAAGCGCGCATTCGCCGACTTCGCCTCCAAGAACAGGGCGACGGCGCACCTGCGCGTCATGCCCTACAGCCTGGAAGCCTGAGCCCCACCAGAGACCCAGCACAATCGACGGTCTTCGGAGAGCCCGTGGCCGTCAGCCTTGGGCGCCAGGAAACCCCCACCCTGGATCCATGAGAGGACATCATCGATCGTGAAGGGACACCGGACGGAGAGCCCGTCTTGAACCCCCGGCACTACCGGGCAGGGGCCATACACCATCGAGGAGATTCGGGTGCCGGCGGCCTCGGGCACCCCTTTCGATGTCCTTGACGGTACCATGCCCGGCACCTTTGAGAAGGGGCGGGTTCCGGGGGCCTTAGGCCCCCTCGAGCCGGTCACTTCTTCGCGGACTCGACGCTCTTGGCGATGCGCAGTATCTCCATGGGGAGCGTGATCCCGAGCTTCTTCATGGTGTCGAGGTCGACCAGGATCGTGAGGTCTTCCTGCATCACGACAGGCAGCGTCTCGGGCTTGACCCCCTGCTTCAGGATCTGCGAGGCCTGCCTGCCTGCGAGTGAGCCGATGTAGTTGAACTCGGACCCGATGTAGAGGAGCCCGCCTTCGAAGCCGACATAGCAGAAGCTGATGACGGGGATCTTCCTGGAGTCGGTGATCGAGAGCAGCTCTTTCAAGGGGCCGTAGTTCCTGAGCGCGTAATACGCGTCTATGGGGATGCCGAAGGCCTGGACGCCCTTCCCGAGGAGCTCCTCGGCCGCGGCCTTGGGGCTGTCCGACTTGCCGACCTCCTTGTTCAACACGGTGATCCCGAGGGCAGATGCCTTCTTCTTCGCCTCCTCGGTGAATGCGATGGCATTGTCGTCGTCGCTGTGGACGATCCCCATCTTCGTGAGATTGGGAAAGGCAAGCTTGGTGATCTTGAAGGCCTTGGTCGGGTCCATGTACAGCGTGGATCCCGTGAAGCCCGGCCCGGGCTCGGTGAGCGACTTGCAGCCCACGGCCTGGGGCACCGCGACGGCGGTGAACACCACCGGGATGCCTGCAGCGATGAACTTGTCCTTGCTGTATTTGGTGGCCGGGGTGCCGATGGTGAGCACGAGGTCCGGTTTCTTGTCCACGATCTCGGAAGCCTTGCTCTTGATCTGCATGAGGATCGAGACCTTCTTCCAGATGCTCGCGTCCGCATCCGCGTCGATGACATGCCTGTGTATCGTGAGGTTCTTGCCCTTGACGATGGCGTTCTTGGCAAGCTCGTCGATGAAGCCCTGGTAGGCCATGTCGAACGGGTTGATCTTCGAGACCTGGAGGACCTCTATGTAGTAGGTGTCCTTCGAGAAAGCGGGAAGCCAGCTTGCGACGATGACGGTTACGACGAGGAAGACCCATGCCTTCTTCATGTGCAGTACCTCCTCAAATATAGAGTGAATGCTCACATGCAGGTGATGCTCCGTGCTGACCGGGAGCATAGGACCGTGGGCCGTGCTTGTCAAGCATGGCTGCGGTTCGTTGACCGGACACCCCCGTGCCGTGGCGGGCATGACGGCCATGGGGGCGATCACCGTCTCCCATGACGTCGCCTTCCCTGGTGTTCTGTGCCGCCCGGTGAGCGAGGCGGCGGTCGGGGGCCATGCGCGGCATGGACCGGTACGTGGGCCTGCCGAGGAAGAGGTCTGTGTCTCAGGAGGTGCTGCCATGGCGGATCGAGGGCTCGACAAGGGGTATCCTGGGAAAGGGCAGAGCCGTTTCTTGGGGGCATCCCTGAAACCTGACGCACGGACTCGAGGCCGTGCCGCGCAAGAGGGCACCTTCCAGGCCGTCGTGGTCCTCGCCGCAGTCGCCCCGGTGCACCCCGGCCCCTTGGGTGAACCCCTTGCGATTGACGGTGAGGCCCCTGTGCATCTTCCCCGGGACCGGGTTCACAACAGTCCCATGCCCGCCAGCACGTCCTTGACGGGTGCGAACGCGAAGTCTTTGAGCAGGAGAGCGAACTTCGCCCTCGCTCCCGGGATGCCCGTGTATGTCCTGAAGCGCGCAAGGGGCTGCATGCCCGCCACCCTCGGGGTGTCGGGGTCGATTTCCCAGGGGTGCAGGTAGAAGATGAACGGCATGCCGCTTCGCTCGATCGACCGGAGGGCGAACCTCGTCGCCGTGTAGGGGAGCAGCCTGAAGTACCCGCCTCCGCACACGGGCAGGTTCATGCGGCAGACCCTCAGGGTGGACATGGGGAACTCCACCAGCGAGGTGCCCTCGATCCTGTGGGGGAACCTCGGCGCCTCTGGTATGCCGTAGGTGTCGTGGTAGATGGGGAAGATGCTCGAGTCGTACCTGAAACCCGCTTCCTCGAGAATGGGGATCGCCCACGACGTCTTGCGGGTGATCGAGTAGGTGGGCGCCCTGTAGCCTATCACGCGCTCGCCGATGGTGTCCTCGATGAGCGACTTCGCGGTCTTGACGTCCTGCTCGAACTCGCCAGGGCTCTGCCTGTTCACGAGGATGTGCGAGTACCCGTGGCAGGCCACCTCGTGGCCCCTGTCGTGGATGCGCCTCACGATGCCGGCGTTCCGTCTCGCCACCCAGCCAAGGCAGAAGAAGGTGGCCTTGACGTCCTCGGAGTCGAGGATATCGAGCACCAGCGAGGTGTTCCTCTCCACCGTCGACGGGGCCGAATCCCACATCCCCATGTCCAGGACACCGGAGAGGGCGTTGATCTGGTAGTATTCCTCGACGTCTATGCTGAGCGCGTTGATCACGTGGCAACTATAGAGCCTTTCGGGCCCGATGGCAACGCGTTCCCGCCCACGGGGTCGATACGGCCGGGATGCCGTGGGGCAGCGTCCCGGGTTGAAGGACCGCGTTTCCGGGTGGTCGCGGCGGCGCACGCCAGGCGGTACGCAACGAGCAGGCCGCCGTGAGGCCGAGAGAGCGCCTTGCCGGGGGCCGAGGAACAGGCCCGTGGGAGGGCGCGGCCGACCGGCACGGGCTGGCGACGATCTCGAAACGGCAGGAAAGCATCAGGGCATTGCGGCGCCGGGATGAACGACGACCCGCAATCCGTGCCGCGAGGCTCATCGCCCGACAGGCCCCTCCACGAAACCCTGCGTCGTCTCGTTCCCTTCGAGAAGGATCCTGCATGAGCCCATAACTCGATCCGTGGACTGAACGGCCGCACGGGCCACACCGGGCGCGTGTTCCCCTTGCCCATACCATGCCTTGTCCGGACCGGAAGAAAGGTGTAGATAACTCTGGTTGGACCAGAGGCGCTGATTCCCGTCATCACGAGAAGAGACACACGGCATCCAAGAACCGAAAGGAGGGAAGCATGGCGTATTCCGAGAAACACGTTCCGGGTATTTTCCACAACAGGGCAGAGCGTTACCAGTACGAGACCTTCGTCAGGTACAAGCATGCGGGGAAGTACACCGCCGTCAGCTGGAAGGAGATGCAGAACAGGGTGATCAAGACCGGGCTCGGGCTCATCTCCCTCGGTTGCGAGCCCAGGGACATGATCGGCATCTTCTCCGAGAACTGCTGGGAATGGATCGTCGCCGACCTTGCCGCACTCTCGATCGGGTGTACCGATGTGCCCATTTACGCGACCAACTCCGGCGCGGAGGCCGCCTACATCATCAACGATTCAGGGACAAAGGTGCTCTTCGTCTCGGACAAGGAGCATCTCGACAAGATCCTCTCGGTGAGAAAGCGCCTGGACTCTCTCACGAAGATCGTGACCTTCGAGAAGATCGAGGGTGCACCTGAGGATGTGATGGGGCTCGACGAGCTCATGGCGCTGGGGGAGGCCTTCGCCGACAGGGATGCCTTCGAGAGGAGGTTGAACGCGATAGACCCCGAAGACCTCGCAACGCTCATCTACACCTCCGGCACGACCGGCCAGCCCAAGGGGGTCATGCTGACCCACGCGAACTTCGTGGCGAACCTCATGCAGTCCTACGCGTCGCACCCCATCATCGGGCACGACGACGAGGCGTTATCCTTCCTGCCGTGGAGCCACTCCCTCGGCAGGACGGTCTCTCTCTACCTCATGATCCATATCGGCGCGGTGATCAGCCTCGCCGAGTCGTTCTCCACGGTCCTCGAAAACATGCAGGAGACCCGGCCGACCCTCATGGTGAGCGTGCCCAGGCTCTTCGAAAAGATACACGCCGGGATCCTCGCCAAGGCGGACAAGGCGCCCCCTCTCAAGAAGAAGCTCTTCGAGTGGGCCCTGGGGGTGGCCGACAGGGCGGTGGATTACGTGGTGCAGCGCAAGGCCATGCCCGGGGTCCTGAAGACCCAGTACGACATCGCGGATGCGCTCGTCTTCAAAAAGCTGAGGGAGGCGTTGGGCCTCGACCGGATCAGGATCTTCATCAGCGGCGGCGGCCCCTTGTCCACGGATATCGACAGGTTCTTCAACGGCATCGGTATACCCGTGCACAACGGGTACGGCCTCACCGAGACCAGCCCGGTCACCAACGTGAACAGGTTCGACGTGTTCGCGTTCGGTTCCGTGGGACCGGCCCTGCCCGACACGCAGGTGAGGATCGCCGATGACGGGGAGATCCTCATCAAGGGGCCCCAGGTCATGAAGGGGTACTACAACAAGCCCGACGATACCAAGGCCGCGTTCACCCACGACGGCTGGTTCATGACCGGCGATATCGGGCGCATGGACGAGCGCGGCTGCCTGTACATCACGGACAGGAAGAAGGACATCATCGTCACGGCCGGCGGCAAGAACATCGCCCCTCAGAACATAGAGAACACGCTGGTGGCCGACCTGTACATAGAGCAGGCGGTGGTGATAGGCGAGGGCAGGAAGTACTTGAGCGCGCTGATCGTGCCCAACTTCAAGGAGCTGGGAGAATACGCGAAGAAACAGGGGATATCGTTCAACACCAACGAGGATCTCGTGAGGAAGCCGGAGATCGTTGCCTTCTACGAGGCGAAGATCAGGGACCTCATGAAGGACTATGCCCGTGTCGAGCAGATCAGGAAGTTCACGCTCCTGGGGCGTGAATTCAGCATCGATACCGGCGAACTCACGCCGACGCTCAAGATCAAGAGGAAGGTCGTGAACGAGAACTACAAGGAGGCGATCGAGGCCATGTACAAGGATGACAGGGACTGAGGCCTTCCCGGCCCTCGTCCTTGTGCCTCCGGCCGGTCTTGCGGCCTTCGGGGGGAGCGCGTGAACGACACGCCCTCCCTCCGGTTCTCACCCCCCTGGATGACGCACCGACGACGGGGAGGCGGGGTCGGCGCACCGAAGGGGTAACGTGCGCGCCGGATGCCGTCTCGGGCATGCATTTGCTGACCTGGACCCTGCCGCCCAGATAGAAGAGCTGGGAACTCGTCCCGGGCCTCAGCGTCTCAGGTGTGCATCTGACGACCTTGACCCTGTTGCGGTCCTTGGGTTTCGCGGTCCGGAGAGGGCGACGACAGGGCTGACCCTTGGAAGCCGTCGACGCACTGGAGCCCGGGAAGGGGCGGTCTCTCCCGGCGTGCCTCAAAGACGCGCGCAAAGGACCAAGAACGATTTCTCGGGCGATGCAGGCCGGCACCCATGAGCCGGGTGCCGGTCTCCCTGCCTGAGGCGACACCCCCGCCTCGAGGGACCCACCCGCAGGGCGCGCCCTGTCAGGAGCGCCGAGGTCCATGACAGGTCGGCCTCACCCGGGTAACGCTTTTCCCGGCAGAAGGCCGGACCGCCGGCTGCATGCAGGGCTGCGCCTGAAGGTCATGCCGCCATGCAGGGGAGGACCCTGGGCATTGCCTCGGGCCGGCGCTCGATGCCGCCCCATGCAGTGAGTCCCGCCTGCCCGGCGTGGGGAAACCCGGGCACGAGCCGCCTGGCAGGCACACCCACTTTTCCCCCTTGCTTTTCCCGGAGAATGGCTATATATGGTATTTTTGTGTGGATGATACGCTATATATAGTATCTTCCCAGGGGGGAGGCCCGGCCCCGGGCAGGCCGCCAGGCCGCAGCCCTTTGGGGGCCGGCAAGGGGATGCGGATTGGTTCTCGGCAATCGTGAAATACTGCAAGGAGGGGGCATGTTCAGGAGCATCAAGAAGCGAGACGGTCGTGAGGTGGAGTTCGAGGCTTCGAAGATAACCGCAGCCATCGCCAAGGCGGGGAGGGCCACGGGCGAGTTCGGGGAGGAAACCGCGCACATGCTCATGCTCAAGGTCCTCTCGATCGCCGAGAGGGCCATCGATGGCGTGCCCACGGTGGAGGCCATACAGGATATCGTAGAGGAGGTCCTCCTCCAGACCACCTTCCGGAAGACCGCCAAGGCGTACATCATATACCGTGACCAGCATGCCAAGATCCGCGAGATAAAGGCCGGGATGGGCGTCGACCTCATCGACCAGTACCTCGAGCGGCTCGACTGGCAGGTGAACGAGAACAGCAACATGTCGTTCTCCCTCCAGGGTCTCAACAACTACCTTTCCTCCGAGATCAGCAAGATCTACTGGCTCAACAAGATCTACCCCCCCGAGGTGCGGGACGCCCACGCGAGCGGGGATTTCCACATCCACGACCTGAACATCATCTCCGTGTACTGCGTCGGTTGGGATCTCTACGACCTCCTCCTCAAGGGGTTCAAGGGCGCGCCGGGCAAGGTCGAGAGCAAGCCCGCCAAGCACTTCAGGACCGCCTTGGGCCAGATCGTGAACTTCTTCTACACGCTCCAGGGTGAGGCCGCCGGCGCGCAGGCCTTCTCCAACTTCGACACGCTGCTCGCCCCCTTCATACGGTACGACGGGCTCGATTACGACCAGGTCAAGCAGGCCCTGCAGGAGTTCATCTTCAACATCAACGTGCCGACGCGTGTCGGTTTCCAGACGCCCTTCACCAACGTCACGCTCGACCTCAAGGTCCCGTCGCACTACGCGGACACGGGGGTGGTGATAGGCGGGGAGATCCAGGACGCGGTCTACGGGGAGTTCCAGAAGGAACTCGACATGTTCAACAAGGCCTTCGTCGAGGTCATGGCGAACGGCGACGCCAAGGGAAGGGTCTTCACCTTCCCCATCCCCACCTACAACATTACGGCCGATTTCGACTGGGACAACCCGCACTTGAAGGGTCTCTGGGAGATGACGGCGAAGTACGGGGTGCCGTACTTCTCCAACTTCGTGAACTCCGACATGGACCCGGCCGACGCGAGGAGCATGTGCTGCAGGCTCAGGATAGACAACAGGGAACTGTTCAAGAGGGGCGGGGGGCTGTTCGGTTCGCACCCGCTCACCGGTTCCATCGGCGTGGTCACCATCAACCTGCCGAGGCTCGGCTACCTGAGCACGAGCGTGGATGATTTCCTCGAGCGGCTCGGGAGGCTGATAGACATCGCCGGTACGAGCCTCGAGATCAAGCGGAAGATCCTCGAGAGCTTCACCGAGAACAATCTCTACCCCTACACGAAGTTCTACCTTGCCGACATGAAGGAGAAGGCCGGCGAGTACTGGAAGAACCACTTCTCCACCATTGGCATCGTGGGCATGAACGAGGCGTGCCTGAACCTCTTCGGCGAGACCATCGCGACCGCACGCGGGAAGGGGTTCGCCCTCGAGGTCGCGGACTTCATCCGGGAAAGGCTCGTGCAGCTCCAGGAGCGGACAGGCAACAACTACAACTTCGAGGCCACGCCGGCCGAGGGCACCTCCTACCGCCTCGCCCGGATGGACAAGAAACGCTACCCGGACATCGTATGCGCAAACGAAGCCGAGTACAGGAAAGGGTACGAGCCGTTCTACACGAACTCGTCCCAGCTCCCGGTGAACTACACCGACGACATCTTCGAGGCGCTGGACCTCCAGGACGAGATCCAGACGAAGTACACGGGCGGCACCGTGCTCCACATCTTCGCCGGTGAGCGCGTGGAGGACCCGGAGGTCATAAAACACCTCGTGAGGAAGATCTGCAACACCTACAGGCTTCCCTACTTCACCTTCAGCCCGACCTTCAGCGTGTGCCCGGCACACGGGTACATAGCGGGAGGCCACCCCCAGTGCCCGACGTGCGGCGAACCGACGGAGGTCTACTCGCGCGTTGTCGGGTATCTCCGGCCGGTCGCCCAGTGGAACAACGGGAAGAAGGAGGAGTTCTCCCTCAGGAAGACCTTCAGGGTGGAAAAGGCCGTGAGCGCGGAGGATATCGTGAGCGCCCAGGTCTATCGCATCAGGGCGCCCAAGCCAGGCGAGCGCTGCGTGGCGCAGAGGGAAGCGGGGGCGACGGAGACCGCCTCGACCGTCGAGGCCTGAGACCCATTGCCTGAAGGCATGCGTGGGGGATCATGGATGGGGGATCTCCGGAAGCCCTCAAGGCAGGGGCGCCAGGCGGTTCGGATAACGGGACCCCATAGGGGTATCTTCGTGATCGACAGCGTAAACGACGAGGATCCCCGCATGAGGGAAATACGGGTCGCCTTGTCGTTCGGGGTCGCCCAAGGGGAGATGCCCCCTACCGGAAGGAATATGGCCGTCTTGAGGCACCGTTACCCGCTTCACTCGTGGTACGCCCGGGTGGTTCGCCCCGAGGGTGTCCGGGCGACGGACTGGGGTGCCGAGCGCACCGGTGCAGGGCGCTCAGGAGCCTGTGGCCTTCTTCAGGGCGTCTCTCAAGTCTTCCATCTTGAAGGGCTTCTTGACCACACCCTTGAAGCCGTATTCGGTGTAATTGGTCATGACAGGGTCGTTTGAATACCCGCTGGACACGAGGGCGCACACGCCGGGGTCAATGGCGGCGAGGTCATGTATGACCTCCTTGCCTCCCCGGGACCCGGGTATGGAAAGATCGAGGATCACCGCGTCGAAGGGTTTCCCCTCGGAGGCTGCAGCGCGGTACTTCTCGAGCGCCTCATCGGCGGTTCTCGAGACCTCGGCCTCGTACCCCATGAACTCGAGCATGCTCGTGACGACGTCGAGGACGATGTCCTCGTCGTCCATGATCAGGACCCGCATCTTGTTCATGCCTGCATCCTTGTGCGAGTGATGAACACATTCATAACACACGGTTCTTATAAATCAAGCCGAACGTGTTCGTCCGGCGCTTACCGGTGCCTGGAGACATGAAGATCGCATACGTCCACAAGAGTTCCCTCATCGATTACCCGGGCAGGATCTCCGCCGTGGTGTTCACCATCGGCTGCACCTTCAGGTGCCCCTATTGCCACAACCCGGAGCTGGTCGTGCATGCCTCGGGCATGACGCCCATACCGGACACAGAGGTCCTCTCGTTCCTCGAGAAGAGGAAAGGAAAGCTCGACGCCGTGGTGCTCTCCGGGGGGGAGCCCACCATGCAGCCGGGGCTTCAAGGTTTCATGAAGAAGGTCAAGGCGATGGGATTTCTCGTCAAGCTGGACACCAACGGTTCGAGGCCCGAGGTGCTCGAGCGTGTCATTGCGGGGGGCCTGGCGGATTACGTGGCCATGGACATCAAGGCCCCGCCGCGCAAGTATGCGACCGCTTCCGGCACCCTCGTCGACATCTCGCGGGTGCACAGGAGTATCGAGATCATCATGCACGGCCGGGTCCCCTACGAGTTCAGGACCACCTTCGTGCCCTCCCTCCACGAACCGGAGGACATCGTCGAGATCGCGAGGATGATCGAGGGGGCAAACGTGTACGCCATCCAGAGGTTCGTCCCCTCCAAGCACATCGACCGTGCGTTCATGCACCTGCGGTCCCCCGAGGAGGAGGAGCTGGTGGAGCTGGCCGAGACCTGCGGCCGCTGGGTCGGCCGTTGCCTCGTTCGGTAGGATCACCCCTCACGGGCGCATGACGTTCTCGACCTTGGAGATGAGGTCTGCAGGGAGAAACGGCTTGGGGAGGAAGGCGGTGTCCTTGAGGTCGTCGTCGTCGACGATCTCGCTGCCGAACCCCGACATGAAGAGTATCCTCAGGCCGGGCCACATGGAGCGCATCTTCTTCGCGAGCATCTTCCCGTCGATCCTGCGCATGACCATGTCCGTGATGAGGAGGTCGATGGTGCCGCCGTACTGCCTCGCCATCTGGAGCGCGTCGCCGCCGTTGCGAGCGGTGATGGTCTTGTAGCCGTGCCTCGCCAGCACCTCGTTCACGAGTTCCCTCACCGTGTCGTCGTCCTCCACGATGAGGACCGTGGGTTGGCCGCACTCGGGCGCCGGCGCCACCTGAAGCCCGTCATCTTGCACCCTGGTGACGGTCTCCGGCGACAAGGCGGCCGAGGCCAGTGGCAGGAGGATCGTCACGGTGGTGCCCCTGCCCTTGACGGACTCGACATGGAGATAGCCGCCGCAGGAGCTCACGATGTTCTTCACGGTCCACAGACCCAGGCCCTTGCCCTGCTCCTTGGTGGAGAAGAACGGTTCGAAGATGCGCGCAAAGACCGCATCGTCCATGCCGGCGCCGGTATCCTCCACGGTCAGGCGGATGTACCTGCCGGCCGGCACCTGGTTCTTGCCGAGCATGAAGGCCGTCTGGGCGTCGAACTGGTCCGCGCACAGCTTGAAGGTCCCGCCGTCGGGCATCGCGTCCCGGGCGTTTGCCGCCAGGTTCACGAGGATGGTGGAAACCCGCCCGGGGTCCATCATGACCTTGCCCAGGCCCGGCTGTTTCTCCACCGTCATGGATACCCTCTCGCCCAGGATGTGCCTGATGATGGATTCCTGGTTGGAGATTTCCGCGGAGATATCCACGAGCTTGTGTCTCGTTTTCGTCTGCTTGCTGAAGTCGAGCATCCGCTGCGTGAGCTCAGAGGCCTTCCTCCCCGCCTCGAAGATCTGGTTGACCTTGTGGTGGAAGGGCGATGACGCGTCGAGGCTCATCCTCATCATCTGGGCATACCCGTTGATGACCGTGAGCAGGTTGTTGAAGTCGTGGGCGAAACCGCCTGCGATCTGAGCGATCACGTCCGCGCTCGCGGACGCCATGAGGTTCTGCTCGTGGACCTTGAGATCGAGCATGTTCAGTGCCTGGTAGTGGAACAGGGCCACCTTGCCTTCCTTCACGATGGGCCTTCCGCTGATGAGGAAGTACATGACCCTGCCGTCGGGCGAGCACATGCGGAGCTCGTAGCTCACCTCCTTGTGCTCGCGAAGGCTCTTCTTCCAGTTTTCGAAGACCTTCGGCAGGTCTTCCTTGTGAATGAACTCCACGATGTTGCGGCCTATGACATCGGGGACGGTCCCGTTGGTGCCGAAGAAGAGATCCAGGGCCCGCCTGTTCACCCTGAGGATGACCCCGTTCGCGTCGGTGACGGCGCCGATGGCGGCGGAGTTCTCGAAGAGCTCCTCGTAGAAGGCGCCGTCGAAGACAACGGTTTCTCTCATGACCTGGATGCCCCCATGCGTGATTGATCCAACAGGTTCGTACAGATCCTATCGGCAGACGGGCCGCCGAAATAAACAGCAATGTCTCTTGACGGCGGGGCTCGGGTGAGACAGGCCTTCGAGAGGACGAGGGGTGTGAGCCAAGGGGTGGACGGTGGGCTTCCCACCGAGGCTCTACTCCCGTGAGGAAGGCCTACGAGAGGACGAGGGTCGCGAGGAGAGATGGTGGTCGCGTCCCCGGCCGAGGCCTGGGGGACCTTGAGGTGCACCACGTGACGTCCCGGTCGTTCGAGGTAAAGTCCTTCACCCGGTCACGGCTTGGGTCACCCCGAGGCGCACCCCTTCGGGCAGAGCCTTGGATGCCGCCGCTACGCTTACGAGACCTTAGGGGCAGGACCCCCATGCGAGGGGAAAGGGGATATGGAGCGATCAAGGGTTCGGGTCACGGCACCCAGGGTGCCCGGCGCCGTACGTGCGCCCGGCCCTTGGGGTGGGTGAGCCTCGAGACAGCCGGGTGGGACGGAGGTCGAACGGGGTGCGACAATGCTGCCGCCCGGTGGCTTCCTGGTCCCCTCGAGGCTCAACGACTCCCCCAGCTTCAACGAGTTGCGACAATGCTGCCGCCAGGTGGTTTCCCTGGTGTCCGTGCCACCCGGGTACGAGGGCGGACAAGACGGTCTCAGGGGGAGTGCTGCCGGCGGCCTTTTCCCGACGGTTAAGCACGCCCGGCAAGGTGAAGGGCACAGGGTCTCGGAAGTACCTCCCGTGACAGCAAGAAAAGGCGCCTCCTCGCTCCGGTTATCCCGAGTATCAGCACCAGGTGTCTCGGAAGAACCTCCCGTGACATCGAGAAAGGCCTCGCGCCTGGGCGGAAAAAGGGAAGGAAGGCCTCAGGAGAGCGCCTCGTCGAGCACCTGAGAGAGTTCCTCGAGGTTGAAAGGCTTGTTGAGCCTCGCGACGATGAGCGGGTTTTCGAGGAAGTCCTCCTTCTCGTGCTCGAAGGAGAACCCCGAGGAGATGATGACGCGTGTCGAGAGGCCGAGGGCCTTCATCTGCTGCAACGTGTGGTAACCGTCGAGCTCGGGCATGATCATGTCGAGGATGACGAGATCGAACCCGTCCGGGTCGTTCTTGAGGATATCGATGCACTCGCGGCCGTTCGTGGCCGTGGTGACACTGTGGCCCAGCATGCACAGCATGTCCTTCCCGATGTCCCTGAGCATGTCCTCGTCGTCCACCATGAGGATCCTGGCGCTCTGCCTGGCCGCGGTCTGCATCGGCCTGGTTTCATGATCCTTGGACTTGTCCCTTGCCTTCGCGACCGGCAGCAGCACGGTGAAGGTGGAGCCCTTGCCGGGGGTCGAACTCACCTGGATGCTCCCACCAGCGTTCTTTATGATGTTGTACGCGATCGAGAGGCCCAGCCCCGTACCCTTGTTCGGACCCTTCTGCTTGGTCGTGAAGAAGGGGTCGAAGATCTTGGGGAGCACGCTCATGTCCATGCCGCACCCGTTGTCCGCCACCTCGATGCGCACGTGTCTTCCAATGGAGCCGAGCAGGTACTGCCTCCTCGATTCCTTGTCCACCAGCATGGGGCTCACGGAGATGGATATCCGCCCGTCCTGGTTCGACCCGATAGCGTCCTTCGCGTTGACCACGAGGTTGAGAAGGACCTGGACGAGATGCGTGTGATCCATGAACACGCTGAGGTCCTTGCCCGAGGAGGTGTACTCTATCCTCACGTTCTTGGGGATGGACTTGGTCGATATGTCCATGACCTCGCGGACGGCGCTGTCCACCAGGATCACCTCGGGGTTTCCCTCGTTGCGCTTCGAGAAGGCCAGGATCTGGCGCGTGAGGCCGCGGGCCCTCTCGGTGATGTTCTCGAGGGACTTGAGGTATTGCTGCCTCTTCTCCTCGTCGGTGGTGAACCTGAGCATGGAGACGTTCCCCGTGATCCCGGTGAATATGTTGTTGAAGTCGTGGGCGACGCCGCCTGCGAGCTCTCCTATGGTCTCCATCTTCTGGGCGTGCACGAGCTGGAGCTCCATCTCCTTCTTTTCCGTGATGTCAACGGCGGTGAACACGACGCCCCCCTGCTTGCCCCCGACGAGGGGGTACACGATGACGTCGAAGATCTCGCGCCCGTCCTCCTTGATCCTCTCCTCGTGGAGCGTCTGGGGGAGGCGGCTCGCCTGCACCGCCTTCACGACGCCCTCGAACTGTGCCATCCGGGGGCTGAGGGAGCTGAAGTGACAGCCTATGACCGCGGAGAGGGGCTTGTGGAAGATCCGCTCGGTGATCGGGTTGGCCATGACCACCCTGCCCTCGGTGTTCAGGCAGAGGATCATGTTGGGGCTCGACTCGAAGATGCTGCTCAGGTGGTTCTTGAGGTCCTCGATGGTCAAGAGCGCGTTCTTGAGGGAGGTGATCTCCTGGGCGTTGTACTGGACCTCGATGATGCGGCCGCCCTTCCTGATGGCGCTCCCGCTTGCGAGCAGCCAAGCGACATCGCCGTTCTTCCCCACCCCCCTGAGCTCGAACCGCGGTGTCTTGCCGTCCAGGAGCTGCTTCCAGAAGTCGATGTAGAGGAGACGGTCATCCGGGTGGGCGAGCACGAGGATGCTCTTCCCTATGAGCTCCTCCCTCCGGTACCCCGATATCTCCTCCACCTTCTTGTTCAGCCGCTTTATGTACCCCTGGGCGTCCGTGGTGATGATGAGTTCGTTGGCGTTCTCGAAGAGGGCCTCGAACCGCTGCCTGCTCTCCTTTATCTGCTCCTCGAGGCGCTTCCTCTTCGTGATGTCCGTCACCAGCCCGCAGAACCCTATGACGTTGTTCTCGCTGTCCTTGAGCAGGCTCACCGAGTTTTCGATGATCTTCTTCCGGTTGTCCCTCAGGATGATCTCGTACTCGATCCGCTGGGGGATCCCTGTCTGGAATACCTTGTTGAAGGTCTTGAACACGCGTTTCGCAGTGGCCGGGCTCGTGTACTCGATGTAGTTGAGGCCTATGAGTTCTTCCTTGGGGATCTCGGCGATCGAAGCCACGACGTCGTTGACGAAGGTGAAGGTACCGTTGAGATCGATCTCGTAGTAGCCTTCCTGCATGTCATCGAGGATCTTGCGGTACCGTTCGTCAGCCATACCCGCCCTTCCTGTTGGAAATCGGAAAACGCGAGAGAATACTTAATACCAGATCTTCCCTCAGGGCAACAGTTCGTTATTATGAACGATAAAGATGAATGAAACGTGAGGGGTGCGGTGTCCCTGGATGGGTGAAGGCCCCGAGCCGAAAGGAGGTCGCCATGATAAACCTCGAGGTGACGAAGGACGAGCTGGAGCTCCTCAAGATGCTCCTCGAACGGGAGCACGTCAACACGAGGATCGAGATCCACCATGCGCGGATGTCGTTCGAATACCGCGATTTCCTGAAGAAGAGGGTCAAGGAGATCGAGGGGCTCCTCGACAAGATCTGCACGATCCTGCCGGAAGCGGCCTGAGGCGTATGGGGGCCGTGTAGGCCTGCATGCCGCCCCCTCAAGGCGAGACACGTCAATGGCCGTGTTCACCGACCTGCCCCTGTGGTAGTCTGACGCGGGGAAACTAAGGAGCAGGGCATGGACACGGGTCCCGATACGAGGATCAGGTGCGTGATGGAGAGGATGCACGAGGTGTACCTCGGCCGCGACGAGGTCATCTCCTGTATCCTGGCCGCCCTGCTCGCCGGCGGACACGTCCTGCTGGAGGGTGTGCCCGGTGTGGGCAAGACGCTCATCGCCATCACCCTTTCCCGCCTGTTCGACCTGAGCTTCAAGCGCATACAGTTCACCAACGACATGTTGCCTTCGGATGTCACCGGTTTCCACACGTTGAGGGGCGAGACGGGGGCCTGGGAGATGGTCAAGGGGCCGATCTTCGCGAGCATCGTGCTCGCGGACGAGATCAACAGGACCTCGCCCAAGACCCAGTCCGCCCTGCTGGAGGCCATGGAGGAGGCGCAGGTGACCATCGACGGGGTTACGTACGAGCTGCCCCGACCCTTCATGGTCATCGCGACGCAGAACCCTGTCGAGATAGCCGGTACGTTCCCCCTGCCCGAGAGCCAGCTGGACAGGTTCCTCATGAAGCTCTCCGTGGAATACCCGCCCCTGAAGGAGGAGAGGGAGATCCTGATGAAGGACATCGATCACGCCGACGCCTTGAAGCTGAGGCCGGTCATGACGAAAGACGAGCTCGTCGACCTCGCCGATGAGGCCTCCACGGTGTCGGTGCACCCCGACGTGATCTCGTACATCGTGAACATCGTCAGGGCGACGCGGGTCCATCCCCGCGTGGAGCTCGGCGTGTCCCCCAGGGGCGGTCTCGCCCTCAAGAGGGCCGCGCAGGCATGGGCCTACATCAGCGGAAGGAATTTCGTGACGCCGGGGGACGTGGCGACACTCGCGCCTTTCGTGCTCTCCCACCGTATCATCTCCAAAGACGGTGACCCGGGAGGGCTCGTGGAGGAGGTACTCCGCGAGGTCGAGGTTCCCCTGTGAAGTCGGGTTCACCCGGCCTGGCCGGAGGGTGGGAGTCGAGGTGATGCGCCGCGGGTGCGGCTCCCGTCCTCGAGCGCACCGAGACGCGTTCGAGCGTTCGATGGAGGTGAACGACGGGCACCGTCGTTCCCTCGGAGGCCGGGCGCGAGGGGCCGACCGCACGAACGGGAGCCCGGGAGACATCCAGTGGGGTTCGGGGATCTCAAGAGAATCCTGAAGCCGCCGAGGGGGTTCAGGCTCACCAAGGCGGGCAAGGTCTTCTTCGCCTTCCTCGTCTGCCTGATCTTCGTCTCGCTCTCAACCGGCAACAACCTCCTCTATCTCGTGCTGGCAGCCATGCTCGGCTTCATGGTGGTCTCCGGGGTGCAGTCGGAGCTCAACCTGCGCACCTCGAGGTCAGACGCCTCCTGCCGTCAGAGATACACGCCGGGGTGCAGGCAAGGGTGGGCTACGCGGTCAGGAACCCCAGGCACGACTCCACCCGCCTCGTGCTCGAGGACCTCTCCCGTGTCCGTATACCCATGCTGAACAGGGGAGAAGAGTCGGTGTTCCAGGTCTCCGTGATTTTCGCACAGAGGGGCTTGGTACCCCTCGGTGACGTGAGGATCGCGACCACCTATCCCTACGGGCTCTTCGAGAAGTCCATCTCCTTCCCGGCAAGGGGCGAGGCCGTGGTGTTCCCCCGGCCCCTGTCCGTCGGGTTCGCCCTGTCGAAGGGTTCCCTCGACACGGGGACGGGCGCGACCCGCGAGACCGTGTCCCACGTGAGGCCGTACACGCCCGGCGACCCCCTGTCCAACGTGGCCTGGAAGAAGAGGCAGCCCGGGCTGGTCTCGCGGGTGTTCGAGGGCGGCTCCGGGTCGTCCGGGGTGGTGGTCCTGACACCCGGGCCGGACGTCGAGACGAAACTCTCGCAGGCCGCGTACGTGATCGACGAGCTCCACCGGTGTGCGAAACCGTTCGGCCTCCTCGTGGGGACCACGTTCAGCGGTATGGGCACGGCCAGGTCACACAGGATCGAGGTGCTCACGAGGCTCGCCCTCGTGGAGAGGATTCCAGCACCTTCGTACGAGGTCATTCCCGGTGATGCGGACATCGTCATCGTATGAGACGCCGTTCATGATCAGGCTGCTCTGTGTGGGCGCCTCGCTCGCGGGCCTGCTATGCCTCGCGCTCGCAGGGCTTCTCCCGTGGGTCGTGTTCGCGGCGCTCGCAGGCGTGCACCTTATGGTTCTCCGGTATTTTTTCGACAGGGAGGTGATCTCCGCACCGGTTTCGCTCGCCCTCGTCGCCGTGGTCTCGAGTTGGAACGCGTGGAGGATCTTCGAGCACGGGGCGGACGACGCCCTGTGGGCGGTGAGGGACCTCGTGGTGGCCATCGCCGTCGTGAGGCTGCTGTCGAGGAAGACCGGGCGCGAGATCCTCCAGATCCTCGGCATCGCGCTGTCCGAGGCGATCTTTGCCACCATCCTGACGCAGAGCGCCACGTTCCTTTTCGGCATGTGCTGCATGGCCCTGATCCTCCCCATGGCGCTCGACGCCGTTGACGCGGAGGAATTCAGGGCCCCGGTAAAGAGCGGGGCGGCGGGTGCACGACACTGGGCGCGCGTGTTCGCGGGTATCGTGTGCTCCTCCTGTGTCCTTTTCTACCTCCTGCCGAGGCCGGCGTCCCCCATCGTCCGCCACTCGCTCGTGCATGACAGGCGCCACACCTTCGGCGAGGACGTGGACCTCGGCTCGCAGGCCGCGCCCCCAGGCGATACGGCTGTCCTGATGCGCATCGTCTGGGATTCCCCCGACAGGCCCAAGAGCTTTTACCTGGCAGGGGCGAGGCTCGAGGTCATGACGCCCGACGGTTTCTTTCACGCCCCTGACGGTGACACAGCTCCAGGTGCCTCGCCTTGTGAGGCGAAACCCACGGACAGGCTTACCGTGTACCAGACCGGGATCGACGCCAGGTACGTCTTTCACCCCTTCACCGTGTGCAGGGTGAGGCCGGCGGCGGTCCGCTCAGTCGGGCCGAACCTGTTCTGGCAATACGACGTGCCGCTCAAGTACGATCTCTGGGTGACACGGACGCCTTTGTCGTCCGGTCCTGGTTCGAACACGGCCTTGCCCCCCGGCATGCAGGCGCTCGAGAGGCTCTCCTCGAGGGTCTCCGGTGAAGGCGGCCCCTCTGTCAGGATGGAACGACTCGCCCGCTACCTGAGATCGAGGTGCTCGTATTCCGATGCACCCCCAGCCAGGCCCTCCGGTGCAAGCGGCATAGAATGGTTCGTGTTCTCGGGCAGGGCGGGGACGTGTGAGCACTTCGCGGCGGCGCTCGCGGCCTTGGCCAGGGCCTCGGGCATCCCTGCGAGGGTGGTGAGCGGCTTTTTCGTGAGCGAATTCAACGAGGGAGGTGGATACTTCATCGTGCGGGCCTCGGACGCACACGCATGGGTCGAGTACCTCGACGGCGCATGGCTGACGGCTGATGCGACCCCGGGCGGAATCGGCCTGGAGAGACGCGGATTCCACCTCGTGGACAGGCTCAGGTTCCTCTGGGTGAGGTGGGTGGTGGAGTACAGCCTGGACGACCAGATCGACATCGCCTTCAAGACGTTCAGGATGGCCGGCCGATTCAAGGCCGACGTGCTCCGGGTCCCGTACAGGGCCCTTGCCGTGCCGATCGCCGCGGCAGCGATAGTCGCGTTGATCCAGGCGCTCAGGCGATCCAGGAGGGCCTGCCCGTATGCGAGCGTGATCCGTGCGTTCAGGACGATAGGGATCGTGCTCGACGAGTCCGTGCCGCACGAGCGTCACCTCGTCGAGGTCGGGAGGTTCGACGCCGGCCTGGGCGAAGCGTTCGCGACGTTTCTCGGGGAGTACCTCGCGTGGAGGTTCGGCGGCGGTAAGGTCGATATCGACGGCGCAACCAGGCGCATCGTACGGGCCATCAAGGCCCACAGGGCGCAAGGCCCAAGGAGACGCAGGGTCGGCAGCCGTCACCCGCATCGGGCTGGTTTTTCATAGGCGACCGAGAACGCGACGTGCTTGGCCTTCACCTGGCGCCCCCGGCGATCGAGGCGTACCGGCAGGGCTCATGAAAGGCGCCTGGGACGCGGGCTCGCATGCCTCAAAAGGCCGCCCCGAGGATGACGGTCCCGGCGGCGGTTTCCCAGGTTGCCGCTGCCGGGCTTGAACCTTTACGCGGACGGCCGGGGCATGTGCCCTCACGCCGCGGGAACACCAATGTTGGACCGCCAGCTTGAACCTTTCTGTTCGGCCGGGTCGAGGGGCGGGTGAGGGCCGGGGCGCTCACGCCTGCGGGCAAGACCGCGACACCGTGTGCTCCCGGGGCGTCGCCACGAACCTGTGCGTGCCTTCCCCGAGAGGTGCGCCCCACTCTTGGGTCAGGGCAGCACCACGATCTCAACCCGCCTGTTCATGGCGCGCCCGGCATCCGTCTTCTCGTCGGCCATGGGCCTGGTGTCGGCGTACGAGACGGCGGAGAGCTTTTCCTTGCCGATGCCAGCAGCTTCGAGTACGTTCAACACCGCCACGGACCTCGCCATGGCGAGATCCCAAAGCGTGGGATAGATCCTCGAGACCGACGGCGGGAGAGGCTGTCCGTCGGTATGGCCGGCCACCGACAGACCGGAAGGGCGCATGTCCTTGATCGCCTTCGCGACCTTCCTCACCAGGTCGATACCCTTCGGCGTGAGCCATGCGCTGAACTCCGAGGGGAACAGCGATGACTGCGGTATCACCACGGTCACCGCGCTCTCGGTCTTGACCACGTAGAGGAGGTTTGCCTGGCGTTCCCGCTCGAGGGACGACAGGAGCGTCTGCTCGGCCTTGGTGAGGCGGGCCAGCGCGTCCTTGCGCTCCTGGGTGAGCGTCTTGAACCTGGAGATCTGCTTCAAGAGGGCCTGGTTTTCCTCCATGCAGCGGATGTTCTTGTCGAGAAGCTCCTGCCTTGCGTCCATGGACTCGGACAAGGAGGTCTGGGCGGCCTCCAGCTTGGAACGCGCCTGCGACAGCTCCGCCTTCAGGCGCTCGTTCTCTTCGCCCGCCTTCGCCATGCCGGACCGGCACGCAGCGAGCTCGGCCGTAAGGGCCGAGTTTTCTTCCCCGAGGGTGTGCCGCGCGCAGCCTGATGCGAGGAGAAGCATGGATATGCTCGATAAAATGAGAATTATTCTGTTCATTTGCAGGGACACCATAAACCCTCGGGCGCGTTCATGTCAACGAGCGCGTGGGCGCATCGTGGGGGGGCCTTACGATGCACACGGCCGGCCCGTAGATGCAAAAAAGCGGTGTGCGCACCCTCGCGAGGCCCTCCCCACGGTGTCCGTCTCCGGGAACGCGAAGTGGACTTTGTCCTGGATTCGCAGGTATAATCGAATCCCGCCATGATCGTGGCCAGGTACATGTTCGGGCGCCTGCTGGCGGTCTTCTCCGGCACCGCGGCGGCGCTCTTCGGGGTCATGTTCGCGGTCCAGTGGATGCGCCTGGGCCGCGCGCTGGGCATTGGGGACGTGGACATCCTGCTGCTCACCCTCGTGCCGTTGTCGACCTTCGTCATACCCATGTCTCTCCTGTTTACCGTCCTCCTGGTGCTCGAGAAGCTCTCGGTGGACTCGGAGATCGTCGCGATGAGGGCGAGCGGGGTGAGGGACACCCTCCTCTTCATGCCCATCGTGGTCTTCAGCCTCTGCTTGGCGCTGGTCCACCTCGCGGTGTCCACGACGATCGGTCCGCTCGCCATGAAGGCCGTCCACGGCGACCTGATGAGGTCTGCGCCGAGGAAGATGCTCGCGTTCTTCAAGGAGCGCGAGTTCAACGACAGGTTCAGGGACCTCGTGCTGTACGTCGAGTCCGTGAACCAGAGGAAGAGGCAGCTCAAGGGGGTGTTCCTCGAGGGCTCGAAGCCCGGCCGTTTCGTGGTCTCCGCACGGAGGGGAAACGTGGAGATAGACGGGACGAGGGTGACCTTGATACTGAAAGAGGGCGGCATGTTCTCCTCGGCGGGGGATGCGGACAGGTACCTCACCTTCGACGAGTACTCGTTCACCCTCCAGGCGGACCTCGAGGGCATGCTCAGGATCAAGAGCTACGACACCGCGACGCAGGGCGAATTCAGGCGGCTCATCGAGCAGGACCCGTCGCCGAAGCGCGTACGGGAATACCACAACCGTTACGCCTTCCCGGTCATCAACATCCTCTTGGCGGCGATCGGCATCGTCTTCGGCGTGCAGAACCCGCGTTCGCCCCGGTACACGGGTTTTCTCATAGGCATGGCCACGATCGTGGCGTACTACCTCTCGAACGTCATGTCGGCAAGGCTCGTGGCCGCCCGCGTCATGGACCCCGTTCTCGGCGCGTGGCTTGCGGACATCTGCTTCGCCACGTTTCTCGTCCTCGTGGTGAGCTTCAGGCGGCTTGTCGCGGTCGCGAAGAGGGGTCGCGCATGGGCACGCTGAGCAGGTACATCGCGGCGAGGACCACGCTCATGTGCACGGGGGCGCTCGCGACGCTGACGACCCTGGTGGTCGCGAGCGTGTTTCTGGGCAACATGGGGACGTTCGCCGAGCATTCCACCCCTGCCTCCGTGGTGCTGAGGTTCATCCTCTACTCTGTCCCGCAGATATTGTACTGGGTCATCCCCTTTTCCGTCTGCGTGGGTGTCGTGGCCGCCCAGGCGGCGTTCGCCCGCCACGTCGAGACCATAGCCATGCAGGCGTGCACGGTGTCTTTCCGGAGGATGTGCGTCCCATACGTCCTCGTCGCCACCGCGGCCGTCGTGCTCATGGGGGTGATGTCCTTCGATGTCTATCCCCTGGCGCAGAGGGAGGCTGACAGGATAGAGCAGGTGCTCATCAAGAAGAGGGGGGTCGAGGGGTCGTTCACCGTCCACGGGGGCAGGTTCAAGGTGGGCCCCGAGATTTACCTCGTGAGGTATGCGGACGTGGTTCACGGCGTCATGAGGGACGTCAGGTGCTACAGCCTCGCAGGGGGTGCGATCAGCACCGTGAGAAGGGCGGACATGGTCAGGTGGACGGGAGACGGGTGGGTCTCAGATGACATGGAGGTGCTCGAGCTGTCCCGGGGGGCGATCGTCTCGAAGAGGGGCAAGTACAGCCTCCCGCTGAGGCACCGTCCGGAAGACCTCGCCGTCGCCCAGCCGTCGGCCGAGGTGCTGACCCTCTCCGAGCTCCTCGAGTACAGGAAGAGCCTCGCAAGGGAGTCGATACGGTCCTTGAGCCTCGATACGCAGATCCACAACCGGGTGAGTTTCACCATGGCCCCCCTGGTCATGACCCTGCTCGTCCTTCCCTTCGGCCTGCGTTTCCCCCGCGCAGGAGGGATCGCGAGGGGTATAACCCTGGGCATCGTCACGGGTCTCGTCTATTGGTCCGCGCACTCGGCCATGGTGGGGGCCGGCATGGCCGGCTACGTGCATCCCGTGCCGGCCGCATGGTCGGTCAACGTCGCGGCCCTCTTCGCATCCGCCTTGATCATGAAACACAGGAGGTTTTCCTATGGCTGACGTCGTCGTGATCGGTGCCGGGCCCGCCGGTATCTTCGCCTCTATGGAGCTCGTCAAGACGTCTCCAGGCATAGACCTGGTCATGGTGGAACAGGGCAGCGACATCGACACCCGCGGCAGGACGGGCAGGGACATGCTCGTGGGGTGGGGCGGAGCGGGCGCGTACAGCGACGGAAAGCTCACCGTGTCGACCGACGTGGGGGGGCAGCTCTCGGCGATCATGCCCGAGGACGATCTCCTCGATCTCCTTACCTACGTCGACGGGATCTACGAGAGGCGCTCGCCCGGAAGCGCCCTCTTCGCCATGGATCCGGAAGAGGTCGCATCCATGGCGGCCAAGGCCAGGCTTGCGGGCCTCGTCTTTGTGCCCGCACGGGTGAGGCATCTCGGGACGGAACACCTCCGCACCATACTCGAGGTGTTCAGGCGCGAGCTCGAGGGGAAGGCAAGGATGCTCTTCGGCGTCCGCGCCGCCGAGATCCTGGCGGACAAGGGGAGGGTGACCGGGGTCAGGCTCGAAGACTCGAGCGTCATCCCCGCACGGTACGTGATCGCCGCGCCCGGCAGGGTGGGCTCGGCGTGGATGAGGCAGCAGGCCCACAGGCTCGGGCTCGAATCGAGGCCGAACCCCGTGGACGTGGGCGTGAGGGTGGAGCTCCCCGCCGTGGTCCTCGAGCCCCTCACCTCGAGGGCGTACGAGACCAAGTTCGTCCACTTTTCCCGCACCTTCGACGACAAGGTGAGGACGTTCTGCATGAATCCCTATGGCGAGGTGGTGATCGAGACCGTGGGGGATCTCGTGACGGTGAACGGACATTCCTGGGCCACGAAGAGGACCGAGAACACCAACTTCGCGCTGTTGGTGAGCGCGAACTTCACGGAACCCTTCGACGACCCCATAGGCTACGGGGAGTCCGTGGCCAGGCTCGCGAACATGCTCGGCAAGGGGGTCATCGTCCAGCGCCTGGGCGACCTGACGGGCGGGAGGCGGACCACCCCGGGCAGGCTCCAGAAATGCACCACGAGGCCCACCCTCAAACAGGCGACCCCGGGGGACCTGAGCTTCTGCCTGCCGTACAGGATCCTCACGGACATCGTGGAGATGATCGAGGGGCTCGACAGGATCGCGCCCGGGGTCAACTCCGCTCACACGCTGCTCTACGGGATCGAGGTCAAGTTCTACTCCAACAGGATCACCCTTGACGGCGAGCTCATGACCCAGATCGAGGGGCTCTATGCCGTGGGTGACGGGGCCGGGATCACGAGGGGTCTCATACAGGCGAGCTGTTCCGGCATCGTGGCGGCCAGGTCGATCGCCTCGCGCATGGGGTGATCGGAGGTCTCGGGGAGGTCGCTCCAAGACGAGCCGGATGCGTGGCGCGTCTCCAGATGTCGTTCGCCTCGGCGCACAGGAGGCGACGTATCGTTGGTACTTCCTTCATTGGCGGGGAGGCACGTTCAGCTCGACGCACAGGGGGCGACGTGTGAGGTGCGTGTGTGTCCCGGCGGTCTGCCTTTGTCCCGGAGCCGCTTTCAGGCCCGGGAGGTCTTGGGGCTGTACCGGTGCGGGCGATCGTGCGCCCCTGTCAAACCTCGACCCCGCACCGTGGAGCACCCGCCGTCTTGAATCCCCGCGTCCTGACTGATGCCTGCACGGCTTTTCCCGGCAGTTCAATGCGGCCGGTGAAGTCTCTCATCCCCACGTCCTGCCGGATGCCTGCACGGCCCGGGGTGACACGGTCGTTTCGTGCGTGGACGCTCGGTGCAGTTCGCCCGTCTCGGACGCCTGCGGGCAGCGCTGGCAAGGCGCAGGCAGGCCCGTGGGCAGGGGCATTTTTCTCTTGATGATAACCCTTTCTGTATACTATCTTTTGCGCGCTTCAAGCTGAGTTCCGGTTTCTGACCAGTTACGTGAGAGGGAGATGATCATGGCGAAAAAGTACGTGTATCTGTTCGGGGGAAGGGGCACCAAGGCCGAGGGCAATGCGGAGATGAAGGACATCCTGGGTGGCAAGGGTGCGAACCTGGCCGAGATGACCAATCTCGGCATCCCGGTGCCGCCCGGCTTCACGATCTCCACGGAAATGTGTTCCGTCTACTACGAGACCGGCGGGCTTCCCAAGGAACTCAAGACCCAGGTGAAGGAGGCGATCAAGAAGGTCGAGCGGGCCATGGGCCTGGGCTTCGGGGACCCGGAGGCGCCGCTCCTCTTCTCCGTTCGATCTGGCGCCAGGGCGTCCATGCCCGGCATGATGGACACGGTCCTGAACCTCGGCATCAACGACGAGACGGTTCACGGGCTCATCAAGATGAGCGGCAACGAGCGGTTCGCGTGGGACTGCTACCGGAGGTTCATCCAGATGTACGGCGAGGTGGTCATGGGCGCCGACTTCGACGAGCTGGAGGAAGAGCTCGACAAGGCCAAGAAGAAGAAGGGGGTCAAGCTCGACACCGAGCTGGATGCCGACGACCTCAAGAAACTCGTCTTTGTGATGAAGGAAAAGGTCAAGAAGCTCACGGGCAGGGACCTGCCGAGTGACCCGATGGAACAGCTCTGGGGCGGCATCGAGGCGGTGTTCAGGTCGTGGAACACCCCCAGGGCCATCACCTACCGCAAGCTGAACAACATCCCCGATCACTGGGGCACAGCGGTGAACGTCCAGGCCATGGTGTTCGGGAACATGGGTGATCACTCGGCCACGGGCGTCGCCTTCACCCGCGACCCGTCCACGGGCGAGAGGATATTCTACGGGGAGTACCTCAGGAACGCCCAGGGCGAAGACGTCGTCGCAGGCATCAGGACGCCCCAGCCCATCAACATCAAGGGCAAGAGGAACAAGACCGACGTGTCCCTGGAAGAGGCCATGCCTGACCAGTACGCCCAGCTGGAGGAGGTGTACAAGACCCTCGAGAAACACTACCGCGACATGCAGGACATCGAGTTCACCATACAGGAAGGCAACCTCTGGATGCTCCAGACGCGCAACGGCAAGCGCACCGCCGCCGCGGCCGTCAAGATCGCCGTCGACATGGTGAACGAGGGGCTCATCTCCAAGAAGGAGGCGGTGCTCAGGGTGAGCCCCGAACAGATCGACCAGCTCCTCCATCCGCAGATAGACCCCAAGGCGGAGAAGAAGATCATAGGGAAGGGCCTGCCTGCGTCGCCCGGGGCGGCGGTGGGCCGTGTCGTCTTCTCGGCCGAAGACGCCGAGGTCGAGGCGCGCAAGGGGAACAAGGTCATTCTGGTCAGGGTCGAGACCTCCCCCGAGGACATCCACGGCATGAACGTGGCCCAGGGAGTCCTCACGGCGAGGGGCGGCATGACGTCGCACGCCGCGGTCGTGGCCAGGGGCATGGGCAAGTGCTGCGTGTCCGGTGTGACAGAGATGAACATCGATTACGCGAAACAGAAGTTCACCCTCGGCGGCGTGACGGTGAAGAAGGGCGATTTCATCTCGCTCGACGGGACCAGGGGCGAGGTGATCCTTGGCGAGTGCAAGACCGTCCTGCCCTCGCTCTCCGGCGCGTTCGGCACGATCATGGAGTGGGCCGACGAGTTCCGCAGGCTCGGCGTGAGGACCAACGCCGACACCCCGAAGGACGCCAAGGTCGCGCGCGAGTTCGGGGCCGAGGGGATAGGCCTGTGCCGCACCGAGCACATGTTCTTCGAGGCCGACCGCATCCTGGCCGTGCGCGAGATGATCCTCGCCAATGACGAGAAAGGCCGCAGGAAGGCCCTCGACAAGATCAAGCCCATGCAGAAGGGCGACTTCAAGGAGATCTTCAGGGTGATGAACGGCCTGCCCGTGACGATCAGGCTCCTCGACCCGCCCCTGCACGAGTTCCTGCCCAACACCGAGGCCGAGCTCAAGGAGGTGGCCAAGGCCCTCAAGACGACCGTCGACGAGGTGAGGGCGAAACGGGACGCGCTCCACGAGGCGAACCCCATGCTCGGGCACAGGGGGTGCAGGCTCGGCATCACGTTCCCCGAGATCTACGAGATGCAGGTGAGGGCCATCATCGAGGCCGCCTGCGAGGTCAAGAAGGAGAAGGTGGAGGTCCAGCCGGAGATCATGATCCCGCTCGTCGGCCATGTCAACGAGCTCGCCTCCTTGAAGAAGATGACCGTCGAGGTGGCGGACGAGATCATCAAGTCCTCGGGCGTGAAGCTCAAGTACATGGTGGGTACCATGATCGAGCTCCCCAGGGCCGCCGTGACCGCCGACAAGATAGCCGAGGAGGCGGAGTTCTTCTCCTTCGGCACGAACGATCTCACGCAGACCGTGTTCGGGCTCTCGCGCGACGACGCGGGCAAGTTCCTGCCCGAATACGTGGAGAAGAAGATCCTGCCCAAGGACCCCTTCATGGCCCTCGACACCGAGGGTGTGGGCGAACTCGTGCGGATAGGCATCGAGAAGGGGAGGAAAACCCGCAAGAAGCTCAAGGTGGGCATCTGTGGCGAGCACGGGGGCGAACCGTCGTCCATAGAGTTCTGCCACAAGGTCGCCATGGACTACGTGAGCTGCTCGCCGTACCGGGTTCCCATCGCCAGGCTGGCGGCCGCGCACGCAGCCCTCAGGGACGGGACGCAGAAGAAGTGATCGTGACCTTCGAGGGGGGCGAGGGCACCGGCAAGACCACCTGCGCCTCCCTCCTGTGCACCCATCTCGAGGAAACGGGCAGGGCCTGGGTCCTCCTGAGGGAACCCGGCGGATCGACGCTGTCCGAGGAGATCCGCACCCTGTTCCTGGAGCGGGACATGGGCCCCATGGTGGAGCTCCTGCTCGTGCTCGCATCCAGACGCCAGAACATCGACCAGATCGTGCGGCCCGCCCTCGACGCGGGGAAGATCGTGGTCATCGACCGCTTCGTGGACTCCACCATCGTGTACCAGTGCCTGGTGGGGGGGCTTCCTGTCGAAGAGGCGCGTTCTGTCATGGATCTCACAGGTACCTGGGTGGAGCCGGACCTCACCTTCGTCCTGGACGCGGACCCCGCGCTTACGCTGGAAAGGGCGGGGGCGGCCACCCGTTTCGAACGCAGGGATGTCGCGTACCACGAGCGCGTGAGGCGTGCCTTCCTGGATCTGGCCGTGGACAGGAGGCACCGGGTCCTCGACGCATCGAGGGATCTGGAAGAGGTGGCGGCGGACATGGTCGCGCTCTTCGAGGAGGCGGCCGCGGCACGGGTCTCAGGACACCGCGGGGTGTGAGGACGTGAACCGCCGGTCTCATGCCGGGCGTGTTCCCACGAGCGTCGACAGTATGACACCCCCTGCCGGCGTGATCCTGCAGGTGGCGCCCGGCGGATGCGACATGGAGGGATGCGGCCGGGCTCCCGGAGATACCCCCCCGCGGGTCGGGCCCTGGTGTACCATGAAAACCGGCGCCCGTGCGGGCCTTGCATGATCCTGCGCATTCCGTTACTATGAAAGCCGGGAAGGCAACGAAGGTTCAGGGGATCGTATAGAACCATGCACGGTACGAAAAGGGGGCTCACATGAAGCGGACCACGGTTTTCCTTATCCTCGCCGCGTTCTTCGCGGCGTCCATCGTCTCCATGGGGGGCTGCACCACCGATCCTTACACCGGCGAGCAGAAGCTCAGCAAAACGGCCATTGGGGGGCTCGTAGGTGCGGCCACGGGTGCGGCCGTCGGCGCAGCGGTCAGCAAGGACAAGCGCAAGGGCGCGCTCATAGGCGCGGGCGTGGGCGGGCTCACCGGCGCCGGGGTCGGCTACTACATGGACCGGCAGGAGGCGAAGCTCAGGCAGAAGCTCCAGGGCACCGGCGTGAGCGTCACGCGCCAGGGTGACAACCTCATCCTGAACATGCCCGGCAACATCACCTTCAGAACCAACAGCGCGGACATCGATGCCGGTTTCTACGACGTGCTCAACTCGGTGGTGCTCGTGCTCAAGGAGTTCGACAAGACCCTGATCGACGTCTATGGGCACACGGACAACGTGGGTGCCGACGCCTACAACCAGACGCTCTCGGAGAGACGGGCCTCCAGCGTGGGCCAGTATCTCATATCGCAGGGCATCGACCCCAGGAGGATCTACACCCAGGGGTTCGGCGAGACCAAGCCCATTGCGAGCAACGATACCGAGGCGGGCCGCCAGCAGAACAGGAGGGTCGAGATCCAGCTCAGCCCGCTGACCCAGTGAGCGGTGCACCTCCAGGCGGCCGTGACGTCAAGGGACCGCGGCCGCCTCTGCAATGTGAACCGAGGGGGATGGGCAGGGTGAGACACGCAGCCTGCCCGTCCCTTCCTGTTTCCCGCGAGGCCCGAAACCGTCATCCACAGGCGTACGGCATGGCGGGGTTTGTGTGTCCGCGGCTCCAGGAACAGGCAGGGCGAGGATCGGTCGCCCGGGTCTGCGGCTGTCGAGGCCGGTGGCACCAGACGCCTTGAGACCCGCTCTTGGCTGAGCCCTTGACAACCAGTCCGTGGTCGATTCCCGGGGACGGGTTGTCCATGGAGGGGGCATGGAGCCCGCGGCCCGATGCGGTACGGCCCCCTGACGTCTTGACCCTCTCGGTGTGTCCTGAGACCCTTTCCTCGAGGGGAACCACGGTGGACGTTTCGTGACCCTGCCCAAGGACGCCTCGCGCCTTGAGGCGAAGGGCGGCGGGCATGCCATGCGTTATGACGGGCCCCGTGATGATGCAGCCCTGCGCTTGGCGCCAGGTACCTGAAGAGCGGGGGTCACGTCCTCGTGTAATGCCCGCTCTTTCCCCCGGACTTTTCCTCGAGGACGATGTCGCCGATGGTCATGGACCTGTCCACGGCCTTGACCATGTCGTAGACGGTGAGCAGGCAGACGCTCACCGCGTGGAGCGCCTCCAACTCGACCCCTGTCCTGCCTGTCGTCGTGACCGTGGCCTCGGCCCTTATGGACCTCGTCCCATCCTCGGGCGTGAGCTCCAGGGACACGTGGTCGATGGGCAGGGGGTGGCACAGGGGGATCACCGCGTGGGTGTTCTTTGCGGCCATGATCCCGGCGATCCTAGCCGCCGCCAGCACATCACCCTTCTTCGCGGTGTTGGTCACGACCGCACGGTATGCCTCTTCGTTCATGGTGATGCGGCCGGACGCTCTGGCCACGCGCCTCGTGCGAGGCTTGTCCGACACGTCCACCATGGAGGCACGGCCCTTCTCGTCTGTGTGCGTAAGGGCCATGCCAGGGCTCACTCGTCGCTCGAACCCGATGAGCTCGTGGAAGACGTGCCCGATTCCTTCTTGCCGGACGAGTCCGAAGAGGTGGAATCGCCGCCGGAGTCGCCCGACGAGGACTTCCTGGCGTAGTCGGTCAGGTACCAACCCGATCCCTTGAGCTGGAAGGACGAACGTGAGATGAGTCTCTTCGCCTTCCCACCGCAGTCCGGGCAGGTACGGATGGGCTCGTCGCTGAACTTCTGCATGGACTCGAACTCGCGCAGGCACTTGGTGCAACGGTATTCATAGATAGGCATCGACACACCTCGGTTCGTTCATGATGTGACCGTTATATAGTGGCGCCGCTTTCAACCTGTCAAGAAGGGACAGCACCCTTTTCAGGCCGATGACGGGATACTTCGCGAGGATCACCCTCGTGAGGGCGTCCACGACCACCTCCTCGCTTACGGGGTCGCCGAAGAAGTCGGCCTTGCCGGTGGAAAACCGGTGGACGTGCAAAAGCTCGTGGGTCATGATGAAGGTGATGAGGGAGACGAGATCGATGTCCAGGTGTTCCTCGAGGAACGAGAGGATCTCGTCGTCGAGCAGGCACACCCGGTAGTGGTGTGGCATGTGCGGAAGGGCCACCTCCACCCTGAGGAGCTGGGCGAACCTGTTGGCCGGTCTCGCGGACGAGTCGATCTCGGACACGGTTGTCACGTCGTAGAGGTCTCCCGCATGCCACCCCAGGGAGCGGGACAGGACCTGCTCGGCCAGGAGCGACCCGTACCTCAGTGCAGAGCTGTGCTCGGGCAGCAAGTAACCCATTTCACCTTCCATTATAGGAACACATGCAGAGCGGGTCAACCGCCGCCCTACACGTCCCTGCCCACCGCCCGGGCGACGTTCCTGACGCCCTCCATGATGCGCCTGAACTCCTCGGGTCTCAAGGACTGCGGCCCGTCCGAGAGGGCCTCCTCGGGCCTGGGGTGGACCTCGATCATGATGCCGTCCGCCCCTGCGGCCACCGCCGCGTACGCCATCGCCTCCACGTACCTGGCATGGCCGGTGCCGTGGGACGGGTCCACGATGACCGGGAGGTGCGTCTTCTCCTTGAGCACCGGGACGGCGGAGAGGTCGAGGGTGTTGCGCGTGGCCGTCTCGAAGGTCCTGATGCCCCGCTCGCAGAGGATGACATCGTGGTTGCCGCCGGAGAGCACGTACTCGGCGGACATGAGCAACTCCTCGATGGTGGTGGACATGCCCCGCTTGAGGAGCACGGGCTTGCGGGTTCTCCCCACCTCCCTGAGGAGCTGGAAGTTCTGGATGTTGCGGGCACCGATCTGGAGGCAGTCAGCATTCTCCAGGACCACCTCGATGTGGGCCGGGTCCATCACCTCGGTCACCACGGGGAGCTTGAACTCGTCGCGGGCCATGGAGAGGAGGAGCAGGCCGTCGTTCTTCAGGCCCTGGAAGGCGTAAGGCGACGTCCTCGGCTTGAAGGCGCCGCCCCTGAGCGCGTGGGCGCCGCTCTCCTTGATGGCATGGGCCACCTCCATGATCTGTTCCCTCGACTCCACGGCGCAGGGGCCTGCGATGACCGCTATGCGGGGGCCGCCCACCTTCACGCCGAACCCGATGTCGACCACGGTGGGGGACTCCTTGGTCTCCCTGGATGCGAGCTTGTACGGGCTCAGGATCCTGATGACGCGCTCGACCCCAGGCTGCGCCTCGAGGCAGGTGAGACGCTCCTTGCCGCGCTCGTCCCCGATGGCCCCGAGCAGGGTCCTCTCCGCCCCCACGCTCTCGTGCACCCGGTATCCGAAAGACTCGATGAGGGTCTTGACATGCTCGATCTGTTCCTTTGTGGCGCCTTTCTTCATGGAAATGATCACGTGAGTCTCCTTTCGTTTGTTTCTCGCCGTGCCGTGTTCACTTCCCGATGGCCTCAAAGGAAAAGGCCGTGGGAGGTGACCACCCACGGCCTTCTTGTCCGCAGAACGAACAGTTCAGCCCACAGGTGGCCACACCCCGGTAAACCAGAAATAATAGCCGTAAAACATGTGGGCCGAAGCGTTCATCATGAACAAGATCCATAGCATAGATCTCCCCTGCAGGCAAGGGGGAAACGTGTGGGGCGAAGTCCCGCCCGTCATGGATCACCTTCTCCACGCGAGCCACGGCTGTGAAGCACCGTGTTCCTTCAGTCGTGAGATGCCTGCAGTCCTCGAGCCAGGCCTCCAGGCAGGCGCGCCTTGGCCGGCCCACGGCGTGACGGAAGCATGAAACAGGTTTACAACCAGGGTGTTTTCGCACATAAATGGGAGAAAAGACGATCCGGGAGGTATCACCGTGGTTGCCGACATCATCAAGGAGATATTCTCACACAACGCCGCGTTCGCATCGAGCCGTGACGAGCGATACTTCGGGGCGCACATGAAGGCCCAGCACCCCAAGATCACCCTGGTCTGTTGCTGCGATGCGAGGGTGCATGCCACCGTCATCGCCCCGGACCCCATCGACAGGGTCTTCACCATCGAGACCATCGGCAATCAGATGGCATCCGCCCAGGGGTCGGTGGATTACGGGGTGCTTCATCTCCACACGCCCCTCTTGCTCATCCTCGGCCACACCGACTGCGGCGCCGTGAAGGCCTTCATGAAGGGGTACGAGCAGGAAAACGAGGCCATACGGAGGGAGCTCGACCATCTCAAGGAGACCATCCCGACCCCCGGTACGGGAAGTTTCGAGGAGGCGCTCGTGGCCAACGTGAAGCAGAACGTGTTGAGGCAGGTCGACAAGGCCCTCGAGCGTTACCGTGCACTCGTCGAGGAGGGCAGGCTCACGGTTATGGGCGCGGTGTACGACTTCACCGGTGAGTTCGGCAAGGGGCTCGGAAAAGTCTCGATCCTGAGCGTCAACGGGAAGACCGATCCCGCAGAGCTCGCTTCCATGCCCCAGCTTGCAGGCCTGGACCTCGGGAATTGTCTTGCGTAGGACACGGGCAAGGCCTGCCCGTGTCAGGGGGTGTTCCGGCAAGAGGATGGGTGGTGTCGTGACGCTCGCCGAGCTGAAGGATATCCTGGAGGCGGAGGTGGTATCGGGTCACGAAAGGCTCGATGAGATCGTCTCCGGCGCCTTCTGCGCGGACCTCATGAGCGACGTCCTCTCGTTCGCAAAGCCCGGCTGCGTCCTCATCACCGGCCTTGCGAACCTCCAGGCCCTGAGGACCGCCTATGCGCTCGATCTGGGTGCGGTGATCGTATGCAGGGGGAAGGCCCTCCCGGAAGGTTTCGTGGATGCCGCCCGGGATCTCGGCATACCCGTTCTCAGGACGCGCCTCATCATGTTCGAGGCGAGCGGCAGGCTCTGGATGGCGGGTGTCGAACCCAGCGCGAGAGAAAGAAGAGGAAAGTCAGAGGTAGTCTCCGATGCAACTGCATGAAGACGAGAGATATCTCCAGGGTCGCTACGAAGTCCAGGGAAGGGACTTCGTCGATGCAGGCCTCGTCTCGAGCCTCATCAAGAAGGCCCTCAAGGACAAGGGCATCGACGAGGACGTGATCAGGAGAGTGGCCATCGTGGCGTTCGAGGCCGAAGTCAACATCATCTCTTACGCCGAGTCCGGGACCATCAGCCTCTACCTCCTGCCGGACTCGGTGGTCTTCGAGGCGAAAGACGTCGGTCCCGGCATCGCTGACATCGAGCTCGCCCTCCAGGAGGGGTACTCGACGGCGGACGACACGATCAGGGAAATGGGATTCGGAGCGGGGATGGGCCTGTCGAACATCAAGAAATCCTCAGATGTCTTCGAGATCTCTTCGGAAGTCGGCAAAGGCACGTGCTTGAGGAGCGTGATCAGGCTCGATGGAGGCGAAACGCCTGGAGAGGGGGATGGTCGATGACCGTCAGGGCGGGGGGCGATCGCCCATCTTCGGCCGGCACCATACCACGCGGCTCACCGGGAGGTGACATGAACCTGGACACTTTGGCGAAACGGCTCGACCTTTCCTGCAAGTGTTGCTGGGAGAAGCTGAACAGGGAGGTCACGGGCGGATACACCGGGGATCTCCTGAGCGATGTCATGGCCAACAGCAAGGCCGGGGACATATGGGTGACCAGGCAGGTCCACAAGAACGTGGTCGCCGTGGCGGCCCTCAAGGAGCACGCGGCCGTCGTGGTCGTCCAGGGTGCCGAGCCCGACGTCGACGCCTTGGAGAAGGCCACGGCGGAAGGAATCCCGATCTTCACGACGAACAAGAGCGCCTTCGAGATCACCGGGCTCATCCACGGCCTTCTCCGCGAGGACAAGGCCTGAAGAGGGCTTGGGCCCATAACCCCGAGAGAGACCATGGGAAGGGTGTACCGCTGCAACCTCCATATCCACACGTGCCTCTCGCCGTGCGGCAGCCTTGACATGCATCCCGCATCGATCGTGAGCGCATGCAGGGATGCAGGGCTCGACATGATAGCCGTGACCGATCACAACGCCTCGGAGAACGTCAGGTACGTGCAGGAGGCGGCGCGCAAGACCGGTCTCGTGGTGATCCCGGGCATGGAGCTCTGCACCCGGGAGGAGGTGCACATCCTCGCCCTGTTCGAGCGCCTGGACCAGCTCGAGGCCCTGCAGGACATCGTGTACGAACACTTGAGCGGGGTGAACGACGAGCGGGTCTTCGGCGTCCAGGCTGTGGTCAACGAGCACGGGGAGGTGGAAGGGTTCAACGAGCACCTCCTCATCGCGGCCACCGAGTTGTCCCTGGAAGACGCCGTGCGTCACATACACGGGCTTGACGGTCTCGCGGTCCCCTCTCACATCGACAGGACGGCCTTCGGGGTGATAGGACAGCTCGGTTTCGTCCCGAACGACGTGCCGTTCGACGCCCTCGAGGTGTCCTGCAGGATGGGGGTGAAGCAGGCGCGCAGGGAATACCCTGAACTCGCCGGCTACACGATGATCACCTCTTCGGACGCCCACGAACTCGTGGACATCGGCAGGGCATGCACCCGCTTCTTCATCGATTCCCCCACGTTTCCGGAGATCCGCCTGGCCTTCAAGAAGAGCCTCGGAAGGTATTGCCTGGAGTGAAACCATGTTGGAATTGGCTCTCCACGTGCTCGATATCGTCGAGAACTCGGCCAGGGCCGGCGCGACCCTCGTGAAGATCAGCGTGGTGGAGGATCTCGAAGGGGACGTCCTCTCGATACGGATCGAGGACAACGGCGCCGGCATGGACGAGGAGACGAGGGCGCGCGCGCTCGACCCCTTCTATACGACCAAGAAGGTCAGGCGCATAGGCCTGGGCCTCCCCATGCTCAAGGACGCGGCCGAGCGTGCCGGGGGGACGTTCAGCCTGGACTCCGAGCCGTCGAAGGGCACCGTGGTGCACGCCACGTTCAGGCACACCCACATAGACCGGCAGCCGCTCGGCGACATGGCAGGCGTCATCGCTGCGATCATGCTCGGGAACCCTCACATGGACATCGTCTACACCCATAGCAGGGGAGGGCGGAGCTACGAGCTCGACACCCGGGAAATACGGGAGGGGCTGGGCGGCGTGGCGTTGAACGAGCCCGAGGTTGTCAGGCTGGTTCGCGAGAACGTGAGGGAGTCCCTCCTGGAGATCGGCGCAGGGAATACTCCTTGACAAGCATAGGAGATTTCATTAATAGCTCACCATTCTCAGCCAAACCACGCTTTCGAGGTGCACGATGTATGCGGTCATAAGGACTGGTGGAAAGCAGTACAAGGTCGAGGAGGGAGACATCCTCCGCGTGGAGAAGCTCGACGCAGAAAAGGGGGACACGGTCACCTTCGACGATGTCCTGCTCATAGGGGGTGACGGGTACGTCCTCGGCAGGCCCACCGTCGAGGGCGCCAGGGTCAGCGCTTCGGTGGTGCGTCAGATGCGCGACAGGAAGATCATCGTCTTCAAGATGAAGAGGAGGAAGCGCTACAGGAGGACCCAGGGTCACCGGCAGTACCTCACCGAGGTGCGCATCACCAAGATTTCGAAGAACCAGGAGGCGTAACAGGCCATGGCACACAAGAAATCGGGCGGGACCTCGCGCAACGGCAGGGACAGCGCCGGAAAGCGGTTCGGGGTAAAGCGCTACGCAGGCCAGTTCGTGAAGGCGGGCAACATCCTTGTTCGGCAGTGCGGAACCAAGATCCACCCCGGTGAGAACGTGGGGTGCGGCAGGGACTACACCCTGTTCGCCCTGAAAGACGGCGTGGTCAGGTTCGAGACCAAAGAGACAACGAACAGGAAGGTAAAGATCGTCTCCGTCACCGCCTGAGGCATGGACTTCGTCGACGAGTCCAGGATCTACGTCAGGGCTGGTGCCGGCGGGAACGGCTGCTGTTCTTTCAGGCGCGAGAAGTACATCCCGAAAGGCGGCCCGGACGGCGGTGACGGCGGCAAGGGGGGCGACGTCTACATTGAGGCGAGCCCCCACCACCACACCCTCCTTGACCAGAAGTACCACCCCCACTACCGGGCCCAGAGAGGCCAGCACGGCAGGGGGAAGAACTGTACCGGCAAATCAGGTGACGACCTCGTGATCCCCGTGCCCGTGGGCACCCTCGTCATCGACGAGGCGACCGGGGATGTCGTCGCCGATCTCGTGAGGCCGGGCCAGCGCGAGCTCCTCGCCAGGGGCGGCCGCGGGGGGAGAGGCAACGCCCGCTTTGCGACCCCGACGAGACAGGCACCGAGGATAACCGAGCCCGGGCAGCCAGGAGAGGAACGTTCGTTCAGGCTCGTTCTCAAGCTCATGGCCGACGTGGGGCTCGTGGGGTTCCCGAACGCCGGCAAGTCCACCCTCATCTCGAGGATCTCGAACGCGCGTCCCAAGATCGCTGACTACCCGTTCACCACGCTCGTCCCCAACCTCGGCCTGGTGCGCCACAAGAACGTGGACTTCGTGGTCGCCGACATACCCGGCATCATCGAGGGCGCGCACGAGGGCGCAGGGCTCGGCCTGAGGTTCCTCAGGCACATCGAGCGCACCAGGATCCTCTGCTTCATCGTCGACGCTTCCCCGGAGGCGGCCAAGACACCCCGCGAGCAGCTCGAGATCCTCACGAGGGAGCTGCACTCCTACTCCGAGGAACTCGCGCGGAGGAGGCGGATGGTCGTGTTCAACAAGTGCGACGTGCCTGGCGCGGTGGAGAGGGCGCAAGATGCCGTTGCCTTTGCCACCGACGCGGGGTATCCTTCGTTTGCGGCCTCAGGACTGACCGGAGAGGGTCTCGAGACCGTGCTCGACCACATAGCGAGAGAACTCGATGAGATCAGGTACCAGGGCAGGGATACGCAAGTGTAGGCGGGTGCTCGTCAAGATCGGGTCGCAGGTCCTGACGACCGAAAGGGGCCTCAACAACAGGGTGATAGAGCGCCTGTGCGACGACATGTCGCTCCTCATGGACAGGGGCCGGGAGTTCGCCCTGGTGACCTCCGGCGCCATAGCCGAGGGGAGGGCGATCATGCGTGTCAAGGAGGCGGACATCTCCCTCTCGAAGAAGCAGGCGCTGGCTGCCATCGGGCAGGGGAGCCTCATGAGGGCCTACACGGACGCCTTCAGGAGGTACGGTTACACGGCCGCCCAGATCCTCATCACCAGGGAGGACCTCGACAACAGGAGGCGCTATCTCAACATCAGGAACACGCTGAGCAGCCTCTTCGAGATGGGGGCCGTGCCGATCATCAACGAGAACGACACGGTGGCCGTCGAGGAAATCCAGTTCACCGACAACGACATGCTCTCGGCGATGATCCTGCCCCTCGTCGAGGCCCATGTCCTCGTCATCCTCACGGACATGGAAGGGGTGTACTCCAAGGACCCGAAGATCCACGACGACGCAGAGATCGTTCACGAGATAGCCGAGTTGCGGCCGAAGGACATCAGGGGGTACGGCGACGGCGGCAACAGGCTCGGCAGGGGGGGGATCGCGTCCAAGCTCGAGGCCGCATACCGCGCCTCCATGCTGGGCGTGCCCACCGTGATAGCCTCTGCGTACACCCCGCAGGTGATCAGCTCCATCCTCGAGGGGTCCCAGGTGGGCACCTTCATCCACCCGAAGAAGAAGGCACAGCTCACGCAGAAGGACCACTGGTTGGGTTTCGTGTCCAGGCCCAAGGGAAAGGTGGTGATCGACGACGGGGCCGCGGCCATGATCCTCGGGCGGGGCAAGAGCCTCCTGCCGGTGGGCGTCGTCGACGTCTCCGGCAGCTTCAAGGCGGGAGACCCGGTGGAGATCGTGAAGAGGGACGGCACCCCGATCGCGGTGGGCCTGAGCAATTTCGCGACCGAGGAGGTCGTGAAGATCATGGGTGCGTCCACGAGCGAGCTCTCCATGATCCTCAGGTACGACTGCGACGACGAGGTCGTGCACCGGAACAATATGATCGTTCGAAAGGAGACGTTCTAGTGTCGATTGACCGGATCAAGGAGATCGCGCAGGCGGCAAAGCGCGCCTCCAGGACCATCGCCATGCTGCCGAGGACGGCCAAGGACGCCGCGCTTGCCGCCATGGCCTCCTCGTTGAGGGACGCGGCCGGGTTTCTCATGGAGGAGAACGCGAAGGACCTCGAGGCTGCGCGTTCATCCGGGCTGAGTACTGCCATGATCGACCGCCTCACCTTGGACGAGAAGACCATCTCCTCCATGGCCGGCGCCATGGAGGAGATAGCCGAGCTTCCCGACCCGGTGGGCGAGATCACGGGCATGAAAAAGAGGCCCAACGGCCTCATGGTCGGGAGGATGCGCATACCGCTCGGCGTGGTGGCCATCATTTACGAGTCGCGCCCCAACGTCACCGCTGACGCGGCCGCCTTGTGTCTCAAGTCGGGCAACGCGGTCATCCTCAGGGGGGGCAGCGAGGCGTTCCACTCGAACGCCGCGATCGTCAAGGTGCTCAAGGGCGCGCTCGAGGCGCAGGGCATTCCCCAAGAGGCCCTCGGGTTCGTCCCCGTGACGGACCGCCAGGCCATACTCGACATGCTCAAGCTCGAGGATCTCATCGACCTCGTGATACCGAGAGGTGGAGAGGGCCTCATCCGCACCGTGACCGAGAACTCGAGGATCCCCGTGCTGAAGCACTACAAGGGCGTGTGTCACGTCTTCGTGGACCGTCAGGCGGATCTCGAGAAGGCCTACCGGATCTGCCTGAACGCAAAGGTCCAGCGTCCCGGGGTCTGCAACGCCATGGAGACCCTCCTGGTCGACGCGCCCATCGCCGGTATCTTCCTCCCCAAGATGGCTGAGCTCTACGCGCGCCACGGTGTCGAGCTCAGGGGGTGCCCAAAGACCATGGCGTACCTGCCCGACATACGGAAGGCGACCGAGGACGACTGGTACGCCGAGTATCTCGACCTGGTCCTCGCGGTGAAGGTCGTCGAGAACATGGGCGAGGCTATCGACCACATCGAGACCTACGGTTCGAACCACACCGAGGCCATCGTCACCGAGAACTACACGCGGGCCATGGAGTTCATCACGAAGGTGGATTCGTCCACGGTGCTCGTAAACGCGAGCACCCGCTTCTCCGACGGCGGGGAGTTCGGCCTCGGTGCGGAAGTGGGCATCAGCACCTCGAAGATCCATGCGTACGGGCCCATGGGGATCGAGCAGCTCACCATCGAGAAGTTCGTCTGCTTCGGGGACGGGCACATACGGCAATGAGGCTCGGCATCTTCGGGGGCACCTTCAATCCCATACACGTGGGACACCTCAGGGCGGCGGAAGAGGTGAGAGAGAGGCTCGGCCTGGATACCGTGGTCTTCGTGCCGTCTTCCCTCCCGCCCCACAAGGAGCTCGACCACGGCGTGCCCGGCCCCGTGAGGCTCGCCATGGTCGAGGCGTCCATACGGGGCAACCCGTGCTTCCAGGTATCGCCCGTGGAGGTGGAGAGATCCGGCCCGTCCTACTCGCTCCTGACCATCGAGCACTTCAGGTCGCTTTCAGGGTCCGTCCCCTACTTCCTCATCGGGCAGGACGCCTTCAACGAGATATCGAGCTGGCACAGGGCCAAGGAGGTCCTGGCCGCCTCCCACTTCGCCGTGATGACGCGGCCGGGCGCCCCCAGGCCGCCCGTGGAGAAGATCATCCCGGAAGGGATGGCCCGCTTCCGTCCGAACGGGGACGGCTACGTGAGCGAGCACGGGACAGAGATCATCTTCGTCGAGGTGACACAGTTCGCGGTCTCGTCCTCGATGGTGAGGAGGCTCTGCCGGGAGGGGAGGTCCGTCCGCTACCTCGTGAGCGATGGAGCGCACGACATCATGACGGCCGGGAGGATATACCGCACATGAGGCCCACCTGGGACGCCGTGAGACAGGCGCTCGAAGACAGGAAGGCCACGGACGTCGTGGTCCTGGACGTGCGGGGGGTGTGCGCGTTCACCGACTACATCGTGATCTGCACGGGCATCTCCGACCGCCAGATAAAGGCCATGGCCGAGCATGTCATCGAGACCTTCGGCAAGCCCTTCGGGAAGGAGGGGATCGAACAGGGCAGGTGGGTGCTGCTCGATTACCTCGACGTGGTCGTCCACATCTTCCAGCCGGACCTGAGGAAGTACTACGACATCGAGGGCATGTGGTACGAGGCCAGGAGAATCAGGTAGGTGAAGCTGGTCTTCTGCTTCGCTCGCAAGACCCAGCGCGGCCCCGTGAAGGACTTGGTCGATGCGTACCTCGGCCGTATAGGCAAGTACCTGCCTGTCGAGGTGGTCGAGGCCAGGGAACTCAGGCTGCAGGCAAGGCCGGGCGTCCACCTCGTGCTCGATGTCACCGGCGTGCCCATGACCTCCGAGGATCTCGCGAGCCTTATGTCTCGGCACCTGAACGCGTCGACGAGGCACATGTTTTTCTATACCGGCGGCCCGGACGGCCTGCCGGCGGAGGTGCTCGAAGGCGCAAACGTCGTCCTGTCCCTCTCCCGGATGACGTTCAACCACCAGCTCGTGCGTCCCATGCTCCTCGAGCAGGTCTACCGCGGCCTGACCATCCTCAGGGGCGAACCGTACCACAGGCCCTGAGCCGGAGAACGGCCGGGGTTCGCCGGTCCCCTCTCCGGCAGGGGTTGCGCTCGCCCATCCCATATCCCGACCCCTCAGGCCCCTGGGTTCACCGGGATCACCCTCGCCAGGCCGAGGCTGCTCAAGCCCGCCTGAGATCTCGGACGCACGAGGCGTCCCGAGGGGGCGGGCAGGCAGCGCCCTCCATGGTCCACGCGCATGGCCTGCCCAGGCAGGCAAAGGCCCTCGACCGTCGTATCCTCGCTCCCGCGCCGCCATGAACGGCCGAGACCCATGAAGGCGGACGTGACGCTCGACGCGCCCGACAGGCGTGTCTCAGCGTTGTGACGGGATGATGCCGCCTTTGCCCTTGTGCATGAGCCGGATGTATTGTAAAAAATGAACCTGACGGGCTGTGTCCGTTGGTACGCCGTCACGTATTCCCTCGAGGAACGGAGGATTGATGATCTATCTGAAGATTATGGAAGTTCTCAAGAAGGATGCTGGGTTGCTATCGAGGCGGGTCGTCGAGGACCTCTTGAGCAGGGGCCTCACCGAGTACCACAAGAAGTATTCGGAAGACCAGATCTACGAGAGGGTATACGACGTCTACAGCACGCTCAACTACTGGCTCGACCGGGCGAGGCCGAAGGAGGAGATCCAGAAGCACTTCAAGGAGCTCGGAAAGAAGAGGTTCGACGACGGGATCCCGCTCCACGAGGTGATCATGTTCCTCATGCTCATCAAGAGGCACCTCTGGCTCTACCTCCTGGAAAAGCACTTCTTCGAGTCGTCCTACGAGCTCATAAAGAGCCTGGAGATGAACAACCGGGTCGTCCTCTTCTTCGACAGAGCGATACTGGCGGCGAGCATGGGTTATGAAGAGGAGCTCATGAAGTACGTGGAATCCTGCAAGGAGAGAGGGCTCATCAGGAAGTTTTTCGGAAAATGACGAACATAGATGCCCCTCCTGTCTTGACAGTGGACAGGGAGGGTCCGCCGGGGGCGAAGAGGCGGGAGACCACTGGTTCACATGTCCGTCTGCTCAACGGTGCAACAGGGAGACCGCCGTCGATACCACCAACGAGGGGGAAGGCATGATATCGGAGAAGATCGTTCAGCTCATCAAGGACAACGCAGACACCCTGACGAACCGTCTCTGCAAGGACCTCCTGACGAGAGAGGAGACGAAGGGATACCGCAAGCTCGACAGGGATATCGTGTACGATCGCGTCTACGACGTGTACAGCCGCTTGGACAGCTGGCTCGCAGGCGACAAGAAGAAGGCCGAACTCAAGGATCACTACAAGAAACTCGGCATGACGCGCTTCCACGAGGGCATCCCGCTGAGCGACGTGGTCATGGCCCTCATGCTCATCAAGCGGCACCTGTGGCTCTACGTGCAGGAGACGCAGTTCTTCGACTCGTCCTTCCAGCTTTGGCAGGCCCTCGAGTTCAACAACCGGGTGGTCCTCTTCTTCGACCGCGCGATATACTTCACCTGCCTCGGCTACCAGGAAGAGGAAGAGAAGTGCCTGGGCAAGCCCAAGGAGGGGTTCATATCCAGGGTGTTCAAGTAGGGATACGCTGAGGCCCGTGCTTCGAGCTCACTCGAGCCCGAACGAGACGCCGATCTTGAACACACGCCTTGCGGGCATGTCCATGACGTCCGCTCCCAGGGCGCTCGATATCTCCGACCTGATCTCATCGATGCGGGCCCTGCTCGGTGCGATGACGGTGAACCAGCAATTCGGCCTGCCGTCCCGCACGTAGTTGTGGGTGATCTCGTCGAAGCCGGAGACGATCCGGGCGAACTCGTCGATGCCGTCCTCGGGAAGGTCCACGGCGCACAGCGTCGAGACCCAGCCCAGCCTAGAGGGGTCGATGACCGCACCGACGCGCCTGATGACCCCCTCTTCCTTGAGCCTCACGATGCGGCCTGCGATCTCTTCCTCGCTCACGCCGAGCATGTCGGCCAGGCCCTGAAACGGCCTCGGTACGAGATCGATGGATCGGCTGATGCGTGACAGGATGGCCCGGTCGATGTCGTCCATGGCACGCCCTCATGAGAACCAGCAGATCGGGTCCGTCTCGAGCGCGTCCCCGAGCACCTCGAACGCCCTGGCCCTGCACCCTCCGCAGACCTCCTTGAACCTGCACGACCCGCACTTGCCCTTGAGCACGTCCGGGTCCCTGAGGGCAAGGAGCAACGGGGAGGACACCCAGATCTCCGAAAAGGGTCTCTGTCTCACGTTGCCGCAGGAGACCTGGAGGAAGCCGCACGGCTGCACCTCGCCCGTGGCGGAGACGAAGCCGAAACCCGTGCCGGCGAGACACCCCTTCGTGGGGCTGAAGCCTTCCTCCTCGAGCAGCATCCTGTAGTACTGGGGGGCGCAGGTCGCCTTGCACTCGATGCTGCTGTGGTTCGAGACCTTCCTGAAGTCCTCGAGCATGTCCCGGTACTCGCCCACGAGGGCGGGCTCCATGGACGCGCCCCTTCCCGTGGGGACGAGGAAGAAGACGTGCCACGCGCAGGCGCCGAGTTTCTCGACGAGCTCCGGAATCCTGCTCATCTCGGAGATGTTCACCGAGGCCACCGTGGTGTTGACCTGGACCGGGACCCCTGCCTCGACGAGGCGGGAGATACCCTGTATGGCCATGTCGAACGCGCCCGGCATGCCGCGGATGGTGTCGTGCGTCGAGGCGTGGGCGCCGTCGAGGCTCACGGACACGCGCGCGATGCCAGACGCCTTGATCAGCCGGGCCGCCTGCCGGTCCACGAGAGACCCGTTGGTGGCGAGGGTCATGCGGAGCCCGAGGCGGGTGCCGTCTTGCGCGAGTTCCATCACGTCACGGCGGGCGAGCGCCTCTCCTCCGGACAGGATGACCATCCTCGTGCCCGACTCCGCGAGATCCTCGAGCAGGCGCAGCCCTTCCTCCGTGGTGAGCTCTCCCGGGGCGGGCTCGCGCGATGCGGACGCGCGGCAGTGGGCGCAGGTGAGGTTGCAGGCCTTGGTGACTTCCCAGGCCACGATGTGCGGGGCCTTCATGACAGCATCTCTGCGAGCCTCAGGGCGAAGTACGTGACGATGATGTCCGCCCCTGCCCGTTTGATCGCGCCCGCCGTCTCGAGTATGCACGCGTCCTCGTCGAGCAGGCCCTTCTCGCAGGCGGCCTTGATCATGGAGTACTCGCCCGAGACCTGGTAGGCGGCAAGCGGCGCATCGAACTCGTCCGCAACCGCCCGGATCACGTCGAGGTAAGGCATGGCGGGTTTCACCATGATGATGTCGGCCCCTTCCTCGATGTCGGCGGCCGCCTCCCTGAGGGCCTCGCGCACGTTCATGGGGTCCATCTGGTAGGATTTCCGGTCCCCGAACCGCGGCGCGGAGCAGGCCGCCTCCCTGAACGGGCCGTAGAAGGCGGACGAATACTTCACCGCGTAGCTCAGGATGCCCACGTGTTCGAACCCGTTCTCGTCGAGGTCCTCCCTGATCGCACCGACCCTGCCGTCCATCATGTCGGAGGGGGCCACCATGTCCGCCCCGGCCTTGGCGTGGGACACCGCCACCCTGCAGAGCACCTCGATGGTCTCGTCGTTCAACACGGTCCCAGACTCGTCCAGGATGCCGCAGTGGCCGTGATCGGTGTACTCGCACAGGCACACGTCGGTGATCACGACGAGATCCGGGGCCGCGTCCTTGATGCGGCGCACGGCCTGCTGGATCACGCCGTCGTGCTGGAAGGCCGATGTCCCGGTGGCGTCCTTCCTGCGGGGGATGCCGAAGAGGAGCACGGCCGGGATCTTGAGGGAGGCCGCCCTCTTGGCGACCGCGGCGACCCTGTCCGGGGAGTACCTGGACTGCCCGGGCATCGACGCGATGGGCTCCTCGATAGATGAGCCCTCCTTCACGAAGATGGGGTAGACGAGATCGTCAACCCGTACGTGCGTCTCCCTGACCATCCGCCTGATGGCCTCCGTTCTCCTGAGCCTGCGGGGCCTGCGTTCGGGGAACATGCATCCTCCACTCGATCGATGTGTACAACGACAGGGTTATAGTACCCCTCGCGTCCTCTGGCAAGTCAGGGAATCCTGAACAACACGGGGATGAACCCGAGTTCGCGCAGGCGTTCGTGGAAGAAGAGGATCATTTAGATGATGGGGAACCACATGACGCTGAAGAACGATCGCCTCAGGTACCTCGTGTTGACGGTTATCTCCTCGGGCTCCTTGAAGAGGCTGAACTTGGGCAGGAAGGCGGGCACCTCCCTCATGTACGACGTGAACGACCGTCCGTGGAGGCTTTCCAGGAGACGTTGTTCGGACCGGATCACGAAGGGGTAGTAGGCGGCGAACATGACGGCTACGGCGGCTAACACGACGAGGCTGTCCGTCATGAAGCCTATGCCCAGGGCGCCGAGGAGGCTGAAGAGGTACAGGGGGTTCCTGGTGATGGAGTAGGGGCCTGTCGTGACGAGGGTGGTGTTCTTGCGCGAACCGATGTACGCGAGCGCCCAGAGCCTACCGAACGCGCCGGCGAGCACGAGCAGGAACGCCCCCATGTCCATGACGGCGTCAAAGACCGGCTGGGGTCTCCACATGGGCTCGCTCACGAGGTAGCAAAGCGCAAGAGCGCCGATGGCGACCCTCGAGACCGCGATGCGTTTTCTGCTGAGAAGGAGGGAGAAGCTTGCCATGTACGGCAGTGTCTACGGCAGGTCTGTCTGAAAGTCAACGAGGTGTTCTCTGCAGAGGCGGCCCGATCCGTCGTGCACGGCCCGGCCGCCTGCACCTGCACACCACCGCCCCTTCCGGATGTCCACCGTGGAGAACGCTCTGCCCAAAGCACGTGGACGGGGGTGCCGTTCTCGCGTATATAGGCGGATGTTCCGCGCGGTGCGTGCAGGAGGCCCAGAGGCCTTCTCGCGCGATGAGAGCGGCTCGTCCGACCTGACCGAGGCCGCGGACCGGACGTGGGCTCGTGACCCTTCGGTCCCGGCACAGGCCGGTACCTGCAGGCCTGGGCGGTGCATCGCGGTCGATGGCGAGGGTTGTGAGGCTCGCCTGAGGCCTTGAGGGGAGTGGAACACGGGCATGAGGCGCATTTCAGTCGCGCGCCTGCATTTCCGATAGCGCAGGTGGAGACGTAGAGGAGGTGCACCATGTCGCTCAAGGTTGTCATCATGGCTGGAGGAAAGGGTGAGAGGCTCTGGCCGGTGTCCTCTCCACAGACTCCGAAGCAGCTCCTGCCCCTTCACGGGACGAAGAGCCTGCTCAGGACGACGTTCGAGCGCGCGCTCGGCCTCGCGCAACCCGAGGATATCTACGTCGTCACCGGGCGCGGCCTCATACAGAAGGTCCAGGAGGAGCTGCCCGAGATCCCCCCCGGAAACATCCTGGCCGAACCGGTCGGCAAGAACACGGCGCCGTGCATAGGGTTCGCCGCGGTGGTCATTTCCCGCAAAGATCCGGATGCGACCATGGCGGTGTTCCCCTCCGACCACCTCATCCGTGAGCCCGAACGCCTGAAGGAGGCCATCCTGTTCGGCGTCTCCGCCCTGGCCTCGCACCCGGACCTGCTCATCACGCTCGGCGTGGTGCCGGACAGGCCCGAGACAGGATATGGCTACATAGCGCCCGAGACCGTGCTGCTGAGCCGCGGTGGTCTCACCATCAAGAGGGTGAGGGCCTTCCACGAGAAACCCGCCAGGATCGTGGCGGAACAGTACGTGAAGGACGGCTACCTGTGGAACGCAGGGATGTTCCTGTGGCGGGTGGACACCATACTGGAGATGTTCTCGAGGCACATGCCCGAGCTCCATGAACAGCTCCAGGAACTCAAGGCCACGATGGACAGCGATGCCTCTGCGGTCGATCGTTTCTTCAACGAGGCGCAGTCCGTGTCCATAGATTACGGGATCATGGAGAAGGCCGGACGGGTCGCGGTGATCCCCGTGGATATAGGCTGGAGCGACGTGGGCACCTGGGACGCCATGGGCAACCTCTACGTGACCGACGACAGGGGGAATTCCGTGAGGGGCCCGGCCGAGCTCATAAACTCTGAGAACAACGTGATCTGGTCGACGGACAAGCGCATCGTGCTCATCGGCGTGAGCGACCTCGTCGTCGTGGAGGGGAGCGACTCGATCCTCGTCTGCCCCAGGGCGTTGTCGCAGGAGGTGAGCGTCGTGGCGAAGAAGCTCGGTGATGGGAAGTGAGTGACACCGGCAGGGACGAGAGACGTGGCCGGCCTGCCGAGTCGTGCCCGAGTCGGCCCCCCCACGAGTGATGGAACCACGTATTGTGCCCACGGTCAGGCTGTCCGTGTTGCCTGGCCTCCCACGCGTGATGGAACCGCCGGCCATGGGATCAGGGCGTCGAGCGCCCTGCGGCCCTGAACCCGATGGCATGGAGAGGGCCGGTGGCGCGATAGGCGGTGGGACGCACCGTTCCGGGGATGTTCTCGGACTCATCTTCCCCGGTGTAATGCCTGCGATGCCGTGAAAATCACGCATTGCCTCTGCGAGGAAGACCCGACGTCTTTCGAAACCGGGATCCTCGGTCGTTCTTCAGCCTGGCGGGGGCGCATCCAGCTCGGGGCAGGAAGGGGGAGGCGCTCGCAGATGCCCTCTGAGTACAGCAGCGACGGGTTACGGGTGGGATCTCGTCGCCGGGGTAGAGAGGTGCCCCCAGTGGACCCGTCCGCCCGACGGCCCTGGAGCGCCAGGCACGCGATCTCTTGCAGCCCTGCGGCCTGCATGCGCGGCATCAAAGCCCTGCCCCCAGGGCCCGAGCCCGGTCATCCCAGCACTCACCGTCTGCCTGCGGCCTGCATGCGCGTCATCGAGGCGGGATGGCCTCATGCTCCAACGCATGCCAACAATGGTATGGAAAACGATCAGGGATTCGGGTAAAGATCACGCCTATGAGGATAGAGATATTGGGGTGCAGCGGGTCGGTCCTGAGCGGCTTTGACACCATGAGCATCCTCGTCGACGGGAAGATACTCCTCGACGCCGGGTCCGTCATGTCAACGATCGGCGTCGATCGCGCGACGGGGATACGCACCGTCCTCCTCACGCACCCCCACATCGACCACATCAAGGAGCTGCCCTTCTTGGTCGATGCGCTCTACACCCACAAGGCAAAGGGCATCAGGATCATCGGGAGCCCACAGACCATCGACGCATTGAAGGCCCACATATTCAACGGTCTCATCTGGCCCGACATCGCGGAGCTGGACGCGTCGAGCGACTTCATATCCTTGGAGCACGTGCCGGGGGGCGTCTTCGAGATCGAGGGGATGGAAGTGAAGGCCTTTCCCACGAACCACACGGGCGGCGCCTACGGCTACGTGATCACCGAGAACGCCAGGAGCGTGCTGTTCAGCGGCGACACCGGGTATCACCCGGGCCTCTTCGAGCTCGTCGGGGAGCTGGGATCGAACCTTGCCGCCTGTTTCATCGAGGCGTCGTTCCCCAGCAGGATGGAAGATCTCGCCCGGATCACCCAGCACCTCACCCCCTCCCTGGTCGCGAAGGGGCTCGACGGCGTGGCGGCGCCGGGGACGAGGGTGATCCTCTACCACATCAAGCCGGCCTACCTCGACGAGGTGATAGCGGAGCTTCCCCGTGGGTTCGAATACGTCAGGGGCGGGGAGGTGTTCGTCGTTTGACCGATATCCTGGAGATCGCCAAGAAGGACGGACGATGGACCGAGTGCCCGAAGTGCTCGGAGATCGTGATCACCGAGAAACTCAGGCAGAACCTCTGGGTGTGCCAGCATTGCGGGTACCACTTCCGTGTCAACGCCCCGACCCGCATCGAGATGACGTGCGACGAGGGCTCGTTCGTCGAGAGCATGCCCCCGGTCCGGGACCAGGAGGAGACGGCCGGCTCGCATGACGAGGCGATAACGTGCGGCCGCGCCCGGATCATGGGCCGTGAGTGCGCGATCGGTGTCATGGATTTCTTTCACAAGGGCGGCTCCATGGGAGCGGCGGTCGGCGAGGCGATCGTGTCCCTGATGCAGGCGGCCTCCCGCAAGCGGCTCCCGATCGTGATGTTCTGCGCGTCGGGGGGCGTACGCGTTCAGGAAGGCATCTGGGGGCTGTTCCAGATGCTCAGGACAGTTCATGCCCGCACCAGGACGTCGGACACACCCATGATCACCGTGTTCACCGACCCCACCACCGGCGGGGTGACTGCGAGCTTCGCGGCGCTCGCCGACGTCATGATCGCGGAACCGGGCTCGAGGATAGGGTTCGCCGGGCCGCGCGTGATAGAAGCCACCATGAGCTGCACGCTGCCCGAGGATTTCCAGGACGCCTCCAGGCTCGTCAAGGCCGGCCTCATAGACATGATCGTGCACCGGCACAAGATGCGCGAGACGCTCGCCTTCTTCCTGGAATGGTTCTCGAGGGACTGAACCCAAACCGCTGGGTCTTGGGGCTGGAAAGGGTCAAGAAGGCCCTCGACGTCCTCGGGCACCCCGAACGCTCGTACCCTCACGTCCTCGTTGCCGGCACCAACGGGAAAGGCTCCACCTGCATGTACCTGGAGAGGCTCCTCGGAGTTGCCGGTCTCGTGGTTGGCACGAACCTGTCGCCCCACATCTCGCGTTTCGCCGAGAGGTTCAGGGTGGGCTCGGTGGAGGAAGACCCCGCAACCTTGTCGTCTCTGCAGGAGAGCCTTTCCCTGGAGCTCGCGGGTCTCGACCTCACGTACTTCGAGTGGTGCGTGGTTCTCGCGGCCGAACTCTTCTCGCGAAAGAACGTGGATGCAGCGGTGTTCGAGGTGGGCCTCGGCGGCAGGTTCGACGCGACGAACGCCCTGGACCCGGCGGTGGCCGTCATCACCGACGTCTCCCTCGATCACACGGATCTTCTCGGGACGTCGACCGCTCAGATCGCCCTCGAGAAGGCGCACATAGCGAGGCCGTCAAGGCCCCTGGTCACGACGGCATCGGGGGACGCACTCGAGGTGATACGCGCGCACGCGGCATCGGTGGGAGCGGACCTGCACGTCGTGGACGCCCTGCCCGAGGACATGCTCCCCGGCGCCATGGATCATCTGAGGAAGAACGCGGCAGCCGCGGACGAGGCCGCCCGGCTGCTGGGACACCGCCCCCTTGGTCCCGCCCTCGCCGACGCGCTCGCCGGCGCCTTCCTGCCGGGGAGGCTCGAGTGGTTCGGCGACCGCGTCGTCCTGGATGTGGCGCACAACGAGGCTTCTGTGCTAGTCCTTGTGGAGCACCTTGCAGCCAGGGGCTTCAGCGGCGTGGGCGTCGTCGGCGTCCTGAAAGACAAGGACTACAAGGCGATCGTCCGGACGCTCAAGCGGGTGTGCAGGCACGTGTACATAGCGCCCGTGAGGTCGCCGAGATCATGGGGCGCGCCCGAGATGGAGGAAGTCGCCGCTATCGGCGGGATTACCGTATGCGAGAGCGTTGGGCATGCATTCGACAGGGCGCTTCTCACCTCTGCGCCCGTGGTGGTGACCGGCTCGTTCTACACGGTGGCCGAGGTACGGGAGCGGCTCGTCTGCAGGGGCTGGCCTGCCTGATCGCCCTGATCCTCGCGGTCTCGCCCGGGCCTTGCCTCGCCTACATGCTCGACGTGGAGGCGGACTCGATCAAGAGGGACAGGGAAAGGATCGAGGCCTGGGGCAACGTGATCGTGAAGGGCAGGGACGTCACGCTCACGGCCGACCGTGTAACCTACGACACGAAGACCGAGGAGATCCTCGCGACAGGCTCGTGCAGGCTCGAAGACAGCAGGGTGGTAGTCAGGGCCGAGACCATCAGTTACAACGCGCAGACGGGCGACCTGGTCCTGGGCAGGGGGTCGCTCTCGTCGGTCGAGGGGAGCATGAGGATAACGGGCGAATCCATCGAGCGGTTCGAGAGCGATCACATCCGGGCCCAGAACGTCGAGTTCACCTCGTGCCTGGGAGAGCCTCCCGACTGGTCTCTCTTCGTGGGCGATCTCGACATCCCGCTCGGCGGCTACGGCCAGGGAAGGGACGTCAGGTTCAGGGTGAGGGACCATACCCTTGTCTATTTCCCCTGGCTGTTCTTCCCAGCGAAGTTCTACAGGCACTCGGGCGTGCTCTTCCCCGAGATGGGGCACGGGTCGGATTACGGGTACCGCCTCGGCCTCCCCTTGTACCTGGTCCTCTCGAGGTCCGCGGACATGACGGTCACGCCCACGTACCTCTCCCAGAGGGGGCTCCTGGTCAAGGCCGAGGCGCGCTACTGCGTGGACGCCGCACAATCTGGGTTCCTCTACCTCGAGGGCCTCAAGGACAGGGAGGGTGGGCAAGAAAAGGCTGGCACGATCGAGCAGGCGCCGCCCGATGAACGCTGGTTCCTGAAGGCCCGGCACGACGGGACGCCGCTCAGGTGGGACGTGAACCTGGCCAGCACGGCCGACTATTTCAGGGACATAGGCGCTTTCATGAACGACAACCCCCTCCAGGAGAGAGATGCCTCGCCTGAATTGAACGATCTCGGCGACAGCAGGATGGAGGCCCTCGTGTCCCGTGCCCAGTGGGCCGCAGGCGCGGGGCCGCTGAGCTGGTCCGTCTCCGGGATATACACCCAGGACCTCACGGTGAAAGACAACGGCCTCACGGTGCAGCAGCTGCCGAGGACCACGCTCAGGCTCTCGCAGTGGAGGGTCCCCACCACCCCGCTCATGACCTCGGCCGGGATCGGCGCCGTGCGCGCCGTGACCCAGGATGCCTCCGACGCGGTGGAGAACGACGCATGGGCCGAGCTCGCCATGCCGGTGGGAGTTCAGCCATACTTCACGATCACGCCGTCTGTGCGGGAATACTACCGGAGAACCCGGACCACCTCCGCGGGGGCCTCCCTGCACGAGGAAGACACCGGCGAGAGGTGGCAGGAAAGGAAGGTGACCCTCTCCACCGCCCTGTACGGGCAAAAGATGGGGTCGGGCCTCAGGCACCAAGTCGTGCCGGGCGTCACGTGGCTGTACCGCTCGGAGCGCGGGGATGCCCGGGAGAGGGATGCCGACCCCGGGGGCTGCCCCTGGGATATCGACCTGGGGAGGATCGATGAGTCGAACGATGTTACCGTAAGCCTCGCGAACTACCTCAGGGATGCCTCGGGCGGCTCCCTGGCCGACCTCGCTGTCGACGCGGTCTACGACGCGGGCGGCGGCCTGTGGCACGAACTCGAGGTGGAAGCGAACGTGAACCCGGCGAGACCCCTCTCGCTGAAGCACCTGAACCTGCTGCAGCGCTCCCGCGGGCGGGATCTCGCCACCGTGCAGCACTCGACCTCTCTCGTGGTGTCGTCGAGGAGGGGAGACTCGTTCTCCTTCGGCTACGAATACCTCAGGGACGGATCGAAGCTCCTTCGCGCCCAGGCGGATGCCCTGATCGCAGGGGGCCTTGCCGCCGGCATCGAGGCCAGGTACGACCACGAGAAGGGGAAATTCGAGGAGCACGCGGCGGAGCTCAGGTACACGTCCCAGTGCTGGGCGGTCTCCCTGACGCGGAGGGTGGACGCATCGGACGACCTCGAGAGATCGAGGAGCACGTGGTCGGTCAACGTGAAGCTGTTGGGGGTGGGCGATGTGCCCGTGACGAGCCCCCCGGACCGCGAGGGGTGACGAATGATCCCGGACAAGGACGCCATCAGGGACCTGTTGGAGAAACAGAAGGTGCCGAGTCACATACTTGAGCACCAGGAGGTGGTGTGCAGGGTCGCCCTCGCACTGGCGAGGGCGTTGCGCAAGGCCGGGTACCCGGTCGACCTCGGCCTCGTGGAGGCCTCCGCCCTCCTCCACGACATCTGCAAGATGGACGGCATCGCCACGGGGCAAGACCATGCGGGAATGGCCGAGGAGGTGCTCGTGAGAGCGGGGTACCCGGAGGTCGCCTGTGTGGTGGGCCAGCACGTGAGGCTCCGCTCGTTCAGGCTCGACGAGGCGATGGTGGTCAACTACGCAGACAAGAGGGTCATGCACGCGCAGGTGGTCACGCTCGAAGAGCGCTTCAAGGATCTCATGGAGCGGTACGGGACCGACGAGGCGAGGCGGGCCAGGATCCGCGAGCATGCATCCGCCTGCGAGGAGATGGAGAGGATCATTGCCGGTGCGATCGGCGCGGGCGTGCAGGAGCTCGAGGGGCTATGCCTCGTACCGCTGGATGAGACGGTCGATGGTCTGTAGGACGTCCGGCGGGAGGGCCGACTTCTTGAACAGCATCACGACCACGAAGATCTTGAACGGGCACACGATCACGAGCCTTCCCTGGTCTATGTAGGACACCCGCCTCGGCCTGCGGGTGCACAGCTCGCCCAGGATGTCCGGCAGGTTGACGAAGAATCCCGCCACGGCCGGGACGTCGACCTCCTTCGTTATGGTGCCGCTCTGGTAGAGGACGTCGTCTTCCGACCTGACCACGGCGATCCCGGCGCACTCGCTCAAGGAGCTGAGGTTCTTCACGAGCATGCGGGTGGACTCGTCCACGGGAGCCACGTCGGCGTCGTGGATGTCCCCGCGTTCCAGCGCGAGGCTCATCTCGTCGGCACGACGCATCCCCTCTATGAGGAGGTACTCCCAGTTCGTAGAGATGCTCGTTTTCGGCGACTTCATCCCGCCCACGAACTTGAACACGCCCGTGGACCATGACAGGATGGTGAACAACGCCTCCTCGCCCTCGATGGCGCCCACCTCCGCATGGGTAATCTGGCCGTCCTCGAAGTATATGCACCCTTTGCGGTCCCCCTTCTCGACGAAGAGAGCGGTGGTCATCTGGCTGAGGCAGTTCATCTGGATGAGATCCGCCAGGTGCAGGCCGGAAACGCTGCCGGCGAACCCCCTGGAGGAGTCTTCCTTGAGGGCCTTGAGGATGAGCCCCCTCAACTGCTCGATCTCGAAGGGCTTCTCCAGGTAGTACATCGAGCCCCTGGCCCTCGCCTTTTCCTTGATCTCCTGGGACCCGTAGGCGGTCATCATGATGACCTTGGTGGCAGGGGTCTTTTCCTTGATGTGGAGCAGGACGTCAAGCCCGTTCATGCCCGGCATCCTGATATCCAGGACCACGACGTCGTAGGGGTGCCTCTCGAGCTCCGAAAGGGCTGTGTCGCCGTCGTTGACGGTGGTCACCTCGTAGATCTCCCTGTCGTGCGAGAGGGACCTTGCAAGAGACCAGGTCAACGTCTCTTCGTCGTCGCAGATGAGGACCTGCTTGGGCATGTCATCTCCGGGAAAGCATTTCCAGTGCCATGGTCAGGGATGTCTTCAGCCTCACGAACGAGTCCTTGAAGCGGTCCAGCTCTCCGGCCGACCCCAGCGCGTCGAGGTCGACGCTGAAGTCGCCCAGGCTGAGGGCCTCGAGCGCCGTGACGGCCTTGTCGGTCGTGGCGGTCACCTTCCTGGCCACCAGGAAAGCTGCGAAGACGGAGACGAGGATCCCCAGGATTGTGAACGCGGCCGCGACGATCCATATGCTCGAGGTCGTCCTCCTCACCTCCTCTTCCTGGCGTTGGACAAGGCCCTGCTCCCACGCCTTCGGCTTGATCGCCACCGTGAGTCGGCCGTCAGGAAGCGGGGCCGCGACGACCCGGCAGGACGGCGTCTCTTCTATGGTTGTCTTCTGGGCCTTGATCGCCGAGACCACCACCTTGGCATGGTCGAGGAGCAGGGGGTGCCTGTACAGGGGCATGCCCCTGTGTCCGGGCGTCGTGGAGGAGACCACGGTGAGCTCGGATGGATCGAGGATGAAGATCTCTTCCCACGATTCGGGGAGGGCCATCTCCTCGATCTTCTCGGGCGGTATGTGTTCCAGGATCAACGACAGGATCCTGGCATCCTCCTTCGAGATGGAGTCGGACAGCGTGCCCAGGTTCACCCCACGGATCTCGAGACCCACGAGAAAGAGGATCGCCGACGACACGAGCGCCATGAGGCACAGGGAAGACAAGACGATCACGAAGGCCTTTGTCCTCATCAGACCGCCCTTTCTTCCTTGAGCTTCTCGGCCATCGACTCGAGGAATGCCAGCGACATCCTGCCCTCGGGTATCTTGTCGGCTATGGTCTCAACGAGGAACGCCCGTTGGGCCGGGTCCTCGGACAGGAGGTCGGCCGTGATATCCCTCGCGGTCTCCTGCACCACGTACGGGGCGATGGGGCCTATGGCCCTCGTGAGCGCGGCCACGAGCGACTCGATGAAGGCGGTCTTCGGGAGGTTCAGGGTGGGGCCGACACCGGTGTCCCTCTCCTCGCTGGACACTTCCCGTATGAGGCCGGACCTCAGGAGTGTGTAGAAGATCTTCATGGCGTCCGAGGACGCTATCCCCACGAGCTGGGCGATGTCCGCGATCGATTTTCTGCCGTCGACGAGGGAGAGCACCTTCCACTGGGCCGCTTTGATCTGCACCTCGCTCTCCCTGATGTCCGTCTCCAGTGCATACACCATGGCGGGCGACGGGATGAGAGACGTGACCTTGTCCATCTGGCGCAGGTGGTTGGTCACTTCCAGGAGGACGTCGTCCGTGCCCATGAAGACGCTCTGCATGTCCGCCTGCTCGTCGACGAAGAAGCGGTACTCGCCGGAAGTCCACGCCGAGGCCTCCTGGATGGCCTTGATCCCGGTCAGGCCGGAACAGTGCGCGTGAACGACCTGGCCTTCCGAGAAGAAGATGTTGCACGTCTCGGCGCCGTTCGTCACGTGCAGCCTGCCGGTGCGCTTCCCCAGGGAGAGGATCTTCACGATCTCCAAGACCCTGGTGTTGGAGATGTCCCCGCCGATGTCCTTGTTCATCTCGATGACCCCGTCATCCTGGACTGCCTGCTATTATGAGCCTGCCGGTGATCCTGAGCAAGGCCTGGTTCACGTCGGGGCTCGCCAGCACGGCGAGCATCGTGGAGCCGGAGAAAAAGAGCGTGATGAGCACGTTGTCCAGGAGGATCTCCACCGTGTTGCCGGGCCTGGCGCCCTTGCGCCCGAGCTCCTGGTGCAGGCGCTTGAACCGCTCCTTCGCGCCTGACAGGGGGTGCGTGGACGGGAGTTTCACCTGCACGTTCCTGCCGTCTGTCAGCACGAAGCCCTGGACGCCTTGAATCTGGAGGAGGTCCTTGGTCGATCCCTTCATAATCGTTCAACCTATCGGCACCTTGTGCGCGAGGCTTTACGAGGCTCGATGATCCTCAAGCGCGGCGCCCCCTGACCGATAAGATCATTATCGAGAGAAAACGACAAGGCGGTTTTCGGCACCATGTTCAAAAAGATCAAGAAAGGCTTGAGAAGGCTCTTTTCCCGGTGGATGGGGAACCCCTTCCTGGGGGTCAAGCTCCCGCACATAACGGACAGCGACCTGAGTTTCGAACACGGGCTCAGGAGGATGTTCAGGGAAAAGCCCTTCAAGGACGCGCCCGATCACGGGTTCATAAGCTACCTGAACCTGGAAGACTACACAAGGGACTTCATCGTCTTCTACAAGACCAACAGGAACAGTTTCCGCCTCGATCACTCACAGAAAGACGGACACTTCAGGGTGTGACCTCCGTGCGTCTTCAGGGTGGGCGCCCGTGGCGACGGCGTCACCCTTGAAGGCACGGGAAGATCCTTTCTCGACGTTCGAAGAGAAACGAGCGCCTAAGGCCCCCGGGACGATGCGTGCAGGGCAGGGAAGGCGCTGCTGCACCGTGCGACTGGGCGGGCGTATCGTGGCCCATCACCGAGATGGATCAATCAGGCCGGGAAAAGGCTCGGGCCGCATCAATCGGCAGGGCGGGGGCGATTCCCGATGTCCTCGGATGATCGAGGAGTCCCCGTTGGGGACTCCGGCTCGTCACCGTGGAGAAGACGGCCAGCGCTGCGGCGACGCCTCGACAACGGCCTTGCGCGCATGTCTGCCGTGGTGTATCGTGCATCCCCTATGGAACGGTCGATCTCGACGATGATCGGGGAGAGCCTCGAGCTCCATGGGAAGCTCGCCGAGGCCGTCCCCTCCATAGCGATGGCCGCGGGCATCATGATCGAGGCGCTCAAAGGCGGCGGCAAGGTCATGGTCGCGGGCAACGGCGGCTCAGCTGCGGACGCCCAGCACATGGCCGCAGAGCTCGTGAACAGGTTCAGGCTCGAACGCGCGCCCATTGCGTGCGTCGCGCTCACCACGGACACATCCGTCATGACCTCCATCGCGAACGACCGTTCTTTCGAGGAGGTGTTCGCAAGGCAGGTCCTGGCGTTAGGCAAAAGGGGCGACGTGCTCGTCGTCATCACGACGAGCGGTTCGTCGATAAACGTCCTGAAGGCGATCGAGGCCGCCTCGTCCATGGGGGTGTCCACGGTTGCCCTGACGGGAAAAGACGGTATCCATGGAGGCAGGGTCGACTGCGAGATACGCATACCGTCCACCGTCACGCCGAGGATCCAGGAGGCTCACCTCCTCGTCGAGCACATCCTGTGCGACCTGGTGGAACAGGCGCTTTCCGCTCGGATTTGACAACGGCCCCTTTCATCACTATGAAAGGGTTGTACGGAAAAGGGGGCGTACTGGGTTCGACGGGGGCAGTTGAGGTCGAAGGAGCATGCCGAGTTCTGTCGACTCGTTAAACAGGCAGAGACACATTAAGTGCCGACGATTACAACTACGCACTGGCCGCCTAAGGGCGCCACATCCTCGCTGGGGCCCGCCCGCCGGCTCCTCTGAGGGTGTCAAACTCAGACGGGCGAACCCGCAGGCCAAGCCCCGGGGCATGCGGGTCAAACACAGGGGCGTGGGTGATGAGAAGCCTGTCCGCGGGCGTTTCACCACCGACTCAAAACACGGACTAAGCATGTAGGAGCCTTTGGCTGAAGGCCTTCGGACGGGGGTTCGATTCCCCCCGCCTCCACCACATGTGGTCCCTCTGCTCCTTGCTTTCTGGGGAGGCTGATCTTCCCCGTATGTTCCCCGCAATGAGGGTCACCTTGCGGTCAGGAAGCTCTGGTTTTGTTGCCAGGCTTGCCTTGGCATACGGATTGACTGATCCGATCCTTGCCCAATAACCAGCTCTCGGGACTTCTGACTCTGATAAGCCTGCTTCATTGTGAAGCCGGGAAGTTCTTGATGTCTTTGTCCCACTGTAGGCCCCTATATAGTATCAATGGGTTCGAAAGTTACGGTGGGAACCTGGAAGCAGGCTTCCCCTCTGTATGTTCAGCTTCTGCAGATCCAATTGCTCGTACATTTCCTCCAAGATCACCACGTCTTGTCTGGGTATTCCCAGGCCGTGATCCTGTTCAATACCTTGTGCATGCTTCGGGGATCAGTGGATTCTTTCATGGAAAAAGCTCATCATGAATGGTCATGGCCGGCATCGAGGTGTTTCCCTATGATCATGAAATAGTACATAGATTGGCCGATAATATCATCTATGGGCATAACGAACCCGCCGAGAACCCAATCGTAGGCGATCATGATCATTGAGCCAGCGATACCGGTGGGGATGATGCTGTTATTCAGTTTTTCCTGGGGTATGCCAGGGAAGATCCTTAGGAGAAACAGCTTCACCATCTCAGACAAGAGTCGTATGGCATCCCGGTATGCCTGGTCTATTCTCTGGCTTACCCCCAGAACTTCAAAAAGTTGAATTCGTGCTATGCGGGGATCAATCTTGAATCGATGATAAAACATTTCCGTTGCCTTGGTGGCTGTTTGAATGGGATCGCTGTCTAATTCGCTCAGTAATTCTATTGCCTCGCGCTGCTGTTCATCTATGAGTTCTCGGTAGATGGTATACAGAAGGTCTTCCTTATTCGAGAATGATTCATAAAAATATCGTTCCGTTAGGCCAGCAAGAGCACATATGGTCTTGATGTTGGTCTTTGCGTAACCCTTTGTGCCAAATGCCTCGATCCCTGCTTCTATGAGCTTCTTCCTTCGTTCGTTTTTCCGGGTGGAGGCATCTACACCACCATATGTACGGGATATTTTCTTCATGGAATCAGTACTGACAATAACTCTTGTCAATGTCAAGAAGATCTGGTAATGAAAATGACAATGAATGGTGTCAGATAATGCTGTCTGGGAGGGAAACTCTATGGGATTCGTCAAGACGTTCAATGAGATCATGGCCAACACGCGCTCGACCGCAGACTTCTATGACGCCGAGATGCTCACGGTCTTCTGGGAAACAAAACCCGAGATCGTGGCCCGGCTGTTGCCCCCTCCGCTCAAGCCTGCGGCCATGCCCATCGCCATGGCCTTTGTGGCCTGGTATCCGGCAACCAATTTCGATGTCACCTACCATGAGAGCGCCCTGTTCGTGCGGGCAAGGTACAACGGCGAGGAGGGCGGCTACTGCCTTTCCATGCCCGTCACCAATGACATGGCCATGGCCGGGGGGCGGGAGATCTATGGTTATCCCAAGAAGATCGGTGACATCCATTTCAAACGAACCGGAGGGGAGGTGCATGGGTGGACCGAGCGCCGCGGCATCCGGTTCATGGAGGTCAAGGCCCGGCTCACCGGCAGGTGCAACGACGAGGAGTTCAAGAAGGTGCTCGATGCCCTGTACGATGCGGACGGCTCCATGAAGGCCGTGGCGTTCAATTTCAAGAGCTTCCCTGCCCCGGAGGGTGGGGCATTTGACTACAACCCGCGGCTTGTCAGGCAGGAGACGTTGTTCAAGCCCAAAGAGAGGGCCTTCGGGGAGGCGGAGATCATCCTGAGGGATTCCGCCTATGATCCCTGGTCCGAGGTGGAGATCGTGAGGATGCTCGGCGCCATGTACACGAGGGGTGACAACTCCATGCTGGGCGGGAAGGTGGTCGCCGAGCTCGATCTCATGCAGTTCGCACCATATGCCTTCCTGAAGTGGGACATGAAATAAGGCCTCCGCATGGGGAGAACCACGAATGGTGGGAAGGAGACAGGGCCATGTCAGGGCCTGAGATCGATCTGAATGTGAGCCTCGAGACAAAGGCGTTCCTGAGGGAGGTCAAGAGGTTCGGCATGGAGGTCATGCGGCCTGCGGGCATCCAGCTGGACAGGCTTGCCGACCCGGTGGACGTGATTGCCAAGGATTCGGCGCTCTGGGATGTGTTCAATGGTTTCCGTGCCCTGGGGCTCCACACCATGCAGATTCCCAAGGCCTGCGGGGGGCTGGCCGAAGAGATGGACCCCATGGCATCTATCCTCATCGCCGAGCAGCTCGGCTATGCCGATGCCGGCCTGGCCATAAGCATGGGCGTCTCTTGCATGCCGTTCAATTATGCGGCCATGTTCCCCACGCCAGAGATGCAGCAGCTGGCCCGGGATTTCTGCGCGGACAGGGATGGGCGGATGATAGGTTGCTGGGCCATAACCGAGCCCGACCACGGTACCGACTGGAGCCTGGGCGGCTGCGATCCCAAATGCGGGCCTTCGGTGAAGGCGGTGCTCCAAGGCAATGAATACATCATCAACGGCGAGAAGTCGGCATGGGTGTCCAACGGCACCATCGCGACCCATGCCCTCCTCCATGTGTCGCTCGATCCGTCCAGGGGCATGCAGGGGCAGGGCCTGGCCATCATCCCCCTCGATCTGCCGGGCATATCCAGGGGAAAACCGCTGGACAAGATGGGCCAGCGGCCGTTGAACCAGGGGTCGATCATCTTCGAGGATGCCCGGGTCCCCAAGGAGTACATGGTCATACCGTATCCCGACTTCATCAACGCATCCAGCGGGCAGGGCCTTGCCATGGTCAACGGCGGCATGGCCATCGTCTTCGCCGGCCTTGCGAAGGCCGCCTTTGACGAGGCGTATGCCTATGCAAGGCAGCGGGTCCAGGGCGGTGTCCCTATCATCGAGCACGCACCCATCAAGCTCAAGCTCATGAAGATGTTCGAAAGAGTAGAGGCGGCCAGGGCCAACGCACGAAGAGTGGCCCTGTACAATCTGGCCAATCCCCTTGCCCCGTCGGTGGTGCATGCCGTGGCGGCAAAATGCCTCTCCACGGAGACAGCCACGTTTGTTGCCAGCGAGGCCATGCAGATTTTCGGGGGGTATGGCTTGGCGAAAGAATTCCCCATCGAAAAGATGTACCGCGATGCACGGGCCAGCATGATCGAAGACGGGGTCAACGAGGCATTGTCTATAAAAGCAATGGAATACATGTGATGAAAACTTGTTAAGGAATTAGAGTGAGATAATGCACGGTGATTCTGATGCAGGAAGAAGCATGCATGGCACGGTGCATCGTTTAGGAGGAGGGGTCCCGGCCGGAAGGATCTTCGGGAGACCCTGAGGAATAGCGTGACACGTAAGGAGGTGAAGTATGAAGAGGATCGTTGCTGGAATGCTGGTCATGGTGTTCATGGGGTATGGCATGCCGGTTTTCGCAGATGAATCGGTCGTGGACTGCGACTGCAAGAAAGGTGGGCTGGGCCTGAAGATCGACAACTTCGTCATCGGGTTCGGTGTGAAGAATTACAAGACCCTTCTCGGGTGCAATCGCAACATCGGCGTCGGGTTCGTGCTGGGGGGTGAGACCTCGGGTTTCATAGTCGGCTTCGGTTACGACTCGGGCGTCGTAGGCGTCGGATTCGCCTTCCGGGGTCCGGAAGAGACCACGAGCGTGGGGTTCGGCATCGGGTATGACTATGGAGACTGCAGGATGGTCTGGCCGTACGAGGAGTAATGGTCTTTTTTCCCCTGAGGGAACCGTACGCATGCGTCGCCTCCATACGAGGGGAGGCTGGTCTCCACACATAAACTTTCCGCAAGGAGGACATGTGGCTTTCCACCCCAAGATGGCTGTCCTGGTTGTCCCGCTGGCTGCAGCGATGCTCCTCTCCACAGGTTGCGCGTCAACCATTGCCAAGATTTCCGTGGATGGCATGAAGCCCATCATGGTTGACATGCGCACCGCAACGAACAGGAACCCCGACGTCGCGATGGTCCGTGACGCCATGCCCGCCATGCTCATCCAGATGGACGGCTTCATCCGGGTCTCGCCCGAGAACAGGTACCTGCTCGTGAGCGCCGCTGAGGCGAACCTGGCTTATGCGTTCCTGTTCGTGGAGGACAAGGACAGGCGACGTGCACGTGAGCTCTATGCCAAAGCGCGGGAATATGCGCTCCGTAACCTCAAGACCAACAAGACGTTTCGGCAGGCACTCGAACAGGATGATCTGCAGGTTTACGCCAAGGCCCTAAAGACCATCCACAAGCGGGACATAGCTGCGCTGTACATGGCCACGAACAGCTGGCTCCAGTGGATCAATCTCTCCCATGGCGATAACCCGGATGTTCTCAAGGATCTTCCAAGGGTCGAGGCCATGATGGACCGGCTGCTCGAACTGGACGACACGTTCTACTACGGCGGCGTGCATGCACTCATGGGTGTTTACGCCATCTCACGGCCCGAGATGTTCGGCGGCCGCCCCGATGAGGCCCAGGCGCAGTTTCAGGAGGCCTTCGAGATATCCGAGTCGAAGTTCCTGCTGTGGCATTTCCTCTATGCCAAGTACTATGCAGTCCAGACCAGGGACAGGGAACTCTTCGTGACGACCCTGAACCGTATCATCGAAACGCCCGATGACATCCTGCCGGACCAGGCCTTTGTCAACGCGGCGGTGAAGCTCAAGGCGAAAGACCTGCTGCAGCGTGTGGATGAGTACTTCAGAGAAAGAACCCCTGCGGTGAATTGAACGCAAGGCGGTGTGGACCCGCCCTCGAGGGAACGATATGCGGGAATACATCCTCAAGAGAGTCCTCATCTCGTTTGCGATCCTCTTCTTCGTCTCCATCCTCATCTTCGTCCTTGGCAGGGTGCTCCCGGGAGACCCTGTGCAGGCCGCGCTCGTGGCGTCAAGGATGGGCCCGCTGAGCGATGAGGTCATCGCGGATGTGCGCGCACAGTTCGGTTTGGACAGGCCCCTGCATATCCAGTACATCCTCTGGGTAAGCTCCTTCGTGCAGGGCGACTGGGGCGTGTCCATCGCGAGCGGCGAGCGGGTGCTCGACATGTTCATGCACAGGCTCCCCGTAACCCTGGAGCTCTTTTTCGGATCGGTGATCTGGGCCTTTATCATCGGACTGCCCCTGGGCATTGTCTCCGCGCTCAGGCGGAACTCGTGGCTCGACGTCACCGTGACCACGGGCGCCATACTCGGGGTGTCCATCCCGGTGTTCTGGGAGGGCATCGTCATGATCTACCTCTTTGCGGTTCTCACGCACATCTTCCCGCCTTCCGGGTACGTGCCGCTGTCCGAGAGCGTGACCGGCAATCTCCTGTCAGTGGCCATGCCGACCTTTGTCATGGGCACCCACGGGGCAGGGCTCTTCAGCAGGTACGTCCGTTCGAGCCTGCTCGAGGTCCTGGGACAGGACTTCATCAGGACCGCCTACGCCAAGGGTCTGCCGCGCAAGACCGTGATCCTCACGCACGCCATGAAGCCCGCCATGATCCCGGTGGTCACGGTGGTCGGCCTCACCTGGGGATACGTGGTGGCCGGCGCCTTCATCGTCGAGTACATGTTCGCCATCCCGGGACTGGGCCGCATGGGGGTCAACGCGATCTTTGCGAACGACTTCCCCGTGATCCAGGCCACGCTCGTCATGGTGGCCGTCAACATCCTGGTCGTGAACCTCCTGGTCGACCTCCTGTATGCCTACCTCGACCCGCGGGTGAGGGTGCAGCGATGAACGGCCGCACACGGGATGATGCACCGAGGGCTCACCGCTCCGTTTTGATGGAGACGGCAATGGCCCTTGTTCGGCATCGGGTGGCGTTTGCGGGACTCGTCATTCTCCTCGGACTGATCGTCATGGCGGCCTTCGCGCCTGTCCTGGCCCCCTACGACCCGAACGAGCAGGATCTCTACCAGGTCCTCCAGGGCCCCTCCCGGCAGCACCTGCTCGGCACGGACGACGTGGGCCGCGACCTGCTCTCCCGTGTCATCTACGGCTCCCGGGTCACTCTGGCCATGGGGATACTCTCCACCCTGTTCGCCGCGGTCATCGGCATTCTGGCGGGGCTCGTGGCAGGGTACAAGGGCGGGATCTGGGACGCCGTCATCATGCGCATCACGGACACCTTCATGTGCATGCCCGCCCTGGTCCTGGCCCTGGTCATCGTGGCCGCCTTGGGGCCCGGCATGAAGAGCGTGGTCATCTCCATCACCGTGCTCGCGTGGACAGGTTTCGCACGAATCACCCGGGGCCAGGTCATGATCGTGCGGGAGCTCCCCTACGTGGAGGCTGCGCATGCCCTGGGCGCTTCAGGGTACCGTATCATGTTCAGGCACCTCCTCCCCAATGTCATGGCCCCGCTCATCGTGACCGCAACCATTTCCGTGGGCATGAACATCATGCTGGAGAGCGCCGTGTCCTTCCTGGGTATAGGTGTCCAGCAGCCCACGCCGAGCTGGGGGAACGAGCTGAGGATCGGCTACTCATACCTGGAGATCGTGCCCCTGTTCTCCATTGCGCCCGGGCTGATGATAACGCTCGCGGTCCTGGCCTTCAATTTCCTGGGAGACGGTCTCCGGGACGCCCTGGATCCCCGCCTGCGCGGGGAAGAGAAAGCGGGGAGCTAGAGCCGGCCATGCTGCTCGAGGTAAGGAACCTGAGCACGCACTTCGAGACCGACGGCCGCATCGTGAAGGCCGTGGACGACATCTCCTACTGTCTCGATACGGGCGAGACCCTGGGTGTTGTCGGTGAGAGCGGCTGCGGCAAGACGGTGAGCGCGCTCTCCCTGCTGCGGCTCATCAAGGACCCGCCGGGCAGGATCGTGCAGGGGGAGATTATGTTCGAAGGCAAGGACCTCCTGGCCCTGAGCGAAGAGGAGATCCGCGCGGTGCGGGGCAACCGGATCGCCATGATCTTCCAGGAACCCATGACCTCGCTCAATCCGGTGCACACCATAGGCTTCCAGGTCATGGAACCCCTGATGATCCACAAGGGCCTCTCCCGCAGCGATGCGATGAGGGAGTGCATCGAGCTCCTGAAGACAGTGCAGATCCCTGACGCCGACATCAGGGCTCGGGCCTACCCCCACCAGTTCAGCGGGGGCATGAGGCAGCGCGTCATGATCGCCATGGGCCTCGCCTGTGCGCCGAGGCTGATCATCGCGGACGAACCCACCACGGCCCTGGATGTGACCATCCAGGCGGAGCTCCTGGAGCTCATGAAACGCCTTACCGTGGTCAAAGGCACGGCGCTCATCATCATCACCCACAACCTGGGAGTGGTGGCGCGCTATGCGGACAAGGTCATGGTCATGTATGCGGGAAGGATTGTCGAGAAGGCGGACACCAGGGACCTGTTCCGTGCGCCGGGGCACCCCTATACGAGGGCCCTCCTGGAGTCGGTCCCCCGGCTGGACCAGGATCTCAAGGTCAAGCTCAGGCCCATCGAGGGCCAGCCCCCGGACCTCGCCATGCTGCCCTCGGGATGTGCGTTCCATCCCCGTTGCCCCCAATGCATGGACCGGTGCAGGCATGAGGCACCAGCGCTGAAGAACGTTGCAGAACGACACGAGGTGGCGTGCTGGATCCATGACTAAGAAGACGGGCCATCCCATGATCAGGGTCAGAGACCTGAAGAAGCACTTCCCCGTGTACCGGGGCGTGGTGTTCAGGCGCGCTGTCGGCGACATCAGGGCTGTTGACGGCGTGAGTTTCGTCATCGGTGAGGGCGAGACGCTGGGGCTCGTGGGCGAGAGCGGGTGCGGGAAGACCACCACCGGCAGGACCGTGCTCCAGCTCGAGCGGCCCACCTCCGGCGAGGTACTCTTCATGGGCCGCGACATCACCGCCATCGACAAGTACGAGCGGAGGCGACTTGCAAGGCACATGCAGATCATCTACCAGGACCCGTTCTCCTCGCTGAATCCCCGGATGACCGTCCGTGACATCGTGGGCGAGCCGCTCCTGATCCATGGGATGACCCGCAGCAGGGCCGACTATGCTGCCCGTGTCGACAACCTGCTCGAGATCGTGGGCTTGAACCCTGCCATGGCGAAAAGGTATCCCCACGAGTTCAGCGGCGGCCAGCGGCAGCGCATCGGCATCGCCCGGGCACTGGCCGTGGAGCCGAGGTTCATCGTGTGCGACGAGCCGGTCTCGGCCCTGGATGTATCCATACAGGCCCAGATCATCAACCTGCTGGAGGAGCTGCAGGAGGAGTTCAACCTGGCATACCTCTTCATCTCGCACGACCTGGCCGTGGTCAGGCACATCAGTACCCGCGTCGCCGTGATGTATCTGGGCGAGATCGTGGAGATCGCACCCCGGGACGACCTGTACCGCTATGCCGCGCACCCGTACACGCAGGCGCTCCTTGCCGCGGTCCCCGTACCGGACCCGGATGTCGAGCGCGCACGGGAGCACTGTATGATGAAAGGCGAGGTCCCGGGCATCTTCGAGAACCCCTCGGGGTGCAGGTTCCATCCCCGGTGTCCCCGGGCTGAGGCGGTGTGCAGGGAGAACAGGCCGGAACTGAGGCCTGTGAATGGTGGAGGGCATATGGCTGCCTGCCATCTTGCAGGGACTTGATGGCAAAGGGCGTGCGACACCGCAGGTGCCTTTTCGATACGATATGCCCCATGGGATAAGGAGGTCGGTATGAGGATGTCCAAACAGTCGAGGACCATCGTTGCCCTTGCGATGCTTCTCTTCATGACCGCCCTGCCGGGGTCGCTGTTCTCGGCACAGGACAGCGTGAAGGCGAAGCCGGGGTGGATGGAGTGGGGGGAGAGGTATTATCCCGCAAGGCCTGTCAGGGGAGGGTATGTGCGGGTAGCCTCCCCTGTGTACATCGGCCTGATGAATCCCCATCATTTCCCTGTCCTCGACTGGGTCACCATGAGCAACATATATGAGAGGCTCATCCTCCTCGACGCCGGCTACAGGCCCACGGTGCCCTGGCTCGCAGTATCGTGGGAGTTTCTCGACGACCTCACCGTGGTCATGCGGCTGAGGAAGGGTGTGGTGTTCCACGACGGCACGCCGTTCAATGCCCAGGCCGTGAAGTACCAGATGGACTGGGTCATGGACAGGGACAATCTCGCATGGACCAGGGCCTGGCTGGAGCCGCTGCAGTCCGTCGAGGTGATGGACGAGTACACGCTTCGTTGGCATTTCAAGAAGCCATGGGGTGCTTTTCTGGGGACCATGGCCAGCGTTCCCGGCTATGTGGTCTCGCCCAAGGCCCTGGAGAGGGATGCTGCCAGGACAAAGGCGAAGAAGCTCGAGCGTGAGCTGATCACCCTCAGGCGCAAGGTGGGACAGGAAAAAGATCAGCAGAAGGCGGCTTCGGCCCGGAAGGCGATCTCCGAGAAGGAGAAGCAGCTGAAAAGCTACGCAGACCTTTGCCGGGATGCGGGAAGCCTCGACACCTATCCCGTGGGAACGGGACCGTTCATGTTCGAGTCGGCCAGCACGGACAATTACGTGCAGCTCAAACGCAATCCATCATGGTGGTTCGGCAGGAGCGTCGGCATGCCTGACATGCCGTATTTTGACGGGGTGCGGGTATCGGTCATCCCCGACCCGTCAGTCCGGCTCGCCAACCTCAAGGCCGGCAAGCTCGACTTCATCGTGCTGGATGCCGTCCAGTACCGGCTCGTGAAGGACGACCCGAAATTCCGGGTGGTGACGTACCCGATCAACTGGCTGATCTACCTGACGTTCAACCACGCCAGGGGGCCCTGCGCGGACATCCGGGTCCGCAAGGCCATTTCCCATGCCATAGACCGGAATGCCCTGGTCCAGGGGACCCAGTTCGGCCTCGGCAGGGTATCAAGCTGCGTTTTCCCGGACGACCACTGGGCGCACAATCCCGACCTCAAGCCCGTGACCTACGACCCCGAGCTGTCCAAGAAACTCCTGGCCCAGGCAGGGTACGCGAAGGGGCTCGACCTAACGGGCTTCACCCTGAACATCCCCGAGGCACAGGCCTTTGCCAAGGCGGTCATGGCCATGCTCGAGAAAGTGGGCATCCACTGGCGCCCGGTCTTCCTGAGCGTGACCGGCATGATGGAACCGTTCAGGAAGCTGGATTTCGACGTCATCGGCAATGCGTACCCGTGGATCCAGGAGCCGGACCACATCGCCACGCTGCTGTACGACCCCGACAGCCCATTCAACAACGGCAGGTCCAGGAACGAAGAGGCGATCAGGCTCATCAAGTCAGGCCGCGAGACCGTGAACGAGACCCAAAGGGCGCGGATCTATCACAAGCTCGAGGAGGCGCTGTACAGGAACTACGAGGATGCCTGGCTGTGGTGGCCCACGGTGGTCTTGGCCAGCAGCACGAACATTCAGGGGTTTAATGCGGACATGTTCAAGAAGTACGGGGAGGGATACTACTTTTCCCACCCGCAGTGGTTCAGGGACGGGAGGCCCTGAGTCTCCACAGGATGCATGCCGTGGCCCGAGGGGTCGCGAGGGCGGCAGGGAGGGGTCCAGGGTCTCGATAACGTCGAGGGCCTTGTCCCGCTTGTTAAGGTCGACCTTCTTGCGGTGGGCTGGAATCTCGTTCGTGACGAAGCCCAGGCTTCTCCTGGACGCCCTCATGTCATCTGGCCTCGATACCCCCACCCAGGCAAAGGATACCGTTCAGGGCACGTCTCCGTACACGTTGTTGGGCCTATATTGTTTTGTATCCTTGATCTAACAAGTGAACCATCTGTCAATGGTCATGAAAAAGTAGGCCTTCACTGTCCGTGTTCATAGGTTTTGTCTCCTTCCTTTTGTAGTTTTCCTTTGAGGCGGTAGCTGTTGCCCCGGATATTGATGACAGTGGAATGATGCAGGAGCCGGTCCAGAATGGCGGTAACGATGACCTGGTCGGTGAAGAGCTCGGACCAGTCGGAGAAGGCCTTGTTGGACGTGATGATGGTGGAAGCCTTTTCGTAACGGTTGGCCACGAAGCGGTAGAAGAGGTTGCACTCGTGCCGGTCGATGGGCGTGTAGCCCACCTCGTCCACGATGACCAGGGCGGACTTGTAGTAGCTCCTGGCATTGCCGGCCTTGCCCGAGGCGTGGTCCTTCTTCAGCTTGGCAATGAGGTCCTCCATGGTGGTGAAGGAGATGCTGATACCGGACTGGCATGCCTTGACTGCCAGGGCGACTGCCAGGTGGGTCTTGCCCACCCCTGGAGGGCCGAGGAAGATGATGTTCTCCTTTCTCTGGACGAAGGTCAGGTCGAACAGCGACATGACGCTGCGCCTGTCGAGTGCCGGCTGGAAGGAGAAGTCGAACTCGTCAATGGTCTTGATGAAGGGCAGCCCCGAGATCTTGAGCGTTGTCTCAACCCGGCGCTGCTCCTTGCGGGCGACCTCTTCCTCGAGCAGGTCATCCAGGAAGGAGAGATAGCTCTTCGCCTGTTCCTCGCAGACCCTGATCGTATCGGAGAGGACCTCTCCCATGCGGGTAAGCCTCAGCCTGGCCAAGTTCGCCTCTATGCGTTCGAGTACGAGGGTATCGCTCACGCGCACACCTCCGCATACACATCCAGGGACCGGACCTGCACGTCGAGATGGTAGAGCTGCCTGGCTTTGCCCTTGGTCCTGCGGGCGAGAGAGTACTTCCGCTCGAGGAGATCACGGTCCTGGAGGAGGTCGGCATAGAACCGGGCATCCTGAACGAGATGACCCTTGTCTGGAGGGATATGGTACGTGGTGATCAGGCTGTTGTCGTCGAAGATCCTCATGGCCCCGTCCTTGACCCTGAGGATGACCTTCCTGCCCACGAGGAAATGGGGGACCACATAGCTGCACCCCGAGAACCTCACCGTGCAGTCCTTGTGCACCTTCCGGTAGTGACGCTCGGAGGTATCGTAGGCAAGGAGGGGGGAGACTTCCCAGGAACGGCCTCTCCCGCTCGAAGCGATCGGAGACCTTCTCGTGGGTCGTCCCGTGGATCCGCTCGTCCTTGACCAGGAGCCATTCCTGGAGATCCCGGTTGGCTGCATCCAGGGAGGTGAACCCATACCCTCTCCAGAAGCCCTCCCTGATGAAGGAGAACGGCCGCTCCACCTTGCCCTTGACCCAGGCGGCATACGGAGGCGCCACCTCGGGCCTGAACCCGTAATGCACGGCAAGGCCCACCAGGGAGTCATTGAACCGCTTCCTGCCGGAGAGTGTGTCGATATAGGCGTTCCTCATCCGGTCGTAGAGGATCTCCTGCGGCACCCCCCCGAAATGATCGAAGGCACGGACATGACAGTCCAGGAACGTGCTCTGGTCACACCTCCGCACGAGCTCGGCGTACATCTTCCTGGAATAGCCGAGGATCATGGAGAAGAGGTGATACTTCTTCACCAGCCCATCAGCCTCCTGCACCTGGAACTCGCCGAAATCGACCTGGGCTTGGGCGCCGGGTGCGGTCTCGAACCTGACATAGGCGATCCTCGTCAGGTCCCTCTTTCTCTTCTGCACGAACCTCCTCACGATGTTGTACCCGCCGTCAAAACCCATGGACACGAGGCGGTCATAGATCCAGGTGGCCTTGTAGCACGGGTCCTCCTGCAGCCAGGTATCCACGACACCGGCAAAGGGATCGATCCGGCTGGGACGATTCATCCCCTGCTTCTTCCTCATGCATGCTCCCGGGTCAGCCAGGTACTTGCTTACCGTGTCCCGGGATATCCCCAGCCGCCTGGCGATCTCCCGCTTCGACAACCCCTGCTTCTGCAGATGCACAATCTCCATGGTAACCTCCACGCTCTTCATGCATTCCCCCAGGCCAGTATTCCCGACATACTAGCAGAAAACCCGCCCGGGTCGGCGCGGCCTGGGGGGCCGCCCCCCAGGCCCTTGCCTCTCTTCTCAAACTTCTCCCTCGAATACACTTCCCCATGAAAATGAATGAGCGTGGCCTAATTCCTGATGACGATTTCTGGTCTAGTTTACGATGACGATTTACATCCCCGGCCGCCATAGGGGACCAGAAGGGGAAGCTTCACAAGAAGTCTGTCTGCGCCCTGCTGTCCCATCGTACCATGGGCAGGTATATCCGGCAGCTCAAGGGCGGTGCCGTCACCAGAGATAAGGGCAGGATACGGGCCGATTCCAGCCTTGACGGCAAGGACATCATCTCCACCAGCGATGACACGCTCACTGCCGAGGATGTTGCCCTGGGATACAAGCAGCTTCTGGAGGTGGAGCGGGCGTTCGGGACGATCAAAACGACCCTTGAGCTCCGGCCCGTTTATCACCGGAAGGATGATCGCATTCGAGCCCATTTTTCATCTGCTTTCTTGCCCTGCTTCTGGTGCGTATTGCGGAGCGGAAGACCGGCCGCACCTGGGATCAGATCCAATCGATCATGGAGCGTATTCACCTGGGAGAATTTTTTCAAAAACCGGGCGTGTACTCCAGCGCACCGAGCTGACCCATGATCAACTCGCTATACTGAAATCACTGAAAATACCCGCTCCACCGAGGATACAAGGGATCCGATTGAACCCCTGAAAACGTAGGCACACGCGAAAAACTGCACTACCCCTATGCCCACAATAATGCTCGCTTTATCGATTGCGTGTCGCTACCACTGTCGAACCCGGGCCTTGAGCAAGCCCCACTTATCACCCTGTCCTAATTTGCGGAACCTCTTCTGAGAGACCCTGATCTAAATCCTTTATAATCATTTGTGTCATCTATCCACTTCTTGATAGTATCTTTTATGATGCCATCATGGATAAGTGTGACTTCAGAATCAGGATCAGTTTTCGTTCCCCAATACGTGTTGAGAGGTTTAAATTCAAAAAGCAGTTTTCTTTCTATCAGAGCTATGTTTTCCTTCGAAAAATCTTTTGTTGCATAATAGATATTTATCTTCTGTGCATATTCATAGGCTTCATGAACCAGTTTTAGAAATTTATCCCTGCTAAAAATTGTCTCAAAGAACTCATTATTTTTCTCACCATAGAAATGCACATCTGTTGGTACCCATTCTTGCTTCGACTCTCGAAAATCAAGTGGGATGTTAAACATTCCACCAATTATATGAAGGTAATGCTGCCGTTGTCGTTTAAGAATATCAGGGGATCCCATTGCTTTTCCGGCATAACATATGTATGTTTTCCCAGAAATTTCCTCAGTATGGAAATATACTCCACACATATTTTTTGATAACGATTTATAATTAACAATTAGTTCTTGGAATGAAAAAGGGCCTTCCCAGTACAATGTTATTTCCCTCATGGTATACCTCCTTACAATTTATCAAGTAATGACCCCCTGGAATCAATACCAATCATGCGGCTAATTTTTCCTTGTAGCTGACCGGGGAGTGATAGCCTAGTTCCTGATGTGGCCGGTCGGTGTTGTACTCCCGGATCCAGTCTTCTATGATGCTCTTTGCTTCTGTCAATGCCGCAGAAGATTGTCCCCTTTGTGTCTGAATAAAATGTCCCCTCTATGCCGGCCTGGTGAAGGCGATCGGTCGCCACTTTCAGGGAGCACTCTGGCAGCGCTGCCAGGTGCATTTTGTGCGGAATCTCTGCTCTATGGTGAGCACGAAGGACAGGCCACGGGTCGTGGAGATGCTCAGGGAGATCACGACGGCACAAACGTACAGCACGGCCAGGAAACGGATGGACGAAGCGATCGATGCGCTTGAGAAGAGTCATCTACGGGTTGCTCGGATGCTGGAGGAGAACGGGGAGGACATCCTGACCGTCTCTCAGCTTCCGGCATGGCAGCGCAGGGG
>JAKPDW010000018.1 GCA_029552245.1 Deltaproteobacteria bacterium
GTCTCCAACGAGGAGAACTACGCGATGATGAAGTTTGCACGGGGTGTCCTCAAGACGCGGCACATCGACCACTGTGCGAGGCTGTGCCACGCCTCGACGGTGGCGGGCCTTGCGGCAACGTTCGGCTCCGGGGCGATGACCAACTCGATCGGGGACATCGCGGAGTCCAAGTGCGTGTTCATCATCGGGAGCAACACGTTCGAGCAGCACCCGCTGATCGGGCGCCGCGTGATGCAGGCGAAGGCCAACGGTGCGAAGGTGATCTACGCGGACCCGCGGTACACGCCGACGGCAAAGCAGGCCGACCTGTACATGCAGTTCCGGTCGGGCAGCGACGTTGCGATCTTCAACGGCCTGATGCAGGAGATCCTGAAGAACGGCTGGGAGGACAAGGAGTTCATCAAGAACCGGACGAAGGACTTCGACAAGCTCAAAGAAGAGGTCATGAAACCGGTGTATTCGCTCGAGAACGTCTCGAAGATCTCGGGCATCCCGGTCGAGAAGTTGAAGACGGCAGCCGAGTGGATCGCCAAGGCAGAGTCGGCATGCATCCTGTATTCGATGGGGATCACGCAGCACACGACGGGTGTCGACAACGTGAAGTCGGTCGCCAACCTCCAGATGCTGACCGGCAACCTCGGCCGGCCCGGGACGGGTGTCAACGCACTCCGCGGCCAGAACAACGTGCAGGGGGCCTGCGACATGGGGTGCCTGCCGGTGGTCTTCTCGGGGTACCAGAAGGTGATCGACGAGGCGGCCCACAAGAAGTTTGCCGACGCCTGGGGGTTCCCGGACGGCATCTGCGAGCCGAAGAACGGGTACGAGGTCACGGTCATGATGGACGTGCTCGTCGACAAGCCCGGCGAACTCAAGTGCATGTACATCATGGGCGAGAACCCGATGATCTCGGACCCTGACCTCCACCACGTGGAGAAGGCACTCAAGAACCTGGAGTTCCTCGTGGTCCAGGACATCTTCATGACCGAGACGGCAGAACTTGCCCACGTTGTCCTGCCGGCATGCTGTTACGCCGAGAAGGACGGGACCCAGACGTCGACCGAACGCCGTGTCCAGATGTGGAGGAAGGCCCAGGACCCGCCCGGCGAGGCGAAACTCGACTGGGTCATCATCAAGGAGATCGCGACCCGGATGGGATACGGCAAGCAGTTTGCCTGGAACAGCGCTGAAGACATCTTCAACGAGATGGCCAAACTCACGCCGTCCTATGCCGGCATGAGTTATGCACGGCTTGCAAAGCCCGAAGCCCTCCACTGGCCCTGCCCGACTCCCGAACACCCGGGGACACCGATCCTCCACCGCGAGAAGTTCGCTCACCCCGACGGGCTCGGCCAGTTCTTCGCCGTCCCGTACAAGCCGCCTGCCGAGGTCCCGGACGCCGAGTACCCGTTCGTGCTCACGACCGGCCGGTGCATCTGGCAGTGGCACACCGGGACCATGACACGCCGGTCACACTCCCTCGAGGCCGAGGAACCGACCGGATGGATCGAGATCAATCCCGAGGACGCCAAGGCACTCGGTATCAGGAACGGCGAGATGGTCAAGGCGACAACGCGCCGCGGGTCCGTCAACGTCCCCGCACGGGTCACCCCCGATATCATGAAGGGTGTCACTTTCATGCCGTTCCACTACAGGGAATGCGCCGCAAACGTCCTGACCAACAACGCACTCGACCCCATCGCCAAGATCCCGGAGTTCAAGGCCTGTGCTGTGAAGATCGAGAAGATTGAGGGGGGGAA
>JAKPDW010000034.1 GCA_029552245.1 Deltaproteobacteria bacterium
CTCATCCGCATCCTCGAGGCCATCGGGGGCTCGTACTTCTACGACAACAAGTTCCAGGGCCAGAACGTCTTCTTCAGCCTGGCGGAGCTGCGTCTGCGCATCACGCAGATGATCACCGCGTTCCCGTCCGACAACACGGCCGCGAAGCTCATGAACTCCGGGGGGTACGACGGCCTCTTCGGGCGCACGCTCGGGAACCTGGGCGAGCAGGTCTCGATCCGGTCGGTCCTGAAGGCCCTGATGGGCGTCATCTTCCACGAGACCTACCCGATCACCACGCCCTACTACGTGCCCGGCACTGGAGGCAGCCAGAGCGGGTCGGTGCGCAAGAAGATCAAGAACGTCCCGGAGTACTACAGCATCTACGCCGGAGCTGCGTTGGTCGACGACGCCCTGACGGACATGACGAACATCATCCTCGGGCCCGCGCAGCCCGGGGCCACGCCGCTCGAGGGCGACCCGAAGAAGAACAAGACCCAGTTCTTGATCCGGCTCACGAACATGAAGCGCACCCTCAACGATGCGCGGCTTCTGGCCCAGCAGCTTCGCTTGAAGGAGGTCAACGCGCCCCTGACGGCCGCCATCACGGCCATGTCGGTGGCGATCACGAAGGTGCAGAAGACCTGGAGTCCGGGGATGTACCCGAACCAGAAGCACCAGGAGATCCTGAAGGCGTTCGGGGATGCGCAGGAGGAGCTGCACAAGATCGACGACATGGAGGTCGAGACGGTCGCGAAGGCCAAGCGCATCCCGGCGCGGCTCAACACCCAGATCTTCAAGCCCGACATCTGGTTCGGCCCGCCCCCGCGGTGCAACGTCCTGTTCCCGGACCACTACTTCCAGCTCCAGTACCAGCGGTCGTTCTTGGCAGAGCCCACCCGCTTCCTCCTGAAGACCCACAACGAGTTCTTCGGAGAGGACGAGCTGTTCGACAACTTCTACTTCGCCCCGAAGGCCCGGACCGTGAAGGCGCAGAAGAAGACCCTTCAGGCGCTCTTCGAGAACGACATCATGACCCACGAGCTCTTCACGGGGATCCTCCCGGTGTTCGAGAAGATGGGGGAGATGAACATCTTCGCGGTCCGGTCCGGCACCGTGAACGGCAAGAACCCGAAGGTCGGGCTCGCGCAGCGCAGCACGAACTTCTTGTACTTCAAGCACCGCTTCGCCTCGAGGCAGATGGCGGTCGCGGCGCGGTTCAACCCGTACCTGGCCTGCGGGTTCCCGTGTCTCGTGATCGACAAGTACGTGAGCCCCGAAGCCGCCGCTCGCTATCAGGGGCTGCTCATCAGCTTGGAGAAGACCAGCATCCCCGAGTTCAACACCCTGCTGGGAACGCACTTCGTCGGGTCCATCATGGAGCTGACGCACAACGTGTCCGCGCAGGACCGACAGGGCACGACCAGCATCCGCTTCGCGTTCCCGCGGGAGTTCAACGAGATCACCGAGTTCTTCGGCCCCGAGATCGCGGAGGACCAGGTCGTCCAGAAGCGCTTCGGCGAGTCGGTGCGGTCGACCGTCGTGGCGGCCCTGAGCCCCCCTCCGGTCGGAGCTTTGGGTCCTGCGTTTGGGCAGATCGTGCACAGCCAGGACGTCACGAAGGACTACTCGAACCCCGATCCCCAGACGGCCTACAAGTTCCCGCTCTGGGCCGGGCCACGGCGCTCGGGAACCGGGCAGCTCAAGGTCGAGGTCCCGGTGGGCCCCACGCTGCCTGCGGTCGAGTACGGACCGGAGGTCGTGGCGCTGGTGGGCGGCCCGGACCGCCCCGTGCGCTTCAACGCCTACAAGGTCTTCGAGCAGGTCCCGCGGTACCGCCGAGAGATTGTCGACCTGCCCGCCGAGGAGCTCATCCGACCGGGCTGGTACAGCGACGTCTGGCACCCTTCCAAGATCGGCGAGGCGTACTTCTACTACCTCGGGACGGGCTCCATCACGGACAAGACCCAGATCTCCGACCCCGGTGGGTTGCCGAACAACGCCCAGCAGACCGGGAACCCGAACGCCGACGAGGTCGACGCTCTCGCGGCGTTGCAGAAGACCAAGGACGGGAACGACCCGAAGTTCTCGAGCGCGGTCGCGCTCCTGACGCTCGACAAGGAGGCCAGCACCGAGCAGGCCGTGAGCTTCCTGCTCCTGACGTACTCGTACGTGAAGAGCGCGGGGCTCGACATCGACGAGTTCATCAAGGCGTACACGTGGCGCCCCATCGCGACCATGGTGGACATGTTCGGGACCAGCGACTTCGCGCTCGACGAGTCGGGTGAGCAGGCCATCTCGGGCATCGAGGGCTTCCACTCGAGGGCCTTCGGGCCCTTCAACAACCTGTTCGGGCTCGTGACTCCGGAGATCACGGAGATCCTCGGCATCAAGCGTGCCGCCATCGCGGCGCAGCGTGGGGACGTCCGCGGGCGACGCTACGTGGCGGTCGTGGACCTCGTGAACTCCCTCCAGCTCTCGCGGGCGAACGTCGGCTGACTTCCGCTTCTGTGGGTCGGGTGGTACAACCGATGGGTGGACTACTTCCGCGCCATGCAGGCTGGTTTCCTCGACGAGCTCGAGAAGATCGCTGCCTCGAAGGCCATGCTCCAGGCGGTCTCCAAGACCCGCCGGGGCAAGGTCCCGATGCGCGTCTCCACGCTCCTGAAGAAGGAGAAGGACGGGACGCTCTGGAAGACCGGCGGTGAGGGGTCCGTGGGGAACCTGGTCTCGACGGCCGCCGGCGACCCGCCTGGCATGACGGGCGGCAGCGCGAAGGCCCCCAAGTCGGCCGACGAGCCCGCCTCGAGAGATGACGCCCGCGAGCACATCGCCACGATCCCGGCCCCGGGTGTCATGGTCTTGGCCCCCGCGGTCTCCAACACGCCGGCCGAACGCACCAACGTCTGAGGAGCCCCATGCACGCATTCAGCCTCGCCATCATGTCCGAAGAGCTCGAGAAGATCGCCAGCCTCCCGAGCGCGAGGGCGTCCGGTACGACGTTCTTGGCGAGTCGCACGGGCACCTCGGTCGCGGGAGCCAAGGGCTTGCCTCCCGTCACGGTCACGAAGCCGATCCCGGCCCCGAAGCCCATGGGGATGCAGGGCATCAAGATCGGCAGCCTGGGTGAGGCCCTGGCGAAGATCGCCACCGAGCTCACGACGGCGGGCCGGGAGCACATCAAGGACAAGAACTTCGCG
>JAKPDW010000077.1 GCA_029552245.1 Deltaproteobacteria bacterium
CAACTTCGATCTCGCCAGAGAAGGGCGACTCGCTTTCGCATTGCTCAGCCAGTCTCTTTCGAAGGGCCTTCAAGATCCTGTTCACACTGTTCCTGCTCACACCGGTGAGCTCTGCTATCTTCGTCGCCTCAAGATCCATGGGAAAATACCTCACAATAAGACGAAAAACCCTCTCGGAAATGTGCGAACGATGACAGTACCTGTTAACCTTGTCCATAAGCCAACTTATAGCACTTTTCACGTGCCAAAGTTGTCATGAACCTTTCGTAATCCCGGGTGCTCAAGAGGGAAAGAAGAACGCCCAGGCAGCCTCCAACTCGCCGATTTCCGGCCCGATCGTCCGCCTCAGTGCGAAGCGGCGTCAGAATCCGCACGTACCGCCCAACAAGGGGATGACGCCTGGGCGCTTCAGGGAGGGGCTGGGATAGCCGGGGCGTGTACCTTTTGCGTACCCGTGTACGCGTAACCGGGTACAAAAAAGCCACCCGCACCTTCGGGCGCCCTTTCGAGACCGAGAGACCTGATACCGCGGCGGCACGAGGAGGCGCCCGAACGTCACGCGCGCTTTGAGGCGTGCTGTTTCAGTCTTCGTCCTTGATGACGCTAGAAGGGTCCGTCCTGATCCTTTCGAGCTTCGCCTTGAACTCATCGTTCGGCTTGACGCCCGCCTTCTTCAGCATGTGCTCGGCGTGCAGGCCGATGTTGCGCGTGTCCCGGTAGAAGGAGTCGTCGAGCCTCGAGGCCGGGTCGTAGCTCGACAGCCGGTCCGAAGCGCTCCTGTGGTAGTTGGCGCCCGACATGACCCTCTTCATGCCGGTCGACGAGCAGGCCTCGCAGCACAACCCTTCAGGGTCCTTGTAGCCTTGGACGAGGACGGTGGTGACCCTGCCGCAACTCGTGCACTTGTATTCGTAGATGGGCATGCTGTCGTTCTCAGGGGCCCTGGGGATGAGCCCCGGGGCCCCCATGCGCTCAGTTCTTGTCTCCCTTGACCTCTTCGAACTCCGCGTCGACGACATCGTCCTGGGGCCTGGAACCGGACGAGGCGCCCCCCGAACCGGCCGAGGCCGACGCGCCAGCCTGCGCCGCCGTGGAGTAGATCACCTCGGCGAGCTTGTGCGACGCGGCGGTAAGGGCGTCTATCCGCTTCCTGATGAGATCCGTGTCGTCCCCCTTGAGGGCCTCCTTGAGGTCGGCCATGGCGTTCTCGATGCTCGATCTCGTCATGGCGTCGACCTTGTCGCCGTGTTCCTTGAGGGTCTTCTCCGTGGTGTAGACCAGGCTGTCCCCGGCGTTCTTCGCCTCGACGAGCTCCTTGCGCCTGCGGTCCTCGCTCTCGTGCTCCTCCGCCTCACGGATCATCCGGTTGATGTCCTCCTCGGTCAGACCGGAGGAGCTCGTGATACGGATGGACTGTTCCTTGCCCGTCGCCTTGTCCTTGGCCGAGACGTGCAGGATACCGTTGGCGTCGATGTCGAAGCTCACCTCGATCTGGGGGATACCCCTCGGGGCGGGCGGAATGCCCACGAGGTCGAACTGGCCCAAGAGCTTGTTGTCGGCCGCCATGGGCCTCTCCCCCTGGAATACCCTGATGGTGACCGCGTTCTGGTTGTCCTCTGCGGTCGAGAAGATCTGGGTCTTCTTCGTGGGGATCGTGGTGTTGCGCTCGATGATCTTGGTGAACACGCCGCCCAAGGTCTCGATCCCCAGGGAGAGGGGCGTCACGTCCAAGAGCAGGACGTCCTTGACCTCGCCCCCGAGCACGCCGCCCTGGATCGCCGCGCCTATGGCCACGACCTCGTCGGGGTTGACGCCCTTGTGGGGTTCCTTGCCGAAGATCTCCTTCACCTTCTGCACCACCCGGGGCATGCGGGTCTGGCCGCCCACGAGGATCACCTCGTCGATGTCCTTGGGCGTGAGACCGGCGTCGGCAAGAGCCTTGCGGCAGGGCTCCTCGAGCTTGGCGATGATGTCCTCGACGAGGTTCTCGAGCTTGGCCCGCGTGAGCTTCATGTTGAGGTGCTTGGGCCCCGACTGGTCCGCCGTGATGAAGGGGAGGTTGATCTCGGTCTCCATCATGGACGAAAGCTCGTGCTTGGCCCTCTCCGCCGCCTCCTTCAGGCGCTGGAGGGCCATGCGGTCCTTGCTGAGGTCGACCCCGGTCTCCTTGCGGAACTCGCTCACGAGGTAGTCGATGATCCTGTTGTCGATGTCCTCGCCGCCCAGGTGCGTGTCGCCGTTGGTCGCCTTCACCTCGAACACGCCGTCCCCGATCTCGAGGATGGAGATGTCGAACGTCCCGCCGCCGAGGTCGAAGACCGCGACCTTCTCCTCCTTCTTCCTGTCGAGACCGTAGGCGAGCGCCGCCGCGGTGGGCTCGTTGATGATCCTCTTCACCTCGAACCCGGCTATCCTGCCTGCGTCCTTGGTGGCCTGCCGCTGCGAGTCGTTGAAGTAAGCCGGCACCGTGATGACCGCCTCCTCGATCTTCTCGCCCAGGTAGGCCTCGGCGTCCATCTTGAGCTTCTGGAGGACCATGGCCGATATCTCTGGCGGCGCGTAGCGTCTTTCCTCGATCTGGATCGCCGCGTCGCCGTTGTCGGCACGCACGATCTTGAAAGGCATGACCTTAATGTCACGCTGGACCTCGCCGTCGTCGAACTTCCTGCCGATGAGCCTCTTGATGGCGTACAAGGTCTTTTCCGAGTTGGTGATGGCCTGCCGCCTCGCCACCTGGCCGACGAGGCGCTCGCCGCTCGCGGTGAACGCGACCACCGACGGGGTCGTCCTCGCGCCTTCGGCGTTGGGGATCACCTTCGGTTCGCCGCCTTCCATGATGGCCATGCAGGAATTGGTTGTGCCAAGGTCGATGCCTAGTATCTTTCCCATGTGAACTATCCTCCCGAAAAGTGTATCGTCACGCAGCCACCGTGACCTTCGCAGGCCTCAGCACCCTGTCGTTGAGCATGAAGCCTTTCTCGACCTCGTCCACGACCGTCCCGGCCGCAAGGTCTTCCCTCGAGACCTGCATCATGGCCTCGTGGTATCTCGGGTCGAACGCTGCGTCTTGGGTTTGTATAGGTTCCACCCCGTGTCTTTTCAAGGTATCCAAGAGCAGGCGCTCTATCATCTGGAGCCCCGTGATGAACGGCTCGTCGTCGGGATAGAGGTCCCTGGCGGTAACGATGGACTTCTCGAGCGCGTCGTAGACGAGCAGGAAGTCCTTGAGGACCGCCTCCTTGCCGTACTTGACGACCTCCTCGTGCTGGCGCTGCTGGCGCTTGCGCATGTTGTCCATCTCCGCCAGCGCCCTGAGGTACTTGTCCTTGTACTCGTCCACCTGCGCCTTGAGTTCCTCGTACGAAGGCCCTTCTTCGGCAGGGGCGGACGGCTCACCGGTACCTTGGCCTTGTTCCTGCATCAGGGATGAGGTGTTTTCTCCCTGTTCATCGTTTATCTTCTGCTCTTGCGTCATGTCACATTTCCTCCAGGAGCTCGCTCAAGATGTGTGCCATGTACCCCACCAGCGGGATCACCCGCGAGTAATCCATCCGTATGGGACCGATCACGCCGAGGGACCCGACCGGGACGTTCCGGCGGGAATACCCGCTCGCCACCATGCTGAAGTTGTCCATGCCCAGGTGTTCCATGTCCTCCCCCAGCAACACGGAGACACCCGGCACCTCGAGCACACGGTTCAAGATCCTCACGATCCTCCCCTTGTCCTCGAACGCGTTCACGATGTCCTTCAGCTTGTCGAGGTCTGCAAGGTCGGGCTTGTTGAACACCGTCTCCTTTCCCTGGATCACGACATCGGGGACGTCTTCCACCGCGTTGAGGGCCGTGATGCCGAGGTCGAGGGCCTGGGACACGATGGAATCGAACACGGCCTTCTCGCTCTTCATCTCCCTCATGAGGGCGTCCCTCATCTCGTGGATGGTGAGGTCGTGGTAGGTCTCGTTCAGGTAGTTCGCGAACTGGTCGAGCTTGTTCTGTGCAATGTCCTCGCCCTTGACGACGTGGTTGTAGACCATGCCCGCCTTGCTCACGACGATGACCATGATCCTGCCCATGTCCAGCCTCACGAAATCTATCCTCTTGAAGTGGAAGGCGTCCATCCTCGGCAGGATGATGATCGAGGCGTTCTGGGATATCTGCGACAAGAGCACCGAGGCCCTCCTGAGCGTCTCCCTGATGTCGGCGGCGCCCCTGGTCATCTGCCTGGCTATGAGGTTCTTCACGCTCTTGGCGAGCGATTTCACCTCCATGATGTCGTTGAGGTAGCGCCTGAAACCCTCGGGCGTCGGTATGCGTCCGGCCGAAACGTGCGGCTGCTGGAGCATGCCCATCTCCTCGAGGTCCGCCATCACGTTGCGTATCGTCGCCGGCGAGAGCTCGGTCATGTACTTGCGGGAAATGATCCTCGAGCCCACGGGCTCGCCGGTCTCGACGTATTCCCGTATGATGGCGTTCAGTATCTTCTTGTTCCTGTCGCTCAACTCGGTCATGGCGGCGGACCTTAGCACTCGATGACTCTGTCTGCTAACAATCACCTTATAGAAGCTCGGGCCCCCCATGTCAATATCCGAGCACCCGGGTGGGGACGGGCGGACCGGTACGGACGGCGGCGGGGGTGAGGCCCCGCCGCGTTATGGCCTTCACGCAGGATGCATGCGTCCACCCTCTCATTCACGACTGGACAAGGAGGTGGTTTTAGTAATAAAGAGGCACCGGGACAGAGGGGGTGCGCCCCCTCGAAAGGTTACGACACCGAGGATCCGATGAAGGAAGCGATCGAACACCTGCTGAGGGAGGCGATAGGAGACCTCGTCCGGTCCGGAGCCATCCCACCCGTGGACACCGACAGGGTGAGCCTCGAGGTGCCGCCGGAGAAGACCTTCGGCGACTTCTCGACGAACATCGCGCTCGTGTCCGCGAAGAAGGCCAAGATGCCCCCCCAGAAGCTCGCCTCCACCATCGCATCGACGCTCGCCCGGCACGACGACGTGTTCGAGAGGGTGGAGGTGGCCGGCCCCGGCTTCATCAACCTCCACGTCGCGCCCGGCGTCTGGATCAAGGAGCTCAGGCGCATCGTGGAGCTCAAGGCCTCCTACGGCAGGTCGAATGCGGGCAGGGGCAGGAAGGTGCAGGTGGAGTTCGTGAGCGCCAACCCCACGGGCCCCCTGCACGTGGGGCACGGCAGGGGCGCCGCCGTGGGGGACACCCTCGCCCGCATACTGGACGCGGCGGGTTTCGACGTGCAGACCGAGTACTACGTCAACGACGTGGGCAACCAGATGAACAACCTGGGCGCATCGGTGCTCCATCGCTACCGGGAGCTCCACGGCGTCGAGAGCGCCTTTCCGGAAAACGGCTACAAGGGCGACTACATCAGGGAGATCGCGGCAGAGCTGAAGGCGGAGCGCGCCGACAGCCTGATGGGCATGCCGGAAGATGAGGCCCTGAGGGTCTGTCGCGATTTCGCCGCCGCGTCCATCATGAACGGGATCAGGAAGGACCTCGAGCTGTTCAACGTCAGGTTCGACAGGTGGTTCAACGAGTCGAGCCTGTACGAGGCCGGCAAGGTCGAGGAGACGCTCGGCACCCTGAGATCCAGGGGGCTCACCTACGAGGAGGACGGGGCCCTCTGGCTGAAGACGACGGCCTTCGGGGACGAGAAGGACAGGGTGTTACGCAAGAAGGACGGTTCCCTCACGTACTTCGCCCCGGACATCGCCTACCACAAGGACAAGCTCGCGCGCGGCTTCGACTGGATCATAGACATCTGGGGTGCGGACCATCACGGGTACGTCCCCCGCATGAAGGCGGCCATGTCGGCCATCGGCGCCCCCGAGGACTGCTTCCACGCCCTCCTCATCCAGCTCGTCTCCCTCGTCAGGGGCGGGGCCGCGGTTCAGATGTCGACCAGGGCCGGCGAGTTCGTGACGCTCAGGGAGATCATCGACGAGGTGGGCAAGGACGCGGCGAGATTCTTCTTCATGATGCGCCGCTCGGACGCGCAGCTCGTGTTCGACCTCGACCTCGCGAAGAAGAGGTCCGAGGACAACCCCGTCTTCTACATCCAGTACGCCCACGCGAGGATATGCTCGATCCTCAAGAACGCGGCCGAGCTCGGCATCGAGCCCTCCTGCAAGGAGGCGGACCTCGACGTCCTGTCCTCTGGTGACGACCTCGAGCTCGTCAAGGTCCTGGCGGCGTGCCCGGACGTCGTCGTCGACGCGGCGCTGTGCCTCGAGCCCCACAGGATTGCCTTCTACCTCCTGGATGTTGCCTCCGCTTTCCATAGGTTCTATAATAGGAACCGCGTGATATCCGACGACGTGACGCTGCGCGCGGCCAGGCTCGTGCTCGTGGACGCCGCGCGCCAGGTCATCGCGAACACGCTCGCCCTCATGGGCATAGACGCACCCGAGACGATGTAGGGGTCATGGGAAAGAAGAGAAAGAGGCGCACAGGCGGCCCACACAAGACCACGTCGACGGCGAAAAACGTGGCGCTCCTGTTCCTTTCCCTGGGCATGGTCGTCTGCTCCTGCATCGTCTACGCGTACCTGTTCGGACGTCACGGCATCACCCTGGATCCGCTCCAGAAGGCCATAAGCGGCTTGTCCTCGGAGGAGAGGCCCGACAAGCCGTACCCGGAGACCGGGCCCACTCCGCCCAGGCAGCAGGCGGCGAGCGCCTACGACTTCATGTTCTACGACATGCTCGGCAACAAGGACGAGGCCCACAGGGAGACCGGGTCCTACAGCGTCCAGGTGGCGGCCTTCAAGTCCGAGGAGAGCGCGAAGACCATGGCGAGGTCCCTGGAAGACAAGACGAGGGTCAAGTTCAGGATCGATCGCAAGGGTCCCTCCTATTTCGTAAGGTGGGGCAGCTTCTCCACCAAGGAGAAGGCCGACAGGCAGTGCGCCAGGCTCTCGGAAAAACTCGGGCGGGAGTGCATCGTGGTCAGGATGTAACGTACCGGGGGCCGTCCTTGTCCCCCCGGCGGTTGAGGAGGTTGGAGCCATAATCCTGCACGTTGTCGGGGCGCGGCCCCAGTTTATCAAGCTCGCCCCTGTCACCAGGGCCTTCAGGGAGCTGGGTCTGCCGTACAGGATCCTCCACACCGGGCAACACTACGACCCCTCCATGTCCAGGGCCCACTTCGACGCCCTCGGCCTCGAAGAACCCCACTACCACCTCGGGGTCGGCTCCGGGACCCATGCCAGGCAGACGGCCCGCATGATGGAGGGCATCGAGGATGTCCTCGTCTCGCTCAGGCCTTCCCTGGTGTTGGTCTACGGGGACACCAACTCGACCCTGGCGGCCTCGCTGAGCGCCGCCAAGCTCAAGATCAAGGTAGGTCACGTCGAGGCGGGCGTGAGGAGCTTCGACAGGACCATGCCCGAGGAGATCAACCGGGTCGTTGCGGACCACCTGAGCGAACACCACTTCTGCCCCACCGCAGGCGCCCTCGGGCTGCTCGAGAGGGAAGGGATCAAGGGCCTGCTCACGGGCGACGTGATGTACGACGCCATCCTCCAGTCACGCCCCGATACCCTCGTGAACCCCTTCCCGACCCCGTACGCGCTCGTCACCATCCACCGGGCGGAGAACACGGACGACGAGGCCCGCTTCAGAGGGATCTGGGCAGGGCTGGAACTCGTCTCGAGAGAACTACCGGTGATCTTTCCCGTCCACCCGCGCACGAAGGCCGCCCACGAAAGGCTCCTGGCATGCGGAACGGGACGCATCAGGGTGATCGATCCCGTCGACTACCTGACCATGCTCGCCATGATCCGGGACGCGTCCCTCGTGATCACGGACTCGGGCGGCGTCCAGAAGGAGGCCTTCCTCCTCGAGACGCCGTGCGTGACGGCGAGGGAGTCCACCGAATGGCCGGAGACCGTGGATGCCGGCGCCAACATGCTGTGCCCGGCGGCCCCTGACGAGGTGTACCGGGCCGCCCTCGCCATGCTGGGAAGGACCGTGAAGGCGGAGGCCAACCCCTTCGGCGACGGGGGCGCCGCGAAAGCGATCGCGGCCTTCCTCAAGGAGCGCTACGGCGGTCCCTGAGTCCCCTGGGAAAAGCCGGCCGAAGAGGCCGGACGATATACACTGATATTTCATGAACATCGTTGCACTGAAAGGAGAAGGTCATGAGCAACACACCGCACAGCGCGCCTGGTGCGCGCGAACTCCTGGCCAGGGCGTTGCAGGAGGCATCCGGGCCGGACGTCCTGAAGGCGATCGACACCTTCCGGGCCTGCGCAAGGGAGTACCTCAAGACAAGCCACTTCATGAAGGCGATCGCGGTCGCCAAGAGGGCGAAGAGCGTGCTCGGCCCGCACCCGAGGGTGAGGGCCCTGCTCGTCGAGACCTTCCTCGCCGCGGGCCTCGTGGGCGACGCGAAGAAGGAACTCGAGTGCGCGGCGCAGGCACTCGGAAGGGATGACCACCACTTCTTGGCCGCGCTCGACGACCATGCCTTCCTCGAGGTACTGGTAGCCGCCGTTCCCGTCGCCTATCCCAAGGGCAGGATCGTGGTGAGGCGCAACGAGACGGGGAAGGACGTCTTCACCATCCTGGAAGGCGCCTGCGAGGTGGCGAGGGAGGGCAAGACCCTCGCGGTGCTCAGGCGGGGGGATGTCTTCGGCGAGATCTCGTTCTTCGGCTCGAGCGCGCGCAGCGCCACGGTAAAGACCCTCGAGAGGAGCCTGCTGCTCAGGCTGCCCTGTGAGGAACTGGAAGGGGCGATCGCGAGGAACCCCCTCATCTCGGAGGTCCTCGAAGGGGTGTACGGCGAGAGGCTGATCAGGAAGGCCTCCGAGGACATGGACGACGGGGTCCGCCTCGAGGCCCAGCCGGAGCCCATAGCGACGCTCAGGTTCTCCAAGGGCCAGGAGATCCCGATCAACCCCCAGGGCAGCGTGGCGATCGTCAAGCACGGCATCGTGGAGGTCGACTACGACAACCTCTGCCTGAAGACCAAGCGCTACTACAGGCCCGGCTCGATCCTCGCCCGCGCTCGGGCGAGGGCGGTGGCGGGCACGGACGTGGTGATCGTGCTCGCGAGCGTCCCGCAAAAAGACCGGGGCGACAAGATCCCGTAAGTGACGAGGAGACGGCCGCTTCGAACACCCCCGAAGCCCGTCCGGGGAGATCGCAGGTGCCGGGAGGGCTCTTGGGCGGCCGTCTCGCCCGGGGGTTTGAAGCCCGGCGGGAGAGACGCTCCCCGAAGTCTCTCCCTGTTGACGGCGGGAAGACGGCTCGGGGGTCATGGACCTGCACGCGTCATGCCCCCCGGGACGCCCACATGAGAGGCCGGGGGGTGTCCTCAGCCTGGGCCGGCGACCACCCCCGCGGCGACGGCCATGACGATGCCTGCCGCCACGGCCACGTTCAGCGACTCGGTCGGCCCCGCCATGGGGATGCGCACCCTGTGATGGGCGCGGGAAGCGAGCACCGGGCTCAACCCCGAGGCCTCCCGGCCGAGGCAGAGGGCGAACCGACCCTCGAAGAGGGCCGGGGCCGGGGTTTCGTCCCCGTCTATGGTGAGCGCCACCAGCCTATGCGAAGACGCCACGATCTCCTCGTGGGTGCCTCTCGCGACGGCGACCCCCAGGCACGACCCCATGGACGCCCTCACCGCCTTGGGGGAGAAAGGGCTCGCGGTGTTCGGCAAGATCACGACGCCCCTGAAACCGAACGCCTCGGCGGTCCTTATCACGGTCCCCACGTTCCCCGGGTCCTGGAGGCCGTCCAAGACCACGATGCGGTCCTGGCCGAGGACCTCCTCCATCCTGGCCCACGGCACGTCGAACAGCGCCAGCAGGCCCTGGCTCGTCTCGGTCTCCGCGAGGGTGGCGAACAGTGCGTCGGAGAAGACCGCATCCGGGCTCGCGGGCAGGGCGTGAGCGCCGAGGAACGAGGCGCTCACCGCGATCGTCCTTGGCCTGAGCCCCCGCGAAAGGGCGTCCTGGACCAGGCGCCTGCCCTCGAGCACCATGACGTCCCTGCTCCTCTTCAGGCGGCAGATGGCCTTGTAGACCTTGTTGCCCCTGCTCGTAAGCACGGCCATGGCCGGCCCGGCACCCCTGTTCACTTCTTCAGAAACGGCCCCAGGAGCTCTATGGGCAGGGGGATGATCGTGTTGGTCGAACCCTCGGACGAGATCTCCCGAACGGTCTGGAGATACCTGAGCTGCACGGCGATGGGCTCCTTGGCTATGACCTGAGCCGCCTCGAAGAGCCTCTGGGCGGCTTGGTACTCGCCCTCGGCGTTGATCACCTTGGCGCGCCGCTCCCTTTCGGCCTCGGCCTGGCGCGCCATGGCCCGCTGCATCTCCTCGGGCAGGTCTATGTGCTTGAGCTCGACCGCCGACACCTTGATGCCCCAGGGATCGGTCTGCCTGTCGAGGATGCTCTGGATGTGGAGGCTCACCTCCTCCCTCTTGGAGAGGAGTTCGTCCAGCTCCGCCTGGCCGCACACCGAGCGCAGGGTCGTCTGGCTGAGCTGGCTCGTCGCGTACAGGTAGTTCTCCACCTCGATGACCGCCTTGAGGGGGTCGATCACCCTGAAGTACACGACGGCGTTGACCTTGACCGTCACGTTGTCCCTGGTGATCACGTCCTGGGGCGGGACGTCCTGAACGATGGTCCTCATGCTGAGCCTGATGAACCTGTCCACGAGCGGGATGATGATGATGAGCCCGGGGCCCTTGGGGGTGCCGAGCACCCTGCCGAGCCTGAAGACCACGGCCCGCTCGTACTCGTTGAGCACCTTCACCGCCGAGAGCAGGAACAGGACAACGAGGACAACGATGGTGACGACGACGTAGCCTGCCATGGATCACCTCCAAGAGTCTCTTGCACCTCGAGGTGTACGATGGTCCCAGCCCGCGACGACTGTCAAGGGGATTGTGCAGGGGACCCCCGGCCGGTTTCCCGTCTCCCTGACCGGGTCGTGCACACGCTTCCTCAGGGCCCCGCCCTCGTCGGGCACGCACCCGGCCGGAGCCCCGCACGACACGCACCGCGACCCTCGTCGCCTTCGACGATGCGCTTGCTTTCCCGGGCGCTTTTTGTCTTTAGTGGATCAGTGCTCATCTTCGCAGCCGACATCCACTTGAGACCCGAGGCCGAGGCAGAGACATCCCTCTTCGAGCGCTGGGCGTCGCGCATGCTGGCGGAAGGCTCGCGGCTCTACATCCTGGGAGACCTCTTCGACTACTGGTACAGCGGGCTGGAGAGGCGGTTTACGAGGCTGCTCGAGGTGCTGGCCACCGAGCGGGTCCTCATCCTGAGGGGCAACCGCGACTTCCTCCTCGGGAACAGGCATCTGGCCGGGCTACACGTTGCAGAAAGAGAGGAGGTCGTCATCGAGGCCGGCTCCAGGCGCATCCTCGCGTGCCACGGCCACACGCTGACCGTCGCGGACAGCGGGTTCAGGCTGCTTCACCGCTACGGGTGGCCGGCTTTGTCCCTGCTCGACAGGGCCTTGCCGTATGCCCTCAAGGAGCCTGTCGCGCGGCTGCTGGTCTCCTCGTCCAGGGTTGTGCGGGCCTCTTCCCTGGACGTGCCCCCAGGCATCCACCGCGCGCGGGGGGTGGACCTCGTGGTCTGCGGCCACCTCCACCGAGCCATCGAGCGGGAAGGTCTCGTGGCTTTGCCGGCCTTCTGCGAGACCCCTTCCTGGCTCGCGTGGGATCCCGGCTCGAGCGCTCCGCCCGCCATCCAAACCGGGGCCGGTTGACGAGGCGTCACACCGGCAACGACGGCGTCCCCCGGAGAGCCCCAAACCCCTTCTTCCGGGGAAAGGGGCAGACCTGTCACGCCCTCCCGCGAGGGCCCCCACGGCACTTTCATCACCGGATGCGGGGTTTTCCCCGGGGCACAAGCGCAGCGGTTCGCTCACATCCTCACCGCGAGCCTCGCGAGAACGGGAGCGGCTATGAACACGCCCACGCTGCTGCCCAGGTTCGACATGAAGAACACGAGCAGGATTCTGGTGATGGGGTTCTGCCACCACCCCTTCAGGGTGAGGATGTCCTCGTGGATGCGTTCGAAATCCACGACCCTCGGCCTCTTGAAGTAGGCCTCGCTCATGCCCGCGAACCAGCCGGAGGCGAGCGCGGGGTGGAGCGTGGTCAAAGGCGCGACGAGGGTGGCCACGACCACCGTGACCGGGTGGGCCATGGTCAGGGCCGTGGCGAGAGCGGTGCATGCCATGGTGATCCCCGCCCACCAGGCGATCATCCGGATCCCGCTTGCGGCCCCGCCCGTGACGAAGCCCGCGAGCACGAGCGCGACGAAGGCCGCGGGCAGCACCCACCCCCAGTACCTGAAGCCGCCCTCGGGGATCTCCTCGAGCGGACCGATATCGTACGAGGTGTCACCGAGCCTGGCCGCGACCCCGGCCAGATGCCCCGCCCCCAACACGGCCACCACCCTCCTGGCCTCGAGGTCCGCGATCTTCTTCGCCATGTACGCGTCACGCTCGTCGACGAGCACCTTCTTGACCGTCGGCACCGTCTTCGCCATGGCGTCCACCGCCACCGTGAGCGCGTCCTGTTCCTTGAGGCGCTCGATGTCGTCCTCGCCGAGCTCGTCCGCCTCGAACACCGCCACCAGTGCCGCCCACAACAGCTTCACCTTTTCGAGGAAGCTCAAGGTCCTCCAGGCTCTAGCGAGCGTCACGCGCACGTCCCTGTCCACGAGGGCCACCTCGATGCCGGATGCCTCCGCCTCTTCCATGGCCGCCCTCATCTCGTCGCCGGGCTTCACCCCGAGCCGCTTCCCGATGCGCCTCTGGAACGACGACAGCACGAGGTTCGCGAGCAGGAACGACGCCTTCTTCTTCCGGATGACCTCGAAGATGTCGGTCTCCTGCCACAGGCCCGGGTTCCTCATGACGTCGCGACGCTGCGAGCAGAGCTCCACGGCCACGACATCGGGCCTCACGGAAAGGATCGTTTCCCTGACCTCCTCGACCGAGCTCTTCGAGACATGGGCCGTCCCCACGAGCGTTATTTCGCGGTCTCCAAGGCGTATGGTCTCGACGGGCATGCCTGTCCTCCGGTCTTCAGGCGTCACTTCCTGAAGAAAACGAGCTCTTCGAGCGCCTTCCTCGCAGGAGGCCTCGGTGCCGGCCCCCTGGGGTGGCCGACGGCCAACACCGCCATGAGCTCGAAGCCCTCGGGCGCCTCGAGGAGTTCCTTGAGCTCTGCCTCGGACCTCAGGATCTCGCCGATCCACACCGCCCCGAGCCCCTCCGCGTGCGCCTCGAGCAGCATGTTCTGGATGCAGGCGCCTATGGCCTGCACGTCCTTGGTGCGGTGGTACGACGCCTCCATGTCCAGGAACACGGCCACCAAAACGGGCGCCTGGGCGAGGATCCGGGAATACCTCGTGAGGCGGCTCACCTGTTCCACCAGGCCCCTGTCGGTGATCACCGCGAATCTCCAGGGCTGGTTGTTCATGCCCGAGGGCGCCCACCTGCCCGCCTCCAGGATCCTCTCGACGAGCCCTTCCCCCACCGGCCTGGGTTCGAACGACCGTATGCTGCGCCGGGAGACTATGAGGTCAAGCACGGGCGCCTCCCCCCGTCGCCTGCTTCATCAGAAAGGCGTCGATGAACTGCGCGATGTCCCCGTCGAGCACCGCATCCACGTTGCCCACCTCGAGATTCGTCCTGTGGTCCTTGACCATCTGGTAGGGCTGGAGCACATAGGACCGGATCTGCGACCCCCAGGCTATCTCCTTCTTGCCCTTCGTGAACTCGCTCAGGCGCTCCTTCTGCTTCGTTTCCTCGAGCTCGTAGAGCTTGCTCGCCAAGAGCTTCATGGCGAAGGCCTTGTTCTTGTGCTGGGATCGCTCGTTCTGGCACTGGACGACGATGCCCGTGGGGAGGTGCGTGATGCGGACGGCCGAGTCGGTCTTGTTCACGTGCTGTCCGCCGTGTCCCGAGGAACGGTACGTGTCTATCCTCAGGTCCTTCTCGTCGATGACGATGTCGATGTTCTCGTCCACCTCCGGCGTCACCATGACCGAGGCGAACGAGGTGTGCCTGCGCTTGTTCGCGTCGAAGGGGGAGATGCGCACCAGCCTGTGCACCCCGGTCTCGCCCTTGAGCAGCCCGAAGGCCCACTGGCCGGATATCTCCACCGTCGCGTGCTTGATCCCGGCCTCCTCGTCGGAGGAGATGTCGATGATGCGGGTCGCGTACCCGTTCTTGTCCGCCCACCTCAGGTACATGCGGAGGAGCATCTCCGCCCAGTCCTGGGCCTCGAGCCCGCCGGCGCCCGCGTGGATCTCGAGGAAGGCCGACTTGGGGTCGTCCCTGCCGGAGAGGATGTGGGTCTTCTCGATCTCCGCTATGTGGCGCTCCAGGTCCTTCAGCGAGGTCTCGATGTCCGAGGCCAGCGCGTGCTCGTCCTCCTGGGCGAGCTCGACCAGGACGTTGAGGTCTTCCCAGATGCCCGTGACGGTCTTCCACTGCTGGAGGATGGGCGAGATCCTGGAGCGCTCGGAGTTGAGATCCCTCGTCCTTGCCTGGTCGCTCCAGATCTCGGGCCGGCTCAGGAGCTCGTCGATCTCGGCGAGCCTCTTCTCGCGCGCGGGGATCTCAAAGATACCCCCTCATGGCGTTCAACCGCTCACCGAGGGGCGCCATCTGCTGCTGGATGTCCGTTATCATGAGTTCCTGGCTTTACCACCTGGCCGGGCGCGTGTCAACGACGCCAAGGCCCACGCGGTCGAGGACACCGCCCACAGGAAGGGGACGAGGGGGCCGAAGCGGGTGTACAGGCTCATGAAATCGATCATCTCGACCTCGGCCACGATCACCCCCTCCTCGAGGAGGCCGATGCTCCCCTTCACCCTGCCGAACGGGTCCACCACCGCCGAGATCCCATGGTTCACCGAGCGGACCATGTACCTCCTCGTCTCGATCGACCTGAAACAGGCCTGCTGGAGGTGCTGCCACGGCGTGGACCACGTCTTGAACCACGCGTCGTTGGAGATGTTCACGATGAGCCTCGCGCCGGATCGCACGAGCGTCCTCGCGAGCCCGGGAAAGACGCTCTCGAAGCAGACGAGGACACCGAGATCGCCCACGGGCCTGAGGCTTTGCCCGGGCACGAAGTCCCCGACCTCGGAGGTAAGCGACCCGAAGAAACGTCTCAGCTGGCGCTCGAACGGCAGGTATTCCCCGAAGGGTACGAGGTGCACCTTGTCGTAGAAGCCCTCGATCCTCCCCCTCCTCAAGAGGTAGGCACGGTTGTAGAACCGCCCGTCCTCGTAGGCCGGGCTTCCCACCACGAAGCCCGCGTCCACCTGCCTGCTCAGCTCGAGGACCCTTTCGGTCTGGGGCCACTGCCTGAACAGGTAGAAGGTGCAAGCGGTCTCGGGCCACACCACGAGCCGGGCCCCTTCCGACAGGGCCTTCCTCGAGAGCTCGAGGTAGGTCCCGAGCACCTCGTCGGTGCGTTCGGGCCTCCACTTCTCGTCCTGGGGGACGTTCGCCTGGACGACGCCCACTGTGAGGCCGGGTCCCTCGAAGTCCGTGAAGTGGAGCCTCGCCCACCCGAACACCGTGCATGCGCACACCACGACGAGGGCCGACACGAGACCCGCGTACCGGCCCCTCACGGCCTGGAAGAGGGCGACGTTGAAGGCCATCACGACGGCGCCCACGAGGAACACCCCCCCCAGCTCGGCCACCTGCGCGAACTCCAGGAAGGGCAGCTGGGAGTGGCCCAACAGCGCCCACGGGAAGCCCCCGAAGACCGCGTACGACCTGAACATCTCGAGGCCGGCCCAGATCCCCGGCAGGATGAAGGCCGCCCCGGGGGAGCCGGCGAGGGCGGACCCGGCCGCCGCGAAGGCGCCGAAGTAGAGCGCGAGGTAGATGAGCAGGAGTGCGAGCAGTCCCAAGGCGGCGGGCATGCCCATGCCGCCGTAGGTGGTCATGACCAGCGCGATCCAGTAGGCGATCCCGGCCCAGGCGACCACGCCCGCCACGAAGCCCGCCAGGAAGGCCTTCCCCGCCCCCGCGCCGTCGACCGCCCACAGGAGTGGGACGGCGAAGACCCAGGCGAGCCACCATTGGTCGAAGTGGGGGAAGGCGAGGAAGTAGAGGGTGCCGGAGAAGACGGGGAGGATGACGATCCTCGCGCAGCCGCGCGACAACCAGGCCTTTGGGCGCAAACCGTCTGCACCGGTCGATGCAAGGAGGGCGGGGAACCTCACGCCTGGTCCTTCTTGCCGGGCACCCTGACGACGAGCTTGCTTATCCTCCTCCTGTCGGCGCCCGCTATCTCCAGCACGACGCCGGCGTGCTCGAAGAGCTCCCCGACCCGGGGGATCCGCTGGAGGCTGGACGTGACGAAACCCGCCACCGTGTCGTAGTCTCCCTCCGGCACGCTGATACCGAAGGTCTCCGCGAACTCGTCGACCGGCATCTTGGGGTCCACCGCATAGAGTCCCTCACCCAGGGGCTCCACGTACCCCTCGAAGTCGTCCCCCTCCTCGCCTATCGCGTCGCCGATGATCTCTTCCATGACGTCGGCCACGGTCACCATGCCGTCCACCCCGCCGTACTCGTCGATCACGATGGCGATCTTGGTCCTCTTCTCTCGGAACTCCTTGATGAGGTCGGTGAGCCTCTTGCCCTCGGGGACGAAGAAGGGCTCGTGGAGCAAGGACCGGATGCCCGGCAGATCGTCCCTGTCCTTCCAGTACCTGAGGAGGTCCTTGGCGTGGAGGATCCCCACGATGTTGTCCATCGTGCCCTCGTAGACGGGAACCCTGGAGTATCCTTCCTCGGTGAAGACCCTCGCGGCGTCGTCGAGGTCGGCGTCCACGCTCAGCGCGACGATATCGCCCTTGGGGACCATGATCTCGCTCGCAGTGGTGTCCCTGAGGAACAGGATGTTGTGGATCATGTCCCCCTGGTCCTCGTCGATGATGCCCTTCTCCTCGACCTCGTCGAGGATCTCCTCGATCTGCCTGCGGGTGTCGTCGGCCCGCTCCCCCTCGCCCGTGCGCGTGAGGTAGAGCCAGAGGCGCCTCATCAGGGTGTCGGCAGGCTTCGCATCCTCTTTTCTGTCCAAACGGCCTTCGCTCCCGTCATCTAGGCTACGAATTCCCCTTGTAACCAAAACAAGGGACCCAGTCAATGGACCCCCGGGACGCGGACGGTCTTTCACGAGAGGGCCAGGTGTGGTAAGGATAGGGATCACCCACGAAACCAGGAGAACCTACCATGGAGACCCGCGAGTTTACCGGAGGCGCGAGATACGTACTGGATGCAGAACTCTCCCGGATCGTCAACGCCAGCATCAAGCTCGAGATGCCGCTGCTCGTCAAGGGCGAGCCTGGGACGGGCAAGACCCTGCTGGCGCACGCCATTGCGGAGAACCTGTCGATGCCGCTCATCGTCCTCAACGTGAAATCCAGCATGAAGGCCGTCGACGCCCTGTACCAGTACGACACCCTCACGAGGCTCAACGACAGCCGCTTTGGAGACTCAAAGCGTGACGTGAGCAACATCGAGGACTACATCAAGATGGGCAAGATCGGCCAGGCCTTCGTGTCCGACTGCAAGACCGTCCTGCTCATCGACGAGATAGACAAGGCGGACACCGACTTCCAGGACGACCTCCTCGACGTGCTCGACCAGATGTCCTTCGACATCATCGAGATCGACAAGACCGTGCGCGCCAAGCACCGGCCGGTCGTGGTGATAACGAGCAACGCCAAGAAAGACCTCTCCGACCCGTTCCTCGGACGCTGCATCTTCCACCACATCGCCTTCCCCGAGCCCGAGATGATGGAAAAGATCGTCAAGGCGCACTTCCCGGACCTCGACCGCAGGGTGTCACAAGCGTGCATCGAGACCTTCTACCGGCTGAGGAACCTCAGGGGCGTCGAGAAGAAGCCGGCCACCAGGGAGCTCATCAACTGGATCAGGATCCTGCTCATGGACCCGTCCTTCGACCCGAAACACCTCGTGCGGGGCGAGGTCCCGTACCTGGGTGTCCTCTTCAAGAAGAGCGAGGACTTCAAGATCGCGCAGCGTCTCACAGGCTCGGGATCATAAGGGGGCGGGCGGTAACGGGCCGTGTTCACGGAGTTCTTCTACCTCCTCAGGGAACAGGGCGTCCCGGTGACCCCCACCGGGTTCCTCAAACTCCACGAGGCCCTCGCGAAGGGCTGCATCACCTCGCTGGAAGACTTCTACGCCGTGACGAGGGCGGTGCTCGTCAAGTCGGAGCGCCTCTTCGACCTCTATGACAGGGTCTTCGCCCACGTCTTCAAGGGGGCGCGGCTCGAGTCCCAGCTGGAAGACGAGATCGACCTCGCGATCAGGAGGCTCCTCGAGGACTGGCTGAAGGACCCCAAGGCCCTGGCCGACTTTCTCGGCCTCGACGAGAAGAGCCTCGCCAAGCTCACGCCCGAGGAGCTGGAAGAGTACTTCAGGCGCCGCCTCGAGGAACAGACCGAACGCCACGACGGGGGCGACAGGTGGATCGGCACCGGCGGCACCTCTCCCGTGGGCCACTCGGGGTACCACCCGGGGGGCATGCGCGTGGGCGGGTCGTCGCGGATGAAGTCCGCGGTCAAGGTGGCCCTGGAACGCAGGTACAAAGACTATACCGAGGACACCAGGCTCGGCCCGTCACAGATCTCGGACGCCCTCAAGAGACTCAGGCACATGGTGCCCGCGGGCCCCAAAGACCGCCTGAGCATAGAGAAGACCATCCGGGCCACCATGAAGAACGCGGGCGAGATAGAGATCGTGTTCGACGCCTCCTTGAAGGACAAGCTCAAGGTCATCCTCATGATCGACAACGGCGGGTTCTCCATGGACCCGTACGTCCACGTGGTGCAGGTCCTGTTCAACCACGCGAGGAACAACTTCAAGGATCTTCAGGTGTTCTACTTCCACAACACCATATACAACCGCGTCTGGAGAGACCCGCAGCGGTACGAGAAGCCCGTGTACCTGGAAGAGCTCGCGAGGCTCGACCCGGAAACCAGGCTCATCATCGTGGGTGACGCGTCCATGGCCCCCTACGAGCTCTTCAGCCGCAACGGCTCCATCATGTACAACTCCAAGAGCGACCCCAGCATCGTGAAGCTGGAATTCCTTGCAAAGACGTTCAGACATAGTGTATGGCTCAACCCGAAATACGAGTACACCTGGGCCCACACGCAGACCATAGGCGCGATACGGGAGATCTTCCCCATGTTCGAGATCACGCTCAAGGGGCTGGAGGAGGCCGTGGGGTACTTGACGAGAAGGAACTGACGGGTGCGCGCCCGTAGCTCAGTAGGATAGAGCGTAGGCCTCCGGAGCCTAAGGTCACAGGTTCGATCCCTGTCGGGCGCGCCACGACGAACGCCTCGCCCGGCGAGGCTCAAGGGTCCTGAACCCTTTCCCAGTGCTCATGAAGGTGCGAACCATACCGAAGACGACCTCGCTCGCCACGGCGGGTACGGGCGCCCCGCCGCAAGGCCGTGCCCGCATCCCGTGGGACGCCGCCGGCGCGGGGCTTCCCAACATCCTCGACATGGACAAGCACGGCCTCAGGGGGCTGTTCGCAGGCGAACCCTACCGGGGTGACCAGGTGTACGGCTGGCTCTTCTCGAAGGGGGTGCAAGACTTCAACGACATGACCGACCTGCCGAAGGACCTGCGGGCCCGGCTCGCTTCCCAATGGGCCATAGCGTATCCCGAGGTGGTCTCGCACAAGGTGTCGGCGGACGGCACCGAGAAATTCGCATACGCCCTCGCGGACGGCTGCATCGTGGAGAGCGTCCTCATCCCTGAGAAAGGCCACTATAGCGTATGCGTCTCCTCCCAGGTGGGCTGCGCCATGGGGTGCAGGTTCTGCCTGACCGCCACGCGGGGGTTCACCAGGAACCTGAGCCCCGGGGAGATCGTATCCCAGGTCCTCATGCCCATTCGGGCGTACCCAGAGAGGCGCTTCACCAACGTGGTGTTCATGGGCATGGGCGAACCGCTGTTGAACTACCCCAACGTGATCAAGGCCGCCAACATCCTGGCCGACCCCGCGGGCGTCCAGATCTCGAAGCGCCGCGTCACCGTCTCCACCTGCGGGATCGTGCCCGCCATAGAGACGTTCCCCAGGGACACCGAGGCCGGCCTCGCGGTCTCTCTGAACGCCACCGACGACGAGACCCGCTCTTTCCTCATGCCCATAAACAAGAAGTACCCGCTCGCCGATCTCCTTGCAGCGCTCAAGGGGTTCGACATGCCGAGAAGGAGGCGCATCACCGTGGAATACGTGCTCCTCAAGGGCGTGAACGACGGGGTCGAGCACGCACGCAGGCTCGTGAGACTCCTCCACGGCATAAGGGCCAAGGTCAACCTGATACCGTTCAACCCCTGGCCCGGCTGTCCCTTCGAGGCGCCCGAGCCCTCTCGCGTCCTGGAGTTCGAGGCCGTGCTCAGAGACAGCCCCTTCACCGTGATGATCAGGAAGGAAAAGGGCAAGGACATCCTCGGCGCCTGCGGCCAGCTGGCAGGAGGTATACCGTGAGGGATCACGCCACGCTCGTGGAATTCATGAGTGACCCGTCGAGCTACCCTGAACCGACGGGTTCGGTCGAGGTCGTCCAGACGCACATCTCGTGGGTCTTCGTCTGCGACGAGTTCGTCTACAAGGTGAAGAAGCCCGTCGACTTCGGGTTCCTCGACTTCACCACCCTGGACAAGCGAAGGTTCTACACCGAGGAGGAACTGAGGCTGAACAGGAGGTTCTCTCCCGAGGTGTACCTCGAGGTCGTCCCTGTCTCGCTCAAGGGGGGAAGATTCATCCTGGGGGACGGCTCCTACGTGGTGGAGTACGCGCTCAAGATGCGGCGCATCAGCGAGGATTGCATGCTCCACAGGCTCCTGGCCGGAGGGCTCGCGGACGAAGCCATGCTGGGTCGCGTGGGCCTCCACCTGGCCCGTATCTACGGGGGCATCCCGAGCACGGAGGAGGCCCGGCGTTACGGGAGCGTGGAGACCGTCTCGTTCAACGTCAACGAGAACTTCGAGCAGACGGCCAGGTACGTTGGCGGGCCCGTCACCGCGTCCCAGTACGACGAGATCCGCTCCTGGAGCCTGGATTTCCTGGACAGGAAGCAGGCGGTCTTCGACTCGAGGCAGAAGCTCGGGTGGATCAAGGAATGCCACGGAGACCTCCACCTCCAGCACATATGCGTGGACCGGGAGAAGATCTTCGTGTTCGACTGCATAGAGTTCAACGAGCGGTTCCGCTACGGCGACGTGGCTTCCGACGTGGCCTTCCTGTCCATGGACCTCGACTACAACTCGAGGACGGACCTCTCCAAGGCGTTCGTGGAAGGCTACCTCGCGGGGTCGAAAGACACGGGGCTCCTGGACGTGCTCCGGTTCTACAAGGTTTACAGGGCGTACGTGAGGGCCAAGGTCACCTCCTTCATGCTCGACGACGAGGGGCTCGAACCTCCACTCAAGGAGGAGGCGATGGCACGGGCTTCCCGGTACTACGCACTCGCCCACCGCTATGTCACGAGCGAAGATTGACCTCCACATCCACTCGCGGGAGGGCTCCGACGGGAGGTGGACCCTCCGGGAGATCTTCGAGGAGGCTCACAGGCGCGGCCTCACCCTCGTGTCCGTGACCGACCACGACTCGCTCGGCGGCCAGGCCCAGGCGCTGGAACTGGCCTCGGGCTACGGGATCGGGTACGTCACGGGCGTGGAACTCAACGTGACCTTCACCCACCCGGACTGGACCGGCGGCAAGCCGTTGAGCCTCGACTTTCTGGGTTACGGCGTGGACATCTCGGACGATGCGCTCAACGCCAGGCTCGAGGAGCTCAGGGCGTACCGCAGGCAAAGGGCCGCCATGATCCTGGAAAGGATCAACGAGGCCTTCGCGAGAGAGAACAGGGAGCCCCTGACGGCCGCGGACATGGCGGCCATCGAGGCCGAGGCCGACGGCTCCCTCGGCAGGCCCCACATCGCCAGGTACCTCGTGGCCAAGGGCATCGTGGCCACCCGCCAGGAGGCCTTCGACAGGTACCTCGTGTCCTGCGACGTGCCCAAGCTGCCCCTCGGCATCGAGGAGGCCTCGGCCCTCGTACGCGGCGCAGGGGGCAGGATCGTGCTCGCGCACCCCGACGACCCCAACGGCACCTCGTTGGTGCAGGCCGCGGGCTCTCTCGAGGACAGGGCGCGCATGATCGAGGAGACCATGCTCCCCTTCATAGACGGCATCGAGTGCTGGCACACGCGCCACACGGAGCGTGCGGCCTCGTTCTACAGGGCCTTTGCCGACAGGCGCGGCCTCATCGCCACCGGCGGATCCGACTGTCACCAGAACCCCGTGATCATGGGAAGCGTCCCAGTCCCGGATTGTGTCGCCGGCTTCTTTGGCGTATAAGGGGAAAGGCCCTGTCGGCCTGTCACGTCGAGCGAGGGGGTGAGCCACATTGAGGGAGCCGTTCAAGGCATTCGTTGAGAGGGAGATCGGCGAGGGCATGGTGATCATCGCCTGCGGGCTGCCCGCCACGAACAAGACGGAGACCACGGAGGTCATCGCCAGGCTCAAGGGCTACACCATGCTCAGGACCGACATCATCAGGAAGGAGGTCCTCAAGGACGAGGACATCTTCGACGAGAAGGTGGCCTCCGACATGGACAAGAGGAAGCTCGTCTACGACACCATGTTCGCCCGGGCCGACGAGCTCGCATCCATGGGCAAGGGCGTGATCCTCGACGCCACGTTCATCACGCAGGCGCTCAGGAAGAGGGCCGCCGAGGTGGCCTCGCGCCACGGGAGGACGCTGCTCATACAGCAGACGTCGTGCTCCCAGAAGTACTCCCTGGACAAGATCTCCCGGCGGACCAAGGACAACTACGAGTCGAACGCGCTCACGCCCGAGGCATACCTGAACAACAAGAAGAAGTTCGAACCGGTGGACCTGGACGATCTCAAGCGCGCATTCCCCGACCTGAGGATCGTGCACCTGCTCGTGGAGACCGAGTCCGACTCGGAGGACGGCTGGTACGTCATCGGCAAGACCGTGAGGTGAGAGAAGCCGTTCGGGCTGATTCGCCTTCCCCGAACGGCACCCGCTGCAAGGAGGACCTGGCATGATACACCGCAGACTCGTCTGTGCCGTCGTGGCGGCCTCCCTGGCGCTCACGTGGGGCTGCGCCGCACAGTTCATGCAGAAGAGGGAACTCTCGAGACCCATGGTATCGATCGCCATGGGCAAGATCCAGGAAAACGACATCCAGGGTGCGCTCATAGAGCTCAGGAAGGCGGCCTCGGCCAACCCCACCGACCCTGAGGTCTTCTACGCCTATGCGCTCGCGTACTGGAAGTCCGACAAACCGGACAGGGCCATCGAGTACGTGGACAAGGCCATCGAGTACGCGCCCAAGCTCGAGGTCGAGCATCCGGGGCTGGCGAGCGAGGCGTACAACCTCAAGGGCTCCATCCTCGTGACCATGGGCAGATACGACGAGGCGGCGGCCGCCTTCAAGAAGGCGTTGTCAGACGAGCTCTACCAGACACCCGAGTTCACCCTGTACAACCTCGCCACCCTCTACCTCAGGAAACACGACCTCGACGCCGCGATGGACAACGCACAGAAGGCCCTCGAGAAGAACTCGCACTACGCACCGGCTTGGCACGTCCTGTCCAAGATCCACATCGCCCGGGGGAGGCCCAACGAGGCCATAGACTCCCTCAAGCACGCGATCCTCGAGTTTCCCGGCTACGTGGAAGCGCGATGGGACCTGGCCGGGCTCTACCTCCAGATGGGGGCTCGCGAGCTCGCGCGGGAGCAGCTCACGGATATCGTCCAGCTCGACCCTGGCGGGACCTACGGCACGATGGCCGCCGAGAGGCTCAAGGGGCTCTAGGCGGCAAGGATCCACCTCCGTCGGGCACGGTCTCGGCGAGGTGCCGCCCTTGTGTCGATGGAACGGGGCGAAGGGCCGAGAGACCGCCGCCACCCCCTGCCCAGGCGCCTGTGCCGCTTTACCCAAGTTTTACACGATGTCCATTGACGCACCCCCATGATTGTCATATATGTAAGACAATAATTCCATGAGGTTCCGCCCCCTGGCGGGTTTCTGCGAGATCAGGACGACCTTTGCCGCCGCCACGGTATGCACGGGCGCCCAGGCGCCCCATCTCATGCATGGAAGGGGGATTGCAATGCACGACATGAAGTCAGGGAAGGTTTTCAGGTATTCCGTCCTGCTCGCGGCTGTCCTCGTGATGACCGGGTGCTCGCTCCTCAGCGTGCCTGTCATCAGGAACGCGAGCCGCAACGACGTGGTGAACCTCGGGGATTCCATCTTCGCGCTGTCCGGCAAGATCCAGGACTACCTCCACTCGTGGTCGGGCCAGACGTTCAGGCGTTACGCCCTGTCCGGCTCCATGATCGTCCACATCGAGGACCAGTACTCCGACGCAAAGGCGGACAACCCGAACATCGCCACCATCTTCATGGACGGCGGCGGGAACGACATCCTCATACCCGCCACGCTGTTCGACCCGTACAACTGCAAGGTGGACTGGTGGGAGTCCGGTCTCTCCTCGACGTGCAAGGCGCTCATCAACGACATCTACGTGGACGTCGTCGACCTCCTCAACCAGATGGGGAGGGACGGGGTGGACAACATCATCTACCTCGGGTACTACCGGCTCAAGAACGGGCTCATCGGCAGCACCTCGCTCAACCCCGCGGTGGACTACGGGGACGCCAAGCTCGCCCTCGCGGTCCAGAACGCCACGGCCGTCCCGAACTACAGGGTTTTCATCGACCCACGGTCATCCATAACGAGCTCCGACATCATCTACGACGGTGTCCATCCGAGCGACTCGGGGTCCATGAAGCTGGCCACCCTCATCTGGGCCAAACTCCAGCCGCTCCTGTAGAAGGCATGGGGGAGCGGGTTCGCAGAGACCCCGCTCCCCGTATCCTGCGCCGCCCCGCGTGAAGCGGGCTTCACGGCCGAGGGGTCTCGATGCACGCGCTCGGCCGGGAGGGCCCGGCCGACAGAGAACGGCTGCTCGCTCCCGCCGGGGCCGGGCGGCGACGGGAAAGCCGCCTCACCCCGGGCACTGCCTCCGCCCTTTCCCGGCGGCGCCCGCAGGGCGCGGCGGGCCTTTGCGCCCAAGGCCTTCGCCCGGGACTTTCCCGTCTCCCGTGCAGCCGCCCTCGCGAGGCCGCCATGCGCGAGCGACAGGGGAGAGCGTGACGTCAAGGGCTATCCTGCGCGTCGCAGGCCGGCGACGGTTGCATCAGGCGGCGCCTGAGGGTATCCTGATCACCGCTGGGGTCCTCCATGGCAAAAAGGACAACCTACATCATCTCGGTGCTCGCGGCGATCACCGTCATCGCCGTCGCCGCCCTGGTCTTCTCCGGGCCCGGGCACCCGGAGAAGGCACGAAAAGGCGACCCTGCACACGGCATTGCCGCCCCGGGGATCCTCGGCGCGCCCGGCGTCTCTCCGGACGCCATGCTCGAAGAGGAGTACGTAAGGGAGCTCAGGAAGTACTACGGCCCTACCATCTCGAAGAAGTCCACCCAGGCGTCGCTCTTCTTCCTCAGGAACCAGCTGGCAGGCCTCGGCAAAGGGGGAGCGCCCGGCCTCTTCGAGCGGATCCTGAAACGGGCCTTCCCGGCGAACGCGAAAGACATCCTCGAGACCATCGCGAAGCTGGACCTCTACGAGAAGTGGCTTGTGGACAACAGGCGCATGCTGCTTTCCCTGCCTCCGGAGCAGCGGCTGGAGGTGCTCTGGCGGAAGAGGACCGAACTCTTCGGCCCAGAGGCCAGGGAGATGTTCTCCGGCGAGATGCTCGCCGTGGAGGCCCGCACGGCGAGGGTGAGAGAGACCTTGGACGCCTTGGACGAAGCAGCGGACACCCCCATGGACGACAGGCTCGAGCTCTACGAGGACGTGCTCAGGCAGACCTACGAGAACACCCCCGAGGCCTTCATCCTCCAGCAGAAGGAACTCCTCGCCAGGGTGTTCTTCAGCATCGACTCGGTGCAGGATGAGCTCAGGCGCATGGACCCGGTCGCACGCCAGCAGGAGATCAACAGGATCAGGCGGAAGATGGGCATGAGCGAGGAGGAGATCGCGGCCAGGACGAAGAGGGACCAGGACAGGGAGCTCAGGTGGCAGATAGGGCTCAGGTACATGGAGGAACGGGAGGCCCTCGAGAGCCGGTACACGGGCGCCGAGCTCGAGGAACGTCTCAAGGCCCTCAGGCAGGAGTATTTCGACGACGAGGCCACGACCATAGAGCTCGAGGAGCAACAGGGGTTCTTCAGGTTCAAGAGGCCCCGGATCTACGGGAGGAACTAGGGGGGATAGGGACGTCCCCGCGACCCATGAGCCTGCAGAGAGCCGGGTATGCCATGGATCGACGGGGGGACAGAGACGGCCTCGGGCAGAGGATCCCGCAGGTCATGCACGGCCGGCCGGTTCCCGCCGGGAGGAAGGCCTCATCCTCTGCCGGGGGGCCTTCCCGATGACATGCCGGCCTCACGTGAGACCCAGCATCGACAAGGGAAGCCTCAGGCTTACACCGCTCGAGAGAGGACGGAGAAGGGAGAGCACCGCATGAAGAAAAAGGACGATGCAACCTTCGGGGCGCGCATCCGGGCCCTGAGGCTCGAGAAGGGGTTGAGCCTCGAGGACCTCGCGGGTGAAACCGGGTACCCGCCGGAGCTCCTCGGCCGGGTCGAAGACGGGCTCGTGGCTCCGCCGGTGGCGCTCGTCCTGCAGCTGGGCAGGGCATTCAGGGTGGACATCGAGCAGCTAGCAGGGGAGACGGAACGGCGCGCCACCCAGAGACGCGCCAGGAGCCACAAGAAGCGGGTCGCCTCCTACGCCTACACCCCCCTCACCAACCCGGCCCCCGACAAGCACCTGCGCGCCTACCTGGTGAGCCTGGAAGCTCACGAGGACCACAAGGGCGTCGAATACCACCACGAGGGCGAGGAGTTCATCTACGTCCTGGAGGGCAGCCTGGTCGTCAGGGTGGGCAGGAACGTCACGACCCTCGAGAAGGGCTCGAGCATCCACTTCAACTCCGCGCTCCACCACACGCTCAGCAACCCGTCGGACCTCAAGACCGAGCTCCTCGTGGTCATATACGTACCGTAGGAGGCGCGCAGTGCCCCACCAACTCAACGCCGAACAGGAAATGATCAGGCTGATGGCCCGCGACTTCGCCCGGAAGGAGCTCGAACCGTATGCGGCAGAGCGCGACAGGGAAGGGATCTTCCCTCTGGACGTGGTGAAGAAGATGGGGGACCTTGGGTTCCTGGGCATGATGGTGCCCCCGGAATACGGCGGCGCCGGGGCCGGCGCCGTGAGCTACTGCCTGGCGGTACAGGAGATCGCGTATTCCTGCGCCTCCACCGCGGTCACCATGTCGGTTGCGAACCTGTCCACCGAACCCCTGCTCAAGTTCGGGGACGAATCCCAGAAGCGCCGCTACCTCGAGAGGCTGGCCAGGGGGGAACTGCTCGGCTGCTTCGCGCTGACCGAGCCGGGTGCAGGTTCCGACCCCGGGAGCCTCAGGCTCAGGGCAGAAGACAGGGGCGATCACTTCCTCCTGAACGGCACAAAGGTGTTCATCACCCACGGCGCGTACGCTGACGTCGTCAATCTTATCGCCAGGACAGGGCCGGACAAGGGGAACAAGGGACTGAGCGCCTTCATCGTGGAGAGGGGGACCCCAGGGTTCCGCGTGGGGGCGACGGAGAAGAAGATGGGCCTGAGGGCTTCCAACACGGTGGAACTCGTGTTCGAGGACTGCAAGGTCCCGAGGGAGAACCTCGTCGGGAGGCCCGGCCTCGGGTTCACCATCGCCATGACCGCGCTCGACAGCGGCCGCATAGGGATCGCGTCGCAGGCCACGGGGATCGCGCGAGCCTGCCTGGACGAGGCGGTCGCGTACGCGAGGCAGAGGAGGCAGTTCGGCAGGACCATCGGCTCCTTCCAGGCAATCCAGTGGATGATCGCGGACATGGCCACCTCCATCGAGGCGTCGCACCTGCTGACCCTCGAGGCGGCGAGGAGCAAGGATCTCGGCCTCCCGTTCACCTCGCAGGCCTCCATGGCGAAGCTCTTCGCATCTGAGACGGCGAACAAGGCCGCCTACCACTGCCTCCAGATCCACGGCGGGTACGGGTACACCATGGACTTCAAGGTGGAGAGGCTCTACCGAGACGCGCGGGCCACGACCATCTACGAAGGCACATCCGAGATCCAGCGCCTCGTCATCGCAAGGCGTTTCCTCAAGGAGTGAAGGCCCATCCGCAAGACTCGGGCCTGCGGGTCGAGCCCCTCCCTCTCGGATGGAGGGCGACGTCGAGACGACGAGGCCACGGGCCCGCGGACACGCCCGCCCGGGGACCCGTCACGGCGTTTTCTTCGATCCCGCCTTCTTGAGGGCTATCCTGAGCGCGGTGATCGCCGCGGGGGTCATGCCCTCCACGAGCAAGGCCTGCCCCACCGTGGCGGGCCTGACGGCGTCGAGCCTGCACCTGAGCTCGTTGGAGAGCCCGGGGACGGCGGCGTAGTCGAACGTCGGGGGGATCTCGACGCCCTCCATATCCCTGAGGCGCCTGGTCTCCTCGAGCTGGCGGGCGATGTACCCCTCGTACTTGATCCCGATTTCCGCCTCGATACCGGCTAGCTCACTCGAGACAGGGACGAGGCCTCTGTCCCTGAGGTGTTCCATGGTGATCCCGGGTCTCTTCAAGAGCCTCTCGAGCGTCGTGCGCGGGGCGTCGTCATTGCCGGGGGAGAGCGCCCCGGGCAGGTCCCTGGGCACGGTCACCGTCGTCTTCCGGAGGTGTTCCCTCAGGGACGAGACCTCCGCCTCCACGGCCTGGACGCGCTCGAACCGGTCTCTCCCTATGAGGCCGATCTTGAGCGCCTCGCCGCTCAGCCGGAAGACCGCGTTGGTCTCCCTGAGCACGAGCCTGTGCTCGGCCCTGGAGGTGAAGAGCCTGTAGGGCTCGCTCACGCCTTTCGTGACGAGGTCGTCGATCATGACCGCGATGTAGGCCGTCGAACGGTCGAGGACGAACGGGGGCTCATTCTTGATCTTGAGCGCCGCGTTGACACCGGCCACCAGTCCCTGGCCGGCCGCCTCCTCGTAGCCGGAGGTGCCGTTGACCTGTCCCGCGAGGTACAGCCCTTCGACCCTCTTGGTCTCGAGCGTCCTCATGAGCTGGGTGGGTTTCACGTAGGCGTACTCTATGGCGTATGCGGGTCGCACGATCTCCGCCCGCTCGAGCCCGGGGACCGAGCGGACGATCTCCCACTGGATCTCCACGGGCATGCTGTTTCCGAGCCCGGATGCGTAGACCTCCCGGGTGTCGAGACCCTCGGGTTCGATGACGACCTGGTGGCCGTCCCTGTCACCGAAACGCATCACCTTGTCCTCGAGCGACGGGCAGTACCTGGCGGGTGTGCCGGTGATCGCGCCGGAGTAGAGCGGGCTTTTGCCGATGTGCCTCCTGACGAGCTCGTGGGTGGCGGGCGAGGTCCTCGCCAGGTAGCAGGGGACCTGGGGGAGATGCGGCCCCCTGGAGTCGAACCCCAGCGGCATGCAGCCCTCCTGTGAATCCTGCCGTTGCAGCGCCGAGAGATCGATGGTGTGCACGTCGAGGCGCGGCGGGGTCCCGGTCTTGAACCGCCCCATCTCGAACCCAAGGGCCTCGAGGCTCTCCGCCAGCTCGTAGGAGGCCTCCTCCCCGGCCCTGCCCGCCTTCTGTCGGGTGTCGCCGATGTGGATGAGGCCCTGGAGGAACGTCCCGGCGGTGATCACGACCGCGCGGGCCCTGTACAGGACCCCGAAGCGGTCTTTGACGCCGGTTATGCGAGTCCCGTCGAGAACGAGGGAATCCACCCGCACCTGCCTGAGGTGGATGCCCGCGGACTCCACGCGCCTCCTCACCGCCGCCTCGTAGAGCCTCCTGTCGTTCTGGGTCCTGGTGGCGCGCACCGCCGGTCCCTTCTTGGTGTTGAGCACACGGTACGAGATCGCGGTCTCGTCGGCCGCCTCCGCCATGATGCCGCCCAGCGCGTCGATCTCCTTGACGAGGTGGCTCTTTGCGAGGCCGCCGATGGAGGGGCTGCAGGGCATCCTCCCGATGGCGTCCACGGACAGGGTGAAGAGCGCCGTGTCCATGCCGAGCCTGCGCGAGGCGAGTGCGGCCTCGACCCCGGCGTGCCCCCCGCCGACCACGATGACGTCGAAGATCTCCACGACCCACCCTCACTCAGGGCTTCCCGGTGCGCCCGCCTGGGGGCGAAGGCTTCCATCTCCTGCCGGGATCGGGAGACAGCCTGGTCCACCGAGCGGGCAATCGCCGCACCGCACCCTTTTCGCCCTGCAGTAATCCTTGCCCACGTACACGAGGTGCGCGTGGAGATCCTTGTACACCCCCAGGTTCCTGGGCAGCGAGCCCTCGAAGAGGGCCCTGACTTCCTCGTAGTCCGCACCAGGCCCTATGACGCCGTGCCGCGAGAGGATCCTCTTGGTGTACGCGTCCACGACGAACACGAGCCGGTTTGCCGCATAGCAGCATATGCTGTCCGCGGTCTCCCTGCCTATCCCGTTCACCCCCAGGAGCGCAAGGCGCAGGTCGGAGTCGCTGAGCATGAAGAGCCTCTCGAGCGAGGCGCCGAAATCCCTCGTGATCAGGGTGACCAGGTTCTTCAGGCGCGCGGCCTTGACGTTGTAGTAACCAGCCGGCCTGATGAGCCGCGCGAGCTCTTCCGGGCTCAGGCCGTGGATGCCCTCGACGCTCAGGAGGGACGAGGCCTTGAGGTTCGCGATGGCCTTCTCGACGTTTCTCCAAGCGGTGTTCTGGGTGAGGACGGCGCCGACCATCACCTCGAAGGGGGTTTCTCCGGGCCACCAGTGCGAGGGCCCGTAGTGGGCGAAAAGGACGGCATGGAGTCCGGCGGGGTCGAACGGGAACGTCTCAGCCCTTGCAGGAAGTGTCCTCATGTCCCTTGCTCTTGACGACGGCCTTCATCCTCTCCCTGATGTCACCCTTGATGTTGAAGAGCATGGAAGTCATCTCGAGCTCGTATTCGAGCGCCGCCTTCGCGTCGAGCCTGCTCACCACGTCGAGGCTCCTCTTTACGGCCTTGACCACCTCCGGCGACCTGCCTACGAGCTGGCCCGCGCACCCCATCACGTCGTCCCTGAAGAACTCGGGCGCCACCACCCTGTTGACGAGCCCGATCCCGTAGGCCTCGCGTGCGCCTATCGGATCGCCCCTGAGCGCGAGTTCCCTGGCTCGTGCCATCCCAACGCGCGCCACCAGGGGGGTGAGCAGGGGATTGAAGCCGTACTTGATCTCCGGGTGCGCGAAGATGGCGCTCTCCGACGCTATGATCATGTCGCCCATGAGCGCGAGGTTGAAACCGCCGCCGAAGGCTATGCCGCTGACCGCGGTGATGATGATCTTGTCCTGGTCGAGCAGCAGGGTGTACAGCTCGAGGGCCAGCCTGAAGTACTCGGCCGCATCCTCGGCGCTGAAGTACGGGGCCTCCTTGAGATCGATCCCGGCTGAGAAGCACTCGTCGCCTCCCGTGAACACGACGACCCGCACGGAAGACGACTCGTGGAGCACCGAGCTGAACACGTGGTGGATCTCCCTCATCAACCCGAAGGAGAGCGCGTTGAGTTCGTGCTTGCGGTCCATCTCCACGACCGCGACGGCGTCCGTTATGTCGGCCTTGACGAACTGGTAGGCCATCGGGGTTCCCTCCCATGCGTGTTGTACGACATCTACAACCAGGCACCCACCCTGTCAATCGGGGAATGCTTGATAGTTCCTCGCTCTTTCTGGTAAGGCGGTATTCTTGAGTGAGCTGCCTTCGAGTCAGCGAGGTGAACGAGTACGCCCGGCAGGCCCTGGCCCAGAGGTTCGGGTCCCCGGTCTGGGTGGTGGGGGAGATCCACGGGCTCAAGACCCACGCCAAGTCCGGCCACGTCTACTTCGACCTGGTGGAAAAGGGCCCGGACACGAACGAGGCCTATATCGCCAAGATCGCCTGTGCCTTTTTCCAGGGCTCCGTCGCGGCATGGCGCAGGTCGCTTGCGGCAAACGGCTTTCGGGACTTCGACCTCGCATCCGGCATGGAGGTGAAGCTCAGGGCCAAGGTCGACCTCTTCGTGCGCGAAGGGAGATACCAGCTCATCGTGAGCGAGGTGGACCCGACCTACACCCTCGGCGCCATAGCCAGGATCCGGGCCAAGACCATAGAACTGCTCAAGGCCTCCGGCCTTCTCGAGAAGAACAGGTCACTCCAGCTGGGTCCCGTCCCGCTCAGGATAGGTCTCGTCACGTCGGTGGACTCGGCCGCGTACCGCGACTTCACGAGCATCATCCAAAAGAGCGGGTTCGCCGTGTCCGTGTTCGTCTTCGACGCCCACATGCAGGGCGACAGGGCCGCCGGGGAAGTGGCCCGGGGGATCAGGGTCCTGGCCGCCATCGAGGGCCTGGACGTCATAGCCATCGTCAGGGGGGGCGGCGCGAAGACCGATCTCATCGCCTTCGACGATATCGGCATCTGCAGGGCCATAGCGACCTGCCCGGTCCCGGTGATCACCGGCATCGGCCACGAGATAGACCTGTCCGTGGCCGACATGGTCGCTCACCGATGCCTCGTCACCCCTACGGACGCGGCGAGATTCCTCGTCTCTCGGCTCGAGGAGGCGTGGTCGTTCCTCGAGGGCTCGGCGAGCCTCCTCGAGAAGTCCTCCTTGCAGACCATCGACATGGCATCGCGCGCGCTCGAGCTCGCCTGCACGAGGCTCGCCCTGTACGCCAGGACGCGGACTCAACGCATGCGATCCGCTTTGGAATCGGCCGCCGCCCGGTTCACGGCCGGTGCATCCTCAACGGCGGCCCTCCACACGGAAAGGCTCCTGGGGCTCGCGAGATCCCTCGGGCACAGGGCTTCGGGGTGCCTGCGCGAACACGCCGCCTTGCTCGACTCGAGGTCCGCCCTGCTCGCGGGCGCGACCAGGCATGTCCTGTACCGGGGCCTCGCCGAGTTCTCCGCGACCCTGGATTCCCGCCTCAGGGACCTGTCGCAGGGCATCGGGGTGCAGCTGGAACGCCTCGACAGGCTCGAGAGGGCGGCGAACGTCCTCCATCCGCGCCACACGCTCGACAGGGGATACTCCCTGACCCTCGACAGCGCCGGAAGGGTATGCACGGATGCTCGTCACGTCGGGCTGGGTGCATCGATAACGACCGTCCTCGCTCACGGCAGGCTGCATTCGACGGTCGAGAGAAAGGAACACGCAGACGATGAAGACGCGAAAGAAGGGCAAAGGATACTCTGAGGTCCTCAGAGAGCTCGAGGAAACCATAGAGAGGATGGGCAAGGGCGAAGTCCCCATCGACGAGCTCGAGGAGACGATCAGGCAGGCGTCCGAGAAGATCCGCTTCCTCAGGGAACGACTGAAGGCGACCGAGGCTGAGGTGACGAGGGTGCTGGCCGAGATCGAGCAGGGACCTTCGGGATCCGACGGCCAGAAAGAGCCTTGAGCTCGGCGATCCTTCCCGGGACGATCCGCATCTCGGCCGGAGCCCCCCTGCTCGAGGAGCCCCCGCCACATCCCGGTCCGCTTGGGCCTGTTTTTCCCCGAAACCCCCCGCTCGAGGGGCTCCCGCCACGAACGGAAGCCGGCGCCGCCCGATTGACCACGATCCGCGAGCTCTGCTATACCGACGGCATGAAGCCTTCCTCCACCTCTCTCGACATTCAGCCCTTCCTCGTCATGGACGTCATGGAGAGGGCGAACACCCTGGCCTCGGCGGGGAGGGACGTGATCCACCTGGAGGTGGGGGAGCCGGACTTCGACACCCCCCCATGCATCCGGAGGGCGGCCTGGGAGGCCATGGAAAAGGGCAAGACCCACTACACCGACTCCCTGGGCATACCCGAGCTGAGGGAGGCGATCTCGGGGCACTACGCCCGGACGTACGGGGTCAAGGTGGACGTGGACCGCATCGTGGTGACGGCGGGGTCGTCCCCGGCGCTCCTCCTGGCCATGGCATGCCTCATCGACGCCGGCGACACGGTCATGATGACCGACCCGTACTACGCGTGCTACCCGAACTTCGTCAAGGTGCTCAAGGGCACACCCCTCTTCGTGCCCACCGGCAGCGCAGACGGGTTCCAGCTCGACCCCGGCAAGGCCCACGCCCTCATCAAGCCGTCCACCAGGGCGATCGTCGTGAACTCCCCCGCGAACCCCACGGGTGTCTGCCTGGATGCCGAGCACATGAAGGCCATCGCGTCCTTGGGCGTCCCCGTGATCTCGGACGAGATCTACCACGGCCTCGTCTACGAGTCTGAGCAGCACACGATCCTCGAGTTCACCGACGAGGCCGTGGTGATCAACGGCTTCTCCAAGGCCTATGCCATGACGGGCTGGAGGCTCGGCTGGGCGATCTTCCCCGCCCACATGATCCGCTCCGTGCAGAAGCTCCAGCAGAACCTCATGATCTGCGCGCCGTCCGTGGCCCAGTGGGCGGGGGTCGCGGCGCTGACGGAAGCCGGCCCGGACGTGGAACGGATGCACCGGACATTCGGTCGCCGCAGGAAGGTCATGCTCGACGAGATGGCCAGGTGGCGGTTCAATGTAGAGGTCGAGCCCACAGGCGCATTCTACGTGCTCGTGAACATGCGGAAGTACACGAAGGATTCCAGGGCCTTCGCCATGGAGATCCTCGAACGCACAGGTGTGGGCGTGACCCCCGGGATCGACTTCGGCAGCGGCGCAGAGGGGTACATCCGGTTCAGCTACGCCAACTCGGAGACGAACATCGTGGAGGGGATCAGCCGCGTGGCACGGTTCCTCGAGTCCGTATGAAGGTGAGGATCAGGGACGCATCGTTTTCCGGCGTGTATCCCCACGTCGATATGGGGTTGCCCCAGGTGGCGTTCGCGGGCAGGTCCAACGTCGGCAAGTCCTCGCTCATCAACGCGCTCCTCAACCGCAAAAACCTGGTGCACACGAGCAAGAAGCCCGGCAAGACGAGGACGGTCAACTTCTACCGGGTGGAATCCGTCGAGCTTGCGCCCCTCTACCTCGTCGACCTCCCCGGTTACGGCTATGCAGAGGCGCCGAAGACCGTCATCGAAGCCTGGCGCCAGGCGATCTCCTCCTACCTGGCGGGCGCCGCCGCCCTCCGCCTCCTGGTGCTCCTCGTGGACATCCGCCGGGACATCGGGGACCACGAGCGCCTGCTCATACAGCTCGCCTCGAAGACGAAAGCGGGGCTCCTCGTGGCCGCGACCAAGGGCGACAAGCTGGGCCATGGGCAAAGGACACTGCGAGTCGCCGAACTCTCGAGGCAGGCACAGGCCGGCGTGGTGCTCACCTCCGCCCACGACCGCACGGGGGTGGATGACCTCTGGGACCACATCGCGTCTGCGGTCCGGCAGGAAGGCCGACCTCGATGACCAGGGAGTGGATCCCGATCCCCCTGTTCATCGCCCGGCAGGTTGTGCTATCATTCCCTCCGCCATGAGAGACGCGCACACCATGGGGTTCGACACGCTCCTGCCCCTCGTCATCCTGGTGCTCTTCTTCGCCGTACCCTCGTTGTTCCGGTTCCTGGCGAGGCATTCCAAGACAGGCCTGCCGAGATCGGTCGGCGGCCCCACGGAAGCGCCGTCAGCCCGGAGGGAAGACGAGCCGGAGGGCGAAAACCCGTGGCGGGATCACGAAGCCGAACGGCACCTCTCGGGAGAGCCAGACAACAGGCCCATCCACCCCAGATGGTTCTGAGAGCCGGGCCTTCCCGCCCCCAAGGCGCAGAGGGCGCCCGCCGGTCACACGGGCAGCACGAGGAACGGGATGGTGGGGTTCTTCATGAACTTTTCCGCCTGGTCCCCCTTGAAGCTCTTGAGCGCCCCGGTCGAGACCTCGTGGCCGACCACGAGAAGATCGATCTCCTTTTCCTTGATCACCTTGTTGATCGCCTCTATGGGCACCCCCCTGGTGACCAAGCGGTGTCTCGCGTCGACGCACTCGTCGCCGACCTGGCTGCAGATGGCGTACATCTTGTCCTTGGCCGCCTTGACGACCTCCTCTTCCAGCTTGTCGGTGTTGATGTGCGGCACGTAGAACCCTGCAGCGCTCCGTATGTCCGTGACGGTGTGGAGAACGAAGAGCTCGGCCTCGAGCAGGCAGGCCAGCTTGTGGGCGTACTCGACCACGTAGGCGCTGGACTTGGCGAAATCGATGTAGCACAGGATCTTCTGCGGTTTTTTCACCTTGGACTTCTTCATCGTCTCTCTACCTCCTCCCGGCAGGATATGGGTCTGCTTCCGAGGACACCCGGTCTATCACGCTCTTGAGGTCCCTGAGCCTGAACGGTTTCGCCATGAACGCGTTCGCCCCGCGCTCCAGCGCTATCCGCTCCGCCTCGCGGACCGAGTATCCCGTGACGAGGATCACCGGCACGTTGGGGTAGCGCGTGCGTATCTCTTCCATCAGGGTGAACCCGTCGATCCTGGGCATGTGGATATCGCTCACCACCACCTCCACGTCCCTGGTCCCGAGACACGACAGCGCCTCGTCCCCGTCCAGGGCCGTGTGCACCAGGTACCCGTGCATGTTCAGGTACTCGGCCACCATCCGGACCATCTCCGGGGAATCGTCAACGATCAGGATGCTCTTGCCCGCCACCGTGAGAGTCCTCTCTCGCGAGGTCGATTATCTCACAACCCATGAGTGCAGGGTACTTCTTTGTGTGGGCGATGGTCAGGTTCGCCAGTTTCTCCATCACCCTCTTAATGACGAACACCTGTTCCTCCATCAGGCGGAGGGTCTCCCTGACATCCGGCCTGGTCCCCACCCCGTCCTTGAGCTGGAGCATCTCGATGTTCCCGAGGATGATGGACAAAGGCGTGTTGATGCGGTCCGACAGGGTGACCGCGGTCTTGGCGATGGCGCTCAGCTCCTGGAGACGTTGCTGTTCCATGCCGAAGTTCTGCATCTCCAGGGCCCTCTTCACCCTCAACACGAGCTCTTCCTCCTCGCACGGCTTGAGGAGGTAGTCGTACACCCCGAGCCTGAGCGCCCTTATCGCCGTCTTGAGCGAACCGTACCCCGTGATCACGATCACGAGCGTCCTGGGGGAGATGACCTTGACGTTCTCCAGGAGCTCGAGCCCTCCCATGCCCTCGAGCACGAGATCCGTGAGCACGAGGTGGTAGGTCTTTTCCCTGAAGAGCTCCAGGGCCCTCTCTGCGCTGGGGACGTCATCAACCTCGTATCCCCGCGCGGCAAGGATGTTTTTGAGAGAGTAGCGGACGATCTCCTCGTCGTCCACCACGAGGATCCTTTTTTTCAGCTCGTTGTCTTCACCCATTGCAGCTGCCTCGAGACCGTCTCCTTCAGCTCGGATATCCTGAAGGGCTTCCTGAGGTAGGTGACCTTGTTCCGTTCGAGGAACTCCTTCACCTGGTAGTCGTACGTGTCACCGGTGATGAACATGAACCTGTTCTTGAGCGAAGGGTTGCGCCTCACCGCCTCCTCGTAGAATTCCATGCCGTTCATCACGGGCATCCTGAGGTCCGAGATGATGAGCTCCCAGGAATACTCGTCGAGGTGCTCGAACGCGGACCTCCCGTTGTCGAAGGTCATGACATGGAAGTGGGGGCTCAGCGTGTCGACCATGAGGTCGAGGAGGGCCTCCTCGTCCTCCACCACCATGATGAGGCCCTGCATCTCGCCGAAACCGAGCGTGTCCGCCGCGTGCACCTTCTCGGGAGGGGTGAGGTCCTCATCGAGATCGCACGAGGCGGGGATCTTCATGGTGACCCGGGCTCCGCCGCCCGTGTTCTCGACCGTGATGTCACCCCTGTGTTCCGTGACGATCCCGAAGCATATCGACAACCCGAGCCCCGTCCCCTTGTCGTTCGCCTTGGTGGTGAAGAACGGGTCGAATATCCGGTCCATGATGTCCTCCGGGATACCCGGGCCCGTGTCCTCGACGCACACGCTGACGCAGTCGTCCTCGAGCGCTGACCTCACCCATATGGTGCCTTGGGATTCGCCTATGGCGTCGATCGCGTTGCTTATGAAGTTCACGAGAACCTGTTCCATGCAGTTCATGTCGGCCTTCACGCGCAGAGACCCCTTCGGGTTCTCTGCGACGATGCGTATGCCGCGCTTCTTGCAGATGGGGGCATACAGGGTGACCGCCCTCTGGATCACCTCGCGCATGTCGAACACGGTCCTTTCCGGGGGCCTGTTCCTGGAGAACTTGAGCAGGGACTCGACGATCCCCTTGGCCGACTGAGCCGAGTTCACGATGATCGAGAGCCTCTTCTTGTCCCTCTCCGAGAGCCCGCTCGCGTCTATGAGCTCGAGGAAGCCCATGATCGGGGTCAGCTTGTTGTTGAGCTCGTGCGCTATCCCGGAGGTGAGCAGGCCGAGCGATGTCAGCTTCTCGGTCTGCCTGGTCTTCTGCTCGATCTTCACCCTGGCCGTCACGTCGCGCACCACGACGAGGATCTCGCCTCCCTCGAGGGGCACCAGGAGAAACTGGCCGATCATCTCGTCTCTGGATCCCGTCCTCACGGTCAGCTCGAAATCCGCTGATTCGCCGCCGTGCAGGGCGCGCGCCCTCTCGATGACGGTCCGGGCGGCAGCGTCTCCGAAGAGTTCGGCCAAGTGCGCCGGCCTGGAGCCGTGCCTTCTCTGCAGGGCCTGGTTCGAGAAAAGGACAGAGCCCTGCGTGTCGGCGATGCAGATCATCTCCTCGGTGGCGTCCACCACCGCCTTGTACCTCTGCGTGAGGATCCTCAAGGAATCTTCCTTGGCCCGCAGGGTGTGGCCGAGGTCCACGTTCCTCCGCCTGAACACCTCGGACACGTGGACGAGGGTGAAGAGGTTCCCTATGAGGAGTCCCAACAGCTCGAACACCCTGATGGAATGGACGTCGAAGAACCCCTTCGAAGAGTGCGAGAGGTTCATGACACCCACCGTGCTCCTGCCCTCCTTGATGGGCACGCAGAGCATGGAGCCGATGTTCACCCGCGCGGAGTCCATCCTCATGAAGAACTCGCACTCCTCGACATCCCCGACGACGATGGGCCTGCCCCGGCTTGCGCACGTGCCGGCCACGCCCTTTCCGAGGGGAATCCTCAGGTCGGTGTTCGCGTTTTGCAGGGTCTTGCCTGAGGCCGCCTTGAGGACGATCTCGTCACCCTCCACCATGAAGATGGACGCGTTCTCGCATCTAGACTCGGACACCAGGACATCGGTGATGTACGTGAAGAAGTCCCGGCTCCTGTCCTCCTCGGAGACGTACTGAGAGATCTCGAAGATCGAAGAGAGGATGCCGATGGTCTGCTCGTAGAAGCCCGAGGTCTTGCCCAGCAGATCGAGAAGGATACGCTCCCGGTCGGTGACGGATTCCGGTGTGCCCCCCATTCGATCGCTCAGGTTATTCACGGCACGCCCAATGCCTCTCAACACAGGTTATCGACAACGGCTGAGTTCGATCTATACCTGTTGCGCACTGTGTTTACAAGTTCTTTATAAGCGTGTTCGGCGCATGCCGGCGCAAACCGCTCGTAATCCGGGGTCCCGCCATCCATGCCCGCCTCCTCCGCCGAGGCTATGAAGTCTATGAGCCCGATCGTGGCCGAGAACCGCTCCCGGGGTTCGTGGTGCGCCTTGATCACCTGCACCACCTCGGGGGGGAACCGCCACCTCTCGGCGAGGATCCCCCCTGCACTGCAGTGATCGATGCCGTAACGTTCGCGCTCCTGAAGGGGCTCGGGCCAAAGGCGGGACGTTTTGCACAGACCGGGGTAACCCTCTGCATCCGCGCTCAACAGGACCATCCTCCCCAGGTCGTGGAGCAGGCCGCCCGTGAAGAGGACATCCCGCTCGTTCCTTGTCTGACCGAGAGACCCGGCCACCACGGCCACGGCATAGGAGTGCGCCCACAGCATCCCCATCACCTCGGTCTGTGACCTGAACGCATCGATCACGGCCGCAGACAGCGCAATGCACTTCACCATGTCCAGGCCGATGGTCCTGATGGCCTTGGCGATCCCCACGTGATGGTCCGAGTGCCGGTAGAAGGGTGAGTTCGCGAGCTTGACCACCCTGGCCGAGATAGCCGGGTCGCACGACACCGCCCGCTCGATCTCCTCGTGTCCGGCCGTCTCGTCCTGCAACATGCGGAAAATCCGCATGCGGCTGGCATCCAGGGTGGGGAACCCCTCGATGTGACGCTCGACGAGACCAAGAGGGCAAGCCTGTTCCATTTCCCATAATAACGGTTTTTCAGTCACCGTTCTTGAGCCCCCTCCGAGCGTCCTCTCTCCCGTCGTCTCGCCATGGTGCACCGCCAGTCGGCAAGACCTCTCGCATCCGCGGGCATCCCCGCGCCCGGACGGGGCGAGGCGGTCAAAGGCTCCCTGGGTTGTCCCACGGTCACCCGACGGCGTTCTCACTGCCTTTTGCTTTGCGTACACCTCAGGCGTCTCCAGCTGGGTTGTCCCGTGGTCACACGACGGCGTTCTCACCCTCGACGGTCGGCAAAGGGCACCCACGGCCTGGTCGCGGGAATCACCGGGCGGACGCTCGCCCACGCGGGAAGGGACGGGAACGCCTGCGCGGGTCATGCCGAGGGTGACGCGGGCCACATCGCTCGAGACCCACGGCCGGCATCGCTCCAGACCGTATCCTCGCAAGGGTCATGAACGCTGGTACGCATCCGCGCGCTCCGGGTGCCCGCCCCACCCGGCATGGCGGAGACCACCGCGTTGAACCACGTCTTCATAAATCCCTCATGATTCTTGCCCGACTATCCGTTATAGAGACTTGAGAGAGATAGTTGCCATGCAAGACACCGACGTTATTATGGCAGGCGAAAGGGGGGAGGCGCCGCCTTCGAGCCATTCGATGTCGAGAGAGATGTCAAAAGAGAAGAACGCGACAAGGATCCTCATCGTGGATGACGAGCCGGAGACCCTCGATCTCATCGCCGACTTTCTCGTCGGCGGAGGATTCGAGGTCGCCACGGCCACCACGGGCGAGGAGGCGCTGACCCTCGTCCAGAAGGACCTCTACCACATCGCCGTGGTCGACCTCCACCTCCCCGGCATGACGGGTTCGGAGCTCCTCAGGAAGATCAAGAGTTCGAGGAACGATGTCCAGGTCATCATGATCACCGGTTACGGGACCATCAGGGACGCGGTCGAATGCATGAAACTCGGTGCGTCCGATTTCATAACGAAGCCCATCCTCCCCGACCACCTGAGCCTTACCATCCGGAGGATCCTCGAGGAGGCGAGGCTGAAGGAGGAGGCGGAGCTCGCGGATTACTACCGCAATCTCTCCCGCACGGACGAGCTCACGGGCCTGTACAACTTCCGCCACCTCATGACCGTGCTCAAGAACGAGGTCTCCAGGCACCTCAGGTACAACCGGGTGCTCTCTCTGGGCATGATAGACATCGACGACTTCAAGATCTTCAACGACACCAAGGGTCACGAGGAGGGAAACGTTCTCCTCGGCAGGCTCGCGCACGTCTTCAAGCACAATACCCGCAACTGCGACATCCTGGCCCGCTACGGCGGCGAGGAGTTCGTGATCCTCTTCCCCGAGACCTCCATCGAGGAGGCCTCGGTGGTTTCCGCACGCATCCTGGCCACGGTGGAGGCCAACCTCGGCATCACCGTCACCATAGGGCTCGCGAGCCTGCCCGAGCACTCGAGCGACGCCTCGGAGCTCATCAGGATGGCGGACACCGCCATGTACTGGGGTAAGGCGCGCGGCAAGAATCAGGTGGTCCTCTACGAACCGTCGATGGACACGTGCAGGTAGAGATCCCCGGCCTTCCCCAGGGGCCCCCTCCTGCCCATGCCCCTGATCCTCAGGACGGTGCCCTGACCGGTGTTCGGGGGGATCTTCACCCTGATACGCCGCACGGTGAATCCCGGCCGGTACTCAAGGGTCACCGTCCGGCCCTGGCCCGCGTCGGCCACGGGCAAGACGAGACGCTCGTGCATGTCCATCACCGCGTGGAACATGCGCCGCGCACCCTCCGAGGCGAGCCTCGCCGCCGAACGCTTGAGGACCGCCGACGGCGGCCCCCCTACCACGATCGCCTCGTAGGCCACGATACGGCCCGCCCACAGGATCCGTTCCAGCCAGGCCCTGCTTATGGGCAGCCCCTCGAAGACCTCCCTGAAATCTTTGTTCGCGAAGATGTCCTCGAACACGGCCGCCCGGTCGAACGCCCCCTGCGTGCGCGCGTCGTAAGCCCTCCTCCTGGACTCGTCCACGAGCACCCCGTAGGCCTCGGTGATCTCCCTGAAGCGCTCGGCCGCCTCCTGGTCGTCAGGGTTGCGGTCCGGGTGGAACTTCATGGCGAGCTCCCTGTAGCGCTTCTTGATCTCGCGGGTCGAGGCGTCGGGGGAAAGGCCGAGCGTCCGGTAATAGTCCTTCGACACCGTTTTCGCCACAGGGCCCCTACCTTTCCGACTGCAGGAACTTCTCCTCCGGCAGGACGACGGCGGTGAGCGGCCCCCCATAGACGGCCCCGGTGTCTATCCCTATCTTGTCCGGCTTCACCAGCGGCCTGGAAAAGGGGGTGTGGCCGAAGACGACCTTGAGGGGGAGGCCCGTGGGGCGCGCGATGAACTCGTCCCTGATCCAGACCAGGTCCCTCCTGTCCTGATCCTTAAGGGAGACTCCCGGCCGGAGGCCCGCATGCACGAAGAGGTAGCCCCCCTCCTCGTGGAACCACTCGAGATTCGCATAGAACCTGCGGTGGGACTCGGGCATGGACCTCTGCACCTGTTCCCTCGAGGCGGGCCCGTCGGGGCCGACATAGGACTCGATCGTCCTGAGCCCGCCGTTCGCGAAGAAGACCCTCTCGTTCCCGCCGAACTCGAGGTACTGGAGGAACATGTCCTCGTGGTTGCCCCTGAGAAACACGCAGTCGTACCTCGATGCACAATCGACGAGGAACTCGACCGTCTCGAACACCTCGTCGCCTCGGTCCACGTAGTCGCCCAAGAACACGATGCGGTCATCAGCGCCCGGTTCGATCACCCTGAACAGGTCCTCGAGCTTGCCGAGGCAGCCGTGGATGTCCCCTATGGCTATCATCCTGCGCATGGATCGTCGTTGCTTCCCTTTCGCCCCGTTCTTTCCTCGAGGGTGCCGTCACGGTGACGCAGACTTCTTCAGCTTGATCACCGCGATGCTCAACTCCGGTATCTTCTCAGACGCAATCTTCGAGCTCGGGTCTATGGCGCGTGCCGTCTTGTACGCATCGAGGGCCTTGGCGAGGTCGTCGAGCCTCGCACGGCCCTGCTTGGATGCAGCGCGGGACTCGTATGCACCGGCCAGGATCACCGCGACGTCGTGGTCCCTGTACCTCTCCAGGAAGGCCTTGCACGCCCTGATCACCGCTTCTTCGTCCTTGGCCCCCAGTGACGCCGCCACGAGGCCCCTGAGGTTTTCCCTCGTGGCCTGTCTCTTCGCCAGGTCCTCGTAGTACCTCTTGGCCTGCTGGTAGCGGGCGAGCTTGAGGGCGGTGCGCGCCGCGCCCGAGAGGGCGTCCGTGTCCCCGCCCGCAAGGCCGAGCACCCGCTCGTAGGCCTCCAGGGCCCCCTGGTGATCCCCGGCCTTCTCCCTGGACACCCCGAGGTTGTACCAGAGCACCGCCTTGTCGGGAGAGATCCTTGCGGCGCGCTCGTAGTTCTCTATCTGGGACTTCGTCTCACCGAGCCTCCCGTTGACCATGGCCAGCTGTGCCAGCGCGTTCGCGTCGTCGGGGTACTGCTTCACGTACCGTTCGAGGAGGGTCTTGGCCTCGCGGTAATCCTTCCTCGAGAGCGCGTCCCTCACGAGCGGAACGAGGATCTCCCTGTCCCTGGCAGAGGCGCCCGCCCCCCTGTACACCTCCATGGCCTTGCCCTCGAAGCCGGCCTGCTCGTAGGTCTTGGCGAGGTCGACCACCACATCCTGGTTGTTCGGGTCGAGTTCCATGGCCTTCTTGAGGTAGCTCACCCTGCCGTCGAAATCACCCTTCATGCCGGCTATGTAGGCCATTCTCCGGTAGATCTCCACGTCGGCTGCTCCTGCGTCGACGATCCGTTTGCAGGCGTCCAGGGCCTCGTCGAGCCTGCCCGCCTTCAGGTAGAAGAGCGACAGGGAAGCCAGCAGCGTCGTGTTTTGCGGGTCCCGGGCCGAGTCCGCCTTGTAGATATCGATGAGGGACGCATAATCACCCTGGGCGGAAAGGAGGTCCGTGAGCCTCTTGAGGAAGGTCTCCTCCCTTGGGAAGGCCTCGTGGGCGGACCTCAGGACGGCGATCTTCTCCTTGTCGGTCTTCGCTGCAGCGAGCCTGTCCTCGAAGTCCTGCGTCGTAAGGGAGATCTCGAGCGGGACCTTGGCTATGACACGATCCAGGTAAGAGACCGTGATCGGCACGGAGTGGACGCCGGTGCCCATGAGACGGTCCCTGATCTCGGCGGTGTCTATGGGCTCGTTCACGTCGTTGGGCCTGCCGAATCCCTCGACGTCGGCCGTAAGGTAGGACTCGAAGAAGGTGTTCGCCGTGATCTTCCTGATGATGAGCGTCTCGCCGCCCTTGATCCTCAGCGACTGCCCGGCCTTGACCACGTTCGGTACGCCCTCCACGTCCGCCTCGAGCGACACGAAACGCGGCGGTTTCTTGAAGATGAACGAGATGGCCGCCTCCCTGAGATCGCCGAGCTTGCCGCCCAGCGGCACGACGAGGAAGAGCGCCGTTGCGATTGCCATCCCCACGATGACTACGATCGTGGCGTTTCCATAGGACGGTTTGTGCGACATAGGGGACTGGCTGGATGTATTATCAAGATCTCCCCGGCATGTCCACGGGCTTTTTCCCCTCATGCGCCGCCTTCTCCCGGGAACGCTTTCCCGCCGCTCGCGGCCCCGGTCGCTCGCCGTTGCCCGCGATCTTCCCCTGTGCTTGACTCCAAGACGGACGGGTGGTAAAGATGGGTGTCTGGCATGTCATGAGGGAGCGAGCCTTGCCCCTTGAGAGGAGGCCGAACGGCAGTCCACCGCGCGAAGCCGCAGGATCTCGTGCAACCGCGGCACGCCATGCTCCCCTGACGCTCCATTGATGCATACCCGTCGCTTACCCCCCTTTGGAGCACAGACCCCTTTCTGCAGGAGGCGTCCATGGGAGAGGGCGCGAGACCCCTCGAACACGCGGACCGGGTTGCCGAGGGCCCCGGAGGCCTTTTTGCCGACCCACCGGAGAAGGGCATGAGCCTCGTGGAACTCATGGTTGCGCTCGCGTGCGCCTCGCTCGTGACCATCGGCCTGTACCACCTGTACCTCGTGTCCTCCACGTTCTACAAGGCCGCGAGGGATACCTGGTCCTGCATGCAGTCCCTGAGGGCGGCCTCGCTCGAGCTGCACACGGACCTGGCGCAGGCTGCGTGCCTCATGCCTCGCAGCCTGGCGTTCAGGGTCACGTCCAACGGTCTGTTCATAGCCGGCATACCCGTCACCTCCCAGCACCCGGGGATCCAGGTCCACCCGGTCAAGGCCCCGCCGTACTACGCCGTCATCGCCGAGACCGGCGGGGCGGCCTTGACGCTCGACACCGTGGATATCGACAGTGACGGCAGGCCGGACTTCTGGGCCTTCCTGGGGGTCATCACCGACACGTCGGCGGGCGTCGTGTCCGGTTCGTACCGGCGGGGTTCCCTGCGCGTACCCATCGGCCATCCGGCCGACGTGCGCGCCGGCGAGCGGATCGTGCCCGCCGTCCACTACGAGCTCAAGCCGGACGGTCTCTACAGGAACTCCCAGCTTCTCGCCGAGGCGATCACGAGGTTCGAACCCCGCGCACTCGGGGGAGATCTCTCCATCTTTCTGGAGGCCGCCTCTCATGAGGTTTCAAAACACGTGCACTTCCGCTTTCCCGTCAGGTGAGCGCGGCTTCATCCTTGCGCTCTGCCTCGTCTTCCTCACCGCAACGATAGCCCTGACCCTCGCCGCCGCCTCCCTGGCCCTCGTCCACCTCAAGTCGGCGGGTGCCTTCGCGGACATCCTCGGACGCACCCTGCTCGCCGGTGAAGGTGACGATGCGAAGCGGACATCCACCTTCCTGGGCGCGCCGGAGGGTTGGGACCACATCCACTTCTCCTCGGTACTCGTCGAGACGAGGACCGAAGGCGCCTGTGCATACTCCATGCGCGTCATGCAGAGCCAGCCGTGCTCGCCCATCCTTCCCATGGATCTTGTCCCGGCCCGATCTCCTGGCATCCTGGTGCTCCTGGACGACTCGCAGCTCATGCGCATCTCGTCGGGTTTCGACTACGAGCCCCAGGCACTCTACCTCAAGAACGCGGCGGGACAGATCGTGCGTGTCTCAGGCTGCAGCGAGATCGCATCGAGCCTTGCGACCACCGCCGGCACCTTCTTCAGGGGTGATTTCGGGAACAGCCACGAACGCGCCCCCACTGGCTCCTCCCGCACGGGCGCCATGTCGTGCTGGACGTTCGCCCTCTCGAACGTCTACCACCTCCTTGCCGGCCTCGATCATGCCTGCTTCGGGCTGGAGAGCACCTCAGGCGGCTTGAGGGCCCCCTTCTCCCCTTCTCCCGGCCCCATCACCAGGGTCCTCGCCTCGGCCTGTCCCACGGCGCCTGAGGCTCCCCTGGCGGAGGCGCTCTTCAGGGCGATCGACAGGTTCAACGATCCCAGGCTCGAACCCAGGCATATCGTGGTCGCCACGGCCGGGATCCCCCTCTCGGACGGGGACTTGCCCGGCTGGCTCAGGGACTACGACAGGGACGGGGATCCCATGGACACCGCCGTCGAAGGTGAAGGGTCCCACTGCCTGGACGACGTCGCGGCATACGCACGGTCCCGGGGCGTCAGGGTGCACGTGATCGGTCCCGACACACCCCTTCTCCGGGCTGCGGCCTCAAAGGGCTGAGGCATGTTCATGCCCACACCCGAAGGCCTGGCGCCTGCGGGTGTCACGGCGAGCCTCCCGCCCGTCGTTCACCCAGGCGGGGTGATCCACCTCCTGAACGCGGGAGGCAGGCTCGACGTTTCGGGGGTGGGCGCCGACGTGTGGTCACGGGCGCGGCGGTCCGTGGCCGATCCCGGCGAGTGCTTCGCCTGCCAAGACATCGTTCTCAGGGGCGCGGCCCGTTCCGTCGCGCTCTCGGGACGCATGCTCGCGTGCACCACCTCGAGGGATGCCGCCGTCCTGATCGACCTCGCCGGAGGCGGCATCGAGTGGCTCTTCGAAGGCGCAGGAGGGGTCGTCTCGATCAGGAAAGACCGGGTGCTCGCAGGCCCGAACGCCTCGGGCGACCTTTCGTCCGTGGCATGGGGATCTGGACGCATCTGGAGCCGGAAGGCCTCGTCCTGGGACGCATCGGCATCCACGGTCTACGTGGCGGACGGGGCTTCCCTCACCGCCGTGGGCATCGACGACGGAGAACCGGTTTGCAGCATCGATGCAGGCCACGAGATCACGGTCGTCAGGTACGACCCGGTAACGGGCGAGGTGGCTGCCGGAACGTCCGACGGGCTCGTCCTGGGTTTCGACGCCGATCTGTCGTGGTCGAGCGTGCTTGCCACGGGTGACGAAGAAGCGGTCACAGACGTCAGGTCCTTCACCCTTTCCGGCAGAAGGCACGTTCTCGCGGTCACCCCCGACAGGGTCCACCTCTTTTCTGGAGCAGCCTTGACCTGGTCCGCATCCATCGCTCCCGGCCGCATCACCGGGGTCACCGTCATGGATGCCAAGGTGTACCTGGTCGTGTGGCGGGTCCAAGACGGTATCCGCGGCGCGGACGAGGGCGTCTCCGCTCTCGTCGTGCTCGACGCGTCCACGGGCGGAATCCTGGAGGATACGACCCTGTGCACCGGCGTGGCGTTCGGCCCGAGCCTGGATGCAGACGCGGGGCTCCTGCGCCTCATCTCGTTCTCGGGTCAGCCCCTCGAGATCGATGTCTCGTCCCTCCCCCTCCTCACACCCCGCTTCATGGGCATGAAGATCCGCGGGGTCCCTTGAGGGCCGACGCATCAGCGCTCACGCCCCGTCCCAGGGATGCCGGCCGGGAAGGACAATCGGGGAGACCTTGCGGGTCACCCTCCCATCTCCCGCTCCGCGCACCCATGCCATGGGCCGAGACCCTCACAGGGCACCCCGCATGCACACCACCTTTCCCTCCCGACATACAGCATGCCACGGATGTCTTGTGAGACTGCAGAGCCCGTCCCGACCTTTCCCGTGGGCATGACTGTCCGAAGGTCAGGCGGCGACGCTGTGCACCTGGAGGAGGGCGGGAAGCCCCTTCTCGTGCGGGTGTATTCAAGTGCGCTCACCCCCGTTCCGATATGTCATGCAGGTTTCACCCCCTGCGAGGGTGGGCCCGGCAATGAAAAAGAGAACAGGAGGAACCCACATGGAAAGGTTCAGACGCAAGGATACCAGGGGTTTCACCCTCGTGGAGCTGGCGCTGGTGCTCGTGATCATAGGCCTGCTCATCACGGGCGTCCTCAAGGGAGAGGCCCTCATCCAGAACGCCAAGATCAAGAAGCTCGTCAACCAGAAAGACTCGCTGACCGCCGCCTACTACGCCTTCTACGACAGGTACAACGTGTACCCCGGCGACGAGAACCAGGCGAGCATCCCGCCCAACGACACGCACAACGGCAACCAGGACGGTCAGATCACGGGCAACGAGTACTGGTACCTCTTCGAGGACTTGGTTCTCGCCCAGATCATCAACGGCAACTACAACGGGACCGCCAACAGCTGTCCCCAGAACCCGTACGGGAGCTGGGCACAGATCCAGTGGAACGCGGCACTCCAGTCCAACGCGGTCGTGTTCAACGCGATCCCGTACGACGCCGCCGAGCAGATCGACATGAAGTACGACGACGGCATTTACAACACCGGTGCCATCCGGGCAAACAGCGCCTACACGACCCAGACGAACAAGATCCTCTACTGGCGCATGTGACCCGCAAGGCACATCCCGGTTCGCCCGGAAAGCCTCGCTCGAAGGCAGGTGCCTTCATCCCGGCGAGGACGATCGAGCCCGTCTCGCAGAGACCGGGGCTGTTGCAACCGTGGGAAGATCGCAGCTGAGGAGGCCCCCGGCGAGGAGACGGGGCCCGGCGGAAGGTGGCCATGGAAAAGAAGAGGATCGGAGACCTGCTCAAGGACGCCGGCATCATAGGGGAGCGGGAGATCGGGCTCGCCCTCCTCGAGCAGCGCGCCACGAGGGAGCGCGTGGGCGACATCCTCCTGCGCCTCGGGCTCGTCACGCAGACCGAGCTCGCACAGGCCATAGCCAGCCAGTGCGGGATCGACTTCCTCGAACTCCGACACTTCACGCCCCCGAGAGAGGCCCTGTCCGCACTGCCCGTTCAGTTCGCGCGCGAGCACTCGGTGCTGCCCGTCGGTCTCGAGGATACCACCCTGACCATCGCGACCAGCGAGCCTGACAACACGCGCGTCATCGACCTCGCCTCCAGGGTGTCCCAGCGGCGCGTCAGGTGCGTCGCCGCGTCGGCCTCACAGATACAGAAGCACATAGAGAAAGACTACTACCTTCTCGAACACCCCATCGACGAGGAGATCGAGCAGCAGCTCGAGCACGCAAAGTACAACCCCCAGGAGGTCGACCCCGAGAAGCTCTCCCGCCTCATCATCATGGCCGCGATCAACGCGAGGGCCACGGACATCCACATCACGCCGACGCCCAGGACCACCCAGGTGCACTACCGTATCGACGGCATCCTGTACCCCTTCTACACCTTCCCGCTGGATCTCCATAACAGGATCGTCTCCGCGCTCAAGGTCAAGGCCGACATGGACATATCGGAGCAGAGAAAGCCCCAGGACGGCAGGATCTCCTTCGACTTCCTCAACGAGACCTACGACATCAGGGTGTCGACCCTGAAGGTCGCGCTCGGAGAGAACATGGTCATGAGGATCCTCTCCGCGTCCGAGGAGCTCTACAACATCAGGAGCCTCGGCCTCGAGGAGTCGGATGTCCTGAGGATCCACGACATCCTCCGCAAACCCTACGGCATGGTCCTCGTCACAGGCCCCACGGGGTCGGGAAAGACCACCACGCTGTACGCGGCGCTGAGGGAGATCAACGCCATCGAGAAGAACGTGGTCACGGTCGAAGATCCCATCGAGTACAAATTCCCCCTCATCCGCCAGACCCAGGTGAACGAGAAGGCCGGATACACCTTCTCGAGCGCGGTCAGGGCCTTCCTCAGGCAGGACCCGGACGTCATCCTCATAGGCGAGATCCGCGACGCGGACACGGCGTCCATGGCCCTGAGAGCGGCCCAGACAGGGCACCTCGTCCTGTCCACGATCCACGCGAACGACTCGGTGGGTGCCGTGCCGAGACTCAAGGATCTCGGGATGATGGACTACATGATCTCCTCTTCCCTCGTTTGCGTGATCGCGCAACGCCTCGTGCGCTCGCTCTGCCCCCACTGCAGGCAGGAATACCAATCTGGCGAGGACGAGATGCGCATCTTCGGCATCGCCCCGGGCACCAGGCTCTACGCCCCGGTCGGATGCCCGAGGTGCATCAAGACAGGGTACCTGGGCAGGACCATGGTCTCCGAGATCCTCGTGGTGACCAAAGAGATAGAACGGCTCATTTCCACGGGGGCCCACCCCTTCGAGATCCGGGAACGGGCCCTCGAGGAGGGCATGGTGAGCATGGTCGCCGACGGCGCACGCAAGATCCTCTCGGGCAAGACGAGCTTCAAGGAGGCGTGGAGGGTGTTGCGCTGATGCTTCTCACCTACAGCGCCATGCGGAAGGACGGCACCGTGATCACGTCCTCGGCGGAGTTCGAGGACATCGAGGAACTCGTCCAGACGCTTTCCGCAAGCGACCTCACGCTCGTCTCGTACAGGCGGCAAACCTGGCCGGGTATCGCCAGGATCATGGAATCCCTGCAGCCTTCCGTGGGAAGGATGGAGATCGTCGAGTTCTGCGAGTCCCTGGGCTCCATGATCGGGAGCGGTCTCCCCCTCTTGGACTCCCTCGAGACCATCAGGGACACGGTCGGCTCGAAGAGGCTCAAGAAGGCGATCGGCGAGGTGATCTCCGAGATCTCCAGGGGGGAAAGCCTCTCGGGGGCCTTCTCCCACCAGGGCTCCGTCTTTCCCGCCATCCTCGTGTTCTTCTCCAAGATCGGCGAGGAAACGGGAACGATCAGGGATGCGCTCACCAACACCGCTTCCTACCTGAGGAAGATCGATGCGATCGTCTCGCAGGTGAAGAAGGCCTTCATCTACCCCTCCTTCGTCATGGCATCCATGGGATGCGTGATGATCTTCTGGCTCTTCTACGTGCTCCCGCGGCTCGTCACGACGTTTCAGGACATGAACGTGCGCCTGCCCGACATCACCTTGTCGCTGGTGAGGGTCGTGGGCTTCGTGCAGGCATACTGGTACCTCACCCCTGTCCCCCTTGTCCTCGCCGCAGCCGGCCTGTTCTTCGTCATGAAGCTCGATGCAGCGAGGTACGTGCTGACCGCGACGGCCTTCAGGGTCCCGCTCGTCGGCGACATGCTCAAGTCCTCCATGCTCACGCTCCTCTTCTCGAGCCTCTCGCTCATGCTCAGGTCGGGGCTCACCCTCACCCGGTCCCTGGACATCCTGCTCAAGCTTCACGGCAATCCCCTCGTCAGGAAGGTCATCACCTCGATCAAGCATGCCACCGCCTCCGGCAGCTCGCTCCTCGAATCCTTCGAATCGACGGGGTTCTTCGACGCGGTGACGCTCAAGATGGTGAGCGTGGGGGAGAAGACGGGCACCCTCGAGGGACGATTGGGCTACCTTGCCGACGTGTACCAGGAGAAGACCTCCCGCTTCGTGGATGCCGCGGGCAAGATGATAGAACCCATGGTCATGATCCTGTCCGGCGGCCTCTTCATCTTCATCGTCGTGTCCCTCATCGGCCCGGTCTACGACCTCATGTCCCAGCTCGGAGGAGGTTGACATGCGACCAGTGCACGACACCGGGAGGATTTCTGGGCGGCACGGCGCCAAGAGCGGCTTCACGCTGATAGAGGTGGCCTTCGTCATGGTGATCCTCGGGCTGCTCATCGGGCTGGGTGCGCAACTCCTCCCCATGCTCGTCAAGCAGAACAAGCTCAAGGACAACCGCGTCCTCGTGAAGGAGGCGAAGACGGCCGTCATCGGGTATGCGCTCGCGACCGGCAGGCTCCCCTATGCGAGCGCGAACACGGGCGGAAACGAGAGCGCAGGCAGGCTGAACGGGTACCTGCCGTGGGCCACCCTCGGCATACCGGGGAAGGACCCCTACAGCACCACCCTGTTCTACGCCGTCGACTCCCACCTGTGCTCGACGACCTCTGCGGCCCAGCTCAAGACCCGCCTGGCGGACCTCATCTCAGGGACCCTCACCCCCGACCTCTTCAGCGACGGGACGAACATCAAGGCGGCGTTCATCGTGCTCTCGGCGGGCGAGGACTTCAGGGTGAACCCGCCGAACGACGACAACAACAACACCATCGTGGATATCTTCGACAACAACCGCTTCGCATCGCCGTACGAGCCGTTCACTGCATCCTACGACGACGTCCTCGAGGCGGTGAGCCTCGCGTATCTCCACGGCCTCCTCCCCTGAGACCCGCCGGAGACCCCGACCTTATCGTCAAGAATGGCTGGGCGCCTGCCGAAACGATGGGAAACGGCTTCGGGAGAAGCAGTAATGCGCCTTTGGGCTGCGAGGGGAAAGAAAGGGTACGCCGCGCTCCTCGGCGATGCCGACCACCGTGTCGCGCGGTACAGGATCGAGGGCGGGGCATGCGTGCTCGAGCGCGTCCAGGTCGTGGACACCCAGACCCTCTGCAAGCTCGCCACGAGACATCCCGGGGTGCGCGTCTGTATCTGTGCGCGGTCGGTCTACTCCGACATCGGAGAGTTCTCGCGTGTCTCCGAGGCCGCGGCCAAGGCCCACATCAAGACCACCGTCGACAAGATCGGCCTGTTCAGGGAGGAATACCGGATCTCCGCCATAAAGCTCGAGGATACGGACGATCTCAAGGGGAAGTATTCTTTCCTGGTCCTGCCCCTGTCCAACCTGAGCCCTCTCGGCATGCTCGACGAGGACAACGCGGTGGTGGAGGCGTGCTGCCCGGTGGAGGCGGCCCTGGCCGAGACGCTCAGGCTCTTCGAGAAGTCCATGGCCCTGCTCGTGGCCCAAGACGCACGGCATATCCGCATCATCGCAGCCAAAGACGGGGTCATCTATTACCTGATCACCGTGAATGCCGCAGAATCCTTCGACCCCGTCGCGGAGACCGTATCGGGCATCAAGGAGATCACCTCCCTGCTCGCCGGCACCCACAGGGAGAAAGTCGCCAAGATCTATCTCCTCGGCGCCGGGGAGGTTTCCCCATCCGATCTGGAGAGGCACGGCGTGGAGGTGGCAGGGGTCCCCGCGGCATTCGCTCCCGACACGGGCATCGAGTATGCATGCCTGTTCGGGACCGCGATGGGTCCCCGGTACGACTTCACCACCGACAGGCTTCGAACCACCAGGACGCTCGTGAGGTTCTCACGCATCTCCATGGTGTGTTCCCTTCTCATGATCGTCATGAGCGCCGTGTGGCTTGGTCTCGCATCCATCAACCATTCGAGCGCACGTTTTCTCGAGGCCAGGGCCGTGCAGGAATCGCGCAAGGTCTCCACCCTCGTGGGACGGCTCGAGAAGAGTGCATCCACGGTGAACCTGAACGTGGACGTCTCCAGGATCAACGAGCTCATGAAGACCTACCGGGACTTCCAGAGCGAGCCGAGGTTCGATTCCCTCGTCGAGGCGGTCTGTGAGCTCATGCCCGAACACGTCTATCTCACGAGGGTCGCGCTCGAGAGAGGTACCCAGGGCCAGGGGGGCCAATCCCCCCGAGTGATCCCCGAGGCTGTCGAAGGCCAGAGGACGGCGCTGTCCAAGTCGTTCGGCCTCACCGTGGAAGGGCTCGTGAACGTCGCATACCCCGATTCGAAGACCGTCTTCTCGAGGATCGTGTCCAGGATGAACTCCACGTACCAGGTCAAGAACGCCTCCTTCAGGCACACAGACGATACGAGCTGGTTCAAGCTCGAGTGCGAGGTGATGCCGTGAGGTACTTCAAGGCTGCCGTGGCGCTCGGCCTCCTGGGCGCGCTCTTGCTTACCGTATCGGTCACGCTGCACCGCCAGAGCGTCCGGAACCTCTCGCGGGAGAAGGCGAGACTGGCCTACCTCACTACCATGGCCGGCCAGACGGCCGTGTACGAGGAAAAGCTCGAATCGGTCAAGAAGACCATGCCGAAGCTCGAGCTCCTCGCGGCCGGCGGGTCCGCCCAGATCGACTACGAGATCAGCATGACCGACAACGACCTCTCGCGCCTCATGGAAAAGACTAGGGACACGTACGCAGACGGGATCTTCTTCCTGGAAAGCGCCGTTGCGGAGAGCACCTCCTTCGGAATCTCGGTGACCATGAAGGGCTTCAAGCTCGGGGGGAACCCGTGACGATGAAGATAGACAACAGGCTCCTCGTGCTCTTCGCCCCGCATGCCGCGGCGCTGGCCGCCGTCGCCGCGGTCCTCTTCCTGATGCCGGCCGAGGCGCCCTACCGGGTCGAGAGACCGGAGATCCTGACGTTCATCGATCAACTCCACTCCGTGACCTTGACCGAGAGGCAACCTGAGGGCCGCTCGGGAGTCAAGGACGTGTTCAGGCACGAGTGGACCGTGTGGGGTCACGTCCCTGGGGAAGGCATGCAGGCGCGCGGCAATCCCACGGAGAAGGAAAGCGTCGAGGTAAGCCTCGTCGTGGACGAGGGACCTGACGGTTATTGCATCATCAACGGAAAGAGGATGGAGACAGGTCACAAAGCGGACGGTTTCACCGTCGAATCCATCCAGAAAGACAGGGTGACCATCGTCCGCACAAACGGGACCAGGGAGACATACCATGTCAAGCCATACTAGGGGGATCACAGCGTTGACCGTCTGTCTTACGTCCCTTGCGCTCCTGTGCTCGTGCGCAGTGGACAGGGCCATGAAGCGCGAGTCGCCCGTCATCGAGAAGGAGATGGCGAGTAAGGCGCAGGTCGAACCGAGGCCGCAGGCACCCATGAGGGTGGAGCCCAAGGAAGCGCCCCACGACCCGCTCAAAGGCAAGACCATAACGCTCACCGCCAAGAACGCTCCTTTCTCGGAAATCTACGCGGCCATCGCCCAGAAGGCGGGGCTCGACCTCGTGATCGATTCACGGCTCATAAGCGCCCAACCCGAGCTCTCCACCACGGCCGCGCAGGTCCCATCCGGCGTGCAAGGCCAGTCGATGCAGCCTGCGGGGGCGCGGCGGTCCAAGATCGAGGTGCCGACGGTGTCCATCACGTTCACGAAGACGCCCCTGGACGAGGCGCTCTCAAGCGTCGACCATGCGCTCCACCTCTTCTCCAGCGTGAAGAGGAACACCCTGCACGTGAAGGGCACGGAGTCGAGGACGTTTTCGCTGACCTTCCTCTCCTCGCAGAAGGAGACCACGATCAGGGTGGGCGGCGACGTGATAGGGAGCAGTTACCTCGGATCGTCGTCGGGATCGTCATCGGGGTCGTCAGGGTCGTCCTCGGGCGATACGCTCAAGGGAGAGTTCTCGATCAAGGACACCGTCACGCCATCCTCGAAGGACATCTTCGCCCAGGTCGAGGAGACGGTGAAGTCATGCCTCAGCCCGTACGGGACCTATTCCCTCAACAGGGCGCTGGGATTCCTCGAGATCAACGACATGAGGGACACCATCGAGCGGATCGACGCCTACATCAAGACCCTCAAGGCGCACTACAACTCCCAGGTGCTCATCACGGCCAAGGTCATCGAGGTCTCGCTCAAGGACACGAGCAGGTACGGCATCGACTGGAGCAGCATACACGGAACCATCAGGGACTACGCCTTCAACCCCATCAGCCAGCACCTCTCCCTCGACACCAGCACGCTCACGCCGGCCCTCGAGATCCAGGTGGGGTCGTCCAAGCACGGCTTTGACGCCGCCTTGAACGCCCTTGCCGAGTTCGGGGACATCAAGGTGCTGTCGAACCCCCGCATCAGGGTGACGAACGGCCAGAGCGCCCTCATCAGCGTCGGGACGAGTTCCTCGTACATCCAGGAGATCAAGGTCACGACCACGAGCGTGGAAGGCGGGTCGACGGTCATCACGCCCGAGGTCACCGTGGGGTCCATCTTCGACGGCGTCATGCTCGGCGTCGTGCCGAGCATCGACCTCGACAACTACGCGGTCAACCTGAGCATCACCCCGATCAAGAGCCGGATCGTGACGCTCGAGGAACGCACCGTGCACGACAACCTCTACACGCTGCCCAAGGTGGACCTCGAGGAGGTCTCGTCGCAGATCAGGGTCAAGAGCGGGAACATCATCGCGCTCGGGGGCCTCATCAGCAAGGACCTTGCGACCGAGAACACGAAGGTCCCCATCCTCGGCGACATCCCGTACCTCGGCTACCTGTTCAAGCAGGAGAGCAAGTCCGTGCGGACCGCCGAGCTCGTGATCCTCCTGGAGCCCGTGATCCTCTCCGAGTGAGGCCCCTCACGACCCGGACAGGGCCATGAGCGCCTCCACGAGCCCTGCGTCAGGCTGACCGGTGCATCCGCCGAGGCGGATCCCGGGCTTTATGCGCTCACCGTGGAAATCGGAGCCCGCGCTCACCCACAGGCCGAGGGTGCGCGCCGCCTCCACGAGGCGGAGTTCCTGTCTTCCCGTGTGGTGCGTGCTGTACGCCTCGATCCCCCTGAGCCCCTCGGGCACGAGGCGCTCAAGCGACTCGACCGGTATGTCGCAGGGGTGTGCGAGCACGAGGATCCCCCTCCCCGCGAGGAGCCTCATGGTGTCCACGAGCCCGGGCAGGGCCCGCCTCACGATCTCGCCCACGTCGCCCAGGGCGTAGTCCTGGTAGAAGCTCATGTACGGCGAGGACGCCTTGGGGCCCTCGAGGTAGGGTGCAAGCCTCGGGTCGTGCCTGTTCCTCCTCAACAGGGCGTCGAGCAGGGACACCCCGGTCGGCATGGACGAGCCCCACCCGTCAACGTCCTCGGCCCCGACCGAGAAGCCCATCCCCGTGAAGACCTCGATGACCTCGTGAGCCCTTTCCCAGGCACGCCTGCACGTCTCCTCGAGGAAGGCGCCGAGCACCCTGTCCGACGGCTCGAACCCGTAGAGGAGGAGATGGCGCTCCTCGCCCTCGAAGACCGTGGAGATCTCCACCCCCGTGAACAGGCGCACGCCGCGGGTCGATGCGATCAGCCGGGACTCGCGCGCCGCGGTCACATCCATGTGGTCGGTGAAGGCTATCCCTCTCAGCCCCGCCGCGCCCGCCATCTCGACGAGGGCGGCAGGGTCGTGTTGCCCGTCCGACGAATATCGGGTATGGATGTGCAGGTCGTACACGGCGGCTCAATGCTAGCATCACCGTTGCCGATAGGGCAAACAGACGCTATCGTTTTGGAGGGCGGACGTGAAAGGCGAGCAGTACCTCATAGACCAGATCAAGCCCCAGGAATCCTGGAGGGTGTTCAGGATCATGGCCGAGTTCGTGGACGGCATCGAACAGCTCACCCCCCTGGAACCGGCGGTCACGATCTTCGGGTCGGCCAGGACGAAACCGGGGGAGAAGTTCTACGTGATGGCCGAGACCCTGGGCCGCCTGCTCGCCGAGGAGGGGTTCACGGTGATCACCGGCGGGGGGCCTGGGATCATGGAGGCGGCGAACAAGGGGGCGTTCGAGGCAGGGGGCCAGTCCGTCGGGCTCAACATAGTGCTCCCCTTCGAGCAGAAGCTCAACCCCTACACCACGATCCACATCAACTTCCGCTATTTCTTCGTGCGCAAGGTCATGTTCGTGAAGTACGCCATGAGCTATGTCATCTTCCCGGGCGGCTTCGGGACCATGGACGAGCTCTTCGAGGCCCTCACCCTCATCCAGACGGACAAGCTCAAACCCTTTCCCGTGATCCTCGTCGGCTCCGACTACTGGGCGGGGCTCCTGGAATGGATAAACGAGACCATGCTGGGTGCGAACATGATCTCGCCCGAGGACAGGACCATCTTCACCCTCGTCGACTCGCCCAAGGACGCCCTGGAGATCATCAAGAACTCGAAGGTTTGACACCCCCGGGGGCAACCGGGGAGGTCACCACCCCTCGGAGATCTCCCGCGCCTTCAGCCAGGCGGCCCTCACCGCCTCCATGACCGACGACCTGAAGGCCCCCGCCTCAAGCGCGGCGATCCCCTCGATGGTGGTTCCGCCGGGCGAGGTCACCATGTCCTTGAGCTGGCCGGGGTGCTTCTGAAGCCTGAGGGCCATCTCCGCCGCCCCCTTGAGCGTGGCCCCGGCGAGCATGTACGCCAGGTCCCTGGGCAGCCCAGAGCGCACGGCGCCGTCTGCGAGCGCCTCCAGGAAGACGAAACAGAAGGCGGGACCGGAGCCCGACAGCGCGGTGACCGCGTCGAGGTGGCGCTCGTCGAGCTCGATGCACATGCCCACCGACTCGAAGATGCGCCTGACCGCCGCGCGATCCTCCTCGGAACACGCGCCCGTGGCGCACATCACCGATGCGCCCTGCCCCACGAGGCAGCATGCGTTGGGCATCACCCTGACGATGCGGGATCCAGGCTTGAGCATTGCCTCGAGCGCCTTCAGGGGGACCCCGGCGGCGATGCTCACCACGAGCCTGTCGGCATGCGCACCCTTCATCCCGGCGACGGCGTCTCTCACCTGTCCGGGCTTGACCGCGAGGACCACCACCTCGCAGAGGGAGGCGAGCTCGTGTGCGTCCTTCACCTTCCTCACGCCGTAGACCCTCGCCATGTGGTCCATGCGCGCCTCCACGATGTCCGTGCAGGCCACCGTCGAGGTCTCCACCGAGGATCTTCCGATCAACCCGGCCACGATCGCCTCGGCCATGTTCCCGGCGCCGACAAATCCGATGGAGAGCATCTCCACCCCCTCGACCACAGATCTGATCTCAGCGATGCCACACCGAGCCGTGCCGAGTCAACCGGCACATGCATGACGACGAGGCCCGCGACGCTCAACTCGCGACCTCGATCTTCCGATATCCTCTACGTATGGACCATTCACGCTACCTCAGCAAGATCAAGGGATACTTCTTCGAGGAATCCACCATCACCCTGGGTACGGGCCACACCCAGAGGACCCAGCGGGTGAAGAACTACTGCATCGCCGAGCAGGTGGACGACGAGAAGGTCCGCCTCACCTTCCTCGGGAACGAGGGCAAGCCGACCGGTATCGTGATCGAGCTCCCGATCGACGAGTTTCTCAGGCGGTACACCCTCGACCCCGAGTACCGCGTCAAGACCAAGGAAGAGGCCGAACACGACCGCCACATCGCACTGGCCGAGAAGCACAGGGCAAGGGGCGAACACTATTCGGCCGAGTTCGAGTACACCAAGGCGCTCAAGATCGACCCGGACAGCATCAGGGCGAACTTCGGCATCGGCACCCTGTACATGGAGATGGGCGACACCGAGAAGGCCAAGGATGTCTTCAGGAAGCTCTCCGAGATCGAGGCCATCTTCGACGAGGAGAACAAGCACATCTTCAACGAGTTCGGCATCGAGCTCAGGAAGGCCAACATGGTGGAGGAGGCCCTGGCCAACTACAAGAAGGCGATCACCATATCCCCCGACGACGAGCACCTCTACTTCAACGTGGCGCGCCTCCACTACGACAAGAGGGAATGGGAGACGGCACTCGCCTGGCTCCAGAAGGCCCTCGACCTGAACCCCGAATTCGCGGACGCCAAGCGCTTCAAGTCGCTCATCCTCAAGGAGATGGAGGCGGGCGCTGATCCCGGCACTGGGCGAGAAGGCGCCGGCGAGGCGAAAGAAGACGACGGCGAGCCCAACGTCCCGTCCACGCCCGGTCAGCCCGGCAGGAAAGCGCCGACGCCTCAAGGCAAGGCTTGAGAGGCCCGCCTGGGGCCGATCGCCGTATCCCGACATACCCGGGGCATGCACATCCCCTGCACGAGCCAAGGTGAGCCATGCCAGGCACCCGCGGTCTCGGGCGTACACGCAGGGACCTTTGCCGGGTGGACACGCCCCTTTACCGGGAACACACAGGGTCCCGACGACGCCTCGACGCCGATGGCATCACCGCCCCTGTTCCGACCAGGACATGACCGCCTCTCTCGCTACGGCGCCGGGCGATGGCGCCGCGATCCCTGACGCCTGTCCCGCAGGCAGGGTATCCCACGCGAGGCTCGTCCCCTTCCCGATAAAACCCCTGGGCGCAGCCCAAGGGGCGTCATCGGCGCGGTGCCTTCTTGCAGTACCCCAGCCGTACCGCTGCGGCCTGGAGCAGACCAGGCGTCATCGACGCGGTGACTTCTTGTTCAAACCTTCGAGCGGATTTGGGCATCGTGAGGGCCAGGGTTACCAGGCGCGCCTTGCCACGCACACCGCCCTTTCGACGTCGCGCCGCACGCCCACAAGGCTCGCACCCCACAGACGGACAACGGGGTGCGGCGTGCAGGGAGAGGGCTTGAGACAGGCGCCGGCATGCCCCTTGTCTGGTGAACCGGTGCACGCTTCACCCTCGGCGCCGCCTGGCGGCCGCCGCGTCCGAAGACGAGGCCGAGCCCCAGGCGGGGCGGCCACTCGTTGCTGACCGTCTTGACGCCCCTCGTGCACCTGAGCTCACGGCGCACCCCTTTCCCCACGGACGATCGGCCCAGGCGCCGGAGGCCGCATGAACAAAAAAAAGCAGGTCATGGCTGACCTGCAACGTATGAGGAGGTTCTACGGGGAATGGATCTTGAAGAACCTACGTATACCTATCGACACGAACCAGGATTGCTTGAGAGGCCCCATGGTGGATTCCTTCTCGCGGTCTCCTTTTCATGCTATACCTACGCCATGAAGGGACAGACCCCGCCGCTCGCCTTCAGGCGGAGGCCCGTGCGCATCGAAGACCTCATGGGCCAGGAAGAGGCATCCGCGCTCCTCGAGGACTTCTCGAGGGGGGCTGTCCGCTCGGCCATCCTCTGGGGCCCCCCGGGCAGCGGAAAGACGAGCGTGGCCTCCATCATCGAACACCTGTTCCCCGAGGACTTCCACGCCATCCAGGCCGTCTCTTCCGGTGTCCAGGAGATCCGTGCCGTGTCGAAAAGATCCCCCTCGGGCAAGACCCCGATCGTCTTCATCGACGAGATACACCGGTTCACGAGGGTTCAGCAGGACTCGCTGCTCCCGATCGTGGAGAGCGCCGAGGTGATCCTCGTGGGTGCGACAACGGAGAACCCCTCCTTCGCCCTCACCCCGCCGCTCGTCTCACGCACCCAGGTGGTCCTCATGAAGTCGCTGGACGTGGACACCCTCGTCACGATCCTCAGGAGCGCCCTCGAACAGGACGAGATCCTGCTATCCATGAACAAGCAGGTGGCCGACGAGTGCATCGCCGCGATCGCCCGGGCCAGCGACGGGGACGCGCGAGCCGCCCTGAACCTGCTCGAGCTGGCCATGACGCGGATCGACAAGGAGGTCATCGAGCCTGGGGACATCGAGAGGCTCTTGAAACGCCCCCTCTACCACGACAGCTCGGGCGAGTACCACTACGACCTCATCTCCGCCTTCCACAAGAGCGTGCGTGCGGGCGACGCGGACGCGAGCGTCTACTGGCTGGGCAGAATGCTGGAGGCAGGCGAGGACAGGCTCTTCATCGTCCGCAGGATGATCAGGATCGCGAGCGAGGACATAGGCCTTGCGGACCCGAACGCCTTGCGCATGGCCGTTGCGGCGCGGGACGCATTCACCTTCGTGGGGAGCCCCGAGGGGGAACTCGCCCTCTACGAGGTGGCCATATACCTCGCCTGTGCACCCAAGAGCAACGCGGTGTATCTCACCGAGCACCGCGTGAGGGACCTCATCAGGAAGACCGGGACTCCCGAGGTGCCGCTCCATCTCCGCAACGCACCCACCAAGCTCATGCGGGAGCTCGGATACGGAAGGGGTTACATCTATCCGCACGACGACTACGAGGGGGCGCTCGACCTCGCATACATGCCCGAGAGCCTCGGCGGCCTCGAGCTGTACAAGCCGAAGGACTCCGGCGTCGAAAAGAGGATCAAGGAGATACTCGATGCTCGCAGAAAGGCTCAGAAGGCTGGGTCAGGATCACATCGCAGACATCCTCGAGGATGAGTCTCGGCGGCATGAGGCCATGCGCATCGAATCGGACCTCGGGGGGGTGGACCTCGATCTCGTGGAGAGGATCATGAGGGGGGAAGGGTTGGCCGAGGTGCCGCCTTCGGAGGTGAGGCCGGCCGCCGTGGTGCCGGCGTCATTCTCGTCCAGCCCGTCTGCGGCGCAGTGCGTTCTCGCAGGAAGGAGGCTCCTCGAACAGGGCAAGGTCGCGGCCCTCCTCGTCGCCGGGGGCCAGGCCTCGAGGCTCGGGGTGGAGTCACCGAAGGGGTGCGTGGAAGTCACCCCGCTTACGGGAAAGACCCTGTTCAGGGTGTTCGCAGAGCAGATCCTCGCGCTCGGCAGGCGCTTCGGGAGACCCGTGCCCTGGTTCATCATGACCTCGCCGGTCAACCATGCACAGACGGTGGAATACTTCACGGCGAACGACTTCCTCGGGCTTGACCCACGGATGGTGTTCTTCTTCCCCCAGGGAGTGCTGCCCTCGCTGACCGGAGAGGGGAAGTTCATCCTGGCACCGGAGGGGGGCCTCTACCTGAACCCGGACGGCCACGGCGGCGTGTTCAGGGCCCTCCTGACCTCCGGCATGTTCGACGCGATGCGCGATCTGGGTATCGAGGAGATCTTCACCTTCCAGGTGGACAACCCCCTCGTCAAGGTGTGCGACCCGCTGTTCGTGGGGCTCCACAGCATGCAGGGCGCCTGCATGTCGTCCAAGGTCGTCAGAAAGGCGGGCTTCGACGAGAAGGTCGGGGTCATGGTCGAGTACGGAGGGAGGACGAGGCTCCTCGAGTACAGCGACATGGACGACGCCATCAGGTACGCCACGGACGAAAACGGGGAGATGCTCCACTGGGCGGGGTCGATCGCGATCCACCTCATGAGGCTGGACTTCGCCCGGGAGGTGGCGTCGAGATCCCATGCCCTGCCCTTCCACAGGGCCGTGAAGAAGATCCCCGCCCTCGCGCCCGACGGGACGACCGTCACGGTCGAGGGGATCAAGTTCGAGACCTTCATCTTCGACGCCCTGGCGCACGCCCGGACGAGCGTCACCCTCGAGGTGACGCGGTCCGAGGAGTTCGCGCCCGTCAAGAATCTCACCGGGACGGACTCCCTCGAGACATCGAGGGTCCTCCAGAGCAAAAGGCACGTCTCGTGGCTGCGTGCAATAGGCGTGGATGTCAGAGACGGGGTCACCGTGGAGATCAGCCCGCTGTTCGCGCTCGACAGGGAAGAGCTCGCCTCGAGGCGGGCCGAGATCGGTGACGTGATCACGCGGGACACCTACCTGGGGTGAGGTCGACGTGGCAACGAGAGAGATACGGACCAGACGCCATACCATCGAGCTCAAGGAGACGAAGTGGGACATCTTCATATGGCTCGGGAGCTTCGTGGTGCTCGGGTTCGTGGTGGTCTTCGCCATGTACTCCTTCTACGGGGTGGAACGCGAGATGGCGGCCCAGTTCAACCGCGAACAGGGTCTCCTCGCACAGCAGACCGCCATGGGCATCGAGCAGTACATGCACGACATCACGAACATCCTCGAGCTCACGAGCCACATGGACCGCGTGAGCCAGGGAGACCCGGAGGCCATCGCCCCGGCCTTGAAGAACGCGTACTCCTCCCTGAAGAACAAGGTGGTCTTCCTCTTCTGGGAGGACGCCGACGGGGTCATGCGCATCCACTACCCGAGGGACGTGCTGCCAGGGCTCGAGGGCAGGGATTTCAGTTTCCGCACCTACTTCAGGGTGGCGAGGGACCTCGGCGTGCCCTTCGTCTCCGACATCATCATGGTGGGAGGCGAGCAGTACTCGGACATCCCGGGCAGGTTCGAGACCTTCGTCATCGCGTACCCCATCAAGGACCAAAAAGGCGTCTTCAAGGGTGTGCTGGGCTGCGCCATCGACCTCTCCAACATCACCGTGCACTACGTGGCCCCCATACGGCCTTCCGAGGCGGGCTACGTCTGGTTGCTCGACGAGAGCGGCATGGTGCTCTACCATCCCGACCCCAAGTGGATAGGCATGAACCTCAAGGACATCATCATCGAGCTCAAGCGCCAGGGGGTCAAGATCTCGGGGGTGGACGAGATCAGGCAGGCCATGGAGATAAAGAACGACGGGATGTTCGAGTTCACCTTCCCCAACTACCCGGACAAGAAACCCGTGAGGAAGCTGCTCGCGTTCTCGTCGGTCCACTTCCTCAACAGGCGGTGGATCACGATCGCCACCTCCCCGTACAGGGAGGTCATCTCCCTCATGTCCGGGACCTTCAACAACACCCTCATCCTGGGCTCGGTCTCCATCGGCTTCGTGATCGTGGCGACGATCACCATGATCAGGATCAACCGCGAACGGGCCGCGGCCTCGGAGAGGAACAAGTGGGCGGACAAGGTGCTCGTGGCCCACAAGCGCCTGGAGACCATCTTCAACGGCGTACCCCACTACCTGGTCATGGTGGACGCGTCGTTCACCATCACCGACGTGAACGAACGGACCTGCGACCTCTTCGGTCTCAAGCGCACGGACGTGATAGACAAGCACTGCTCCCTCGACTTTCCCGAGGGTGAGAGGATCTGCCACACCAGGCTCGTGGAGCGCTGCTTCAGGACAGGGTCCGTCGTGACCGAGTCTGACACGCGCATAGACATCAAGGGCAAGCCCTACTTCTTCGACATAAGCGCCATACCGCTCTTCGGTTCAGAGGGCGAGGTGGACTACGTGGTCCAGTACGCGGTCGACATCACGGAGAAGAAGGCGTTGACCGAAAAGCTCATACAAGCGGAGAAGCTGGCGGCAGTGGGACAGATGTCGGCGCACGTGGCGCACGAGATCCGCAACCCCCTGACGTCCATCATGCTCCACTCGGAGCTCCTCGAGGACGAGCTGGAGGATATCGAGGCGGCGACAGACGCCAAGGAACTCCTGGCCATCATCAAGTCCGAGATAGACCGGCTCAGCCAGGTCACGGACGAGTACCTCTCGTACGCCAGGCTGCCTCACCCCAAGAAACAGCTCGTCGACCCGATGGTGGAGGTATCGTCGGTGGTGGCCCAGCTCATGCCCGAGCTCAAGCGCAGGAACGTGGAGACCACGATCACCTGCGCCGAAAAGCTCCCGAACATCATGATAGACCGTGGACAATTCAAGCAGCTTCTGATAAACCTCATCAAGAACGCGGAGGACGCCATGCCCTCCGGCGGCTCCCTGGAGATATCCCTCATGGGGATCAAGGAAAACGTTCTCCTCCTCGTCAAGGACACAGGTTACGGTATACCACCGGAGCTCACCCGCAGGATCTTCGACCCGTACTTCACCACGAAGGACAACGGGACAGGCCTGGGCCTGGCGCTCGTCCAGTACATCGTGAACGCACACGACGGGTGGGTCGACGTAGAGAGCCAGAAGGGCAGCGGCGCCACCTTCATCGTATCGTTCCCGGCGGCGACGCCCACCGCGGGCCAGGAGGCACAGTCGTGAGGCACCCGGACACACGCGCCGTAGCGCTCTTCGCGATCCTCGTCCTCCTCTTCTGGCAGGCGACCCCCGCACATGCGGCACGCGTGACCGCACGGGTCCCCTCGGGGACCATCGAGGTCAAGCTCCTCTCCCCCGGTGTGACCGCGGTGCTCGACGTGCTCAGGCCCAGGCACGAGCAGCGCCTCAAGGCCTCACGGGAGGAGACCGGGGTCGACAGGCTCGAGCAGGAGGTGCGTCGGGCACGCCAGGAGGCCGAGCGGGCACGCCAGGCATTCGAGAACGCCAGGAGGGAAGCAAAGGCCCACGCGGTCTCGAAGATCCGCGTCACCGTGCACAAGGCCGATGTCCACATCTCTTCGGAGTCGTCGATCGGCGAGGCCGAGTTCTTCTACACGGCGTTCAACGAGTCGGGCCTCGTCGTGAGCGACATCACGTACAGGCCGGTCGTCTCGGGGGTGGTCCTCCCGCTGACGACCCCCCTGACCCTCGAGTTCATCGACCCATCGAACCTCCTCCTCGGGCTCGGGCCTCAGGAGACCATCACCAACCAAAACAAGGATCCCGAGAGGCTGACCTTCTTCCTGAGCGACCTCAGCGAGGGCGACAGGCGAAAGGTATCGGGGGCGGCACCCGGGGACTTTTCCCTCAAGGTGGAAGACATGCACTTCGTCGCCAGGAAGGGATACAAGGGCCAGAACAAGCCCATGGGCATAGAGGAGGCCTACTCCTCCCGATTGGCCCCCTTCAGCGACGCCGTGCAACGTGCCGAGGCGCACAGGGATGCATTGGCCCAGGAGCTCGCCAGGGCCAGCCAGGCATACGCCGCCCAGACGAGGGAAGGCACGGAGAGATTCAGGGCGCAACTGAAGGACCTGAAGGCCGCTTCCGTGCGGGCCGAGGGCGCCCTCGACAAGAAGAAGTCGAAGGCGGTCTTCACGGACGTGCCCTCCGGTGCCTACTGCGTGTACGCCGCATCCGCAGACGGCAGGGCGGCGATCAAGGAGGTGAACGTGGACAGTTCGAGGATCACCGTCACCATCGACAGACTCGGAAAGGACCCCTTCCTGCCATGAACGCGCTCCAGAAGACCATCCTCGTGGTGGACGACGAGTTGGGCATCCGCGAGTCCGTCAGGAAGATCCTGGAAAAGGAAGGCTACCAGGTCAAGACGGCATCGAACGGGGACGAGGCATTCAGGATCATACGTTCGGAGCAGATCGACCTCCTCGTCACCGACATCAGGATGGCCGGCATGGACGGGCTCGAGCTCCTCAAGGTGTGCAAGTCCGTCTCGCCGTATACCGAGGTCATCATGATCACCGGGTACGCCTCTGTGGACACGGCGGTCGAGTCGCTCAAGCAGGGGGCGTACGACTACATCACAAAGCCATTCAAGAAGGCGGACATCCTGAAAGCGGTGAGCAAGGCCATCGAGAAGCAGGTCCTCTCCATGGACAACGCGAGGATGAAGGAACGCATAGAGGCCATGGAGGCGGCGCCCATGCTGGAGACCGCGAGCCTCGCCATGAAGAAGGTCGTGGAGATGGTCCACCTGGTGGCCCCGAGCCAGGCCACCGTGCTCATCCTCGGCGAGAGCGGGACCGGCAAGGAGGTCGTGGCGGACATGATCCACAGGCTCTCCCCGAGGTCGGGCAGGCCCATGGTCAAGGTCAATTGCGCCGCGATCCCCGAGACCCTCATCGAGTCGGAACTCTTCGGGTACGAGAAAGGCGCCTTCACCGGTGCGGTGGGGAGGAAAGAGGGCAGGTTCGAGGCCGCCCACCACTCGAGCATCTTCCTGGATGAGATCGGCGAGGTGCCGCCCGCAGTGCAGGTCAAGCTCCTGCGCATCCTCCAGGAGGGGACCTTCGAGCGCTTGGGCAGCAACAAGACCCAGACGGTTGACGTCAGGATCATCGCGGCGACGAACAAGGACCTCGCGGCCATGGTCAGGGAGGGGAGTTTCAGGGAAGACCTCTACTGGAGGCTGAACGTCATCACCATAGCGCTGCCGCCGCTGCGCGACCGGAAGGAGGACATACCGAGCCTCGTGCAGCACTTCCTGACGAGGTTCTCCCACAAGAACGACAAGGCGGTGCGCGGCATCGAGTCCCAGGCCATGGAGGCGCTGCTCGGATACGGCTGGCCCGGAAACGTCCGCGAGCTCGAGAACATCATCGAGCGGAGCGTCGTGCTCGACCGGGACGGGGTGATCTCCCTCGACGACCTGCCCGCGCAGCTCGTCTCCACTGCCGACGAGGCGGCCCATACGGTGACGATCCCCTTGGGCACCCCGTTGGACGAGGTGGAACGCATCCTCATGGAAGAGACCCTCAAGCGCACCAAGGGCGACAAGGGGTTGGCCTCGAAGCTCCTCGGGATATCCACGAGGACGCTCTACCGGAAGATGGACAGGAAGGATTGACGCCCGGCGATCAGGATGTCCTTGGGCGAAAGCGTCCGTTACCTCTTCTTTTCCGGGGTGATGTTGAACTTCCTGATCTTGTAGTGCATCACCCGGCGCGAGATCCCGAGCAGCTTGGCAGCGTCCTTCTGGACCCAGTTCGACCTGTTCAGCGCGTCGATGAGCATGGCCTTTTCCTGTGCCTCGAGCGGGTTGAGCCCGTCGTCCGGCCCGCTCGGCGCCGCGTCCTGCCCGATGCCGGAGGGGAGGAGGTCCTCGGGGGTGATGATCTCACCGCTGGTGAGGATCACGGCCGAGAACACGATGTTCCTGAGTTCACGGACGTTGCCGGGCCACCGGTGGGACAGGAGGAGGTCCATGGCCTTGCTGCTGAACCCCTTCACGTCCTTGCCGGTCTTCTCGGCGAACTCCCTGAGGAAGACCCCTGCCAGGCCCACGATGTCTTCCCTGCGTTCCCGAAGGGGCGGGATGGTGATGGTGATGACCCGCAGCCGGTAGAACAGGTCTTCCCTGAACAGCCCCGAGTCCACCTTGGCCTTGAGGTCGGCGTTGGTCGCGGCTATCACCCGGATGTCCACCCGTCTCTGATCGAGCTCGCCGAGCCTCCTGAACTCGCCGTTCTCGAGCACCCTGAGGAGCCTCGTCTGGAGTTCAGGAGAGATGTTGCCTATCTCGTCGAGGAAGAGGGTGCCTCCGTGCGCCTCCTCGATGATCCCCCTCTTGTCCTTGACCGCGCCGGTGAAGGCGCCCCTGCCGTAACCGAAGAGCTCCGCCTCGATCAGGGTGGAAGGGGTTGCGCCGCAGTCCATGACCACGAACTTGCCCAGCCTCCTCTTGCTCCCGTGGTGGATCATGCGGGCGACGAGCTCCTTGCCCGTGCCGCTCTCGCCCAGGATGAGCACCGTGGCGTCCGACTCGCTCACCTGGCGGGCGAGGGTGAGGACCTTCTCCATGGCCGGGCTCTCGGCGTAGAGGTGCTGCCCGAAAGAATCGTCGATCTGGCGTTCCAGGTAGCGGACCCTCTGCTTGAGTCCCCGCTTCTCGATGGCCTTCTCCACCTTCGTGGCGAGTTCTATGGGCTCGAACGGCTTCACGAGGTAGTCGTGGGCGCCCTGCTTGATGGCCTCCACCGCCCCCTCGATGGAACCGTACGCGGTGAAGATGATGACCTCAACATCCGGGTCGATGCGCTTCGCATCGGCGAGGACCTCCATGCCATCCTTGTCCGGCATCTTCAGGTCGGTGATCAGGACGCTGTACTCCTCGCTCCTCAAGGCCTCGAGGGCCTTGGCGGCCTTCGTGAACCCTGCGGCGGCATATCCCAGGGCATCGAGACGGGCCACCATCACGTCCACGATGGCCTGCTCGTCGTCCAGGACCATGACCTTGTGACGAACGGTCATTTCGCGCCCCTGCGCCTGAGAGACTCCATGTGTATCTCCTCGAGTTTCTTGAGCTTGAAGCGCAGCTCCTCGTTCTCCTTGCCGAGGTCTTCCAGCTCCTTCCGGCTCGAGTCCAGGGCCTTCTTCAGCTCCTCGTTCTCCCGTGCGAGGTCCCTGGCCCGTGACGAGGCCTTGGCGAGCGTCTCCATGCGCTCGACGAGAACCAGGAGGTAGCCAGCCTCGACCCTGAGGTACGAGGGCAGCTCGGCCTTGTCCCTGATGTCTTTCAGCTCGGCCTTCGCCGACGCATAGTTCACCTCGCCCTTCACGGCGGACTCCACGATCATGGCGATGCGGATCCTGGCCAGGACGTCGGCAGTCGCCTGCTTCTCGAGCTCCCTCAAGTCTTGCTTCGGCGCCTTGCCTTGAGAGAGCGAGGCCTCCGCCTCGCCGATGCTCATGTAGGACTGGAGAGCCGAGCACCCCTCAAGGAAGGCCAGTATCAGCGCAAGGAAGACTGAAAGCGAAGACACTCCCCTTGCCCACTTTGCTCTGCGCATATATGGTTCCCCCGTGCGCGTCGACGATCCCCTTCGAGATCGCGAGGCCCAGGCCCATTCCCCCGTGGCCTCTGGTCGATCGGGATTGGAAAAACTTCTCAAAAATCCGGGGCAGATCTTCTTCGGGTATCCCTTTCCCGTGGTCTTCGATCTCGGTCACGACACACCCTCCGGTGTTCCTGACCCTGATCTCCACCTCGGAACCTTCAGGTGAGCTCTTGATGGCATTATGCGTGAGGTTTGTCAAGACCTGCAGGATCTTGTTCCTGTCGACGAGCACCCTGCATCCGCCCTCGGCGTAGACCGCCTTTATCCTCACCCCGTTGGCATCGGCGATGGGCCATATTTCCGAGACGAACGCCGCCACCGTCTCGTTCATGTCCCAGACCCCCTTGTCGAGCGCGATGGTGCCGCTGGCGATGCGCGACATGTCCAGGAGCTCGCTCACGGTGTTCAGGAGCCTCCTGATGCCCTGGTCCATGATCTCCAGGAGCCGTTTCTGCTTGTCGGAGACGCCCCCTGCGTGTCCCTCCATGAGCAGGCTCGCGGCCTCCTTCATGGACGTGAGGGGCGTCTTGAGCTCGTGCGAGACCATGGATATGAAGTCCGACTTCATCTCGTCGAGTTCCTTGAGCCTGGACGCCATCTTGTTGAACGACTCGGCGAGCATCCCGAGCTCGTCCGTGCTCGCGAGGTCTATGCGGTAGGAAAAGTCCCCCTCCGAGATGTGGGCGATCCCCTCCTTGATCCTGTTGAGGTCCCTCACGACGCTCACCGACAGGAGCACGGGGACGACGAGCCCGATGGACAGCCCGAGGACGAGCGCCCACCACGTCCATGCCGTGATCTCGTCGCCCAGGTCTTTGAGAGAGGCTATGTTCGACCTCAGCGAGTCCACGGCGTTCCTGTTGATATACCTCGCCGCCGACACCACCTGGTCGATCTCGGAGCTGTTCCTCGCGAACAGTTCGTCGAGCGCAGCCTGGTCCGGGGGCAGTTCCTTGAGCTGGGAGTTGAACCTCACCCAGAAGGCCATCCACAGCCCCCGGCCGTTCTCGGCGACGTTCCTTTCCGTCTCGTCGCGCGTCATTCCCCCTGACAGCAGGATGTCCCAAGCCCGGGTTATGTCGTCGTACTGCTGGTCGAGGATGGTCCTGTACGCGTCGTTCCTCAGGATGATGTACTGCTTCCCCGTCTCCTCGACCGCGATGAGGTTTGCGATCAGCCTGTCCGTGATCTCCTTCTTGCGGTAATCCACAAGATAGATCCTGCCGGCGAGCCCGCTCACCCGGGTGGAGACCACGAAGAGGACGAGGGTCAAGCCCGAGAGAACGACCACGAACACGATATAGGCGAGCACCATCTTCCGGAGCAGACCGAGCCTCTTCACGGTCAAGATTATAGACACCTTGCCGATACATCTTCAAGGAAGACATCGACCATGGACGACATCCTCCTTTCAGCCCTGCGTGCGAACGAGGCCGTGGCAGCCAACGCCTCCTCGAACATAGCCAACATGAACACGCCCTCCTACAGGGCCCTCAAGACGACCATCGTCTCGTCCTCGCCGGAAGCCCTCGACGTGGTCACCCTGACCTCGGACGAACGGGGGCCGCTCGACGAGGAAGGCAACGAGATGTCGAACGTGGATCCTGCCCGGGAGATCGTGGTCCTCATGCAGGCGAAGAACGCCTTCGAGATGGCGCTGAAAGCCATCTCGACACGAGAGGAGATGCTGAACGATCTCGTGGAGTCCCTGGCGGAGCGTTGACTCCCCCGCGCGGTCCGATCGCCAGCGCCGCCTTGTGTGGTGTTGCCACCACCGTTGCCCCCCACCACACGGGCCGATCACGCGCACGTTGCCATGTCCTGCGCGATGTGGTAAGGCTCAATCAGCCAAAGGCAAGGAGGGCTGACCCATGTTCGGCGGTCTCGGCATGACGGAACTGATCATCATCCTCTTGATCGTTCTCGTGATCTTCGGTGCGGGCAAGCTTCCCGAAGTGGGCAGCGCTCTGGGAAAGGGCATCAAGAACTTCAAGTCCGCAATCAGCGACTCGGGCGACAAGACACCCAAGGCGGATCTCGAGGACAAGACCAAAGAGGGGCAACCCAAGGGCTGAACCGAGAGGACGAGGCCCGCTTTCTCAGGAAACCTCGCACGAAAGCCCATTGTGCAGGATGAAAGCCTGCGCGCACAGGGCCGCCCAAGCATCATTGCCGGAGACCAAGGCAACGTTGCCTGAAAGTCTGCGTGTACAGGGCCGTGCGGCCCTCCGGCAGGCGAGGGAACCCTGGCCGCCCGACCGCACCGGTGCCTCTCAAAGACGCCTAGGTCGTCCGGTTGTCCACGACCCGGACCGCCTTGCCCTGGGCCACGGGTATCCCTCCCGGTTCCGTGAGAACGACCTCGGGGGTGACCAGGATCTCGTCCCTGAGCTCCCTCACGATCCGCTTCCTCAGTTCCTCAAGCGACCGGTAGTCGTCGATGGAGAGGTGCGCGTCGATCTCGACCTTGACGGTGATGTGGTCGTTGTGCCCCCTGGACTCGAGGATGACCTGGTAGTTTCTTCCCACGCCTGGAATGCCTATGAGAACCGCCTCGATCTGCATGGGGAAGATGTTCACGCCCTTGAGGATGATCATGTCGTCGCTGCGGCCTGCTATCCGCGAGATGCGGCGGTGTGTCCTGCCGCAGGGGCACGGTTCGTCCGACAGCGTCGTCAGGTCCTTGGTGCGGTACCTGAGGATCGGCATGGCCTCCCGCTCGAGGGTCGTGATGACCAGTTCCCCCTGCATACCCGGGGCCACGGGCTCGAGCGTGACCGGGTCGACCACCTCCACGAGGAAGGCGTCCTCCCAGATGTGCATGCCGTTCTTCTCCGGGCACTCGAAGGCCACGCCCGGACCGTTCATCTCCGAGAGGCCGTAGGAGTTGTACGCCTGGATGCCGAAGAATTCCTCCACTTTCCTCCTCGTCTCCTCGGTATGCGGCTCCGCGCCCAAGAGGGCGTACTTGAACGAGGGGAATTCACGTCTCGGGTCGATGCCGAGCTTCTCCACCTCGTCGGCCAGGTGAAGGGCATAGCTCGGGATCACGTGTATCACGCTCACCCCGAAGTCCTTCATGAACTTGAGCTGGCGTTTCGTGTTCCCGGGCCCTGTGGGGATGGTGAGGCACCCAAGGCGTTCGGCGCCGTAGTGGAGACCGAGCCCCCCCGTGAAGAGGCCGTATCCGATCATGTTCTGGAACACGTCACCCTTGCGCACGCCTATCATGTAGAGGCAGCGCGCCACGAGGTCGGTCCAGCGGTCGATGTCTTTCTTCGAATGGTAGACCACGGTGGGCGTGCCGGTGGTCCCGGAGGAGGAGTGGAGCCTCACCACGTCGTCGAGGGGGCAGCTCAGCATCCCGAAGGGATACGCCTCGCGAAGGTCGTCCTTGGTGGTGAACGGCAGCTTCCTGACGTCCGACAGGTCCCTCACCTCGATCTCGCCGAGGCCCTTGGCCCGGTAGAAGGGGGATCGAGCCGCCCTCCGTACCGTCTCCCTCAGCCGGGCGAACTGGAGCCGGGCGAGATCCTCAGGCCCTATGCACTCGTTTCTTTCGTCCCAGTACATGTTCGTTCCCCCTGTGGAAAGCTGCGGCGCCATGCGAGACCGGCACTTCGAGCTCCATGCCACCCGGTCCAGGGTCATGCCCTGCCGGGGGAAGAGGGCCCGGCCAGCTGCTCAAGCCCCGCCCCCCGTGCCGGGAGCCACCCCACACCCCGCGGTCGGGGGGAAACGGGTACGCCCCCTCGACCGGGCAGGGCCTTACTTGCCCCCGGCAGGGGCCTGCGCCGGCGTGCCGACCGGAGAGGGTGTCGCGGGAACACCCGTCGGTGCACCCGCGGCGGGAGCGGACGTGCCCGCCCGCCCCGAGGGCGCCTGCTGCGTCGCTGCAGGAGCCTTGGACATGACGCTCGTGCTCGGCCTTTCCAGATTGAAGAACCCGAGCGTGAGCGAGGTGAGCATGAACACGACGACCATGACAAGGGTTGCCTTCTTGATGAAATCCACGGGTCCGGCCGTCCCGAAGAGGGCCTGGCTCCCGGCGCCGCCGAAGACCGCCCCTATCTCGGCGCCTTTCCCCGCCTGGATGAGCACCGCGATGACAAGGCCTATGCACACGATAATGTGGATGACCAGGATGAAGTTGTAGAGCATGTCTCTATCCCCTGTACTTCACTATTCTCTCGAACGACTCGGGCTCGAGGCTCGCGCCCCCTACTAAGACGCCGTCAATGTCGGGTTCGGCCATGAGCTCGTCCACGTTGTCGGGCTTCACGCTGCCGCCGTAGAGGATCCTTATCCGTGAGGCCGCCTGGGGGCCGAGTATCTTCGACAAGACCTCCCGGATGAAGGCGTGAACCTCCTGGGCGATCGAGGGCGTGGCCGTCCTGCCTGTCCCGATCGCCCACACGGGCTCGTAGGCAACGGCCAGAGAAGAAGCTCCCTCCTGGCCCAGGCCGTGGAGCCCCCTCTCGATCTGCTTTCCCACCACCTCGAGGGTCAGGCCGGCCTCCCGCTCGCTCAAGGTCTCGCCCACGCATACCACGGGCGAGAGCGAGGAGCGCAAGGACGCATGGACCTTCCTGTTCACCCCCTCGTCGGTCTCCCCGAACAGCTGCCTGCGCTCCGAGTGCCCTATGATGACGTGCGTCGCCCCCGCGCTCTTCAGCATGGGCGCGCTCACCTCCCCTGTGAATGCGCCCTGGTCCTCGTGGTGGACGTTCTGGCCGCCGAGGAGCACGTTCGTGCCCGCGAAGACCTGCGCCAACGCGTGGATCGCCACGAAGGGCGGGCAGATGAGGATGTCCCTCGCGTCGACGTGGGCCACCTTCGGCGCGAATGCGCGGGCGAAGGCCAAGGCCTCCTCCAGGCCCTTGTACATCTTCCAGTTTCCCGCTATCAGCGGCCTTCTCATGCGTCTTCCCTACTTCTCGAGCGCCTCCACGCCGGGCAGGACCCGGCCGCCCAGCATCTCGAGGAAGGCGCCCCCCGCCGTCGAGACGAAGCTCACCTTGTCGGACAGGCCGCTCGCGTGAAGTGCAGCATCTGTATCACCCCCGCCCACGATGGTCAAGCCCGGCGAGGAAGCGACGGCCTTTGCGACCGACATGGTGCCCAAGGCGTAGTCCTTCACCTCGAAGACCCCCATGGGGCCGTTCCAGACGATCGTCCTGCACCCGTCCAGGGCCTCAGAGAAGAGCTTTGCCGTCGCGGGGCCGATATCCAGCCCCATGAGGTCCGAGGGCATCTCCTGTATGGTCCTGACGAGGGCCTGCCCCGCTGTCTTGGGATCCGGGCCGCACACGCAGTCCACCGGGAGATAGAACTTCACCTTCCGGGCTTTTGCCTTCTCCATGATTTCCCTGGCCTTCCCGACGAGGTCTTCTTCCACGAGGGACCTGCCCACGTCCTGGCCGAGCGCCTTCACGAAGGTAAAGGCCATGCCGCCGCCCACGAGGATCTTGTCCGCCTTCTCGAGGAGGTTCTCGACGATCTCGAGCTTGTCGGACACCTTGGCCCCCCCGAGGATCGCCGCAAAGGGTCTCGCCGGGTCCGTCAGCACCCTCGTGATGTACTTGACCTCCTTCTCCATGAGGAAGCCGGCTGCGGTTTCCTTCACGTACGGGCACAGCCCCGCGGTGGAGGCGTGGGCCCTGTGGGCCGTTGCGAAGGCGTCGTTCACGTACACGTCGCACAGGGCGGCCAGTTCCTTCGCGAACCCCTCATCGTTCTTCTCCTCCTCGGGGTGGAAACGCAGGTTCTCGAGCAGGAGCACCTCACCGGGGGCCAGCGCGTCGACCATGGACTTCACCTTCTCGCCGACGCAGTCCGGCGCCATGTTGACGCTCGTTCCCAAGAGCTCGGAAAGCCTCCTGGCCACAGGGATGAGGCTGAGCTTCTTGTCAGGCTTCTTGGGCCTGCCGAGGTGCGACATGAGGATCACGCGCCCGCCCTTGCCCATGACGTGCTGTATGGTGGGCAGCGCCGCCCTGATCCGCGCGTCGTCCGTGATCGATCCATGCTCGTCGAGCGGGACGTTGAAATCCACCCTGATCAAGACCCTCTTCCCCTTCACGTCGAGATCCGAGACGGAACGTACGGCCATGGCAATCCCTCCCCGTCTTGTGTAGTGTGCATCGGATGGATGCTTCCCGGTCCATCGGCTGGATGTGCTCCGAGTTCCCCCCGGCCTCCCGGCCGACGCGGCATATTGTTCATACCACAAAGCTCCGATATTGTATATGTGTTATCGATACCATGGGAGGCAGACGAGAACGGTGACCGACCCCCGAGACAGCACCCCGGGCATCGAGGCGGCGATCGGCCACAGGGTCGAGGCCATGGTGAGGGCCCTGGTGCAGGGGAACCTTCACCGTGCGTCAAGGACGGCCAAAAGGCTCAGGGAAGAGGAGGCCCTCGTTGGCAGGAACATAGCCCTGGGCAATCTTGTCGAATCCACGGCGCTCGTCCAGGCCATGAAGATCGGCCTCCTCAACCTCCCCTCCACCCTGCCGGGCCCGGGGACCGTGATCGCGTGGATCCTCATGGGGGTCGAGGACTTCTACAACCTCGACGGGATCGTGTCGCTGGTCACGGCCATAGCCCTGTTTGCGGGTCACGACGCGCATGACGTCGAGGGCCTGGAGGAGCTGGCGCTCTCGATCGTGGGCCGCGTGTACGGTATCGAGGATGCAGGGTCCGATGGGTCTCGAAAGAGGACGGCGTGGAGGCTCTTCTCCCGCCTGGTGCCGAGGCAGTATGCCGTGAAGGGGGTCAACAGGTGGGTGAAGGGCTTCCTTCGCAGGCTTTTGCGCCTGAGGAGGAAGTCGAGGCTCCTGCCCATGGGGCTGGGCGTCGCCGCATCCGCATGGGACGCCTACAACCTCGTCGTCAAGGCGGGGATGCTCGCCCAGGCCGAGGCGACGCGCATGGCGCGGGTCGGGGCTCGATCATGAGGGGAACGTCACCCACCGACCAGGCGGTCTCGAGGGGGTCGTGCAGGTGACCGTGGGCGTCCAGGTGTTGCGTTTGCCGGGTTTTCCACCGTGCACCGGGGATCCGGCTAAGATCCCTGCTAGAGCCGATAGAGCTCCTTGTCCCAGAGCTTGACCCAGTTCCTCTTGAGGACGTCCGTCGCGGTCTTGAGGTGGTCCACCTCCATGATGATGATCGGGTTGGCGACCCTCCCGATGTAGGGGTACATGGTGATCACGTTGACCTTGGCGTCACGCAGGGGCTTGAGCACGGCGTTCATGCCGCCCGGATGGTCGGGCATCTCCACCGCCAGGACGTCCACCTCCTCGAACTCGATATTCTCGACCGCGAAGGCGTTCTTCGCCTTCTTCGTATCGTCCACCACGACACAGATGGACGATACGTCCTTCGATTCCTGGCCCACGGAAATGGCCCTGATGTTCACCCCGTGCTTTGCGAGGACATCGGAGAGGTAGGAGAGCTTTCCCGATACGTTGGCAGTCTGGAGCCGGTACTGTTTGACGGACATGTCCTCATAACTCCTTCGACAGGTAGTCGTACCCCGCCTTCAAAGCCTCGATGTTCGTGTCCTTGAAGCGAGCCTTCGCCTTTCCGAGGATCTCCTCCATGCGCTCGATCATGGTCTCGAGCCTCACCTGCCGCGTCCTGCACACTAAGGCGCCGAGCATGACCATGTTCGCGTACTGTTCACCCGTGCATCCCCGAGCGATCTCGGTGGCCGGGATCTCCACGATCTCCACGTCGGTCCTGCCTGGCCTCCCGGTGACGATGCTCGTGTTGACGTAGATCTCGCCGCCCGAGGCGGCCATGCTCTGGAGCCTCATGAGGGACTCGTTGTCCATGATCACGAGGTAATCCGGGGAAGAGGCCACCGGTGAGGCTATCTCCTCGTCGGATATGGCCACGGTGCAAGAGGTCACCCCTCCGCGCATCTCTGCACCGTAGGAGGGCAGGTAGGTCACTTCCCTTCCCTCGAACATGGCGGTCCACGCGAGACAGAGCCCGGAGAACAGGATCCCCTGTCCGCCGATGCCGCTCATGACCGTCTTCTGGAGCATGTCAGCCTTCCTTCTTCTGTGCTGCCTTCGTCACGTCCTTGAGGACGCCCGGTGGGTATTCCTTTTCCATGCGTTCCTCGAGATACCTGAGCGCCTCCACGGGGCTCACCTTCCAGTTGGTGGGGCAAGGCGAGAGCACCTCGACGAGCGAGTACCCCAGGCCCTCGAGCTGGACCTCGAAGGCCTTCCTCAGCGCCTTCTTCGTCGCGATGACCTTCGCGGGCGTGGCGAGCGAGGTTCGTACCACGTACGCGGCCCCGTCGAGCTGGGCCACGAGCTCCGTGATCTTGAGGGGGTAGCCCTCGACGACAGACCTCCTGCCGAACGGCGAGGTGGTGGTCTTCTGGCCTATCATGGTGGTGGGCGCCATCTGCCCTCCAGTCATACCGTAAACCGCGTTGTTGACGAAGATGGAGGTGATGCGCTCCCCCCTGTTCGCTGCGTGAATGGTCTCGGCCGTTCCTATGGCGGCCATGTCGCCGTCACCCTGGTAGGTGAAGACGAAGCGGTCGGGCAGTGCACGCTTGATGCCCGTGGCGATGGCGCAACCCCTTCCGTGAGCCGACTCGCACACGTCGATGTCGAAGTAGTTGTACGCGAGCACCGCGCACCCCGCAGGGGGCACGCAGATCGCCTTGCCTCTGAGATCCATCTCGTCGATGAGCTCGGTCACGAGCCTGTGGATGATCGAGTGGCCGCATCCGGGGCAGTAGTGGAAAGGCGTCTGCTTGAGGCTCTGGGGCCTGGAGAACACCTTCTTCATGAGATCTCCCTCTGCAGCCAGTGCCGCTCGATGATACGCGCGATCTCCTGGGGGGATGCCACCACTCCGCCGGGTCTGCCGTAGAACTCGCAAGGGATCCTTCCCCCGACGGCGAGCTTCACGTCGTCGATCATCTGGCCCGTGCTCATCTCGAAGACGAGGATCAGCTTCACCCTCTTGGAGAGGTTCCTCAACGCGTCCTCGGGGAAAGGCCACAGCGTGACGGGCCTCAAGAGCCCCACCTGGAGCCCCTCCGACCTTACGCGCTTGACCGCTCCCTTGGCGATGCGTGCAGCCGTCCCGTAGGCCACGATGACCATCTTCGCGTCCTCGGTCATGAACTCGTCGTGCCTGGGCAGGTCTTTCCGCATGAGGTCGTACTTGCGCTTGAGCTTCCAGTTGTGCTCTTCCATCAGCTTCACGTCGAGGATGAGCGACTTGATGATGCGGGAAGGCCTCCCCTGGGCGCCGTCGAGTATGTAGTCCTTGGGCGGGAGGTCGATCTTCTTCCTCTCGTGCATGACCACCGGTTCCACGATCTGGCCCATCATCCCGTCGCCCAGGATCATGACCGGGGTCCGGTACAGATCAGCGACGTCGAACGCCTCCATGGTGATGTCGTAGAGTTCCTGCACGGTCGCGGGCGCGTAGACGGGCATCCGGTAGTCCCCGTGCCCGCCGCCCCTGGTCGCCTGGTAGTAGTCTCCCTGGCTGGGAGCAATGTTCCCGAGGCCCGGCCCGCCCCGGTTGATGTTCACGACCACCGCCGGCAGTTCGAGCGAGGCCAAGAACGAGAGGCCCTCCTGCTTGAGGCTGATGCCCGGCGACGACGAGCTCGTCATGGCCCGCATCCCCGCCGCGGCCGCACCCAGCACCATGTTGATGGAGGCGATCTCGCTCTCTCCCTGGAGGAAGACGCCGCCCACCTCTTCCATCCGCCTCGACATGTACTCCGGTATCTCGTTCTGGGGGGTTATGGGATACCCGAAGTAACAGCGGCACCCGGCCTGCACGGCGCCCTCGCCGATGGCCTCGGTGCCCTTCATCATGACCCTGCCCCTGCTATCCACGGTACACCTCGATGGCCACTTCGGGGCACATGGTGGCACACAGGCCGCAGCCCCTGCACAGCTCCACGACGAACTCGGCGGGGTGATACCCTTTGGTGTTGAAGGTCTCGGCGATGCGGATCGCCTGCTCGGGACAGACGGTGACGCACAGCTCGCAACTCTTGCACAGGCTCTGGTCTATGATGATCTTTCCCTTTGCTGCCATATCCTTCTTCGGTACCCGTCTCGGGAATCCGTGGAAATGTAGCATCAAAACGCCATCCTGTACAGAGCATTTTGCGCACCGCGGACGCCGGCGGCCGTGACCCTCGCATGGTCGTCCCCGAAGAGTCGGGACGGACATCCGGGCAGCCCTCCTCTGGCATCCGAGGCCGGGCGCCAGCACACATGATCGGGGAGGGCTCGGCTCCTGCTTACGGGCGGGCCCCGGGACAGAGGGGAAACCCGGACGAACACGTACATGCTCTCGTCCTCGGCGGTGTCACCGGGCATGCCGTTCGCCGACCCCCCTTCACCAGGGTCACGAGGCGGACCGCTGCCCGCCCGGGACACGTTGCCCCCGGATCCCCTCGGCAGCCGACGACCCCCCGTTCCCACGATGGCGCCAGGGGGCGGCAGGCATCTTTCAGGCCCGCTCGCCGGTACAGCCACCCCTTGAAATCCCGGGAAGAGACCCTACTGTACCATTGGAAATCGAGAAACACCCCACAGGAGGTGAATGCACATGATAACCATCACCCGACCGAGTTGGACGAGGGATATCTGGGGCTGGGACCCCTGGCGGGAGCTGGACCGCCTGCACAGGGAAGTCAGCGGCATCTTCGGCCTCCCCAGGCTCAGGAGGCTTGCCGCCTACCCACCGATGAACGTCCACACCGCGGACGACGACGTCGTCGTGACGTCCGAGCTGCCCGGCGTTGATCCGTCGGAGGTGGAGATCACGGTGAGCGGCGACACGCTCTCCATAAAGGGTTCGCGCAAACCGAGGGAGCTCAAGGAGGGAGAGCAGTGGCACCGCAGGGAACGTGGGTTCGGCGAGTTCTTCAGGACCGTGCAGCTGCCTTTCACCGTCGACGCGTCCAAGGTGAGCGCCGAGTACACAAACGGCGTCCTGAAGATCGTCCTGCCGAGGTCAGAGGCCGACAAGCCGAGGAAGATAGCGGTCAAGTCGACGAACTGAGAAGGCAGAAGGAGGTGACGACCATGGAAGACGCCAAGAAGAATATCGAGAAGGCCCAGGCCAAGGATGCATCCCTGGCCGAGAGGACCAAGGACAGGGTGATCTTCACGCCGGCCGTCGACATCACCGAGGACTCGAACAACCTCTACATCTACGCGGACGTGCCCGGTGCGACGGAAAAGGGCGTGAACATCACCCTCGAGAACGACGTCTTGACCATCGAGGCCCAGGTGGAGGAGGCGCCGATGGAAGGGTACACCAGGACCTACTCTGAGTACGCGACCGGCGACTATTACCGGGCATTCACCCTGAACGAGGCCATAGACCGCGACAAGATCGAGGCCACGCTCAAGGACGGGGTGCTCGGCATCGTGCTCCCCAAGGCCGAGGCGGTCAAGTCCAAGAAGATCCCGATCAAGGCGGGATGACCAAACCACGAAAAGGAGGGACAGACCATGAGATACCTGACTCCGTTCCGTTTCGGCCGCAGAAACGTCCCGGAGGCCCGCGAGTTCGAGGCTCATCCCCTGGATCTGTTCCAGAGGGAGATGAACAGGCTGTTCGACGAGTTCTTCAAGGGAACGGGCCTGAGGCGGTGGGCCGAGGATTTCGAATCGTTCGGGTCGTTCACCCCCCAGGTGAACATGACCGAGGACGAGAAGTCCATCGTCGTGAGCGCGGAGCTGCCGGGCATGGACGAGAAGGACATCGAGATCAGCCTCAGCAAGGACTCCCTGACCATCAAGGGCGAAAAGAAGGAGGAGGCCGAGCACAAGGGCAAGGAGGCCTACTGCATCGAACGGTCGTACGGCTCCTTCACGAGGGTCCTGCCCCTGCCCAAGGAGGTGAACCCCGACAAGGCCGAGGCCACCTTCAAGAAGGGGGTGCTCACCGTGACCCTGCCCAAGGTAGAGAAAGAAAAGGGATCCCAGAAGAAGATCAAGATCAAGGCGGACTGAGAACCGGCGCCCCGGCGAGGCGTGTCACCGCCTTCGGCCCGCACGCGACGCCCGGACCACGAGGAACCCGGGCGGCTCTTGGGCGCCCGATCCGAGGGGGGCCTTCCCCGGTCCCCCTCGTGCTTTTCGCTCGTCATTGCGCAACCGGTCTCAATTCCCCTCTCGATAGTGGCCTTCTCCTATACCCCTCGTGTTTCTCGTTCGCCATGCCCGGTTACGGGCGTGCATTCCTGCAGGGGGATCGATGGGTCTGCCTGAGGGAGGAAAACGCCTGGTGAAGCCTGGAACAACGTTGCCCGCGCGAGGTCGACCCATACGCCGAGATCGACGATCAGCGCCATGGACCACCCTCCATGCGCCAGGGGCGTGACATGCCGGCAGGCCGGGTATTTCAGGCTCGGCCTGACCCACCTTCCATGCGCCCGGGGGGTGACAACGCATCTCGGCCTTCGCCCTCCCCGCCACGCCGCTCTCACCCCGAGGGGTCGCTTCGCGCCGGGGGCCTTCGGGCCCGAGCCGCGTTCACCTCGCCGAGAGGGTGCTGCAGGTGCGGCGCCAAGCCTGCCCGGCACCCCGACCGGTGCATGTCTTCTCGGCCGGCGCATCGTCCAGAGCGGAACGACCCGCCCTCCTGTGCACCCTGCGAGGTACAGGCGGCCATCCGGCTTGAAACCCCAAGCACGCTCGCCTACATAAGAAGTGAGTCGAGGGCTTGCAGGCATGCCCTCGACAAAGAGACGCAGTCCGGCAAAGGACACTACCCAGGAGAGTGAAAGAGATGGATGTGAACAGGTTCACGCAGAAATCACAAGAGGCGATAGCGAACGCCCAGAACACGGCTGTCCGCTTCTCCCACCCGGAGATCGACGTGGAGCACCTGCTGCTCGCGCTCGTCGAGCAGGAAGACGGCCTCGTGCCGCGGCTCTTCGCCAAGATGGACGTGCCGATGGCGAGCTTTTCGGCCGAGCTCGTCAAGGAACTCGAACGCAGGCCGAAGGTGTCGGGCCCCGGCGTCGAGCCGGGCAAGGCTCTCATCACCCAGAGGCTGAGCAGGGTGCTGGTCGCCGCAAAGGAGGAAGCGGCGCGCCTGAAGGACGAGTACGTCTCGGTCGAGCACCTCCTCTTCGCCATGATCGACGAGGGCAGGTCGTCTGCTGCGGCCCGCATCCTCGCCCGGTTCAACATCACCAGGGAACGGATCCTCCAGGCGCTGACCTCGATCAGGGGCAACCAGCGCGTGACGAGCGACAACCCGGAGGCCGCCTACGAGGCCCTCCAGAAATACGGCATAGACCTGGTCTCCCAGGCCCAGCTCGGCAAGCTCGACCCCGTCATCGGGAGGGACGACGAGATCAGGCGGGTGATCCGCATCCTCTCCCGGAAGACCAAGAACAACCCCGTGCTCATAGGAGAGCCGGGCGTCGGGAAGACGGCGATAGTGGAGGGCCTCGCCCAGCGTATCGTCAGGGGGGACGTGCCCGAGGGCCTCAAGGACAAGACCGTCTTCGCCCTGGACATGGGGTCCCTGGTCGCGGGCGCGAAGTACCGGGGCGAGTTCGAAGAGCGCCTGAAGGCGGTGCTGGCGGAGATCAAGGCGAGCCAGGGCAGGATCATCCTCTTCATCGACGAGATGCACAACATCGTGGGCGCCGGGAGGGCGGAGGGGTCCATGGACGCGGGGAACATGCTCAAGCCCATGCTGGCACGCGGCGAACTCCACTGCATCGGCGCGACGACCCTGGACGAGTACAGAAAGTACGTGGAGAAGGACAAGGCCCTCGAAAGGCGGTTCCAGCCCGTCATGGTGGACCCGCCGACCGTGGAGGACACGATATCCATCCTGCGTGGTCTCAAGGAGCGCTTCGAGGTCCACCACGGGGTGAAGATCCAGGACAACGCGCTCGTTGCGGCGTCGGTGCTGTCCAACCGGTACATCTCGGACCGGTTCCTTCCGGACAAGGCCATCGACCTCGTGGACGAGGCCTGCGCCATGATCCGCACCGAGATCGACTCCATGCCGGCCGAACTCGACGGCGTGACCAGAAAGATCATGCAGCTCGAGATCGAGGAGGCGGCCCTCAAGAAGGAGAAGGACAAGGCGAGCACCAAGCGGCTCGAGGAGCTCACGAAAGAGCTTTCTGACCTCAAGGAACAGGCCCAGGCCATGCGCTTGCGCTGGGAGAGGGAGAAGGAGGAGATCCAGCGCATAACCCGGCTCAGGGAGGAGATCGAGGAGACCAAGCGCCTCATCGAGAGGGCCGAACGAGAGTACGATCTGAACAAGGCCGCCGAGCTCAGGCACGGGAAGCTGCCGCAGCTCGAGAGGCAGCTCGCACAGGCCGAGAAGGAGGCCACCTCGTCGGAGGGCAAGCTCCTTCGCGAGAGCGTGACCGAGGACGTGATCGCCGAGATCGTGTCCCGATGGACGGGCATCCCGGTCTCGCGCCTCGTGGAGGGCGAGAAGGAAAAGCTCCTGAGGCTCGACGAGATCCTCCACAGGCGCATCGTGGGCCAGGACGAGGCGGTCCGGGCGGTCGCCGACGCGGTGATCCGCGCCCGCTCGGGCATCAAGGACCCGAAGCGGCCCATCGGTTCGTTCATCTTCCTCGGACCCACGGGCGTGGGCAAGACGGAGCTCGCCAAGGCGCTGGCCGAGGCGCTCTTCGACACCGAGGACAACATGGTGCGCATAGACATGAGCGAGTACATGGAAAAGCACGCGGTCAGCAGGCTCATCGGCTCCCCGCCCGGCTACGTGGGTTACGAGGAAGGCGGCCAGCTCACCGAGGCCGTACGGCGCAAGCCCTACTCCGTGGTGCTCTTCGACGAGATCGAGAAGGCCCACCATGACGTATTCAACGTGCTCCTCCAGATCCTCGACGACGGGAGGGTCACCGACTCCCACGGGAGGACCGTGAACTTCAAGAACACGGTCATCATCATGACGAGCAATATCGGGTCAACGGACCTCATCGAGGGCGTCGGCCCCACGGGGGAGATCTCGGCCCGGGCCAGGGAGTCGGTCATGTCGCAGCTCAGGGTCCACTTCAGGCCGGAGTTCCTGAACAGGGTGGACGACATCGTGCTCTTCAAGGCACTCAGTCTGGAGGAGATCAAGCGTATCGTGGACCTCCTCACCTCCGAGATCGAAAAGAGGCTGAAGGAGCGACGGATAACCTTCCTCCTGAGCGATGAGGCCAAGGAATTCATCGCCCGCCAGGGCTACGACCCGGTCTACGGCGCCCGTCCGCTCAAGCGTTTCATCCAGCGGGAGCTGGAGACGAGGCTCGGCAGGGCCATCATAGCGGGAGAGATCACCGACGGCAGCACGGTACGGGTGGATGTCAGGGAATCGAGGCTCGAGTTCACAACCGAGGCCGAGTCGCCCGAGCGTGTCCAGGCGGTCTCGGCCGTCTGAGGCGGCCGGTCCGAGAAACCGCGGGGGGCCTCAAGCCCCCCGCACCGAAAACCTCCTTTTTCGCATCCTCCTCTTGAGAAGGCACCCATACCCGAGACGCCCGCGTGCACCTGTGGGACACGCAGGCGGTTATCACCCCCATCGCTTGAGGAAGTCCATGATCTTCTCCCGGTAGGCAAACGAATGCCTCGAGATGAAGGCGTCTATGTGCCCGACGCCGTCGAGGATGAGAATGTCCTTGGGGTCGGACGCCGCCTCGTGCATGTCTATGGAGTGCGTGAACGGGACCACGACGTCGGCGGTCCCATGGATGAAGAGCTTCGGCACCCGGCTGAGCGGCAGGGTGTCGAGGGCCGAGAAGCCCTCGGACGGCACCTCGCACGCGAAGTCCGGGTATGCCTGGGTGAAAAGCGCATGGAAAGAATGGAGTCCCGCCTCCAGGATCGCTCCTTTGAGCCCGGGGAAGTCCGGCAGGACCCTGGCGAGGGTGTACGCCCCCATGGACTGTCCGAACCCGAAGACCGAGCCGCCGAAGGTCTCGGGGTGGGCCAGGACGTGGGAGAACACGAGCCTTGCGTCCTCCTGTATGCCCTTGAGCGTCGGCCTCCCCCGAGACTGGCCGTACCCGCTGTAGTCGAAGGCGAGCACGGGGAACCCGGCCTCGAGGAGGAACATGACGCCCGTGATGTGCGAGGTCATGTTCTCGGCGTTGCCGTGGAGGTGCACGACGAGCTGTTTCTGTTCGTTGTGGGGTTTGGGGTGCACGAACCAGCAGTGGATTCGGTCTTCGAGCCAGAGGTCGTCCCGTCGGTACCCGCGGGTCGACGGGTCGAAGTAGACGTAACCGTCGGGGTAGAAACAGGCCTCCTCGGTGATCTTCACGGCCCCACTATAATGCAGGTCCAGCCTTGTCCGCAATCGTCTCTTGCGTGTTGACCCGGGGAGGAGTTCCGGTACAATGGTCGGACATGGCGCAGATGGTCACCTTCCTCTCGGACTTCGGGTCGAAAGACGCCTACGTTGCCCAGGTCAAGGCGGTGATCCTCTCGTCGGCGCCCTCGGTGACGATCGTGGACATCACCCACGAGGTGGAACCCTTCGACCTCGTCTCCGCGGGCTGGCTCCTGGCCGCGAGCTACAGGCACTTTCCCAGGGGCACCGTGCACCTCGCGGTCGTCGACCCGGGCGTGGGGACCGCAAGGGCGGCGCTCGTGGCGAGAAAGGACGGCCATACCTTCGTGGGGCCGGACAACGGCGTCTTCTCGTTCATCTACCCTGCGGACGAGGTCATCGAGGTGACCTGGCGTCCGGGAAAGGCCGTGTCGAACACGTTCCACGGGAGGGACCTGTTCGCGCCCCTGGTGGTGAGGCTTGTCACCGGCCACGGCCTGGGGGTGCCGGGTCGGCCGATGGCGGAGCCGGTGCGGCTCGAGGTCGACGGGCCCATGGTCGTCCACGTCGACCGTTTCGGCAACGTGATCACGAATATCCCGGCGGAGAGGCTCGCACGGGGCGGTGGGGTGGAGATCAACGGCACGCGGGTATCTAGGACGGTGTCCACCTTCGCGGAGCTTCAGGACGGCTCCCTCGGCCTCATCTGCGGGAGCTCGGGCACCATCGAGGTCGTGTCACACCGCGCCCGCGCATCCGACGTGCTCTGCGCGGGGCCCGGCACGCCCGTGTCCCTCATCGGCCCGTGACACGCCGTCTCAGGGCGCTCCTCGCGGATCCGCCGCACGGGTCGACCATGCCCTGCCCGAAAGGATTCCACCGCCAAGCCGGACACGTCTGTCATACATCCATCGCACGGCCCGGCCATGCGGGCGCAACCTGACTGTCCCCACCGGGACGCGATCGGCTTTGCCGGCAAAGGCCTTGCACGGCATACCCGCGCGGGATATCGAGCCGTATCCGCCGCATACCCCCTTCGACGTCGGGGCCATGCGCAGCTCATTGGCCTTCTCGGTGGCCGCCCGCCCATACCCCCTTCCACGTCGGGGCCATGCACCGATGTATGGATGAAGGCGCGGCGTCGTGGGGGTCACCCCGGCCCACAGCCTGCTCCCCGGCGGTGAACCCCACGGGGACGGCCGTCACCTGGGCCCGAAGATGCGCGTGCCGATCCGCACCATGGTCGCGCCCTCCTCGATGGCGATATCGTACGAATCGCTCATGCCCATGGACAAGACCTCCATGGCCACGTTCGCGATCCCGAGCGAGGCGATCTCCTCGAAGAGCATCCTCGTCTCCCTGAAGTAGGGCCTCAAACCGGAGAAGTCCTCCATGAACGGGCCCATGGTCATGAGCCCCTTCACCCTGATGTTGTCCAGCGTCGAGATCCGTCTCACCAAGGCCACCGCGTCCTCGGGCATGACCCCGTGCTTGTTTTCCTCGCGGCCGCTGTTGACCTCCACGAGCACGGGCACGGTCCTGCCGTTCTTCGATGCGTGCGCGTCCAGGAGGGTCGCGAGTTCCACGGAATCGACGGTCTGGATGGTGTCGAAGAGCCTGACGACGTGCTTGGCCTTGTTCTTCTGGACGTGGCCGATGAAGTGCCACCTGGCCCTGTCCCCCAGTGCGCCTATCACCGGCACGGCCTCCTGGAGATAGTTCTCACCGATGTCCGTGATGCCGGCGTCGATGGCCTCCTCTATCTCGGCCACGGTCCGTGACTTGGCGGCGGCGACCACCGTGACACCCGCGGGGATACCCGCGAGCAGCGACCTGACATTGTCGGAGATGACGCCCATGACCTTGTTGTGAGGCCTCAAGGCGCCTCCTGTCAAGGTTGAACAACACATACGGAAAACGGGAGGCTTCCTCCACCGTCTCTCGAGGATGCCGCCTCGGCACCCACGCGGACAGCGCCCGCTGTCGAAGGCCACGAAGACCACACATCGACGTGCTTCCTGCGGTCGCGCTCACGGCACACACGTGCTGAAAGACACGGATTCAGGTTGACTGCTCGCGCGCGCCCACGTATGAGGAAAAGGAAACCTATTTCCTCTATGGCTAGGAGGAACGCACGTGTTCGGTTACGACGACATGGAACGAAAGAGCGTGTTGATCCTGCGCATCCTCAACCAGGCACAGGGTCCGCTCGGCGCACGGATCATCGCCAGGAGGCTCAAGGACTACGGCGTGAACCTCTCGGAGCGGGCCGTGCGCTACCACCTGCAGTTCATGGACCAGCGGGAGCTGACCCGGTTCGTGGGCAGGCGCGACGGCAGGGTGATAACCGCAAGGGGCATCGAGGAGCTGCGGAACGCCCGCGTGCACGACAAGGTGGGCTACTGCATCTCGCGCATGGAGATCCTGGCCTACAAGACCACCTTCAGCGCAAGGTCGGGCAAGGGCTCGATCCCGATCAACGTGTCGTTCTTCCCCGAGGGCCAGTTCGCAAACGCGCTCAAGGCGATGCGGTCGTCCTTCGAGAAGGGCCTGTGCGTGAGCGATCTCGTGGCCACGGCGCCGGCGGGCCGCTTCCTGGGCGACATCATCGTGCCCGAGGGCAGCATCGGCTTCGCGACGGTCTGTTCCATCGTCTTCTCGGGTATGCTCCTCAAGAAGGGGATCCCCCTGGAATCCAAGTTCGGCGGCATCCTCCAGGTCAGCGAGCACAAGCCCTTGAGGTTCGTGGATCTCATCCACTACTCGGGCACCTCCCTCGACCCGTCCGAGGCGTTCATAAGCGCCCGCATGACCGAGGTCAGGCGTGCGGTGCAACACGGCGAGGGCAAGATCCTGGCCAACTTTTCCGAGATCGCAGGGGTCTGCAAGGACGGGGTGGAGGAGGTCGTGTCCGAGCTCAGGGACGTCGGCATGAACCCGGTGATCACCATGGGCAAGACCGGGGAGCCCATATGCCAGGTACCCGTGGACGTGAACAAGATGGGGGTGATCCTCATCGGCGGGTTGAACCCTGTCGCCGCGGCCAAGGAGGCGGGCGTGGAAGAGACCAACCTGCCCATGTCGACCCTCATGGAATACAAGGACCTCAGGAGGTTCTCCTCGGTCTGCCGCGACTTTCTCGGCTGATGCACCCGTTCCCTCCCCCCAGGCGCCATCGGCTCGCCCAGCCGGGCCGGGATCGAGGCCTGCCGCGACCCACACACCCTTTCGCCTGCACCTCCACACCGTGTGGACCGGGGACGAGGCCCGGGCGGCTTCCGCCTGAAGCGGCCTCGGGCTCGGGGATCACCGCTCATCACGCACGCAGGGCGCCTCGGTGACCGCACACGGGGGTACGGGCATGACTCGATCGCCGGTCTCTTGAAGCCACGCCTATCAGACCGCATACGGACGGGCATGCCGTTCGGGGACCTCATTGATGGCGGGAAAAAATATCAGGCCGCACACGGACGGGCATGCCGCTTCCCCGAAGACCCCGGCTTCACGCATGGAGGGTGGGCCGATGACCACGCACGGTCTCGATGCGCCCCGTGTCCCGGCCCAAGACGACTTGGGAAGGCCTCCCGTACGGGCGCTTCGACGAGCGGATGCTTCCAGAGCGCATGCGGCAGGGGGTCTTGCCGACGGCGGGGGATGCCCGCTCACCCTAACGCTATGGCGGTCCTCGCGATGATCTCGTCCTTGACCGAGTCAGGCAGCTCGTCGAAGTATGCGCAATACCCGGCCACCCTGACCACGATCCCGGGGTACCTGCCCGGGTGCCGCCTCGCCTCGGCGAGAAGCGCCGGGTCCAAGACGTTGAGCTGCACCTCCATGCCTTTCCGGTCGAAGAACCCTTGCACGAGCGCCCCCACGATATCCACGGCCTCCCCGCGGGAGAAAGAGCCCACGTCGATGAGGAGGTTCAGGGCATACCCGTTGGGGCAGAGCGTCGCATCGATGGAAGCGACCGAGTTGAGCAGGGCGGTGGGGCCCTGCCTGTCGCACCCGTTGCAGCACCCCATGCTTGCCGCAAAGGGTCGTCCGGCCTTTCGGCCGCTCGGCAGGGCCCCGGTGCGTCTCCCGAAGGCCACGTGGGTGGTGGACGAGTAGAAGCCGGGGATGTAGGGGCCTCCCCGGGTGTTCGTGTACCCGGCGAGCGCGTCGTGGAAGGTGCGCACCACGAAACCGGCGTATCTCTCCGGCAGGCCGTGGTCGTTGCCGAACTTCGGCGCCGACGCGAGCGCCGCCCGTACCGTCTCGTACCCCTGGAAATCGTGCAGCACGGCCTCGAGCACCTCCTCGAGGCTGTGCGTTCTCCTGGAGAAGACAACCTCGTCGATGGCGGCGAGCGAGTCCGCGACGTCCGCGACGCCGACGCCCTGGATACCGCTCGAGTTGCGGCGGGCCCCGCCGGCGGTCACGTCCCTTCCGCTCTCGAGGCAACCCTGCACGAGCATGGAACTGAAGGGCGTGGGGTGGAAATCCCTGTTGGCCCGCTCTATCACGCGGATGTCCCGCACGAGTCTCTCCACCATGTGCTCCACCTGGGTCTTGAAGGCCCCCATGACGTCGTCCATGGACCTCAACTCCCTCACGTGCGGTGTCCGCGCGCCCACCCTGAAGGGAGACCCGGGCCTCCTGCCGGAGTTGAGCGCAAGGAGCAGGCACATGGGCAGGTTGAACAGGGCCGCATCGGTCGAGCAGAAGCTCCTGCCGGGCAGGGTCGGCTCCACGCAACCCACGATCGCGTAGTCCCGGGCCTCAGCCGTGGAGTAGCCGTGGGCGGTGAGAGCCTTTACGACAGCCTCGTCGCTGAACAGGCCGGGGACCGCGTTTCCCCTGCACGCCACCTCGACCGCCCGTCGGACATACGCGGGGTCCGACGACACGCTGATGCGCGCCATGTAGTTCGGGTCGCGCAGCCTGGCGTTCTCCATGACGTCGAGGAAGATCCAGGTGAGATCGTTGACTGCGTCATTGCCCTCGGCGTCCACCCCTCCCACGGTCGCCGCCTGGGCCACGAGGTACCCGCCGTGGTACTCGCTGATCCCGCTCGAGAGCAGGAACATGTGCTCGGTGGTCTTCGCGGAGAAGCACAGGAGCAGCTCGTAGGCCTTCTCCCTCGTCATGCGCCCCGCTTTTCTGTCGGCCTCGTAGAAGGGGTAGAGATACTGGTCTACGCGGCCCAGGCTGACGGCCGAGTTGAGGCCCTCGAGGCATACGGCCAGGTGGGTGAGCCAGAGCGACTGGAGCGCCTCGTGGAACGTGCCGGCAGGCTTCATGGGCACCTTCGCACAGATCCTCGAGATCTCGAGCAGTTCCTCTCTTCTCGACAAGTCCCTCTCCTTGAGCGCCGCACGTCGCGCCTCTTCCGACAGCCTGGCCGAAAACGCCGCCAGGCCCTCGCACGCTATGCGGGCGGCCGCATGCAGATCTCCCCCGTCGCGGTCCAGAGACTCGAGGAACCCCTCTATGCCGAGCTTGAGCATGGCCTCGTAGCCGGGCAGAAAGTGCCCGATGCCCCCGCCCTCGTTGATGAGGTAGTACTTCGCGTCGAGCTGGTCTGCGAGATACCTGAAAAGCCTCGGGTTGTACCAACCGAAGGCCCTCGCCACCATGTTCCTGGAAAGCCAGTACGGTATCACCTTGGCCAGGAGGCGGAACTTGTCCTTGAGGGGAACCTTGTACGGGTTGTTCCGTCTCCTGCCCATCCAGAGGATCTCGTAACACATGACCGCGCCTGCGAGCTCGGGCTGCATGATCACCGACTTCCTGTGGGAACCCACGTTGCCTACGATGAGCTCGTCGTCGAAGATCCTGGCCGACTTGTTCTGCAGGATATGCCTGAGCGCCTTGGCCTTCCTGACGACCATGGGCTCGTTCGGGTCGTCGTGGTGTTTGAAGAAGTCCGTGACGAGCACGGCACGTTCGGTGCACAGGCGCTCACCCTGGGAGAGCAATGCCCGCCTGATCCGCTCGAACCTTTCAGGCACCGCCTGGTTCGAGCCTCTTTCCGCGTATACGCCCCCGGTCACCTTCACTTGTCACCCCCCGTTCGCGACTCCCGCACGCTGCGCCCTCCCGCGCCTCCCGGGGCCGAGGCGGCATCGTGTCGGTCAGGACAAGCCCACGAGGGTGGGCGGGAGAGAACCCTCCTCCACGTCACCGGGGCGCCCCGAGAGGAGGCGTCCTCGTCGCACGCCATGGCGAGACCCGAGAGGGCCCGTATGGGCGGCAGGGTGAAGGTCCCCCGGCCGAGAAGGTCACGGCTCGGCCCTCTCGACTCCGTCTGGTACATGAGGAACACGTCACAAGCCTCGATCGGCCACCTCTCCATCCCCACGCGTCACCTCCCTCGGAAATCCCCCGGCCGCTCGATAGCTATCCCCGCCGGTCGGCCGAGCATGCGCCCGCTGATGCACACCTCAGAACTCCCGTACGGGCGCCAGCACGGTGGGGGGGTAGATCTGCCCCGGCACCGGGGGCATGGAGTTGTACACCCAGTCTATGTCCACACAACCCAGCCTCACCCCCCGGAAGCGACGATACCCGCGGAACACCCCGCGCACGAGCACGCTCTCCATCTGGAGGCTGAGCCCGTACACCGCGACGTGGGCGCCGGGCTCCACGGCCTCGAGTTCGTCCTCGTACGCGTACGGCGAGAACGCGAGCCTGCCTTCATCCGGGGCCCTGCAGGCGAAAAGCGGCACGATGAGAGGATACCCATCGGGCCCCACGTACGAGAGGAAGGTGAGCGTGTCCATGCGGCCGAGCAGCGTCTTCGTCCAGGGGTTCATCGCCCTTTCCACCTGGGGCGACCTTGCCGCCCCGTACGCGAGAGAGCACGCGCACGATGCGGCCACGATCCGCCCCAGTCTCAGGCGTTCCCTTCCCCATGTCCACACGAGATCCATGGAGTGGACCGTGTGTATGCCCGTGTACGCGTTGTACCTGAACATGGGCTTGGCATTGAAAGCGGCGTAGTCCGCGCCGTGTCCCGTCTTGTGCGTCCACCTGGCCGCCCCCCTCCAGAGCGACCGGTCCATGGTCATGATGAGAAACCCGGTCTTGGGGTTCTCGAGCACGTGCTTCTTGCTCAGGCCCTCGGAGAACTGGCCCCACACCAGCACACGGGGGGTCTTTGCCATGATCGCCGTGATCAAGGTGACGTGGGGAAGGCCCTCAGGGTTCACGGTGGCGATGAGCCCCACCTTGTTCTCGGGCTCGAACTCCTTGAGGTCCTTCTCGTCGAAGGTGGCAAGCCGCGTCTTCATCTTTTCCCTCCCTGTACGACGCCGAGCGCGGCCCGGGGCCTTTCTGGCGCATCCCGCCCGGTCTCGAGCCTCAACGGGCCGCTCAGGCGGACGATCCCGGGGTCCACCCCCGAGCCCCTGGCCGCCTCCAGCATGGCATCGGCCTCGGCGCGGCCCATGAGCTCGACGCCTCCCAGGGGCCAGTCGATGCCGAGCCCCTGGTACTTGTGCAGGCACAGGTTGTTGAAGGTGCACAGATCCCACCTGCCCACCGCACCCGAGAGGTTTCGGCGGATGAACGACCCCAGCTCCGTCACGTTGTCCGTACGGGCCGTGTGGCCTGGTATGAGGGGTGTGCGCACCCACATCTTTGAAGGCCTGCCGTTCTTTCGCAGCGATGAGGCGACCCTCTGTGCGTTCTCCAGGATGAGCGAGTTCGTCACGCCGGTGAATGCCTTGTGCCTGTCCGGATCCATCTCCTTGAGGTCGAAGAGCACGATGTCCGTGAAAGGAAGGAGCCGGCTCAACACCTCCCAGGATGCCTGCCCACAGGTATCAAGCGCCGTGTGGACGCCCTCGGCCTTGAGTTTTGCGAGCAAGGCAAGGGCGAACTCGGGCTGCAGGGTGGGCTCGCCGCCCGAGAGCGTAACCCCGCCCGAAGACCGCTCGAAGTATACCCTGTCCTTGAGGACCTCGTTCACGAGGTCGTCGAGCCTGTACCTCACGCCGTAGGCCTCGAGTGCGGTCGACGGGCATGCCTCGGTACAGGCCAGGCACCCGGTGCACCTGTCCCTGTCGATGACCATGCCGCCTGCCGACGGTGAGAGGGCGTGAGACCTGCACGTCCTGACGCACTCCAGGCACCCGATGCACCTCGAGGCCACCCAGTGCACCTGCACCTTGCTCGAGATGCTTTCCGGGTTGTGGCACCACCTGCAGGCGAGCGGGCACCCCTTGAAGAAGACCGTGCTCCTGATTCCCGGGCCGTCCTCGGTCGACATGCGCTGTATGCGCAGGATCAGGCCCTGCGTGGAGTTCCCCGCCGCAGACGTGCCTGTTGTCGTGACGTTTCTCATGGGCATCGTCGGTACCCTTGCCGCCCCCCTCACAACGCCTCGTGGCTCAACCTCGCGATGAGCTCGTCCTGGAGCTCCCGGCCGACGCTCGTGAAGTACGCGTTGTACCCCGTTATCCTCACGAGGAGGGAACGGTAGTCCTCCGGGTGTTCCTGCGCGTCTCTCAGGGTGTCTGCGTCTATCATGTTGACCTGGAGGCAGGTCCCGCCGTTGTGCGCATACCCGCGCAAGAACGCCTTGAACTTCTCCTTGTGCTCGGGGTCTTTGAGGATCGATGGGTTGAAGGAGATGGTATGGCTCGCGCCGTTCGGAAGCCTGTTGTAGTAACCCAGGTAGTCGCCGGACCCGTCCGGGCAGAGGCCGCCGAGGGCCTTTCCCACCGAGTTCGCGTTCGCCGTCGGCCCGTTGATGTCCGCGCCGTTCGATGGGCAGATGGCGTTCGACAGGAAGGTGCCCTTGGCCCTGCCGTCAGGGCTCGCGGGCAGGATGAAGCCGTCGGAGACCCAGTAGTTCCAGCTCAGCATGCCGGGCCTGAAGCGCCTTTTGGTGGAGACGGTGCCGTGCTTCCAGGTCTCCTCGCACCACAGCTCCATGACGCGATCCGCCATGGCGTCCGCCTCGTCGTCGTCTCGGCCGTACTTGGGCGCCTTGTAGCGGGCCTTGGGCCTGAGGGCCTCGTAGCCCTCCCAGTTGGACTTGAGCGCCTGTATGAGGTCGTCCATGGTGCACTCTTTCCGGTCGTAGACGAGGTATTTGACGGCCAGCAGGCTGTCCACGGTGGTGGCGAACGTCACGGCCTCGAGCGTCGTGAAGTTCAGTTCAGCACCGCCCCTGGTGATGTCGAGCGCCTTCTCCGCGCACCCCTTGACCAGGCAGGACACGTACGGCGTGGGGCAGAACTCGGCGCGCACCGCTTCCGAGCGCTCGTAGAGATCCACGCAACGCCTGATGATGTACCGCGTCTGCTCTGCGTAGGCGTCCCAGAACTGCTCCCACGTCCTGAAGGTCCTCGGGTCTCCTGTCCTTGGGCCGTCCTGTCGTGCCTTCTCCTTCTCGAGGGTTATGGGGTCGACGAAGTCGAAGAAGTCCCTGCCGTCGTTGAGCGCGAGCTCGACGGCCTTGAGGAGGTTGAGGTTGTTGTCCACCGTTCCCGAGCGGTCGTTGCCCACCATGGTGTTCTCGAGGCATCCCACCGGCGCGTACTCGTGGACGTTCCCCTCGTGTATGAGGTGCGTCACGCCGGCCTTCCTCGCCTCCACCATCATCCCCGCCATGGACCGCTCGTCGAAGTTGAGAAGGAACGGGGAACCCTGGCTCGAGGCGATCATCTCCACGACCTTGTCCAGCAGTTCGTCAGGGCTGTTCCTGTGCAGCCTCACGTTCGGCTTGGGCTCGAGGATGGGGCTCATCTCGTCGATGACCTCGAGGATCGCGAAGGTGAGCTCGTTCGTCATGTCGCGCCCGCCCTGGCCCATGCCGGAGAGGGTTATGAGCTGGCCGTAGCCCGCGGTGATGCCGTTGTTGCCGATTCGGACCATGGCGTCGTACGCCGTGTTCGCATGCACCCAGAAACACTTGAGGATCTCCTTGCCGAACTCGCGGTCCATCCCCTGCTCGATGGAGGCCCTCCAGTAGGGGAGGAGGTACTGGTCTATGCGCCCGAAGGAAACGCCGGGGCCGGGGTAGTTCTCATCGCTCATGACGAGCATGTGCGTGAGCCACAGGGCCTGGACCGCCTCCCAGAAGGTCCCGGCCGGTTCCCAGGGGACGCGCCTCAGGTTCCTCCCCATCTGCTCGAGCTCCGCCTTGCGCACGGGGTCGGGCTCCCCGGCGGCGGTCCGCTCGCAGAGTTCGGCGTAGCGGGATGCAAGCTCCCTGGGCATGGTCGATGCAATCTTCATGGCCCTCAGCTGTGCGCCTTTCTCTCCGTTGTGCTCACGCGGGTCCAGGGCCTGCAAGCGGGCCTCGAGATCGTCGTGGACGGCCTTGAACCCCTCCTTCAGGATGCGCTCATACCCGGGTATGAGGTGGCCGCTCGTTGCCCCCGAGTTCCCGTAGCCGTGATCGTGGAACCACTTCACAGCCCTCCTTACGCCGCTTTTCCCGAACATGAGCCTGTTCCTCCGCTTCGTCTCCCTTTCATCGAGGCAGAGCGAGGTCTGGATGTTGAACCTCGCCCCGCAGAGAAGGTCACCGGGGAGGATCTCCTGGGGGAGCCGGTTCACCATGACCTCCTTGACGAACCAGGCCCTCCTCTCGGCTATGCTCCAGGTCCAGAAGTCGGGATGGAGGTCCACCTTGCGGGCCGCCTGCCTGAACGACGACCTGAAGGTCTGGAAGAAGGGGTAGGTCTCGGGGACGATGTAGAAGGTCGTCTCGTCGAAGACCTCGTCCCAAGGCGTGCCGGTGGTCCACGCCGTGAACTCGTTGTTCCACCTCCTTGCCGCACCCTCGAGATAATACCGCCTCAGCCACTCGATGCGGGGCGAGAGGTTCTTGGGTTGTTTCAGCCTCTTCTGAGCCACGCAAGCCTGTGCCGTGCTCATGGGCGCCTCCCTTCCCCCTGTTTCAGCATCCTGCGCAGGTTCAGCTCGCCGTGGGCGAGCATGTCACGCATGATGGAAGCGGCCCTTTCCGGGTCTTTCGCCGCCACCGCATCCACGATCAGCTCGTGGAACCCGACGATAGCGGGCTTCATCGACTCGTCCGAGAAGAACATGCCCGTGAAGTTCATGTAGACCGTCTTGAAAGAGTTGATGAGCAGCGGGTAGATGATGTTTCCCGAGCACATGGCGATGGTGTGGTGGAAGGCGAAGTCCAGCCTGGTCACGCTCTCCACGTCTTTCGGGTCCGCGGCCCTCTCCTTCTGCACGATCTCCTCGAGCTCTTCGAGCTGGGCCTGGGTCCGGTGGACGGCGGCAAGCCGCGCCGTCTCAGACTCCACCAGCTCCCTGACGGCGAGAAGCCCCGACAGCACGGACTCGTCAAGTGCGCCCTTGTGGAAGTTGATGATGGAGTTCAGGATGGCAAGAGACCCCTCCTTGCGGTAATCGTTCACGACCGTGCCCACCCGGGGCCTCATCGTCACGAGTCCCTTTGCCTCGAGGTCGACAAGCCCCTCGTGCACCACCGGCCTGCTCACTCCGAGCATGAGCGCGAGCTCGCGCTCGGAAGGCAGCCTTTGGCCGATGGCCAGCTTTCCCGTGAGGATGAGTTCCTCGAACCTGCTCACGAAGACCTCGACCAGGCTCTCCGCTTTCAGTGGCTTGAGGATGTCCAATATGTCGCGTCCTTTCCGGCTGGTGGTATGTCCAGCTGACAATATACCCCGGATCCACCCCCTGCGCAAGGGGAAGGTTGCGGGGCCTTCGTCACTAGGGCGCCACTTCGGGGTCACCACTCAAGGTAACCGTCGATCAGGGGCTGCGACGTCCCCGGGGCAGGGGCGACGGGCGGGACGGGCATCGGGAACGAGACGGGGGAAGGAGTGTGTCAAGCACGGAAGTGGCCGATGGGAAGAGACGTCGTGATGGCGCCCGGGGGTCTCGTGGCGCCGGGAAAAGGCAACGGCCGGGTCATCTTCTCGGCTGGCTCGCCCTCGTGTCTTCCCGTCGCGGGACGGGGCCGAGGCCCGGATACACCTCACCGCATCTCCGTGGAAAGGCCCCCTCTGCGACACGTTCGGGGAGAACGCAACTGCGGATAGAGTCGCTCTCGACGTGCCGTGCGGGCGCGGCCCCCGGTGACACGTGCGGTCATGGTCCACCAGCCCTGCCTGCCAGCCGCATCCGCCAAGGGGCCCCAAACGCTCGTGACGGGTGTGGAGGGTGCGTGGCGCCTAGAGATGGGCCTGTTTCCCCATGCTTTCGAGATGATCGCTGCGGCGCGGTCCAGCACGTGTCCAGACTCGATCCCACCCCTCATGTGCGCATGGGGCGGCCGCGCGCGGCTGCACGGCCCGACTGGATGACTCCTCAGGCGGGGCTCAGGCCGGGGAGGAGAAAGGCGGACGGGTTGATACCGAGCATCGGCGCGGGTATCCCCCTTGCAATGGCCTGTCCTGCGTCGCCATCCTCGAGAGGTTCCTTGGCCAGGTCGATCTCGCCCGCGCAGACGTACCCCCCGGACCCGTCGTGCTCGAGGACCATGACCACCGGCCTGTCCCTCAGGGCGCCGGGGGAGTACATGCTGACGATGCCCAAGGCGCCTCCCCTGAGCTCGACGACGGAACCGACCGGGTATATTCCCATCATGGACACGAAACACTTGAGCAGGATGGGGTCGAAGCTCTTGCCCGCCTGGGCCCACATCTTCCTCAGCGCCTCTTCCGGGGTGAAGGCGCGTTTTCGGTACACCCTCTCAGAGGTAAGGGCGTCGTACACGTCCACGATCTTGAGGATCTTGCCCATGACGCTGACGCCCTTCATGAAGTGGGTCCTGGGGTAGCCGGTCATGTCAGGGTTCAGGTGGTGCTCGAAGGGCCCGAGGATGATCCTCGACCTCAGGACCCTGGGCGCATTCAGCCTGATGATCTTCTTCACCCCCAAGAGCGGGTGCGCGCGCATGGTGTCCAGCTCGTCTTTGTCCAGAGCGCCTTGCTTCTTGAGTATCCCCTTGGGGATCTCGATCTTTCCGAGGTCGTGGAAGAGCCCGCAAACGGCCAGGTGCTCCAGGCTGACCCTCGAGAGGCCCACGTACCTGCCGAGGGATACGGCGAGGATGGCCACGTTGACCGAGTGCATGTACGTGTAATCATCGTAATTCCTGATGGTTGCAAGGGCGAGCATGATGGAGGGGTCCTCGTTGATGAGATCGACCACCTCCTGTGCGACACGCCTGGCCTTCCTGACGCCCGCGACCCCCCTGTCCATCTTCGAGGCGACGCCCTTGACCACCTTGAGGGCGTTGAAATACATGTCGACGGCCCGTTTGCGCACGTTCCTCTCCGGGGTGCCGGCCTCCTCGTCCTGTATCTCTCGAACCTCGATACACGAAATCCCTTTCTCCCTGAGAGCGTCTTCGAGCCACCCCACGGGGTCCTGGTGACCGTGCGCCGTGTTGAGAAGCCTCACGAAAGCAAGGAGGCAGCCCGCGAGGTCCTCCCCGGCGACGCGGCTGAAGACGATACCGCCGAGTGAGCGGGCGTTCATGAACTCCACGAGGTCGGTCATGACGCCGGCTACGTCCTTCCGGAAAGGCAACCTCTCACCGCACACGTACAACCGGTCGCGCCACACCTGGACGGGTACCTCGCCCCCGCCCAGGAGGGCATCGAGCGCCGCCGTGCATCGGCCGAGGGCTTCGACGACGACCTGGTTGTTGTCATGGTGGATCCTCGTCGCCTGGATGAGCCGGTACAGGCCCACGATCAGTCGCTCACCGAGGAGGAAGGTCATCCGCTTGTCTTCCACCTGCGAAGAGCCGCCCCTTCGTTCTCCCTCACCGATCACCGCTTCGCCTCCATAGCCTTGCGGACGATATACCTGAGAGACGGCCACAGACTCCTGGACGCCTTCTCGAGGACCTTCCTCGACTCCGCACTGCCCAACCTGGCCAGCGCGAGCGCAGCTCCCAACCGCTCGGTCCTCTTCCAGAAAGGCGGCATCCACGGCTTTTCCATCAATCGCCCCCTCAGGAAAGAAATGCATTCCGACGAACCGCACTTGCCGAGCGCCTCGTAGCAGGACAACCCATGAGCGTCCTCGGTGCGCCCGAAGGTTCGCCGCTTCAGGTACTCCATGAGCAGCCTCTCCGCCTCCCTGCTCCTGGAGGCGCCCAGTACGCCGACGACCATCCTGCTGACGTTCTCGTCCTCGTCGTCGATCAACCTGAAGATCTCCTTCGCATGCAATCCCATGCGAACAACCTGTCTCACCACCTCCAGACGAACCTTGCCAAAGGGGTGTCGAAGGAGTTTCAACAGGAAACCGCCGGCTACGTCCCTGTCCATCCTGGCCAGAACCGGCACGAGACGCTCCGTGACCTTCGGGTCTGACGACGCCATGACACGCTCGAGGATCCCGGGGTCTCGGCAGGCCAAGGCCGCGATCACGTCCTCGGCCACCTTCCTGTGCGAAGCCGCCTGCGGCAGCACGAGGAGGGTGCACAGTGCGGGCAGGGCATCGGGGTGGAGCATCTCGAGGATATCCCGGGCCCTTTCGACCTGGCTGTCGGACAGGCTCGTCCAGACGCCCACGAGACCGGCCAGCACCCGCTCATGCGAGACCTCGCGGACGAACTCGTCTGCAGCGGATGCAACCCAGGGCTCGTCGATCCCGCATGTGTCCCGGACGTACCGGATACGCTGAAGGATCTTGCATGCGAGGTCGAGGTCCGCCCCGGCGATCGACAGGGAGAACTCTTCCTTCAATACCTCGAAAATGAGATCGTAGTTCTCCATCGACCTCAACTGGAGCAGGCTGTCGAAGAGCGCATCCAGGTATGCCGTGTGATCTCCTTCCTCCTCGAGACGGACCATCTCCCTGTGGATGTCCTCCTCTTGGCGGGTGAGCCCGAGGCTCGACACGTCGACCACGGGGTCGTCCGGTTCCTCCGCCGCGATCACCTGCATCGCATGTTCCGAGTGCCCCTCGTGGTCGAACTCCACCGATTCCGCGTGGTCCTCGAGGCATGTCTCTTCCGCCCAGAACGCCTCGGTGACCTCATAGCCTATGTGTTCCAACTTCCTCTCCCAGAGCTCGGTCACGATGTCGCCGTCCGACTCGTCCGTGAGCAGCGAGTACCTGTTGACCGTCTCCACGAAGTCCTCGAGCTCGCCGAGCCCTATCCCCTCTCGAAACTCGATCCACCGGATGCCGTCCCGAAAGAGAACAAAGGGGAGAGAGAGGTCACCCTGGCCGTCTTCCAGGACGACATCCCCCTTGGACATGAGCCTGTCTTTTCCGACCTCCACGCGCAGGGATCCATGGACCCTCGTATAGCCCTCGATCAGTGCATGGCAGTGCTCGAGAGAGGTCCTGCTCACCATGTGGCCCTTGGGGTACAACGAGCAGTTCTTCCTAGCCAGGAGCAGAGCGGCAAAGAATGCACGTACGGCCTCGAGTTCCCTCGTGTCCCGCGTGGCCTGCCCCACCTCGGGCGACGATGAGAAGAAGTCCACGGTTCCAGCCATGTTCACCTCATGGGCCTCGTTATGGGTAACCCTTCACCTCAACCCATACGGGTGGAGGGGCATCCATCCTCCTGCTCCCCGTGTTTCTCTCCCTCTCCAGCGACGCACGGACTCCTGTTTTTTTCTCTGCATCCACCCTGGATGCCAGGGAGCGATCTCGAGCCCATGTATTCCTTTTCGGAAGAACACGACGACACGATGAGCGAAAGGCCCAGCCGGCATCCTTGCCCCATGAACCTCAACAAGCATGGATACCTCCACGCTTTCCTCGTTCGACCCAGGTGCGTGATGCAGGCGAATCCGCTCAGGGGCGTAATACCTGCGCATGCATCCACGATCGTGCGAGACCGCCGCGGCGACACAGAGTTCTTCCCAGGTGGGAACCCCCACGTCGCGGGTGCATTGCCCGCTCGGGGAGAGACGGGTTCACGTCGATTCGTCACGGACGCGCCCAGGGCGTACGCTTTCCGGGTCTCCTCTCACCCGGTCGCGTCCTTGCCGCCTGTGCGGTCCTTGACAGGCGCCCTGCCCCCCTCACGCGCCCCTTCACACGCAGGCACAAACGAACCCCGGCAGGGCACGGGATGCCTCGATGCCCTGCCGGGAGCTTCTTTGACAATGATTGCCTCAGGTGAGAACGAACTCGGCGGATCGGGGTGCCTGCATCTCCAGGCGGGGTCCGCCGCCCGCGAGACTTGCATGCTCCCGCTCAGCGGGCGATTCTCGCCGCAACCCCCGCCTCGGCGTAGAAGCGCTGCTTGTCAGCGTACATGAGGTCGTCGGCGATCTTCATGACGAGCTCGGGATCGTCCTCGTCGGAGCTCGCGAGCCCTATGCTGATCCGTACCGGTATGGATAAATGCACTCCCACGGACGGCGACACGACCACGTTCAGGTCCGCCTGAGCCTCCCTGATTCTCTTCAACAGTATCTGCGCCTGCACCCTGTTGGTCGAGGGCATGAGAACGGCGAACTCGTCGCCGCCTATTCGGGCCACCACGTCTGTCTCCCTGCACACGGACTTGAGCATGGAGGCCACCTCCACGATGAGCTTGTCACCTGCGGCATGACCGTAGGTGTCGTTGATCTGCTTGAGGCCGTTGACGTCGACGATCAAGACCGAGAACCACATGTCCTTGAATCTCTTCGCGTGCTTCACCGACTTCTCGAGCTCCCTGTCCAAGAAGGCCCTGTTGTAGACTCCCGTGAGCCCGTCCGTGGACGCCATCTTCTCCAGGTCGGCCATGAGCAGCCTGTTCTGCACGACCGCGGAAAGCAGCGAGACGAAGAGGGACACCGTCCTCTCCGACGGACCGTGAATGTCCTTCCCCTCGAGGATCAGGTACCCCATGACCCTGTCCCCGGGACGGTTCAGGGGGAAGACCTTCCACTGACTGTGCGCGTCTTTGTCCGCACCCTCGACGTCCCTTTCCGCCTTCCCCGCCAGGATGCCTTCGAACCCTGGGCCTCCCTGAGCGGAAACGCTCTCCATGACGAGCTTCTGCTCTCTCTCGGTGAGCCCGACGAAAGCGCTCGCATCGATGATACCCCTGCCTTTCTCCACCATGACGATCCCGCCCTTGAGATCCTCGAACAGGCTCTTGAGCTGCATCAGCGTGAACCCGAAGAGGTCGTCGAGGCTTTTTGCTTGGTGCATCCGGGTGCTCGTCTCGAGAAGGACCTCCGATATCCTGTTCTGGCGTTCGATGAGGGCGTTCCTCTCGGCTACTTCCCGCTCCTTTATCATCGCCTCTACGAGGGCTTCATTCAGCTCGCCCGTCCTCTTCTCCACCTCCTGTTCCAGGTTCTCCAGGAGCCTCGCGTTCTCGACCTGCGGGCCGAGCGAGACCGCCAGGTCCGTAAGGACCTCCCTCTCGAGCCTCGAGTACCTCGAGCCGTCGACCTTGGGGCCGAGGAGGAACACGGCCGTGAGCCTCCCGTGCGAGTGCACGGGCATGAAGATCTCCACCTCCCGGATGGTCCTGTTGTCGGTGAAGCCCCCGGCTGCAGAGCGAGCATCGCCTGCGAGATCGTCTCTCGAGAACACCCCCCTCCCCTCTGAGCAGAGCGCAAGGAGACGTTCGTCCGCCGCCGGTGACCCGAGGCACCCGCTGAACGGGTCTTCTTCGGTATACCCGAAGAGCCCCCTGTGCATGCCTTCATTGTTGGTGATCGTCCAGGCGGCCCCGACATCGGTGCCCTCCCCGGGGAACACCGAGGTCACGAACGTGGTCCTGAACGTCTCGAACATCCACGATGCCACGTGTCGGTTCAGGTCTTCGAGCCTGAGCACCCTCGTGAGGTTGGACGTGAGCAGCCTGTACCGTTCGTGAATCCTGTCGGAGGCCTTGGGGATGAAGAGCGAGAGGACCTCGTCCAGGCCCTTCCTCACGGGTGCATTGAGCAGGCTCGCCAGAACGACGCCTGCCACGAGTGACGACCGGCTGAGACCGAGGGCGACGACGGGCGCCATGGCGATGCCCGCGAGCACGACCGTTGTCCCTGTGAAGAACAGCACACTCCTGAGGTGCTGAAGGGCCATGGACAGGTTGTACTTGAACAGGCTGTAGGCAAGGCAGACGAGCGGGACGAACACGAACGTGCCCAGCGGGTAGATCTCGTAGCCGTAGATCGCCGGGGTATTGGTCAGGCTCATGAACGCGAGGAAGATGAAGGCGGAAATCACGTTCCTCATGGTCCTTCTCCCCGCCGCCTTCTGTCCCCTGAACTTCACGAACATGACGTACGCGGCGTAGAGCGTGCCCACGAGCCACAGCGCGCTCATGAAGTCGTAGAGCACTGCCTTCTTTGCGAAGTAGCCCCAGTAGTACGCATGCATCCCGTCGAAGTACCAGTTCGTCTGGGTGAGGGGGGCCATGCAGGCGCCGAAGACGTACGCCCCCCACACGAGGTACCATCCCTTTTTCCTGCCGATCACCTTGAACATGAGGTGGAAGTTCGCCCCGAGCATTACGAGCACGAGGAAGAAGTGATCCACACGCGATATCTCGAGCGCGACCTCTCTGTCAGGCACGATACCCACGAGCGTGATATCCAGGTTGAGCATCGCATAACAGAAACAGATGAGGCTGAACGGGACCGACTCGGGCCTGTTCCTCTCGAGCACGAGCACGTAGAGGGACAGAAAAGCCGCACAGAGGAACGACAGCAGCGGCGGTACACCGTAGGGGACCAGCCTCTCGAGGATGAATTCCGCGGGATACCCTTTCAGAAGGGCATACGAAGCGGCCACTGCCGCTACGTATATGGTGGAGACAGCTGCACGTATGGCGAGGGCAGGGATGTGGCGGCCCATGGAGAAGCCGAGGCCCCTCTCGGCCCCGGCCAGGACCGACCATGAGACCACACCCAGCGGAACCCACGCGAGGAAGTATGCAGAGAGCCCGAAGCGAACCTCGGTGATCATGCTGACGAGCACGATGAGGCCGAGGGCGGCGTATCCCCCCAGGAAGTACCGTGCATTGACCTTCTCGGCGCCGACCTCCCGAGCCTTTGCGAAGGCGCCCACGATCCACAGGGAGCGGGAGAGCGCGGCCGTCAAGGAGCCGAGGAACAGGTATTGACCGATTCCCCTCCCGAACACGACCGGCCCGAGAGAGGTCGTCGACTCGGCCATGATAACCGCGGCCGACACCGCACCCGCCGCGTAGAAGGCGATCACTTCCCTGCCCGGGGTCTTCCTCGTGAACCTTTCGGCCAGGTGGAGCACCACGCCCGGCGACAGGGCGAGGAGCAAGTCGTTCAAGAGGTAGATCTCCCTGAGATTTCCCTGGTAAAACACCCCCATGATGTCCCTGAGATTCAGGATGGCGCCCATGAGCGCCCCCGCGGACAACAGCGCCGCGTCGACGAGACTGCGTTTGCTGGCCTTTGCGATGATCGCGGCGCACGCGCCGCACAGGAAGAACGACGCCACGCTGGAGGCGGCGAACCAGAGGAGGTGCACAGGCGTATCTGAGAGACCCGTGGTCACGGGGGTGGTGAGGGCGAACAAGAGGTCGGCCGACACCGCAAGAAAGAACGATGCCACCAAAAGCGCGGTCACGAGTCGCACCTGGTTCGCGACCCTCTCTTCCTCGTTGACCCCCTCGAGGAGGAGGCCGACAGCCGCCATGATGAGTCCAACGAAGGCGAATCCCATGGGGGGAATCGGCCATTCCACGAAGAAATCCAGGGCGGAAAGGGCTGCAAGCGACACGACCCCGGCGACGGTGACGATACGCACAGGCCCAAGGCCTTTCTCAGGGCCGCCACCGCCCCTCAGGTATCCCGGGACGACCGGGGCCACGGAACCCGCGAGGATCACCACGGCGAACCATGGCGCTGTGTCCGCCGGGTTGAGCGCGTTCCCTGCGGACAGCGAGATGAAAACGGCAGTGGCCGCGACGAGGACGGCCTGCCACGTGCACATGGCCCGCCCTCTCCCTGCGGCCTGGAGGAGGCAAACGGAAAGAGGCGGGATGAAGAGCTTCACGAGGGTGACGACCCCCGGCAGAGAGAAGGGGACGCCGATCATCGAGGCCGTCTTCGACGCCACCGAGGCGCCTGCATCCACCACGCACAAGAGGCTCACGATCGCCATGATCCTCTTGTGTGCATCCATCGCGCCAGTCCCCAGTACGAGCACGAGCATCGATGCACCGGTGAGGACCGTCAGCAGCTGGGGTATGGCGAACATGTACCCGGGTGTGAGCATCTCCAAGCTCTCCGTCCACGGTCAGGGTGAACGCAGAAGTGTCCTTCCTGCCATATGCATCCTTATCGGTGAGGAGGATAACCGGGTTTACATCTTCCCAGGCCTTAGCATGCGGGAGGTTGTGCGCCCTGAGGCCGGGGTGCCCGGCTGGAATGCGCATCGTCCGTGCGAAGGCGCCGCCGCTCACCCGATCGACGCTCTGCCCTTGTGCACCTCGCGTATCCAGGAGCAGGACCGGCCGCGAGATCGACGTTGTTGACTGGGGTACACCGCGCGCGATAGATAGATATTCCCCGGCCGGAGGGATCTCTCGACGTGAAGGGCCGGGAAGAAGGGACACACAGAGAAGGGGGATCACGGATGTCGATGGTGGCGTTTATCGGGTGGCGCGGCATGGTGGGTTCCGTGCTCATGGACAGGATGATCGCCGAGGGCGATTTCAAGGGCTTCGACGCCGTCTTCTCCTCCACCTCCCAGGTGGGGCTCGAGGGTCCGGACGTGGGCCTGGACATCCCGCCGCTCAAGGACGCGTACGACATCCGCGAACTCAAGAAGGCGGACATCATCGTCACCTGCCAGGGAAGCGACCACACCAAGGAGGTTTACCCCAGGCTCCGCAACGACGGCTGGAAGGGTTACTGGATCGACGCGTCGTCCGCCCTTCGCATGAAGGACGACAGCATCATCATCCTCGACCCCGTGAACCGCGACGTGATCGACAGGGGGTTGCACAGGGGCGTCAAGGACTTCATCGGCGGCAATTGCACGGTGAGCCTCATGCTCATGGCGATAGGCGGTCTGTTCAAGTCAAACCTCGTCGAGTGGGTGTCGTCGATGACCTACCAGGCCGCTTCGGGTGCGGGCGCGAACAACATGCGGGAACTCGTGGAGCAGATGGCCTTCGTCGGCGACGCCTCCAGGTCCCTGCTCGAACGTCCTGCAACGGCCGCTCTCGAGCTCGACCGGAAGGTCATGGAGGCGATCGGGGACCGGTCGTTCCCCAAGAAGGTCTTCGGGTATCCCCTCGCAGCCAACGTGCTGCCCTGGATCGACACCGAGATGGAGAACGGACAGAGCAGGGAGGAGTGGAAGGGCATGGTGGAGACCAACAAGATCCTGGGCACCGAGAAGCCCATCCCCATAGACGGCATCTGCGTTCGCGTGGGCGCCATGCGCTGCCACTCCCAAGGCTTGACCGTCAAGCTGGCGAAGGACGTCCCCCTCGGGGAGATCAACGACATCATCGCCGCCGCGAACGACTGGGTCACCGTTGTACCGAACACCAAGGAGGAGACGCTCAAGAACCTCACCCCCGCCGCCGTCACCGGCACCCTCAAGGTCGCGGTGGGGCGCATACGGAAGATGACCTTGGGCGAACGTTTCCTTGCGTGCTTCACCGTGGGGGATCAGCTACTCTGGGGTGCGGCGGAGCCCATACGCAGGATGCTCAGGATCGCCTTGGACCACATCGGGTGACGATCCCGGGTTGCAGGCCTCAAGCAGCCAGGTGCGTCCTGCCTGCGAGGCGGCCGTCAACCCCCTCGATCACCGCCTCGACGGCCACGGGGAGATGGTCGGACAGCGGGATGCTGAGCGTGCATGCCCGCCGGATGGTGATCCCCGCCGAGACCATGACGTGGTCGATATCGCGCATGGGCCTCCAGCTCGGGTAGGTCGGGGCATGATCGAGGGCGCTTCTGAGCCCTGTCATCGAGGCCAAGAAACGCATCTCCTCGCTCTCCTGGGTGCAGTTGAAGTCCCCCATGAAGATCGTCCTCTCGGCGATCCCGCCGAGGATCTCCCCGATACGGATCATCTGCCTCGCGCGGTCTTTCGACCCCAGCGACAGGTGGCCCACGGCGACGGCTATGGGTATGCCTTTCGCCTCGATGTGCACGACCAAGAGACCGCGCCCCGGGATCTTCCCGGGAAGCCTGTGGCGTACGACCTTCGTTATGGGGAACCTGGAGAGCAGCCCGATGCTGTGGCGGGCGACGAACAGGTCACGGTTTATCTGCTCGGCCCAGCTCTCGAAACCCGCCAGGGAAGCGAGCAGGCTCGTGTGGTTCGTGAAAGAGGACCTCAGGCTCCCCCCGTCCGACTCCTGGAGCCCGACGAGGTCAAACCCGGATAGAAAGCCCGCCATCTTCCCGAGGTTGTCGAGCTTGCACCGCGAGGGGAGCACGTGCTTCCACAGGTTCTTCAGCCTCTCCGACGAACGGGAGGCGCGTATGCCTACGTGGGTGTTGTAGCTCAGGATCTTGAGAGAGATGCAGTCCTGTCCTTTCGCGGTCGATGTGGCATGCGCCCTCACTCGTCGTCCCCCCTTCGGGCTTCGGTCTGGTATTGCACACTCCTCAACGAAATGCAACGACGGCTCGCGAGCGCGGGAATCCCGACACATTGGGCCGACGTGCAACCGTGGATCATCCCTGGAGGCTGGCCCCGGGTCTCGTCAGGAAACCCCCCTCTCAACGAGGAACTGGCCGTACCTCTTGTCAGAACCCAGAATATGTTTCTTGAGCCAGTCGGTGAGGAAGTTCATGACATCCGTGGACAGGCCTATCCTGCCGGCGTCGAAGCCCTTCTGGAACTCACGGACCTTCGACGTGAACTTCTCGTGTTCCTCGAGGTGCGGCCCGGCCCCCGGGTACTCATACCTCTTGAAGTACTCCTCCTCGGTCGAGAAGTGCATCGCGGTGTACCGGACCATCTCCGAGAGTATCCCGGACAGGACGGACTTGCCCCTGCCCTGCCGCATCGCGTCGTCGAGAGTGTTGATCATGCCCACGAGCTTCCTGTGCTGTTCGTCTATCACCGCTATGCCGACACTGTAGGAGTCGTCCCACTGGAAGAGCGCCATGGATTCCCCCCTCTCCGGTCTGTGTGAGACCTGTCGTTGCATGGTTGCTTCCCGTGATTATCGGAGAGGGGTCGTGAAACTTTATGGGTCGTCCGCACGGGGTCGACACCATGCGCATGCGAGGCAGGCTTTCACCCGTCGCGTCATGGGAGGGCTTGCTGGGGCGCTTACCCGACATCACACCGGGGCAGGGAGTGACACCACCCCCGCCTTGTCATGCCCCGGCCTCCGGGGTGTCGGCCCCGCACCACAGCGACGGGGGAGGCCCTTCACCTTGAGGCATCCACGGCCCGGGACCCGTATGTGCGAGGGGAGGCGCCGGGAGACACCTGGTGGGAAGAAAGCGCATGGCTTTCCCTCGATCCGTGCATCAAGCGGGTTTCCTCCGGGTTCGGGCACCTCATGGAATGCACCGTACTCGACCCCCCTTGGCCAGGATACGCGACAGCGTACATATCCCGGTTTCCCGGATGGCACGCGGAGTGGGAGGTCTCTCCCGGTCGAGACGCGCTCTTCATCGATGCCCTCCTTCCCCGCACTCACTCCCGTCACGAGGCACGCCATGGGCCTTCGCGCAGGCGCCTGCCGTCTTGCATCCCGCACCCCAAGGAGCCGCCGCACCCCCAAGGCCCATGGTACTGCTTCCCTCCGCTCGAACGGCTCGGGACACACCGGCGATGTCGTCTCTTCAGAACGCAGGAAAGGGGTCCCCATGTGCGGCACGCGCAAGGAAACCCTCAAGAAACAGCGCCTTCATGCCGTAGAGAACCATGACATCCATACCGGAGATGCAGGGGAGATGGACTGTCTCGTCATCACGTACACGTTCACCATGGCTCGCGGGGACAGGGCGTCTTTCAGGCTCGAGATAGACCCAGTGAGCATAGAGCTCAGGCCCCAAGGCGGGGGCCCCTTCCCGGAGTGGACCAGGCTCACCTTCAAGAGATGCCGCGTGTGCACCCTCACGCCCTCGGCCCACCCCTTCTGCCCGATCGCAGTGAGGCTCGTTCCGATCGTGGACAGGTTCAAGGACGTCAGATCGTACGAGGAGGTGAGCCTGGAGGTGGAGACGGCGGAGAGGACCACCCTCAAGGTCACGAGCGCCCAGAAGGCCCTCAGTTCCCTCATGGGCCTGCTCTGCGCTGTCTCCGGGTGTCCGGCGACCCGCTTCCTGAGGCCCATGGCCCGCTTCCACCTGCCGTTGGCCACGCAGGAAGAGACCGTGTACCGGGCTGTCTCCACGTACCTCCTCTCCAGGTACTTCATGGTCAACAACTCCACCTCGAATGCCCTCGCCATGAATGTGTCCCTCGATCCCCTCGTCAGGAAATACAAGGCACTGGAAGAAGTGAACACCGGCATGTCCGAGAGGATCCGCTCGGGCGCGAGGCTGGATGCCGCGGTGAACGCCATGGTGATCCTCGATTCCTTCGCAAAGGCGCTGCCCTTTGCCGTGGAAGACTCCCTGGAGCGCCTCAGACCCCTGTTCTCGACAACCCCCTGAGCCCCTTGCAGGCAAGGGCCCAGTCCAAGGCCGTCATGACAGAGCTCGAGGCCATTCGGCCGACCGGGTGCTCCGTCACCATCTCAAGGCGCCGGCGGCACGCGACGCGTACCGATTGGGTGAGCCAGGTATGCCTTCCGGGGCCCTTACGCCGGAGACCTGTTCCTGGAACACCTCGCGAAGAGACGGCGAAACCATCGCGCGCCGCCCCCGGTACCTCGTACACCCCCCTGGGATCCTCTTCGCAGGAACACGATATCGCTTGACATGCGTTCACCCGTTTACTATTGACAACAATATGCAAAATATTGATCAGTATGACAGCTGTTCACACTGCTCCCCCAAGGGCACATGTTTCGATAATTTCAAGGATATCCTTGCCTCGAGGGGGGGAAGGCTGACGAAAGAACGCCTATCACTATTGAAAACGGTTTGCAATATGAAGGGCCACTTCCAGCCCGCCCACGTCCTCGAGGCCATGAGGAGCCAGGGGTACGGCCTATCGCTGGCGACCGTGTACCGGACCCTCTCCTTGCTCGCCCAGGCCGGCATCGTGACCAGGGTGGGCGCCTCCGACGATCCGGACTCGGCCGGCTCCTGGTACGAGCACACCTGGCGTCGGGAGCACCATGACCACCTCGTGTGCACGCACTGCGGGGCGGTCATCGAGTTCTCGTACCCAGCCATCGAGGTCCTGCAGGAGGCGGTGGCCAGGGAGCACGGGTTCGTCCTCGAGGGACATTCGCTGGAACTGAAAGGAATATGCGCCAGATGCAGGGAAAACATCACCGGTGGGGTCGGCAAGACATGACAAAGAAACACGGGGAACGACCGGCACGCCCGTCCATCCCGGGGGATGGAGGAACAGGCGGGAAGAGCACGAGCGCCCAGACCACTCACGATGGGCCATGCACGGAGGACACCCCACCCGCACAGCCGAGCGTGCTCGCAGGCATGAGCGAAGGCTCGAGCGCCCTCATCGTGCGCATCATGGGCGGCAAGCACATGAGGGCGCGCCTTGCGGGTCTCGGGCTCCATGAAGGTTCGCGCATCCGCCTCTTGAGGGCGGCGCCCTTTTCCGGCCCCCTCCTCGTCGAGGATCTCATGAGCGGGGCGAGGGTGATGATCGGCCGCGGCATGGCCAGTTCCATCGAGGTACGCCATGACCCCAAGGCAGGGTGAGATCGTCATTGCACTCGCTGGCCAGCCCAACTGCGGCAAGTCCACGATCTTCAACGCGGTCGCCGGCTTCAAGGTGAACACGGGGAACTTCCCCGGCACCACCGTATCGTACACCGAGACCACGGTCTTCCTCGCGAACGAGACCGTGAGGCTCATAGACCTCCCGGGCACGTACTCCATATCGTCCGTGGACCCGGCGGAGAAGGTGGCGAGGGACTTCCTCCTGTCCGGCAGCGCGGACGTGGTGATCAACGTGCTCGACTCGTCCATCCTCGGCCGGTCTCTCGAGCTCACGGTGCAGCTCATGGAGATGAACGTGCCCATGGTCATGGCCCTGAACATGCACGACGAGGCCCTGGACAAGGGTATCGACATCGATGTGGAGAAACTGCGGGAACTCACCGGCGTCGAGGCGTACCCGGTGGTCGCCGTCGAGGGCAAGGGCGTCCGGGTCCTCTTCGAGGCCGCCGTCCGGGTGGCGAGAAGCGACTTCAAGCCTGTCAAACCGGTATACGACAGGGACGTCGAGGAGTGCATCGCCAGGATCCTGTCCGCATACCCCGAGCGGCTGAGAAGCAAGCTGCCCCTGGACAGCCGCTTCGTGGTCATCCGGCTCCTCGAGATGGACGAGGAGTTCGAGAGGATCGTCTGGAGGGAGGACGCGGACTTCCTCTCCCACGTCATCAAGGAGAGAAAGGCGCTCGCAGAGCTGCACAACTGGCCGGAGGCGGGGGTGTTCTCCTCCCACAGGCACGCCTACGTGTTCGACCTCTTCGAGGCAGTGGCAAAGGTCTCGGCCAAACAGAAGGTCACCCTGAGAGAACACATGGACCGCTTCATCACCAACCCGGCGGGCGGTATCGCGACGGTGCTCGCCATCCTGTTCCTCATGTTTCTCGCATCGTTCACGCTCGGGGACATCATCTCGGGCTTATTGGAACAACCGCTCGGGATGCTGGATGAACTGGCGGCAGGGCTCCCCGAGGGGGCCTTGCAGGCCGTGGTTTCCGGGCTCATCGACGGGGTGGTCTCCGGGATGGGGATCGTGCTGCCCTACCTCCTGCCACTTCTGGCGGTCATGGCGATGTTGGAAGACTCCGGCCTCCTGCCGAGGATCGCCTTCATGGTGGACGGCATCCTGCACCGCTTCGGCATGCACGGGAAGGCGGCCATCCCCCTCATCCTGGGATACGGCTGCAGCGTGCCCGCGGTCATGGCCGCCCGCAACATGGAGTACGAGCGGGACCGGATCGTGACCATGCTCACCGTGCCCTTCATCGCCTGTTCCGCAAGGAGTGTCGTGATCCTCGCGCTCGCCGGGAAGTACCTGGGCGCCGGCGTGACGACCGCCGTCTACGCGGCCAACATCCTCGTCACCCTCATGGTTGCGTTCTTCCTCTCCCGGATGAGCACGCAAGCCTTCCCTGGCATCATCATGGACGTCCCGCCGCTGAGGAGGCCGTATCCGAGGATCGTGGCGAACAAGGTCTGGTGGAGATTGCGCGAGTTCCTCGTCTTCGCCTGGCCCGTCATCATCGTCTCGAGCGTGGCGCTGGCCTTCCTCGAAAAGGTGGGCATAGACGGCATCGTCAACCGGGCCCTGTCCCCTGTCACATCTGGCCTGTTGGCGCTGCCCGAAGCCACCGGCGTCACCCTGTTCTTCGGGATCTTCCGCAAGGAGCTCACGCTCGCGATGTTGAACCAGGCGCTCGGCGCCATGGATCTCGCATCCGTGCTCTCGAGCGGGCAGATACTCGTCCTGACCGTCTTCTCGATGCTCTACATACCGTGCGTGGCCACCCTGACCACCCTCTGGAAGGAAGGGGGCATCAAGATCGTGCTCTCGTCAATCCTGCTGAACACCACGGTCGCCCTGCTCGCGGCCGGTGGGCTGTCCTGGGTCCTCAGGGCCTTCTGACAATACATCCAGAGGCCCGCAGGCCAAGGCACAAAAACGAGCCCGGACCGCCCAGCGTGAGCCCGGCGGCGACGGCCGTGCGTGCCCGGGCCTTCGGCCTGATGCGGCTGGATAGTTGGGACTGGTCGCGCGACGGCCGTGCGTGCGCGGGCCTTCGGCTTCTGTAGGTCTGCCAGCGCCGCCAGGATCGCGACTGCCGTGCGTGCGCAGGCCTTCGGCACCGTCGAGCACCAGCGAACGCGGACCGTCGAGGCCGACCCTACCCTCGGGGCCGGTCTTCCTCGCGTGCTCCATCTCGACAAGGACGATCGAGCATGGCCTTGTCGATTCCGCAGCCCGACCTGAAGACCCGAGGCACTTCCCCCGCAGGCCCCAACGGGGCGTGGGAGGCCCTTACGAGAAGGCCGATCCTCCAAGCTCGAGAGACGAGCATTCTCGCCCTGTCTTCCATGCGCCGCGTTGACCTGGGACCGTCCCGTGATGTCGTCCCATGCGCGCACATGCCTTTCCACCGCGTTCCACAGGCAAGAAGGGTGGGTGTTAAGAGAAAGTACAACGCACGGGCCCCCCTTTCCCGTCATGACACACCTCTTTCACCTGGCCGGTTGACAAAAGGAGGGATCTGATTTATTGAATTATCGATTCTTTTGTTCGATTGTTCGTGAATCTCGCGACCGTGCACAGATGGATGGAATCTCATTACAAAGGGGGATCGTAACGATGACAGAGGCCACCATTCAGGCTTTGAACGGGCTCAGGGACCTGACCATGGTCAAGTGGTACATCATCCCGCTGCTTGCGATCGTGTTCTACATCTACACGAAAGAGATCAAGGCCGCCAAGCAAAGCGGCGACTGGAATGCGGTCTTCGCGGGCGCCACGATCTTCGGCGTGGACTTCTTCAACGAGACCTGGAACGGGTGGGTGCTCCACTTCACGCAGAGAAGCGCCTTCTGGACAACGCCTGGCGACACGGCGCTCCGCACCATGGTGGGCTGGAACATAGAGATCATGTTCATGTTCTCCCTCGTGGGCATCATCTTCTACCACACCCTCACCGAGGGCAGGAAGGTGAAGATCCTGGGACTCCCGGAGATGTGGTTCTGGGCGATCGCTTACTCGGCCTTCTGCGTGTTCGTCGAGTGCCTCCTCAACATCGGCGGTCACCTGGTGTGGGAATACCCCTTCTGGAACCTCTCCCTCAAGGGCGTGCCCCTCATCTTCCTCATAGGCTACTTCCACTTCTTCTGCGCCGCGATATGGGTCATCACGCGAAAGACCATGAAGGCCAAGATCGCCCTCCTGGTGCTGTTCTACAGCGTACCCGCGGTCATGAACATCCTGGCCTTCGGCGTGTTCGGGTGGAACTACTGACAGGGCACGGTACCCAAAGACACCCTGTCCTGCCTTGGGGGGCGCGATCCTCGCCCCCCGCCCACCGGGCCTCGGTGCCCGCCAGCTGGTGGGCCGTCTCTCAACGCGCCGGGGGCTCACCACGGCACCTCGAGGGTCGGGGACACGGGGAGGGCTCGTTGCTCTTCACGGCGCCGAACGGGCACCGCACGAGGGGTCGCGGGCCGAGGGCGGGCGTGTGACGCACCGGGCGACGTCCATGCATGCGTCAGGGGGCACGGGCTTGTCGTCGGCCGCCAAGCCCCCTTTTCGCGGACCGGGCACAGCTCTCCCCCGGTTTCCCTGCGGGGATCGCCCGTCCCCGCGGACCCGGAGTTCAGGGAGAGGGGACCGGCATGGGTCATGCCGACCCGGCCGAGGCCAATGCCTGCTCTATGTCCGCAAGGATATCGTCTATGTGCTCGATCCCCACGGAAAGCCTTATGAAGTCGTCAGTGACCCCGGTCGAGGCCCTCTCCTCTCTCGTGAGCTGCTGGTGGGTGGTGCTTGCCGGGTGGATGGCCAGTGTCCTCACATCCCCTATGTTCGCGACATGGGATATGAGCTTCAGCGCATCGATGAATCTCCGGCCCGCTTCCATCCCCCCCCGGATGCCGAACCCCACGATGGCCCCCGCGCCCATGGGCAGGTATCTCTTCGCCTTTTCGTTCTGCGGGCTCGACTCGAGCCCGGGGTAATTCACCCAGGCCACCGACGGGTGCCGCTCGAGGTACCTCGCGACTTCAAGGGCGTTCTCCGAGTGCCTGATCATGCGCAGGTGTAGGGTTTCGAGGCCCTGGATAAAGAGGAAGGCATTGAACGGGCTCATCGCGCAGCCGAGGTCCCTCAGGAGATCGACCCGCGCCTTCACGATGTACGCCATGTTCCCGAAGGTCTCGGGGAAGACCGTCCCATGGTAGCCGGGGTCAGCTTCGGTGATGAGCGGGAAGTCCCCCCGGGACCAGTCGAACCTCCCCGAATCCACGATGACACCCCCCATCGAGGTGCCGTGGCCGCCGATGAACTTGGTCGCGGAATACACCACGATGTCCACGCCGTGATCGAATGGCCTCAACAGGTACGGGGTCACCGTGTTGTCGAGCACGAAGGGGACTCCAAAGCCGTGCGCGATCAGGGAAACGAGCTCGAGGTCGGTCACGTCGAGCTTGGGGTTCCCTATGGACTCGGCGTAGACCGCCTTCGTCCTCGGTCCTATGGCTTTTTCGAGCGCGCCCGGGTCTTCGGAGGGGACGAACTTCACGTTTAAGCCCAGGCGGCTCAACGTGTGACGGAAGAGGTTGTAGGTCCCCCCGTAGAGGTTGTCGAGCGCCACGATCTCGTCTCCAGGCCCGGCGATGTTCAGGAGGGCGAGGGCGATCGCCGACTGCCCGCTGGAGACCCCGAGCGCCCCCACGCCCCCGTCCATCATGGCCAGGCGCCTCTCGAGGACATCGGTGGTGGGGTTCATGATCCTCGTGTAGATGTTCCCCTGTTCCTCGAGGGAGAAGAGCCTGGCGGCGTGGTCCGTGTCCCTGAACAGGTAGGAGGTGGTCTGGTAGATGGGCACGGCCCTGGCCAAGCTCTGGGCGTCGGGCGTGTGCCCGCCGTGGATCAGCATCGTCTCCGTCTTCATCGTGACCTCCATCTCTCATTGATTTGCCCGCTCCACCCATCGTGCGCTGAAGAGGCCGACGCACCTTCAGGGCGGCTCCCACCTCCAAGGCCAGGGGAGACACCTCGAGACATGCATCGCCCCTCCCTCGTCACGATCTGTGCATGAAGAGCCCCCTGAGGCACCTCCTCGCGCCGTGGATCACCTCGCGGGGCAGGACGATCTCGGGTTCCATCCGTTCCAAGGCCTGCAGGATCTTCTCGAGGGTGACGCGCTTCATGTTGGGGCAGAAGGCCTCCTCCGTCGCCGCGAAAAAACGCTTTCCCGGGTTCTCGCGCCTGAGCCGGTGAAGGATACCGGTCTCGGTCGCCACGATCACTTCGCGACCCTTCTCCTCCCTGGCATACCAGCACATCCCCTCGGTGGACAGGATGCGATCCGCAAGCCTCCTCACCTCACTGGTGCATTCCGGGTGCGCATAGACCACAGCATCGGGATGCCTGTTCTTCGCCTCCACGATGCATTCGTCCGTTATCGCCGTGTGCGTCGGGCAGAAGCCGCCCCACGACACCACGTCCGCGCCAGCCTGCTCCGAGGCGTATTCCGCGAGGTTGCCGTCAGGCACGAACACAAGTCGGGAGCCGTCCCTTGCCAGTTCTTTCACGACGCTCGCGGCGTTCGCCGAGGTGCAGCACATGTCACAGCCGGCCTTCACCTGGGCGGACGTGTTCACGTAGCAGAGGATCTTGGCTCCCTCGTGCTCACGCCTCAAGGCGGTTATGTCCTCGGCCGTGATCATGTCCGCCAGCGGGCAGAGAGCGTCCATGTCAGGCAGGAGGACGGTCTTTCCGGGCGAGACGATCTTCGCGGTCTCGGCCATGAACCTTACCCCGCAGAACACGATCACTCCTGCGGCGGTCCCGGAGGCCTGTATGCTCAACCCCAGGGAGTCACCCACGAAATCCGCTAAGTCCTGCACCTCGGGCCTCTGGTAATTGTGGGCCAGGATCACAGCCCGCCGTTTTTTCTTGAGCCTCAAGATGTCCTCGACGATACCCACGCGTCTTTCACCCTCTCCTCAGATCACGTACATGCAGGCCGCGTACGCCTTCTCCCTGCCTTTTCGCGCGAGGTCCTCGAGGGTGACCGAGGCGAGCGTCGAGGCGATACGATCAGTGATCTCGGCCCAGAGGTCGCGGCTCGGGCAATGTCCCGAACGGCTGCACGTGGACGGGTCGCCGACGCACTCCACGATGCACACACCCTTCTCGAGCACCTCCACGATCTCCTTCAAGGTGATCCGGGAGGCGGGCCTCGCGAGCCTGTACCCACCCTTGGCCCCACGCTGCGCCACGATGAGACCGGCGGACTTGAGCGGGATCGCGATCAGGCTCAGGTACTTCTCGGACAACCCCTCTTCCCGCGCTATGTCCTTGAGGTACACGGCGTTCTCGCCGCCCCTGAGCGCGAGATCCACCATGAACCTGACGCCGTAGCGTGAACGCGTCGACAGACGCACGACCCATTCCTTTCTCTACCTTTTTGGTAGCATTTATACGCTTCGATCGGTCCTGTCAAGCCCACGTAGGGTGACGTGAACCCACGCCCCGGAGACTCGCCCCCCTCCGTACGCATGGATTGGGTATACCCCGCCGCCTGAAAACGCCTTTCCCGCCTGCGGCCCACACAGGCACCGGTTCGCCCCCGGTCCCGTTCCCCGTCCTCGCAGGCCAGATCCACGCCCCATTCAGGCCGTCACCGGGAAAGCCACGGCCATGGCAAGCCACGAAAACGTTCACCGCCTCCTGCAGGACAAGGGCGACATCCCCCATTGTCATTCTCGGCTTGACACCCGTGGCCGCGTTCTTTTACTATTTAATCGGTAGAGTTTCTACGGGTCGGCCTGAACGGGTCCATCGAGGGCGCTCTCTGCGGAGGTGAGGCATGGCGAAGTACTTCCAGGACAATGCGAGATCCATAGGCAACACCCCCATGGTGAGGATCAACCGCATGGCGCAGGCAACCGGCGCACTGGTCCTCGCCAAGATCGAGGGCAGAAACCCGGCGTATTCCGTGAAATGCCGCATCGGTGCGGGCATGATCCGGAAGGCCGAGCAGGACAGGACATTGATGCCCGGAATGGAGATCGTGGAGCCCACGAGCGGGAACACGGGCATCGCGCTCGCCTTCGTGGCCGCCTCGCTCGGCTACCGCCTGCACGTGACCATGCCGGAGACCATGTCCCTGGAGAGACGCAAGGTGCTCGCCTTCTTCGGCGCAAACGTCATCCTGACGCCGGGCAGCCTGGGCATGAGGGGGGCGGTGGAGGAGGCGGAGCGCATCGTCGCCTCGGACAGGAAGTACTTCATGCCCCAGCAGTTCAAGAACCCCGCGAACCCGCAGACCCACTTCGAGACGACCGGGCCGGAGATCTGGGAACAGACCTCCGGCGGCATAGACGTGCTCGTCTGCGGTGTGGGCACCGGCGGGACCATCTCCGGGGTCTCCCGCTACATCAAGAAGGACAGGGGCAAACCGATCCTGAGCGTGGCGGTCGAGCCGGCATCGAGCCCCGTCATCTCGCAGCGACTCTCAGGCATGCAGATCAGGCCGGGCCCGCACAAGATCCAGGGGATCGGCGCCGGCTTCATCCCCGACACCCTCGACCTCGACCTCGTTGACCGCGTGGAGAAGGTCACCGACGAGGAAGCCATCGAACACTCGCGGCGCCTCGCCAGGGAGGAAGGCATCCTCGCGGGCATCAGCTCCGGTGCGGCCATGGCCGCGGCCTTGAGGCTCGCCCGCATGGATGCCTTCAAGGGCAAGACCATCGTCGTGGTGCTCCCCGACTCGGGCGAGAGGTACCTCTCGAGCGTCCTCTTCGAAGGGGTGTGAGGGTCTTGCCATGAGAACTCGGGGATCCCCCGGCGCGCTCGGCGCCGTCGTGGCCTCCGTCAACGTGGGCTTGCGCGTCGGCCAGAAGAAGACCCCTGTCGCAGAGGCCGTCCTGGAGGAAGGTGCGGGCGTCATCGGGGACGCCCATTGCCGGACGCCACGCCAGGTGAGCCTGCTCGCGTACGAAAGCATCGAGAAGATGGTCTCCATGGGCCTGGATGTCGGCGCCGGGGACTTCGCGGAGAACATCACCACGAAAAACGTCCTGCTGCACGAACTCCCGGTCGGGACGAGGCTCGCCCTGGGCGAAGGACCGATCGTCGAAATCACCTCGATTGGAAAGGCCTGCCATCGCCGGTGCGAGATATTCAGGAAAGCTGGCCACTGCATCATGCCGAGGGAGGGCGTATTCGCGAAGGTCATCAGGGGGGGAAAGATAAGGCCTGGGGATACCGTCAGAATCCTCGGCCGGGCCTCCAGGCGTTAAACCGGGACCCTGTGGGCGTCGGCCCCCCGGGTGCGAGGCGTCGAGGCACGCACAGGGGCCATGCGCAGCGTGGAGCTCGATCCCGCCGGGAATCGCGGCCGCAGGGGGAAGAGACCTAGCCGAACATACCCCGCTCCTTTAAGGACCAACCTGAGGGCGCCCCCATCGGCCATGGGAGAGAAGTCAGGGCGGATGACGAACCTTCCAGCGGGGGCCTGCCCTTTCAAATCCCTTGTGAACACATGCCGGAAGGCGCATAATATGATCCGACTCAATCTTCGGCTCCAGGGTGCTCAGACAGGCGAAGACCCTGTGAGCCGGACGTACGGGGAGGTGGCCATGAGGAAAACGGTTCTTCAGTCTGCCATGCTTTTCGTCCTTCTGTTCTGCTTCCAGACGGCGACGTCGGCCCAGGGCCCGATGATGGGATCCCCCCGGCTGAAGGGCGAGTTCAAGCCCGTGCTCGGCGCCTGGGCGCAGTACCGACTCAAGGGCGGGGACATGCCCTCTTCCACCATGAAGATCGCGATCGTCGGCAAGGAGGGATCGTACTACTGGTACGAGACGATCACCGAACAGGGTGGAGAGACCACCATAGCCAAGATGCTCGTCTCGGGCGACCCCGGCAACAGCAAGGCGGTCAAGAGGTTCATCGTCAAGAACGGGGGCGAGCCCGCCATGGAGATGCCGGTCACGGAGAGCGCCAAACCGGCAGGTCCCCGCGAGGCACCCTGCACCATGGTGGACAAGGGGAACGAGACGGTGAGCGTCCCTGCAGGGACGTTCAGGGCGAGGCACCTCCAGTTCACCTGCGGGAACGAGCGGGGGGATACGTGGGCGAGCGAGAAGGTCCCCCCCTACGGCATCGTGAAATCGACGACGAGGGGCATGGAGATGATCCTCACCGGCTACGGCATGGGCGCGAAGACCGCCATCACGGAGACGCCGCGGAAATTCACCATGCCGCCCATGCCCAAGGGAATGCCGAAGGGCATGATGCCGCCCGGCATGGTACCCCCCGGCGATTGATCGGCCCCTCCCGGTGGGCCGTGGCCCGTGGCCGCACGCGCCCCGTCTGCCTAGAGCGAAGAAGGTTTGAAATGTGTTTCTGTGCGGCAGGAGACCTGCCGATAACTATGGAGAGATCATGAAGACGATGTTCACGCTACAGGAAACCCCGTTTCCGCTGGTCATGCAGGAGATCGTCAAGGACTCCTTCACGGGGATCGTCTTCGTATCGAGCGACGCCTGGAAAAAGGGGCTCATCTTCAAGGGAGGGGGGCTCTGCGCGATCCAGTCCAACAGGACGGAGGAGCTGCTCGGGAACATCCTCGTGGAAATGGGGTTCATCTCGGCCGAGGAGAACGAGCGCTCCCTGGCAAGGAGTCGCACCGAGCGCCGCAAGCAGGGCGTGATCCTCCTCGAGATGGGGCTCGTGCAGTCCAGGGACATCAACGAGGCGCTTGCGGTCCAGACCGAGAAGCGGTTCTTGGACATCTTTTCGTGGGAGGACGGTCTCGTCCAGGTGGTCCCCAAGCAGGACATCGAGAAGAACCCCCTTGTGGGTGGACACCAGCTGGCACGACTCATCAGGAGAGGGGTCATGGAGTACGCCCCGTTCTCGGCGGTCATCACCTCGCTCTCGCCCTTCGCCGACGCAACACCCAAGGTCCTCGTGGACAGCCTGCCGGCCGACGTCGGCGTAGACCTCCTCGACATGTCGCACTACAAGGTCTCAGAGATCCTGCTGCTCGGGCAGGACCCGTCGAGGGCTCTTCTCGGGCTCTATTGCACGGGCGATGTCAGTTTCGAGGAGAGCAGGTACAAGGCCCTCATAGACACCCTCAGGCAGAAACTCAAGACCATCAAGGACCAGGACCCGTTCCAGGTCCTCGGCGTGGACAGGCAGATCTCTGACGGCGGGCTCAAGCGCGCCTACATCAAGATCGTCAAGGCCAACCACCCGGACACCTACGCACATGCCGACGACCCCGAGGTGAGACGCCTCGCGAACGAGGTCTTCACCGAGATCCAGAAGGCGTACTCTGCGGTCACGAAGATCCGCGCAGGCCAGAGCGTGGAAGAACCCAAGGGCATCGACGAGAGCATCCAGGCGGAGATCCTCTACGGCAAGGGCCTGGAGTACCTCAAGGCCAGGGACTACAACAAGGCGATAGACTGCCTGAAACTCTGCATGAAACTCAGGCCCGAAGAGAGGGTCTTCACGGAGACCTACGTCAAGACGCTCTTCCTCAGGCTCCAGAACACCGGCACAGGGAGCTCAATCGAGATCAAGACCGCCATCCGTGACGGGCTGAACCGTTTCCCGTCTTCCGACACCCTGTGGCTCATCTACGGCTGGCTCCTCAAGAGGGAAGGTTCTAAGAAGGCGGTGGAGGCGTTCAAAAAGGCCCTCGAGATCAACAAGGACAATGTGGAGGCCCAGCGCGAGCTCAGGCTTTACCAGATGAGGGAGAACTAGGGCCCTTGGGCCTCTCTGAAGGTGCTTCCTCCCCGGGGCCTGTCGCAAGGCCGCGTCCCCGCACGAACACCGCCCTCGTCACGAGCTCCCTCACCTTGGGCGGCAGGTACGCGGCGTCGTAATCCACCATCGCGATACCCTCTATCACGAGGCGGTTCTTCTCCCTGTACGGCGCGCGCTCGTCGAGGATCACGCACACCCGCCCGTTCACCCTGCATACGCCGCCTAGGCGGTTCAGCCTGTCCTGGATCACCTCCACGCCCGACGCCGTGGCAGCCTCGTAGAGTACCGCGAAGAGTTCCCTCCCCTTCCTGTCGTCCACGCCCTCTTCCCCTCAAACGCGTCCGTAATCGTCCTCGAGCCTCACGATGTCGTCCTCCCCGAAGTAGTCGCCCATCTGGACCTCTATGAACACGAGGGGTTCTTCCCCGACGTTCTCCACCCGGTGCGGCGCCCCTTGCGGGATGTCCACCGACTGGCCCGGGCCCAGGCGCACGACCTCTTCACCCACGGTCACGAGCGCCTCACCCGCCACCACCACCCAGTGCTCACGCCTTCGCGAGTGGTACTGGAGGCTCAGCCTCTTTCCCGGCAATACCGTGATGCGCTTGACCTTGTGGTCTGCCCCGGTATCGGAAAGGATCTCGAACGAGCCCCAGGGCCTGTGTTCCATCTCGTGCCTCGTGTCCAAGAGCACCCCCATCGCCCCCTAGCCGGGTCACGGCAGGGGGCGGCTCTGCCTTGCGATGACCGTCATCTTCGTCCCTGAGATACCCCCCGGCAGGGGCTGCTGCAAGAAAAAAAGGGGGGCGCCTTGCGCCCCCCTCCATGCAGGTCCACTTCCGAGAATGCCCGCCTTACGCATCCCCTTCCGTCTTCTTCGGCTTCAGGTCGATGCCCGCAGCCCTCGCCACCAGGATCGCGATGTCAGCCGACTGGAGCTGTTCGCCGAGCTCGAGCTCCTTGATGCCGTCCGTCAGCATGGTGTAGCAGAACGGGCATGCGGTGCAGACGGTCTTCGCCCCGGCTTCCAGGGCCTGCCTGGTGCGCTTCTGGTTGATCCTGGTCCCCAGGTGCTCCTCCATCCACATCCTCCCGCCTCCTGCTCCGCAGCAGAAGCTCTTCGCGTGATGGCTCGACATCTCGACGACGGGGCTCGTGCTGATGGCCTTCAGGATGTCCCTCGGCTGGGTGTACACCTGGTTGTACCTGCCGAGGTAGCAGGAATCGTGGTACGTGACGGTCCCGAGATCGGTTATGGGTTCCTTGATCTTGATCCTGCCTTCCTTGATGAGCATGTCGAGGATCTCGGTGTAGTGGTAGACCTCGAAGTCGCCACCGAGTTCCTTGTAGTCGTACTTCAACGCGGTATAGCCGTGGGGGCAGAGCGTGATGATCTTCTTCACGCCGTAGCCCTTGAAGGTCTCGATGTTTGCCGTGGCCAGCGCCTGGAAGATGTACTCGTTCCCGATCTTCTTGGCCGAGTCGCCGCAACAACCCTCCTCGGTGCCGAGGATCGCGTAGTCGAGCCCCGCCTCGTTGAAGATCTTGGCCAGGGCCACTGCGGCCCTCTTGTTGAGATCGTCGAACGCACCGGCGCAGCCTACGTAGAAGAGGTACTCCGCGCTCCCCTTCTCGGACATCAACGGCACGTCGTGCCCCTTGGCCCAGTCCGCCCTCAGGTGTGCGCCGATACCCCACGGGTTGGAGTTGTTCTCCATGCCCTTGAACACGCCCTGGAGTTCTGGTGCGAAATCCGACTCCATCATGACGAGGTAGCGCCTGAGATCGATGAGCTTCGGGAATTGCAGGATATAAGCGGGGCAGGCCTCGACGCAGGCCATGCAGGTCGTACAGGCCCACGCGGTCTCCTTCTCGATGCAGTCGCCGATGAGAGACGGACCGGTGTACGACTCGTCGGGCAGGATATGGTACACGCCGTTCGCGTCCAGGGCGAACTTCGCCTTCTGCTCCATGTGGGTCCTGATGTTCTGGATCACGTCCCTGGGCTTGAGAGGCTTGTCCGTGTTGAAGGCGGGGCAGACCTCGACGCACCTGCCGCAACGCATGCAGGCCTCCTGGTCGAAGAGGTCCTTCCACGAGTATTCCTCGACCTTGTGGATGCCGAAGGTCTCCGCGCACTCGAACATCTCCGGAGGCATCACCTTGATCGGGGGCTGCGGGGTGGTGGGTCTCAGGAAGATGTTCACGGGGGTCATGAAGATGTGCATGAGCTTCGTGTAGCCGATGTACACGAAGAACGTGAGCGCCATGAGCACATGGATCCACCACATGAAGTAGTGCAGACCGCGCATGGACCTCTCGTCCATCCAGGAGAAGACGAAACCGATCGCATACCCGCCCGGAGATGTCCAGATGTAGGGATGCACCGGGTGGGCGGGGTTGGTCTCGGTGGCATGGATCCTCAACCCCTCGACGATGAACCCGGTCAGGAGGATGGCCAGGATGAACCACAGGGTGAAGTTGTCCTCGGGCTTCTCGTCGAGCCAGGCCGGCTTGATCGAGTACCTCCGGTACAGGGCCATGACGACGCCCACGATGCACAGGAGGCCGAACACGTCCGCGAAGAGCGAGAGGGCAAGGTAGAACCCGCCCTTCATGAACCATATGCCCGTGATCGGGTAGAGGATATCCGCCTGGAAGAAAACGATGGCCGTGGTGATGGTGAGCGCCACGAAACCATAGAAGATGAAGAAGTGAAAGATTCCCTGGTAAGGTTCCCTGAGGATCTTGCGGTGCGCGAAGACGTCGACGATCGCGTACCACAGCCTCGATTTCCAGTTGTCGAGCCTGTCGACATCCGTTCCCTGGGCCTTGAAGATCACCTTGAGCCTCGTTCCGAACCCGCCCTTGTACAGCGCCCTGACCAGCGCCCCGATCGCCGCCAGCGCGAGGATGTAGAGCAGGATCTGCTCGGTGTATGACCCCGGGCTCAGGATATTCCAAAAGACTTCACGGGTTACTTCTCCTTGTGGACCGTGCATAGCCCCCCCCAGAATCGTTTGATATGGTTCACGTACTCCGGGGGCGGACCTGTTCGACCCGCCCCCGGAGACCTTCCATCAGCTAACCCTTGATCTTCTTGATCTCCTCTATGAGCGCCGGGACGACGTTGAAGAGATCGTCGACAACCCCGTAGTCCGCCTTGGTGAAGATGGGGGCCTCGGGATCCTTGTTGATCGCCACGATGACCTTGGAAGTGCCCATGCCAGCGAGGTGCTGGATGGCGCCGGAGATGCCGCAGGCGATGTAGAGATTCGGGCTCACGGTCTTACCGGTCTGGCCGACCTGGTACGAATGGGCTCTCCAGCCGGCGTCCACCGCCGCCCTGGATGCGCCCGTGGTGGCCGTGGGTCCGAAGAGCTTCGCGAGGTCTTCGAGCATCTTGAAGTTCTCGGGTCCCTTCATGCCCCTGCCGCCGGAGACGATGATCTCGGCCTCGGTCTGGTCGGGCTCGGTGGTCGCCGCCACCTCGACCGCCTTGACCTGGACCTTGATCTTGGAGGCATCGAGGTTCACCGCCACCTTCTCCACCGCGCCGGCGCCTGCGATCTCCTTGAAACCGAGGGCGTTGGGCCTGACCGAGATGACCTGGGGAGTGCCCACGGCCTCGACAAGGGCATAGGCCTTGCCAGCATACATGGGCCTCTTGGCGATGACCTTGTCGCCTTCCTTCTTCAGTTCCACGCAGTCCGAGACGGCGCCGACGTTGAGGCGGGCCGCAACGGCCGGGGTGAAGTCCTTGCCCTGCGCGGAGGCGCTGGTGAGGATGACCGTGGGCTGCACGGTATTGGCCACCTGAACGAAGGCCTGGACGAACGCCTCGGGGACGTAGTTCTCGAACTCGGGGCCGTCCACCACGTAGATCTTGTCGGCGCCGTACTTCGCGAGCTGAGGCGCCAGGGCCTCCGCCCCCTTGCCGATGATGCACGCGGCCACCTCGCCGCCGAACTCCTTGGCCTTGCTCGTTATCTCGAAGGCGCCCTTCTTGATCTCGCCCTTCTGTACTTCCGCGTAAATGAGTGTTCCTGCCATGGCTCGTCCCTCCCCACCTTAGATGATCTTCACTTCTTCGTGCAAGGCCTTCGCAAGCGCCGCCGCCTTGGCCTTCGCATCGTCGCCGGTGATGATCTTGCCGGCCTGGCGGGCAGGAGGCAAGGACATCTCCTTGATCACGGTCATGGGACCCGCGCTCACGCCGAGAGCGCCGGCGTTCTTGACGTCGACGGGCTTCTTCTTGGCCTTCATGATGCCGGGCAGAGAGGCGTACCTGGGCTCGTTGAGACCCTTCTGCGCCGAGAACACCGCCGGCAGCGGCACCTCGACCACCATCTGGCCGCCCTCGATCTCCCTCGTCACGGTCGCCGTCTTCTTGTCGGCCGACACCTCGAACTTGATCACCTGGGTGACCACGGGCAGTCCGAGCAGCTCGCCCAAGAAGGCCGGCACCTGTCCGGCGTCGTCGTCGATGGCCTGCTTGCCGAGGAACACCGCGTCATAGGTGAGCCCCTTGATGGCGGCGGCCAGCACCTGGGCGGTGGCGTACGGGTCGGCCGTGTCGTAGTACGCGCCGTCGTTGATGTGCACCGCGTCGTCCGCGCCCATTGCCAAGGCGGTGCGGATCGACTCGATGGCCCTGTCAGGGCCCAGCGAGACGATGGTCACCTTGCCCGCGTTCATCTTCTCCTTCTGACGGATCGCCTCTTCGACGGCGAACTCGTCGTACGGATTGATGACCCACTTGATACCCTCTGTTGCGATGGATGTACCCGCGACCTTGATCAAGGTCTCCGTGTCAGGTACCTGCTTCAAGCACACAACGGTATTCACACCAAACCTCCTTCCTGGGTTTTTTATCCCTCGGGCTTCTCTGTGTCGAGCCCTCTCTTATCCCTTGCCCGTGTCCTTTTCAGCGGGCTGCTTCGCCTTGAGCATGCCATTCAAGAACATCTTGCCGACCATGACCGCCACCTCGTGAACGTCGTACCTCCTGCGCTTTGCGGTGATCAGGAAGGTGGAGAGCTCGTCCAAGGACCCGAAGATGACCCTCGCGCAGAGCTCGGGCCTCAATCCATCGTCGAAGATCCCCTCTTCCTGCCCCTGAGCCACGATGTCCGCGATGATGTTGAGGTAGGCGATGAAGTGCTTGTTCTTGTATTCCCGCATGAACTTGTTCGACTGCCTGAGCTCCACCTGCATGACCTCCGCGAGCGCCCTGTCGGACTCCACGATGGTGAGGTGGTTGTCGCAGAACTTGATCAGCTTGTCGCGCGGGTCGTCTATGGATTCGAGTTCCGTCTTGAGGGTCCTGATGATCCTCGTGAGCTCCTCCTCGAAGAGCGATATGAGGATGTCGTCCTTGTTCTTGAAGTAGAGATAGATCGTCCCGTCCGCCACGTGGGCTTCTCTCGCGATCTCCGAGACCTTGGAGTTGTAGAATCCCTCCATGGCGAACACTTGCTTCGCCGCATTCAATATCATGCGATATTTCTCTTCACCCCTCATGGTGTCCCCTTTATGTTGTCATGGCAGGAGAGGCTGCCATGGAACGAAACGCTCAGTCCGTGCACTCAGGTATGTATGATCGCGTTGTGTATGATCGTTCCGGGGGCGGGGCTCGGCCCGCCCCCGGGTTATCTCGTGATGCCTAGGCTACTTGAGCTCCTTCCTCCCCGCCACGAGGGTGTCCACGACGGTCGGATCCGCCAGCGTCGAGGTGTCGCCGAAGTCGGAGAAGTCGGCTGCCGCGATCTTCTTGAGAATCCGGCGCATGATCTTCCCGGAGCGGGTCTTGGGCAGGGCGTCCGCCCAGAGGATCTGGTCCGGGGTCGCTATCGGGCCGATCTCCTTGCGCACGTGCGCGACGAGCGCCTTCTTGAGGTCTTCGCTCTTGGCCACGCCGGTGTTGAGCGTCACGTAGGCGAAGATGCCCTGGCCCTTGATGTCGTGCGGGAATCCCACGACCGCCGCCTCGGCGACGTCCGGGTGGGAAACGAGCGCGCTCTCGATCTCGGCCGTGCCCATGCGGTGGCCGGACACGTTGATGACGTCGTCCACGCGGCCGGTGATCTTGTAGTAGCCGAGTTCGTCGCGCTCGGCGCCGTCACCGGTGAAGTACTTGCCCGGGAACTGGACGAAGTAGGTCTCCTCGAAGCGCTTGGGGTCGCCCCACACGCCCCTCATCTGGCCGGGCCAGGGCCTCTTGATGCAGAGGTTGCCCCTGCCGGGACCCTCGATCTCCTTGCCGTCGTCGTCCACGATGCAGGGTTCGACGCCGAAGAAGGGGACGGTGGCCTTGGCGGGCTTGATGTCGATGGCGCCCGGCAACGGGGTGATGAGGATACCGCCCGTCTCGGTCTGCCACCAGGTGTCGACGATGGTGCACTCGCCGCGGCCGATCTTGTTGTAGTACCATCTCCACGCCTCGGGGTTCAGCGGTTCGCCCACGGAACCCAGGATGCGGATGGAGGAGAGGTCGTGCTTGTCGACCCAGTGGTCACCCTCTTTCGCGATGGCGCGGATCGCCGTGGGCGCCGTGTAGAAGATGTCGACCTTGAACTTCTCGACCACGTCCCAGAACCTGTCGAAGCCGGGATAGCTGGGAACGCCCTCGAACATGATGCTCGTCGCGCCGTTGCACAGCGGCCCGTACACGATGTAGCTGTGGCCCGTCACCCAGCCGATGTCGGCCGTGCACCAGTAGATGTCCTCGGGATGGTAGTCGAAGATGATCTGGTGCGTGTAGGACACGTAGACCAGGTAGCCGCCTGTGGTGTGCATGACGCCCTTGGGCTTGCCGGTGGACCCGGAGGTGTAGAGGATGAAGAGCGGGTCCTCCGCGTTCATGGGCTCGGGCTCGCAGTAGTACGGGGCATCCTTCATCTCGTCTTCCCACCACACGTCCCGGCCTTCCACCCAGTTCACGGGCGTGCCGGTCCTCTTGACCACGATCATCTTCTTGATGGTGGGGCACTGCTCGGCCGCCTTGTCGGCGTTGTCCTTCTGGGGCACGGCCTTGTTGCCGCGGTAGGTGCCGTCGCAGGTGATGAGGAGGTTGGCCTCGCTGTCAAGGATGCGGTCGCGAAGGGCGTCCGAGGAGAACCCGCCGAACACGATGGTGTGGATAGCGCCGATGCGGGTGCAGGCGAGCATGGCGATGGCGAGCTCGGGGATCATGGGCAGGAAGATGGTGACCCGGTCACCCTTCTTCACCCCGTGCTTCTTGAGGACGTTCGCGAACTTGTTCACCTCGCGGTACATGTCCATGTAGGTGTACGTCTTGTTCTCGGACGGGTCGTTGCCCTCCCAGATGATGGCGGCCTTGTTCTTGAGCCCGCCCTTGACGTGACGGTCGAGGCAGTTGTAGCTCACGTTGAGGACGCCGTCCTCGAACCACTTCACGTAGACGGGAGAGGTGTAGGAATAGTCCATGATCTTGGTGGGTTTCTTGATCCAGTCGATCCTCTCCGCTATCTTGGCCCAGAACTGCTCGGGCTTCTCGAGGGATTCCTTGTAGAGCTTCTCGTACTCTTCCCTGCTCTTGATGTAGGCCTTTTCCCTCACCTTTGGGGGCACTGGGAACAACTGCTCTCCAAAGTCCTTGGTTTCCTCAGCCATGTAACGCCTCCTTAAAGATATAATTTGCTTTGCAACCGCCATTATATATCGAAAGAAAAGACCGAGGTCAAGGAAAAATGAATGATCATTCATAAAGAAGGAGACGCCTCTTTTTAGATGCCTTGGACAGCCAGCTCCCTTCGTGGTATGAGGACGTGGACCACGCAGAGGGCGCGATCCTGTCCCACCTCGAGGACGTTTCCGCCCGGGAGGCGGCCATGGACACGATCATATCGACTTCGTCCCTTCCTGAACGTACCGGTCATTCCATGCATGGAGCGGCACCCAGGGCACACCCGGGGGGCGCCGCAGCCTGGAGGATCCCGGCCCTGGCGCTCGCGGCGACCCTCTTTTTCTGGCTGTCCGCCGACGCCATGGACGTGAAGGTCGACCCGCAGGGGCAGGCTGGAGGGGGTGTCTCCGAGGAATGGCTGTCGACGACGATCGAGGCCCGCTTGATAGCCCGGGGGGTGCCGAAGGAGGTCTACGAAACCCTCTCTGTGCGCGTGACCACGCTCGGGAAGGCCCTGTCCTTGGACGCCGTGCTCCGTACCGCTCCGCCGCGCGCATTTCACAAGGACATACCTGGCTCGGACGCCGTTTCCGGAACCCTCGACGAGATGATCGATGCCATCTTCCCGAAGGGACCGGGGGAGACGCAGCCCGAGACGACGAAGTCGCCTGAGGGCCCCAAGGCCCCGGCCACGGGTGAGGCACCCCCACAGGCCGCCCCCTCCCAGCCGCATCCAAAGACCCAGGAAGGCCTCGCATCGGTGAGCCTCCCCTTCATGCCGACCTCGATCGCCTCTTCGGGGAACGATCTCTTCTCGAGCGACAGAAAGACGGTTTACAGGATCGAGGGCGGCGAAACCCGGCAGGTCTGGAAGGCGCCCGGCGCATGGGAGATCCTGAGACTGTACCCCTACGAGGGCTCGCTGCTCGTGCTGGCCGCATCGAACGGGGTGCTGCGCACCTTCTCGGTCCGCGGAGACAAGACCGAGAAGACCTGGAACAAGGCCGTGCTGCCCGTCGGTGACGGCCTGGTCTCCACCTACCTGAGGTTCGATGACGAGACCGCCGACCCCGTGTTCCCGTTCTCCCCGGCCTCCCGGGAGGCGGGTTCACCGGTGTTGCCGCCCGGGAAGGTGGACCCCTTGAGCGCGGCTGCGTTGAGCCCCGGCCGAGGATCGATGTCGCACCGCATCGTCTCCTTCGATAGGGACGACAGGCTCACGGTCCTCGAAGGAAAGGATGTCCTGTGGGTATCCGGCAAGGCCGCAGGCGCCACGCCTCTCTTCGTAAACGCACCGACCAAGCGGGAGAGGAGGCCCGGGTCAGACTCGAGCCCTTCCGCGTCGACGTACTACGTCCTGAGACCGAGGATCGTGGTCGCGGGGTCGAGGGTGCTGACGTTCAGGAACGAACAGGGTCTCGGCTCCATGCTGCCGAGGCTCGGCCTGTTCACCTCGTCAGAGGTGCTCGCCTACGAGCCGACGGGCGACGGCTTCCAACCCAGGGTCCTTGCGCGTTTTCCGGATGGACACTGCGTGGATGTGGCCGTGGCCGGGAGCAAGGCCGCTGTCCTCGTCGTCGAGGGCAAGCAGGCGACCGTCAGGTTCCTCGACCTGTCCGGCTATTGACAGGCGCTCAGATGGGCCAGAGGCCCTTCTTGGGCTTCTTGGCGCCGCTCTTCTGGTCTGCCTGCCGGTCAGCCTCGGCCTCGAGCTCGGGGTTCTTGATCGTAAGGTCCCGGCTGAAGTCGGGGCAGTGAACTCCTGCACCTGCCTTGAACTTCTTGTTGCAGTCGCCTCTCCACGCGCATATGGGGCACAGTGATCTGTCGGACATGGCTACAAGGTAGGGGAGCGAAAGCCGCCTTGTCAACGGGAAAAGAAAAGGTTCATGACAACTTTGGCACGTGAAAAGTGCTATAAGTTGGCTTATGGACAAGGTTAACAGGTACTGTCATCGTTCGCACATTTCCGAGAGGGTTTTTCGTCTTATTGTGAGGTATTTTTCCATGGATCTTGAGGCGA
>JAKPDW010000085.1 GCA_029552245.1 Deltaproteobacteria bacterium
GTCTACATGCAGTTCGGCCTCGGCATGATAGGCGCGGTGCTCGTCACGGTGAACACGAACTACAAGTCCAACGAGCTCGAATACATCCTCGGCCAGTCCGACTCCACCACGCTCGTGCTCATGGAAGGCTACCGAGACACCAACTACTACGAGATAACGAGGCAGGTCATACCCGAACTCGACCGGTGCGCCCCCGGCACGCTCGCGTGCGAGAGGCTGCCCCACCTGAAGAACGTGGTCTACATAGGGTCCAGGCAGGACACCCCGGGCATGTTCACCTTCGAAGAGGTCATCCGCGCGGGCGGCAAGGTCACCGACGAGGAACTGGCAGCCAGAGAGCGGGAGGTCCACTTCCACGACGTCGTGAACATGCAGTACACCTCGGGGACCACGGGCTTCCCCAAGGGCGTGATGCTCACCCACTACAACATCATCAACAACGCCAGGATGGTGGGGGACGTCATGGGCATGACCCCTTCCGACCGGCTGCTCATCCAGGTGCCGCTGTTCCACTGCTTCGGGTGCGTGATGAGCACGCTGAACTGCGTGGTTCACGGCTCCACCATGGTCATCGTCGAGGCCTTCGACCCGCTGAAGGCGCTCAAGTACATCGAGCAGGAGAAGTGCACGGCGGTAAACGGCGTCCCCACCATGTTCATAGCGATACTCAGCCACGAGGACTTCGCCAAATACTCGACGAAGTCGCTGAGGACCGGCATCATGGCCGGCGCGCCCTGCCCCGTGGACACCATGAACCAGGTGCGCGAGGTCATGCACTGCCCAGAGATCGTGATCGCCTTCGGCCAGACCGAGTGCTCCCCCGTCATGACCATGACCCGCCGCGACGACCCGGTCGAGCTCAGGGTGTCAACCGTGGGTAGGCTGCTGCCCGGGATCGAGGGCAAGATCGTGGACCCGTCCACGGGAGAGGAGCTCCCGCCGGATGTCCAGGGCGAGATCGTCACCAGGAGCCCGTGCGTCATGAAGGGCTACTACAAGATGCCCGAGGAGACGGCCAAGGCCATCGACAAGGACGGCTGGCTGCACACGGGCGACCTCGGCACCGTCGACGCCAACGGCTACTTCAAGGTCACGGGCCGCATCAAGGAAATGATCATCAGGGGCGGGGAGAACATCTACCCGCGGGAGATCGAGGAGTTCCTCCGCAAGAACCCGAAGGTCAAGGACGTCTACGTCGTGGGGATCCCGGACAAGAAGTACGGGGAGCAGGTGCTCGCGGCGGTGATGCTCAAGCCCGGAGAAAGGGCCACCGCCGAGGAGTTCACCGCGTTCTGCCAGGGCAGGATCGCCCGCCACAAGATCCCCAGGTACTGGGAGTTCGTGGATTCCGTGCCCATGACGGCAAGTGGCAAGGTGCAGAAGTACAAGATGGTGGAGGAGTACTCGAAGAAGTACGCCGCCTGATCGCTCGAGCGCACCGGGGGCTGCAGTCCCTCCAGGCCGCCCGAGCCCGCCGCGGCAGGCCGCCCTCGCGGCCGCTCGCCGCGGCGCCCGCCCTGGGGCTTGTGTGCAGGAGCCTTGCCCTGCCTCGGTCCTCACCCACCCCGAATCGGGGTTGCCCCACAGCCCCATGCCCCGGGCGACTCGGCAGATGGCGACCCCCTGCCTAGGCGGATAGCCCTTTCCTGTCCCTAGAGGCCCTCATGACCGTCGTGACGGCTTCCGCCGGTCTGGAACCTTGCCGGCCGCCAAACGCCCCACACGGGGTGCACGCGCATACAGGCGCGGGAAAGCCGAGGGAGATTCCCTTCAGCCGGCGGGCGTCCCGTGGGAGAGGCTCGAGCTGTACAGTTGGTCTCCTGCTTGCCGCCCGAGAGCCCCCTTCGACAGGCGGGCGTCCGGCACAAGCGCGCGCGAGCGGGATCAGGCGCACAGAAGCGTACGGCTAGAATCTCCTCAGCTGCCAGGTGCCTTTCACCTGGCAGCAGGTCTTTCCCTGGGTGTCCTTGATGTCCAGGTCCATGACCCAGTCCTGCTTGCCGTTCATATCGGCGAGCGACTGGATACGGCCCACCTCCTCCTCGGACAGGCTCGCCTCGAGGAAACAGTCCGTGAGCGCAGGCGCCCTGTAGCGGATGTTCACCTCCTTGACGATGGGGTAGAACCTCGAGTGGTCAAAAGAGACGTAATAGATCACACCGCCCGAGAACTCCGCGAGGATGAAGAGCGAGCCGCCGTACATCGTCCCGATGTGGTTCACGTTCGGTTCGAAGGGAAGCATGATCCTCGCGTAGCGCTCCCTCAAGGAGACGATCCTGATGCCTGTCTTGGCGATGATGCCCACGGCCTGTTCCAGAAAACGCGCCCCTTCTCGAAACCTCTCCTCGATATCAACGTCGTAGGTCATCGTGAGGCCCCCTCATGAGATACCCGTAGCATAACCCATGGCGGGAGCCGGCACAACACCTCCAAACAGGCAGGAAAGACGATCCCTGGCGGTCGATGTGGCTGCCTGTACCTGCGAGGTACACGGGTACATCTTCCATCCGTAGGCCGCCTGGCGGTCGGGGGTCTTTCTGTACCCCGCATGTGTCGTGACCGACGCCTGAGGTGTGGCGTGAAGGCCGTGGGGGCAAAGGAGCCCTGTGTGCGGGTTCGGCGAGAAAGGCGCGACGAGCCGGCCTATGCTTAACGGCGGCCATGCTTGCTCGGGCGCTTGGCAGTAACAGCGTGAGAATGGCGCTTCGAGCCGGCGTACGCTAGACGACGAGGTCGAGTTGCTGGAGCGTGCCGACTGCGCCGTTCTCCGCGATGTACAAGCCGGTCGCCCTCACGCGGCCGTGGCGCTCGCCGGTGACAGGGTCCTTCATGTCGAAGGGGGTCGGGAGCGACCCGGTCGACAGGGCGCCCACGCCCACGTCCGCAAGGCTGCTCACCACCCTGGCGCCCGAGCCGTCGAAGCTCATGACCCTCAACATCCCGAACGCCTTGTCGGCCTCGTCGATCCACCCGTTCTTGTCTTCGTCCAGGGCTGACAACTCGGAGAACCCGTCCCCGGTGGACGGGCCGAAGAGCTCCCTCCCGTCGTCGATCACGCCGTTCGCGTCGAGGTCCAGCGCGAGGTACCCCTTGCCCGGCGCAAGACCGGGGATCGACTCCTCCACACCGTCCCCGTCGAGGTCGAAGGCGTACCTCGACCCCGCAAGACTCACGGCGGACCCGTCGAGGTTGATGACCAGCGGGTCCTTCAGGGCGTCGCCGACGCGTATGCGCACCTCGCTCCTCTCCACGTACTCCCTGTCCATCTCCAGGTGGAGCGTGAAGGCGAGCCGTCTCCCGTCAGAGGTCGTGACCACCCCGCGCGCGTCGAAGGTGACCGTCTCCCTCTCCGCGTACTCCTCGGTGTGCGAGTAGTCGAGGCCCCACCCCTGTGATGCGCTGGGGCCGCCGTCCAAGTCGCCCGCATCACCCGGCGCCGCATCCGGGTTGTCGCCGCGAAGCTCCTCGAGGCGCAGCACCCGTATCTTTTTCCCCGAGAGCACCTCGGTGATCAGCCGTTCGATGGTCACGGCGGGTTCGCATTCGTCGCCGAGTGCACCCTCCTCTTCCCGCCCCGGGGGACACGCGTACGCCTCGGCCGATATGTTCACCCTGTCCTGCGTCTGAATGCTCGGCCGGTCCACCCAGAACCTGAACTCGGTACGCTGATGGTGGTATTCGGAATAGGAACGCGCGGCATCAGCCGTGACGATCGAGTCCGTGATCTTCATGCAAGCTCCTCGTCCCTGAAAAGCCTTACCTTCCTTCTCGGCACAAAGCGGAAAAACCTGAAGCGTCCGCGTCCCGCAAAGAACGAGAGGCACCTGCCGCCTCCCTTGCGGCTTCAGGGGATGAATACCCTGGAACATCCGGCGGGCACACCCCTGCACCTAAACGCTGCACCCGGTGCATGCACACAAGAGCGCGAAGGCCTCGAGCGCATGACGAGAGGGGTGCGGCCGGGGCGCACTTCTAGGACTTCAGCAGGTTGACACGGCCGGCTGTATGCATGCATACCTACGTCACGGGCACCGGCTCTTCGGGTGATGCCGTGCCGGAGTCTTCACGGGAGGTGGTCCTGCATGGAGAAGGTGGTCATCAGATGCGGTGGTATCCGGGTCGAGGCAGGGCTCACAGAGGGGCCCACCGCCCGGAAGGTGGCATCCCTCCTCCCCATCGAGGGCAGAGCCCGGCGATGGGGCGACGAGATCTATTTCACCGTCCCCATTGATGCGGGCCTGGAACCCGGGGCCACATCCGACGTCGAGGCGGGGGACATCGCCTACTGGCCGGACGGACCCGCCCTCTGCATCTTCTTCGGGCCCACGCCTTCCAGCACGGGCGAGAAGCCCCGGGCCTACAGCCCGGTGACCGTGATAGGCCGGGCACAAGGCGACCCGACGGTCTTCAGGACCGTCAGGGACGGGGACACCATCACGATCGAGAGAGGGGAGTGAGGGGGATGCCATGGACACCGGCGTGACGTACTGCATGGCCCTCTGCACGAGCCCGAGCGAGGCGCACGCGCTCGAGCTCGCCCGCGGCCTCGTGGATCACAGGCTCGCCGCGTGCGTCCAGGTCCTGCCGATCAGGAGCGTGTACCGGTGGGAGGGGAAGAGAGAAGAGGAGGAGGAACGCCTCATCCTCGCAAAGACCAGGGTCGACCTGTTCGACAGGCTCGTCGAGTTCGTCAGGAAAGGCCACCCCTACCAGGTGCCCGAGATCGTGAGGCTGGACATCGCGGGTGGCCTGGACGCCTATCTCTCGTGGGTAGGCGAGTCGACCGGTTGAGGAGGCTGCATACGGCAAAGCAGGCGTATCCTTCCCGTGGTCGAGACGCCCCTGACCCGCGGGATCGCATGGGAGGCCATACCGCACCTCACGGACATGGGCGTCACCCCTGAACGCTTGAAAGAAGCGGCGACCACGGCTTTCTCGGCCGCACCCGGGAAGCGGCACCCCTGAAAGCTTGGGAGACGCCGCGTTCTCGGGTTGACGAAGCCAATAAAAGGTCGAGGAGACGCTTTCCCGGTGGTCTCGCCTTGGGTCACGGGGGCGGTGAGCGCTTGCCGGCAGGACAGTCCCAGGCCCGACCGCTCAGGAGCGATGGGCCGTCTCGACTCGGCGCATACACCCCTTTCCACGCACCTCCGATGGCCCATCCCCGGCGCTCATGCGTTCCCGTGCCGCGATCCCCACCCATCCCCTCGGCAAGCCCGCCCGGGCCTCGAGGCATGCGGCACGCATGCAGGCACGAAGCGGTGCGGTCACCCTTTCCCAGACCGGCCCCGGCGTCTTAGGTGCCGGGTGCGGCTGGTTTCCCCATGAGTGCTTCCTGCGTATTCCCGTGCCCTTCCCCGTTCCCGTCACGGGCATGCGCCGGCCGGGATCACCAGCGGCATTGTGTTTTCGACGCGCACTTGTTATAAGGGCAAGACACCGGGAGGGCACGCACACGACCGATGAACGCCTCGATACGACTCATACGGATCCTGTTGCTCGCATGCCTGCTCGGGTTCTCCATGGGTCCCAGCTCGTACGCGGCCTCCGAGACCGCCGCGGTGCTGGATGGGGAGAGTACGATCAGGCCCCTGCCCGAGCACGGCAGGGTCGCGGTCGAGATCATCCGGGACCTCAAGGGCAACCACTACAGGAAGCTGCTCATAGACGACGACCTCTCCTCGAAGGTGTTTGACCGCCTGCTCGAGGATATCGACCCGTCGCGGATGTACTTCACCAGGGCGGATCTCGGCCAGTTCGAGCGGTACCGGTACCGCATCGACGACAGCCTGCTCAGGGGGGACGTCTCCATCCCGTTCAAGCTCTTCAACCGCTACCAGAAGAGGCTCACCGGGAGGCTCTCGTTCTGCCTGGGCCTGCTGGAGAAGGGCATCGCAACCATCGACCTCGAGAAAGACGAGCACTTCGAGACGGACCGTGAGAAGGCCCGGTGGCCCGAGGACGAGAAGGAACTCGAAGACCTCTGGCGAAAGTCCCTCAAGAACGAGGTGATCTCCATGATGCTCGAGGGCAAGAGCGCGCCGGAGGTCCAGAAGGACCTTTCCAAGCGCTACTCGAGCCAGCTCAAGAGGGTCGAGCAGACCACGAGCGAAGATGCCTTCCAGATCGCCATGAACGCCCTCACCTCGTGCTTCGACCCGCACACCACCTACATGTCGCCGCGCTCCTCGGAGAACTTTTCCATCAACATGAGCCTTTCCCTCGAGGGCATCGGCGCCATGCTCACCTCGGAGAACGAGTACACGAAGGTGGTCAGGCTCGTGCCCGGCGGCCCTGCGGAGAAGTCTGGCCAGCTCCGGCCGAACGACAGGATCGTGGGCGTCGGGCAGGGCGCCGAGGGGGAGATCGTGGATGTCGTGGGGTGGAGGCTCGACGACGTGGTCGACCTCATCAGGGGGCCCAAGGGGACGCCCGTGAGGCTCAAGATCATACCTGCGTCCGCCACGGACGAGCACCAGACGAGGATCGTCAAGATCATGAGAAACACGGTGAGCCTCGAGGACCAGGCCGCGAGCAAGGACATCATCGAGATCGACCGGGACGGGAGGAAGTACCGCATCGGTGTCGTACGCGTGCCCACCTTCTACCTCGACGTGAAGGCCATGCAGTCGCACCTCGACGACTTCAAGAGCTCAACCCGCGACGTGAGGCGGCTCCTCGAGGAGCTCCAGAAGCAGGGCGTCGACGGCGTCGTCGTGGACCTGAGGAACAACGGCGGGGGGCTGCTCCACGAGGCCAACACCCTCACGGGGCTGTTCATCAAGACCGGCCCCACCGTGCAGGTCAGGTCCGCGGACGGCTATACCGAGACCCTCTACGACCGCGACCCCACGATCGTCTACCAGGGCCCGCTGGCCATCGCCATAAACCGCTTGAGCGCCTCCGCATCCGAGATCATGGCCGGCGCGATCCAGGACTACGGAAGGGGCGTGGTCATCGGCGAGACCAGCTTCGGCAAGGGCACCGTGCAGACCTTGCTCAACCTCTCCAGGGGCCAGATCAAGGTCACCACATCGAAGTTCTACAGGATCTCGGGAGAGAGCACCCAGCACAAGGGGGTCGTCCCAGACCTCGCCTACCCCGCCGTCACGAGCTCCGACGACATCGGCGAGAGCTCCCTCAAGGACCCTCTGCCGTGGGACAAGATCGACCCGGTCCCCCACACCCTCTACGGCGACATCCAGCGGTACAGGGACAGGCTCGAGAGCTTGCACCGCACGCGAACCGCCTCGGACCCCGACTACGCGTACGTGACCGAGATGAACGACTATCTCAAGAAGGCCCGCGAAAAGACGAACGTGTCCCTCAAGCTCTCGACGAGGATCGAGGAGAAGAAGCGCTCGGAGCAGGAAAGGATCGCCATAGAGAACAGGCTCAGGAAGGCCAAGGGGCTCGAGCCGCTCGCGAGCGCCTCCGAGATCGATCTCGACGATGACAAGAACGACGAGAAGCCGCCGAAGCCCGCATCCGAGGACGCCGAGCTCGTCGAGTGCGCCCAGGTGGTTGCGGACATGATAGAGCTGGCAGGCAAGGGGCCTGTCCAGGCCGGCGGCAACAAGGCGCCGTGAAGGCTTCCATCGAGAGAGGTCGCCCATGAGGATCGTGGTCACGGGGGGAGCCGGGTACATCGGCAGCCACACGTGTGTCGAACTCCTCGAGGCGGGGCATGACCTCGTCGTCATAGACAACCTCGTGAACTCCAAGGAGGAATCCCTCAGGCGCGTGGGGAAGATCACCGGCCGGTCCCTCGAGTTCCACAGGGCCGACCTGCTGGACAAGGACGCGATCGAGGCCGCGTTCTCGAGAGGCCGCATCGACGCGGTGATACACTTCGCGGGGCTCAAGGCGGTGGGCGAGTCCGTGACGGTCCCGCTCAGGTACTACCACAACAACATCACCGGCACCGTGACGCTCCTCGAGGTCATGGCCAATAACGGCGTCAAGACCTTCATCTTCAGCTCGTCGGCGACGGTCTACGGCGAACCGGACAGCGTCCCCATCAGCGAGGACTTCCCCACGAGGCCCACCAACCCCTACGGCCGAACCAAGAGGATGATCGAGGAGATCCTCGAGGACCTTCACGCCTCGGACCCTTCGTGGACTGTCGTCCTGCTCAGGTACTTCAACCCCATCGGCGCGCACCCGAGCGGTCTCATCGGGGAGGACCCCCTGGGGATACCGAACAACCTGCTTCCCTACATCGCACAGGTGGCGATCGGGCGCCTCGACGAGCTCAAGGTCTTCGGGAACGACTACCCCACCCCGGACGGGACCGGGGTACGCGACTACATCCACGTGGTGGACCTGGCGAGAGGGCACCTGGCCGCTCTCGAGCGGCTCGCGGGCAAGCCCGGCGTGCACACGTACAACCTCGGCACCGGGAGGGGGTACAGTGTCCTCGAGGTCGTGGGGGCGTTCGAGCGGGCGAGCCGACGGCGCATCCCTTACCGCGTGGTCGAGCGGAGGCCAGGCGACATCGCCGTGTGCTACGCGGACCCGGCGCGGGCGAACCGCGAACTGGGCTGGACAGCCGCATACGGCATAGACGAGATGTGCGCCCACACGTGGAAGTGGCAGTCCATGAACCCCACCGGTTACTGAGAGGCGGCGGCCGTGGGCCTGGTGGAAGGCATCGTGACGGGGATCAGGCAGGAGGCCCTCTCGGCGGCCATACGGCTCATCGCAGACAGACGCCTCAGGGGCTACGGCTCCCTGGGGGACGTACACGTAGACGTCAAGCGGAGATCGCTCGCGGTCAGCGTGATCCTTGATGGCGAGACCGAGCCCATCACCCTTGCGGCCGAGCGCTACGAGATCGTGTGCAGGGAGGGTTCGCACGGGATCATCGTGCACGGCGTGACCGCCTCCAGGAAATGGGTCGAGAACCTGGCGCGCACTTTCCTCGAAGGCAGGTTCATCGCCCTGCCGGAGGCCGCCGCGAAGGCCCTCAAGTGCCTCGCATGAGGCCGCCCTTGCACAACATGCCTGTTTTTCGTAGGATGTGAACCCTATGGCATCCGTCGTCGGAGGTTTCGGTCTATATGTTGATCCGTGACATTCTCAAGGCGTCCACCCCCACCTTCAGCTTCGAGTTCTTCCCGCCCAAGACCGATGCAGGCTGGGAGCACCTCTTCCACACCATCGCGGATCTCATGCCCTTGAGGCCCTCATGGGTGAGCGTCACCTACGGGGCCGGGGGCTCTACGAGGGAGAACACCCACCGCCTCGTGGTACGCCTGAACAGCCAGACCGACCTCACCGTGGTCTCTCACCTGACCTGCGTCGAGTCCACGGACAAGGACATCATGGCCATCCTCGAGCGCTACCATGCAAGCGGCATCGAGAACATCCTCGCCTTGAGGGGGGACCCTCCCGCGGGCCACGCCCGGTGGGACCCCGCGCCTGGCGGGTTCGCACACGCGATCGACCTGGTGGGCTTCATCAAGAGGCGCTTCCCCGGCATGTGCGTGGGGGTGGCCGGGTTCCCCGAGGGGCATCCCGAGACGCCGAACAGGCTCAGGGAGATAGCCTACCTCAAGGCCAAGGTCGATGCCGGGGCAGACTACATCATCACCCAGCTCTTCTTCGACAACAGGGACTTCTATGACTTCTGCGAGAGGTGCGAGCTTGCGGGCATCCACGTGCCCATCGTGGCGGGCGTCATGCCCATCGTGAGCGTGAGCTCCATGGAGCGCATGGCCGAACTGGCGGCCCACGCGAGGTTCCCGGCCCCGCTTTTGCGCGCGGTGTACTCGGCCCCGTCGCCTGAAGCGGTGGAACACGCGGGAGTGACGTGGGCCATCGACCAGGTGAGGGACCTCGTCTCCCACGGCGTCAAGGGCGTGCACTTCTATACCCTCAACAACGCCCGCGCCACGCTGAGGATCTACAAGGAACTGGGCCTCGGCCCCAAAAGCCCCTGATCCTCGCGACGAGCTTCCCCCGCCTGCAGGAGACGCCCCTCTTTTCCGTCTTGATTCGGGGGATGGGAGAGGGTAGTATCGTTCGGGTGACATCCTTCAACTTTCTTCACACCATAACATAGAGAGGAGGGTACTATGGTTCTCAAGAGAGCAGGTTTTCTCGCTGTGGCCCTTGTCTTCCTGGCGACATCGGCGTTCGCGGTCGACATCGTGGGTGTCGACATGCCCGACACCCTCAAGGCAGGGGATACCAGCCTTGTCCTCAACGGCGGTGGGAAGAGGACCAAGTTCGGGATGAAGGTCTACGTGGCGGCCCTCTACCTCAAGCAGAAGAGCGCTGATGCCAACGCCATCATCAACGCCGACGAGCCCATGGCCATCAGGCTCCAGATAACGTCCGGCCTCGTGACCCCCGACAAGATGAAGGCGGCCATCGACGAAGGGTTCGAGAAGTCCACGGGCGGCAACGTGGCCCCGCTGAAGGCGAAGATCGACGCCTTCACCGCGTGCTTCAGGGGCCTCGCCAAGGACGACGTCTACGACTTCGTCTACCAGCCCGGCAAGGGCATCGAGATCATGAAGGCCGGCAAGCTCGTCTCGGTCATCCATGGCCTCGACTTCAAGAAGGCGCTCTTCGGCATCTGGCTGGGCAAGGAGCCCGCTCAGGACTCCCTCAAGGAGAACATGCTGGGCAAGTGATGCCTGACGACAACGTCCGGGCCCGCCCCACAAAAGGGAGCGGGCCCTTCCTTACCCCCCTCCCCCCGACCTGCACCCAGACCTCGAAGCGATGAAACACGTCCTCAGAAGGTGGCTCAGGCGCTACTTCTCGGACCCCCAGGTCCTGATCCTGATCCTGATCCTCGTCGCAGGCTTCGTCGTCTTCTCCCTGTTCTCGAGGATGCTCGCACCGGTGCTCGTGGCCGTCGTGCTCTCCGTCCTCCTGGACAGCCTCATCACCTGGCTCATGCGCTTCAACGTCAGGAGGGAGACCCTCGTGTACCTGGTCTTCCTCCTGTTCGTGTTCGTGTTCGTGGATCTCCTCCTCATCGTGCTGCCGCTCGTCTGGAGACAGGTGTCCGAACTCATCAGGGACCTGCCGGGCATGGTCTCGACGATCAAGGCCACGGTGTCGACCCTGCCCCAGAAATACCCGGGGGTGATCACCGAGGAGACGGTCGACAGGGCGCTCGCGATCCTGAGCGAGGAGATCGAAGGGATAGGCGGCGGCATCGTGAAGCTGTCGGTCGTCTCGGCCAAGGGCGTGGTGGAGATCGTCGTCTACCTCGTGCTCGTGCCGTTCTTGGTCTTCTTCATGCTCAAGGACAAGAAGCTCATCCTGGACTGGCTGTCCGGCTTCATACCGGAGGAACGCGGCCTGGCCGTACTCGTGTGGGACGAGGTCTACGACCAGTTCTTCAACTACCTCAGGGGCAAGGTCCTCGAGATCATGTTCGTGTGGGCGATCAATTACGCGGCCTTCGCCGCGCTGGGCCTCAAGTACTCGGTCATCCTCTCGATGCTCGTGGGTTTGGCCGTGCTGGTGCCCTACATCGGCGCGGCGGTCATGTTCGTGCCCGTCGTCCTCGTGGCCTTCTTCCAGTGGGGCTTGGGCGCGCACACGACGTGGACGGTGATCGCGTACCTCGCGCTCCACGCCCTCGACGGGAACCTCGTCGCACCCCTGCTCCTGTCGCGGGTGGTGAGGATCCACCCCGTCGCGATCATCGTGGCGATCCTCGTCTGCGGCGGCCTGTGGGGCTTCTGGGGCCTGGTGTTCGCCATCCCGCTCGCCACCCTCATGCATGCGGTCCTGAGGGCATGGAAGGGGACCGCCGAGGCGACGGCGGAACAGGCGTGAGCCGCTCCGGCAGCGTTTCGCCGCCTGGGTGCACGCCTGGATGGAGGCAGGTGCCTCTCCGCCCGGCAGGGGGGAACCACGGCCCTTGCATCTGGACGAACAGAGCCCGAAGTGGTTTCGCCGTCACAGAGCGCAAGGATCGGGTGTCGCCAAGGGGACCGGCCGCCCGTCGACCTTGCAGCGCAGGGCTTTCGGGGTGACCACCCTCGGGGACCACCGCGTGGCATCGGGGCGCCCCCCGAGCCTGCCGCTTTCTCGGCCGCGAACCCGGGTGGGCATCTCGGCACGCCTCTGCGGTGGCCTACGGATTCCGGGTAGGTGCCGCACAGCACGGTCCTTCATGAAAACGCCCCTGTTACCGATACGGGATGTATGAACATGGTGTTGGGATACCCTCGTCAACGTACCGACGCCGAGAGGCCGGGATGCGCATCGAACCGAGTCGTCCAGACATGACCGCCGGGACGAACCGAGCCGTGGACATCCCCTTCGGACTCAGGATCCTCGTCGCGGACGCGAGCCTGGTGCTCAGGAGCGTCCTGTCGTGGTCGCTCGAGCGCCACGGCGCGAGGATATGGCACGCCGAGAGCTCGAGCCAGGCCCTCGACAAGATCGGCGCCATGGACTTCGACTACGTGATCGCGGACGCGGAGCTGCCCGACTCGGGCGGGACAGAGCTCTGCAGGGCGATCAAGTCCGACCGGAGGACCCAGCATATCCCGGTGATCATCCTCGACTCGCGCGACTCTGAGGATGTCCAGAAGGCCGCCTACCAGGCGGGCGCCAGCGCCTGCATCTCCAAGAACCAGACCAAGAACGGGATACTGGAAGACCTCCTGCACACCATGAAGCAGACGGCGATCAAGCACAACCGCCTCGTGCTCGTGGTCGACGACTCCTTGACGGTGCGGTCTCTCGTGAGCAAGGGCCTCAAGGAAGCGGGCTTCAGGGTTGTCGAGGCCGAAAACGGCAGGGCCGCCCTCGACGTCCTCAGGGATGTGAAGCCGGACATCATCCTGAGCGACATCGACATGCCGGAGATGAACGGCGAGGGCTTCTGCAGGGCGGTTCACGAGGACCCCGTCTACGCCTCCATCCCGTTCGTGGTCATGAGCACCCACAGCGAGCGCCTGGTCATGAGGCGGATGCTCCAGATAGGCGCTGACGCGTACCTCGTCAAGCCCTTCAACGTCGAGCAGCTCGTCATCACGCTGGAGAAACTCCTCTCCGACCAGCTGTTGCTCCTCCAGAAGGAGAAGGAGCGGCTCGAGTCAGAGCAGAAGCTCATGGTGGCGAGCATCACGAGTCTGTGCGCCGCCCTGGAGGCTCGTGACTCCTACACGAGGGGGCACTCGGAGGCGGTCAGCACCTTCGCATCGAGGATCGCCCGGGAGATGGGCCTCTCCGAGGAGGAGGTGGAACTGGTGAGGCTCGGGGGCAGGCTCCACGACATCGGCAAGATAGGCGTCCCGGATCATATCCTGCTGAAACCGGGCAGGCTCTCGGAGGAAGAGTTCTCCATCATCAAGAAGCACCCGGTGATAGGGGGTGAAATACTCAGGCCGGTACCATCGCTGGCGGCCGTCCTGCCGATCGTCATCCACCACCACGAACGCCTCGACGGGAAAGGGTACCCGGAAGGGTTGCACGGTTCCTCGATCCCCCTGTGGGCCCGGATCACGGCCGTCTGCGACACCTTCCACGCGCTCACGAGCGACAGGCCCTACCGCAACGGCATGCCGAAAGACAAGGCCGTCGAGATCATCCAGCAGGTCAAGGGCACCCAACTCTGCCCCGACTGCGTGGACGCCTTCATCAAGACGTGCATCTGGGAGGCCGGCGTCCCCGGCACCCAGGCCGACGAACCCGAGGACGACCAACGGGAAGGGTCCAATACCCACCGGTTCTCCCATCACCCTCCCCGGGTGACCGAAACAGGCCATACCACGGAGCACGCCTGAGGCCTGAACCCTCAAGAATCGCATTGCATTCGGCCGATGTTTTGTTTATCTTCCCAGCAAACGAGGGACGTGCGGGACGCCCGCACAGGCCTCAAGGAGCGTGGCAGGATACCATGAGAAGGAACATCGTTCACGAGGGTGCCGAGCAGCTCACCTACGAGATCAGGCAGATCGTGGCCGTGGCCGAGGATCTCCAGCGTCTCGGCGTCGAGATCACCTGGGAGAACATCGGCGATCCCATAGCGAAGGGCGAGAAACTCCCCACCTGGATGAAAGAGATCATCGTCTCTCTCGTCCACGACGACAGGACCTACGGGTACGTCGCCACCCAGGGCGTCGCCCACGCGAGGCAGTTCCTGGCCGACATGGTGAACAAAAGGGGTGGTTACCAGGTCACCAAGGACGACATCATCTTCTTCGACGGCATCGGCGACGCCATCGCGAAGATATTCGGTTACCTCAAGCGCGAGGCCAGGGTGATCGGGCCGTCACCGGCCTACTCCACCCACTCTTCCGCAGAGGCGGCGCACTCTGGCTACGACCACCTCACCTACGAGCTCGACCCGACCAACAACTGGATGCCCGACCTCGACGACCTCGAAAAGAAGATCAAGTACAACGACTCCATAGCGGGCATCCTCATCATCAACCCGGACAACCCCACGGGCGCCGTCTACCCGCGCGACCTGTTGGTCGAGATGGTCAACATCGCCAGGCGATACAAGGTCTTCATGATCTGCGACGAGACCTACATGAGGCTCGTCTACGGCGGCGTGGAGACGGCCCACCTGAGCGAGGTCATCAAGGACGTGCCCGGCATCGCGCTCAGGGGCATATCCAAGGAATACCCATGGCCCGGCGCTCGCTGCGGCTGGATAGAGGTCTTCAACCAGGACAAGCTCAACTTCAAGCGCTACATCAAGAGCCTCGTGAACGCGAAGATGCTCGAGGTCTGTTCCACGAGCCTTCCCCAGTACTCCATCCTCCTCATCATGTCCGACCCGCGGTACGAGGAACACCTGGCATCGAGGCGCGCCATGTACGAGAAGAGGGCGCAGGAGGCCTACGAGATCTTCTCGAAGGTGGAGGGCATCCACGTGAACAAGCCGCAGGGAGCCTTCTACCTGTCGGTCGTGTTCGAGGACGGCGTGCTCAACAACAGGCAGACGCTGCCCATCGACAATCCCCGGGCCCTCGAGTACGTCGAGAACAAGGTCAGGGGCGTGGAGGTGGACAAGCGCTTCGTGTACTACCTCCTCGGCTCGAAGGGCATCTGCGTCGTGCCGCTTACCGGCTTCTGCTGTTCGCGCAAGGGTTTCAGGATCACCCTGCTCGAGTGCGACGACGAAAAACGCAGGTGGACGTTCACGACCATAGCCGAGGCCATCAGGGACTACATCGCCTCGACCGCCCAGGGCTCCATCCAGTCGAGCACGGCCTTGTGAACACGGCCGGGCGGGGATGTCTCGGTGGGCGGACGGACCCCGGGGGCATGGTGAGCGAGGCGGTCACGTTCATCTCGAGGTCGGAGGTCATCAGAGGCACCCTCGTCGTTCCCCGGAGCTCCAGGCCGTGTCCCGCCCTCATCCTCTGCCACGGCGCCCTCGATTTCAAGGAGAGCTTCGACGAGCTCGCCCAGTTCCTCGCATCACGGGGCGTGGCCTCGCTCGCGATCGACATGCACGGCCACGGTGCGAGCGGCGGCCCCCGATACCACGTCGATATCGGCGACTGGGTCGAGGACGTCAGGCAGGGGGTCACGTACCTCGAGTCCCTCCCCCGGATCAAGAAGGGCGCCGTCGGCGCGCTCGGCTTCTCCTCTGGGGGGACGGCCGTCCTCGAGGCGGCGGTCCTGGACGAACGGATCTCCTGCCTCGTCACCCTGGGGGCGACCGTGTGCACCTCCCTGGGGTTCCTCGACGCGGTGGCGGTAAGGGCACTCGGTGTCATCGGCACCCTGGCGGGCCTCCTCACCGGGAAAGGGCTGAGGCTCGACATGCAAAGCGAGTTCGCGAAGGTCCCCGCCACCGTGGACAGCGCCTTCAACAGGAGGTGGCGGGAAGACCCGAGGGTGATCGCCATGTGGTCGGATGTGCCCTTCCCCGGGATCGTGAGCGCCTTCGTGGTGGACACCCTCTCGAGGGTCGGCCGCATCCGCGCGCCCACCCTCGTCATCCACGGCGAGGAAGACCGGGTCGACCCCCCGACGTCGGCCCTCAAGCTCATGGCGGCCCTTCGCTGCCCCAAGGAACTCTTCCTGGTGCCCAAGAGCGGCCACATGGTCCACCGAGACGCCCTCAGGCATGAGGTCTTCGAGCGCGTGTGCCTGTGGGCGAGGGCGCACCCCGTTTGAGAAGGCGCGGAAGCTGTGCTATGCTCGAGGGGCCATGTTCCTGCCTGAAACCCCAGAGGAGATGAAGGCCCTCGGGTGGGACGCCCTCGACGTCATCCTGGTGACCGGCGACGCCTACATCGACAGCCCCCACATCGGGGTGGCTCTCGTCGGCAAGACCCTCGTGGATGCAGGCTTCAGGGTGGGCGTGATAGCCCAGCCGGACACGTCATCGGGCACGGACATCCTCAGGCTCGGCGAACCGAGGCTGTTCTGGGGCGTCACCGCGGGGAGCGTCGATTCCATGGTGGCCAACTACACCCCCCTCAAGAAGAGGAGGAGGTCGGACGACTACACGCCGGGCGGCCTCAACACGAAGAGGCCGGACAGGGCGACCATCGTCTACTCCAACCTCATCAGGCGGTTCTCCTCTTCAGGCGCACCGATCGTGCTGGGCGGCATCGAGGCGAGCCTGCGCCGGGTGGCGCACTACGACTACTGGTCCGACTCCATCAGGCGCAGCGTGCTCTTCGACGCCAAGGCGGACGCCCTGGTCTACGGCATGGGCGAGTACACCGCGCTCGAGATCGCGCGCAGGCTTGCCTCGGGTCTCGACATCTCGCAGACGGCCGGTACGTGCACGATCTCGAAGACGAGACCGGAAGGTGCAACCGAGCTTCCTCCCTTCGAGCTGGTGCAAGACGACAAGGAGGCGTTCACGGACATGTTCCTCGCCTTCTCCGAGCTCGGTCGTCCCGGGTCGAAGACCACGCTCTGCCAGAGGCACGGCGACCGCTTCCTCGTCCACAACCCACCCCCCTCGGCGCCGACCACGAGCGGTCTCGACCGCGTCTACGGGCTCGGCTACGAGCGCGAGGTGCACCCGAGAGACCGCTTGTTGGGGGAGGTCAGGGCGATCGAGACCATCCGCTTTTCCATAACCACGCACAGGGGGTGTGCGGGCAGGTGCTCGTTCTGCTCGATCTCGGTGCACGAGGGGCCTGTCGTGGTGTCACGCAGCCAGGCCTCCATCCTCGAGGAGGCCTCGGGCATGACCCGCCACCCGCTCTTCAAGGGCATCATCCAGGACGTGGGCGGGCCCACGGCGAACATGTACGGCATGGGCTGCAAAAAGGGCGCGATCGGCGGCTGCACCGCCAGGAGATGCCTGTACCCCGAGCCCTGCCCGGCACTGCGGTTCGGGCACGGGGCCCAGATCGAGCTGCTCCGGAGGCTCCGCCGCATCGAGGGGGTCAGGAAGGTCTTCGTCGCATCGGGCATCAGGCACGACCTCGTCGTCGCGGACGAGGGAAACGGCATGCGCTACCTGGAGGAGCTGGCGGCGCACCACGTCTCGGGCCAGCTCAAGCTCGCGCCCGAGCACTGCCGGAAAGAGGTGCTCAGGCTCATGGCCAAGCCCGGCACCCTGCATCTGCTCGAGTTCAGGGACCGCTTCCGCGCCCTGTCCGAGAAGGCGCACAAGAGGCAGTTCCTCACCTACTACTTCCTTGCGGCGCACCCGGGCTGCACCAGGGAAGACATGGAGGCCCTCCGGGCATACACCGAGTCGAAACTCTTTCTTGTCCCCGAGCAGGTCCAGATCTTCACGCCCACGCCAAGCACCCTCTCGACGCTCATGTATTACACGCGGCGTGACCCGTTCTCGGGCGCGGAGATCTTCGTCGAGAGGGATGCGAGGCGCAAGCGGGTCCAGAAAGACATCCTCACCTCCAAAGGAGGACAGCCAGACCGTGCGGCGGGATCCAGGAAAAGACCCCGAGGCGGCTGAGGCCCCCGGGGAAGTCAAGAGCAAGACGCGGCGGAAGAAGGAGATGCTCGCCCTCCAGAAGCTCGGGGTGCGCCTGGTCGGGCTGCCCGAAGCGTACCTGAAGACGTGCGGCATCCCCGGGGAACTCCTCGACGCCGTCCTCGCGGCCAAGAGGATCCGATCGTTTCAGGCCAGAAGACGCCAGATGCAGTACATCGGCGTCGTCATGCGCGGGGTGGACGCGGACCTCGTCGCCAGGGTCATCGAGCGATTCGAGAAAAGGTAGCGTTTTTTTTGCTGGTCCCCCGAAGATCCGGCCTCGGTCTCCAAGCCGACGAAGAGACGTTCATCATCAAGGGTTCAGCGTCAACGCCACGCATGCATGGGACGTATGCCTGAAGCACGAGAGCTGGTAAAGCTCAAGCGGTACGTCACGCATGCATGGGACGCAGGCCTCCTTCGCCCCCTTGAAGGACGGGGCGGCACGCAGAACCGGAACACGACGAGACCGACCGGGACCGCCGCCCTTAAGTGACGGCGAGGATGGGTCGCGGCCTTGGGCGGCCGAGGGGAGCGAGCCTGACGGGCCCGCGCCGAACGACACCAAGGTGAAGCCCCTGGTTGCGGCCCGTGGTGGCGCATCGCGTACGGCGAGACGCGACCCCACACCGGCCTCCATGAACGGGGCGGGACTTCCTCCTGGACATGGCGGCCTGACCTCCCCATGGAGCCACGATGGGCTCACGCACGGGCGCACACGCGCCGCACTGCGAGCTTCCTTTTCGAACCGCCTCACGCAACGGCGCATGCACGTGAGGGGGAAACCGAACGCATGCGGGAGGGCACACGCGTCATCGCGGGCGGCATTTCCCGAGCGCCCCTGCGCCACCTCCCAAGGTGCCCATGCCGCTTGCGGACGATGGGATCCCGTGTCGTCAAGAGGGGTTGCACGAGTTCGCGACGAGGGTGTCATGTTCTCGGCCGCCCGTGTCGATGAGTCTCCTCGAGAGAGCGTGACAACGAGGTACCCCCCATGAGGAAACTGCTCATCCTTGCCCTTGCAAGCCTGTCGGCCGTGCTGTGGGCGTACGGTTGCGGCGGAGGGGGATCCGGCGGCGGGTCGTCGGGAAGCGGGGACGGGGATGCCATCGAGGCCCTGGCCTACCTCACCAGGGACACATCGAGGACGTACACGTTCACCGAGCGGGTCGAGGCGTCGTGGGACGACCAACGGGCGAGCGAGGAACACGAGAAGACCTTCTCGTACGAGACCGTGGACGCGATACCCGGTGTGTACGGGGACTTCAGCGCGTACCAGGGGCCCTTCACGAAGGAGACCGTGCGCATCGACGGCGTGGAGACCATGGTCACCTACACCGACGGCTCGGGCAACGTGATCGTGAGCGACGACTTCAGCGTCTTCACGAGCATAACGGGCAGCACGTCCTCAGGCACGCTCCCCACGAGCATGGTGCCTGGCACGGCCTACACGACCACGCTCCGCGAGCTCCTCTACAACTCGGACGCCTCGGCAGGCGCCTTCGGCGTGAACACGGGGTCGAGCGTCACGACGACAACGTTCACCCCTGTCGCCGTCGGCACCATCACGCTGGGGGGCACCCCGTACCGGGCGCTCGAGGCGAAGATCAGCCTGGTGGTGAGCATAAACGGTACCGTGACGACCACGACCGAGTACACGGGACGGCAATGGTTCGGCGAGGGGCTCGGCCTCATAAAGGCCGTGCTCTCCTACGAGGTACAGCAATCGGGAATCACGGTGGAGTACACGGTGACGGACGAGCTCGTATCCGTGGAGTGAGCGAGGCGCCGCACGCCTCACCCGTGATCACCGGGACCGTGCCGGCCCCGGGCGGCTGCGTCGGACGACAGGCGCGTGAGAAAAAACGACCATGCATGGCAACCGAAAAGGGTGTATAATCCAGGGATGCACCGATGATCGGCCATGTCATGTCCTGCTGAACGGAGGAACCAGAGAATGATGTCGAAGACGAACATCCATCGCGCGGCCACGGTCGCGGCCTTCATGGCCCTCGCCCTCGTGTGCTCGTCATGCCTCGACGTGGGCGATGACAGCGACACCCCGCCCTTCTGCATCCACAGCACGCTGCCCGACGACGGGGAAGAGAACGTCCCCCTGAACTACCCCGCGATCGTGGTCACGTTCGAGACGGACGTGGACCCGGCGAGCGTCACCGACTCGAGGCTCGTCGTGCGCGATGCGTCCGGCGCCGTCGTCGACGGCGACGTCTCGGCATCCGGGGTCACCGCCGAGTTCAGGCTCCCGAGCAAGGTCTACTTCTCGCCCATGACCACGTACACGGTCACGGTGAAAGGCGACATCACCGACATACGGGGCAGGCCCCTCAGCAGGTGCATGAACGGCGACTACGAGTTCACCTTCACCACCGGTACCGAGATGTCCGACTGACCCACGGCTCGACGACCCGCAGGCGACGTGCGCCTTCGTTCGGGGGCGAATCGGGGAGTCAGGGTCTTTCCGCAGGTCGAGGAAGGCCATGCATGCCCATGGCCTGCCCCCTGCCTCGTTCGGGCGTGGAACCCTGGTCGTTTTGATGCGGGCCTGACGCACGATGCATGGCGCGTACGGGCCGATGGCCGAGGACTCGGCATCCTGTGGCCCGAGCTATCGCGGAAGGCACGGCAGGCCCATGCCGACGGCAAGCGATGCCTCCCGCGCCTATCCCGTTGGGCACGAGGGGTTTTTCACGGACACCGGCCCGGAGACCAACGACGCACATCGCCAAGGTACACGGGGAGAGGGATGCCCTCGAGCCGCACAGGCGCAGGTCCCTCAGCCCTTGCCCGCGCGAGAGGACCCGCCCTGCATGGACTCCTGGCTCATGAGCACGCCCGAGACCACCATGAACGAGGCGAGGTACTGGAGCGCGGTCAGCCGCTCGCCCAGGAACATGCGGCCGAAGAGCACGGTGAGCACCGGGATGAGGTTCACGAAGGCTGAGGCCTGGCTGGCCTTCACCCTGCTCAGGGAGTAGTTGTACAGCCCGTACGCCCCCATGGTCACGAAGAGGCCGAGGTAGACCACGCTGGCCGTGGCCCCGAGGTGGAAGCTCTCGGGCCAGGTGGTGGAAGGCAGGAAGAGGAAGGGCAGGAAGAAGAGGCTCCCGGCGCACGCCTGCAGGGCCGTGAGAAAGAGCGGGCGGTATCTCTCGGTGAGCCGCTTGAGGGCGATCGTGTACCCTGTCGCGCACAGCATGGCGCAGAACTCGAAGAAGTTGCCGAGTGCGGGGTTCGGGGACGACCGGCCGGAGCCGGCCCCCAGGCTGAGCAGAGTCGCGCCCGCAATGGCGAGACCGAATCCCGCGTACGTCCTTGCGCCCACCTTCTCGCCGAGGAAGAAGCCTGCGCCCACGGCCACCATGAGCGGGAGCATGGCGGTGATCATGCCCGCCTGGGAGGCCGAGGTGTTCACGAGGGCGGCCGCCTCGAAGAGGAAATACAGGCACGGCTCGCAGGCGAGCATGAACAGGATGAGCGGTACATCGCCGGGCCTGGGGACGTTCGGCCCCATCCTCGATGCAAGGGGCACGAACCCGAGAGATGCGATGGCCATCCTCAGGAAGATCACGAGCATGGGGTCGTAGGCGAAGAACGCTATCTTGAGCGCGATGAAAGATCCCGCCCAGAGTACCATGGCGGCGAACAGGGCGAGCATCGGCAAGATGGTGTGAGCGCGCACTGCGTCTTGGCCTCCCCTCCCGTGATCATCGGCTGGTGTCCCCTCGGGATAGCACATGAGACCAGCCCGGGAGAACCCCCATTCACACGCAGGCGCACTGGGGGTGCATCCTTGCGTGATCAGGGGGAAAACCCCTTGCCCGGTTGTCGAGGGAAACCCGGGGAGCCAGGGGCCGCGCCAGGGCCCTGAAACCGGCCACGCCGGCATCGCGGAACCCAGGCACCCCATCGCTTCAGCGCGCACACCGGGAAAGGCCTTCCACGCTTGGATGCACACCCACACAAGGACCATGCACCGCGCGTCCCGCACGGGCTGAGCTCCAGGCGGCACCGCTAAACCGCCGCGCTCACGGCAGCCCCTGCGCAGGTACCGACCTCGTGGCCGCACCCGGCGGCACATCGTCCACATCGAGGAGCCTGGTTCTCACCGCCGCATCCCTAGGGCCCGCCCTGGGACACCTTGGGCCGGCAGAGATGTCGGGGCGCATCGAGGGGCTTCTCGGCCCAAGCGTGCCCTGTCTCCATGTGCTTCGTCTTCTTGCCGGTCTTGCCCGCAAGAGGCGGCGAACACGACCCGCCCGCAGCCGGCAGCGGCTGGCGTATCTCTTGGAGCAGAGGCTGTGCGGCCTCCGTGGGATCCACACCGGGCAAGACGCCGTTGCCCACCGGAGAAGACAGGGTGTATAGAGACGGTTCATGGACCCCCTGATGAAAGCGCACGCCGCCCGGGAAGGCACGCCATGCAGATGACCTTCTGCCCCCTCTGCAAAGGCCGCCTCGCCGTGAAGACCGTGGACGGGAGACAACGCCTGTGCTGTTCGAGCCGGACATGTTCTTACGTGTTCTGGGACAACCCGGTACCGGTGGTGGCCGCCTTGGTGGAGGACGGCGCCGGGGTCGTGCTCGTGCGCAACAAGGCCTGACCCGAGAAGATGTTCGGGCTCGTGACCGGGTTTCTGGAAAGGGGGGAGACCCCAGAGGACGCGGTGCTTCGCGAGGTCGAGGAGGAGCTGGGGCTGAAGGGCGAACTCATAGGCCTCATAGGTCACTACAGCTTCTTCGAGATGAACCAGCTCATCCTCGCCTTTCATGTCCGCGTCGAGGGTGAACCCCGCCTGGGAGGCGAGCTCGCCGAGTACAGGCGTGTCAGCCCCGAGAAACTCAGGCCGTGGCCCTTCGGTACCGGGTACGCGGTGAGGGATTGGCTGGAGATGAGAAGGCGATGAGGCCCGTGGTGGGTGCGTCTTCTGGCCTGTGGAGACGTACAAGACCTTCACGGCCCTTGGAGGTGAGACGATGAGACCTGGAACGAAACCCGACCCGATTTTGCGTGCAGGTAGAGAGGCACACGCTGCAGCCCGCACAGGGAAAGGAGTCTACGTCATGACGTTACTGGTTTTCCTGCTGGGTGTGTGCGCACCCCCGGCCGAGGCGGCCCGCAACCCGAGGGTCATCCTGAAGACGACGAAGGGTGACATCACCATCGAGCTCTTCGAGGACAAGGCGCCCAAGACGGTGAGGAATTTCCTCGAGTACGTGGACAAGGGGTTCTACGACGGCACCATCTTCCACCGGGTCATCAGGGGGTTCATGATCCAGGGCGGCCAGATGAGGCCGGACATGGGCGAGAAGCCCGCCGGCGCGCCCATACAGAACGAGGCGGACAACGGGCTGAAGAACCTTCGGGGCACCGTCGCCATGGCGAGGACCCCGCACCCCCACTCGGCATGCGTCCAGTTCTTCATAAACACGAAGGACAACCCGTTCCTCGACTTTCGCTCCCCCACCTTCGAGGGGTACGGCTACTGCGTGTTCGGCCGGGTGATCAAGGGCATGGACGTGGTGGACGCGATCGAACGGGTGCCCACGACGACGAGGGGCTTTCACCAGGACGTGCCTGTGGAAAGCGTGATCATCGAGAAGGCGACGAGGGTCGCCCCCGCCGACCCGAAGGCTGACACGGGCAAGCCCGCCCAGTAGGACATGCAGCCCGGCCCGATGCAGCCGCATCGCGAGACGGAGGGGAAGCCCCGGCGACAGGTGCTTGCGTGGGCGTTCTACGACTGGGGGAACTCCGCTTTCGCCACCACGGTCATGGCCGGGTTCTTTCCCATCGTCTTCAAGGAATACTTCAGCGCCGGAGTGGAGGCGGCCCAGAGCACGGCAAGGCTGGGGTTCGCGAACTCAGCGGCGGGTCTCGCCGTCGCCGTTGCAGCGCCCTTTCTGGGCGCCGTCGCGGACAGGGCCTCGTCGAAGAAGCTCTTCCTGGCATGCTTCGCCGCCACGGGCGTCCTCTCGACCGTGGGGCTGTCGCTCGTCGGCATGGGGTCCTGGGTCCTCGCATGCACCCTCTACGGGCTGGGGCTCGCGGGGTTTCTCGGCGGGAACGTGTTCTACGACTCTCTCCTGAAGCGCATCTGCTCAGAGGGCGAGACGGACCGCGTCTCGTCCTTGGGCTACGGGCTCGGCTACCTGGGAGGAGGTCTCCTCTTTGCGCTGAACGTGTGGATGCTCAGCAGCCCTTCATCCTTCCGCATGGCAGGGGCCCTGGATGCGGCCCGCTTCTCCTTCGTGGCCGTGGGCGTGTGGTGGGCCGTCTTCACCGTGCCCCTCCTGGCGTTCGTGAGGGAACCGGCACTGCCCGGCGTGAGAATCTCCGACGCGATCACGGGCGGTCTCGCCATGCTCCGTTCCACCATGAGGGAAATCGCCCGCCTCAGGACGCTTCTGCTCTTCCTGACAGCATACTGGCTCTACATAGACGCCGTGGACACCATCATCGTGATGGCCGTGGACTACGGCCTCTCGCTGGGTTTCGACCGCACGGACCTCGTCTCCGCCCTGCTCCTCGTCCAGTTCATAGGCTTCCCCTGCGCCATAGCCTTCGGCAGGCTCGGCGGGGTCGTCGGCACGAAGAGGGCGATCATCCTCGCGCTGTGCGTCTACCTGTTCGTGACACTCTGGGGCGCGTTCATCGAGACAAGAGGCGAGTTCTACCTCATGGCGGCCCTCATCGGCACGGTGCAGGGGGGCGTGCAGGCGCTCTCGCGCTCTTTCTACGCGAGGCTCGTGCCAACGGGGAAGGAAGCCGAGTTCTTCGGTTTCTACAACATGATTGGAAAGTTCGCTTCCATCGTGGGCCCGGCCCTCGTGGCGCTCACCGTTCTCCTGGCCAGGGCGGCGGGGGCGCCGGGGCACACGGCGCCTAGGTTCAGCATCGCGTCCATAGCCTTGCTCTTCATCGCGGGCGGCGCGGTGCTGCTGCTGGTGGACGAGGAGAGGGGCTCTCGGGAGAGGGGGATCCTGGAGGCCTGAACCTTTCAACCCGCTCGGCGTGTCCTGCCCGACGATCGTCCCCAAGATCCCCGGTACCGCCCGCGGCACGGGCAGGTTCGGGGCCAGGCTCCGTGTGCCCCCCGACGATCGTTGCCCGAGAACGGGCCCGCACGACGGTGACCAGCTCGACCTGGATCGGCTCCTCGATCCCTCTTCGACCGGCATGAAGCCTCCTATCCCTTCCGGGCAGCCCTCATGCGTACCGAAGAGCGAGCAATACCGGCCTTCAACCTCGCCCCTTCGCATCGCGCTCTCGAGACCGAAGCCGGACCGAGAGATCTCGTGGCTTTCCATGCACACGCACAAGGGCTATGATACAGGGAAACACCGGGAGGTGCGGTATGAGAAAACGGGCTCTCATCCTCATGCTGGCCGCATCCGTGTGCCTGACGGCCACAGGTTGCGCCATCCTGTACAACGATTTCAGGACACCCCTTCCCTCCCTCAACGTGCAGCCGGGGACGGAGGCCAGGATCCACGTGGGCTCGTCTTCCTGCACGTCCTACGTGTGGATGGTCACGGTGGGGGACTGCAGCGTGGAAGCGGCGATGAAGAACGGGAACATCTCCAAGATCCACCACGTGGACGCCGACATTAAGAGCTACTTCCTCGGCATCTACACGAAGTTCACCACCGTGGTCTACGGGGAGTGAGGGGGAGTCTTCCCGGGGGCGCATGCCCGCCGGCAGGCCCTCGGTGACCGTCGAACCCGGCCGACCGGCATGCACGGGCGCCGGGATCGGGGGACCGCACACGGCCCCCTGCCTCGGCGCCTGGGCATGGATCGCGAGGCTTGCCGGCACTCGTGGCTGGGTCAAGCAACGGAGGCGGCGTGGCCGGGGCCCCAGAGAAGCCGCACCCTCGCGCCCCGGCATGGGGCGTCTTAGCGTGAGCTACAGGATGGTGCGCTTGCCGTTGTAGCGCTCCACGTCGTAGTACTTGTCCACGTCGACGAGCCTGAGGCGGTCTATGACCTCCTTCATGGGCACCGTGGTGATCTCGCCGTGGAGGAAGCTCACCATCCTGCCGAAGTCCTCGTTCACGATCATGTCGACAGCGGCGATCCCGAACCAGCGTGCCATGAGCCTGTCCCTCGCCGAAGGCGAACCGCCCCTCTGCAGGTGGCTCAGGTTCACGTACCTAGACTCGAGACCGGTCCTCTTCTGGATCTCGTCGGAGATGTAGGCCGCGATCCCCCCCAAGGAGCGGTGGCCGAACTCGTCCACCCTGTCGTCCTTGTAGAACTCCTGGGTTCCACCCACCTTGGCCCCCTCCGAGACCACGATGATGCTGTACTGGACCTCCCTGCCCCTCCGTTCCTGCAGGAGCTCGCATATGCGTTCCATGGTGAAGGGCACCTCAGGGATGAGGATGATGTATGCGCCGCTGCACTCCCCGCCGTGAAGCGCGAGCCACCCCGCATGCCTGCCCATGGTCTCCACCACGAAGATCCTGTTGTGGGAGCCGGCCGTTGTCCTGAGCCTGTCTATCTCCTCCATGATCACGTTCACCGCCGAGTCGAACCCGAGGGAGTACTCGGTCCCCACGAGGTCGCCGTCGATGGTCTTGGGTATACCGACCGTCCTGACGCCGCGGCGGTGGAGCTTGTAGGCCACGCCGAGGGTGTCCTCGCCACCGATGGCGACGATCACGTCTATGCCGAGCTTCCTGATGTTCTCGATGACCTGGTCCGAGCGGTCCTTCTGGGGGTTGAACGGGTTGGTCCTCGACGTGCCCAGGTTGGTGCCGCCGTAACGGTCCCAGGTGCGGACGACCTCCTCGTCGAGGTGCATGGTGTGCCTGGCAACGCTCTCCGGGTCGTCGGGGTCTACGTACACGAGACCCTTCCACCCTTCCCTGATGCCCACCACCTCGCACTTGAACCCCCTCTTCTTCTCGAGCACAGGGTCAAGCGCGGTCTTCGTCACCCACTTGATCGCCCCGTTCAGCCCGGGGCAGTCTCCGCCTCCCGTCAAAACCGCTATCCTCATGGTAAGGTTCCCTCCGATCGGAGTGATGTGTCGGCATCCAGGCTTCACAGCCTCCCGTGCGACCATTATAATCTCACTGAACATCTCGGCAAGTCGCTTGTGGAAATTGAGCGCCGGGCGCGGGCGGTCCAGGTCTGGACGACATCAGCCCGCGCACAGGGACGGGGGGATCTCATGAAGGTGGTGTTCCACGAGGATTTCTACCGGCACTACACATCCGACCCTGCGGCCGAGCCGGGGAGGCTCGAGGCGGTGATGGAGGCGATCGCCGGCAGGGTCGAGCTCATCGAACCGGAGCCTGCGGCCCTGGAAGACATCCAGGCCGTCCACACCGAGGCCCACATCCAGCACATCAAGCGCATAGGGCTCCACGAGATCGCCTCGCTGGCGGCAGGGGGTGCGATCAAGGCCGCGGTCACGGGCATGGAGGAACCCTGCTTCGCCCTCATCCGTCCGCCCGGCCACCATGCATCGGCGAACACGGCGTGGGGGTTCTGCTTCTACAACAACATGGCTGTGGCCATCGAGCGCCTCAGGCGCGAGGGGAAGATAGAACGGGCGCACATCCTCGACTTCGACCTCCACTTCGGGGACGGCACGGTGAACATCCTGGGCAGGAAGGGCTACGTGACCATCCACAACCCCGAATCCCACGAGAGGGCGTCCTATCTCAAGGAAGTGGAGGAGCGCCTTGCAGTCGCCGAGGCCGACGTGTTCGCCGTCTCCGCGGGCTTCGACAACCACGAGCAGGACTGGGGGGGCCTCCTCGCCACGGACGACTACCGGGTGATGGGCGCCATGGTGAGGGAGGCGGCGCTCAAGAGGGGCGCCGGGCTCTTCGCCATCCTGGAAGGAGGCTACAACCACCGGGTGCTCGGCTCGAACGTGCTCGCGCTCATCGAGGGCATGGAGCTCGGGGGACAGGGCTGACGCAGGGTTCGAGCACGCAGCGACGGCCAAGGGCGCCTGGATCCGTGCGAGCCGGCCCCGCGTCCCGTCCCCGAGAGGGCTCGGGCCTCGCGGAACGCCCGGGGTTGGATGCGGTGCAGGAGATCCAGGCCTTCTCGGGCGGTGGGGCGCGCCGTTGTCGGCCGGCAGCCTCGACAGGCCGCCCACGCACCGGCCCTCCACGGCGATCCAGGCTCTCGAGCGTGCCGTTGCATCGAGGGCGCCGGCCGTGCACTTCGTGTTTGCATTCGGGCGAGTCCTGCCCCATAACTACTCTCACCGGTACGACCGGGCTCAAGAAGAGCCCGCTAAAGGCATATCAGCCGGAGGGGCCGACACGTCGTACCGGGGGTACGGGCGGGGACGAGAAGAAAGCCGGGCGGCCCATACGCCCGACGAAATCCATGGTGTTGTAAGGGGAGGAGTTCCATGAAGGTGAGCACCGTCGCCGAGATGAGGGCCATGGACAGGCAGGCGCAGGAACGCTACGGCATACCGGAGACGATCCTCATGGAGAACGCCGGGAGCGCGTCCTTCGAGGCCATGAGAAGAGCATACGGCGTTCGGGGGAAGAACGTGCTGGTGGTGGCCGGGCCCGGCAACAACGGAGGGGACGGCTTCGTCGTCGCGCGGAGGGTCGTCTCGGCGGGCGGAGAGGCCCGCGTGCTGGTCGTGGGCGACCCCCAGAGGTACCAGGGCTCGGCCAAACTCAACCTCGACATACTCAGAAAGACCGGCGTCGCCGTGTCCGTGTGCGGCAGCGCGGCAACCGTGCTCGAGGAAGCGGGGGCCTGCGGCGTTATCGTGGATGCCCTGTTCGGGACGGGGCTGGCGAGGCCCGTGGAGGGTCTCCACCGGGAGGTGATCGATGCGGTGAACGAGTGCGGGAAACCGGTGGTGAGCCTGGACATCCCCTCGGGTATCAACGGCGACACGGGCCAGGTCATGGGAAGGGCCGTCAGGGCATCCATCACCGTGACCTTCGGCCTGCCCAAGCCAGGCAACCTCCTCATGCCGGGCGCGGCATGGTGCGGGCGCCTGGTCGTCTCCCACATATCCTTTCCGCCGGAACTCTACGACGACCCGAGGATCCCCATTTCCATAAACGAGCCGTTGCTGCCGCCCGTTCGCGACCCCGACGGGCACAAGGGCGACTTCGGCGAGGCGCTCTTCATCGCCGGCGCCAAGGGGTACTACGGTGCGCCGTGCTTCGCCGCGCTGTCTTTCATGAAGGCAGGGGGCGGCTACGCAAGGCTCGCCGCACCCTCGTCCGTGATCCCCTTCATCGCGACCGTCTCGCCCGAGATCGTGTTCCACCCCATGGCCGAGACCGACTCCTCGAGCATCTCGGCAAGGAACAAGACGAGGCTGCTGGAGCTGGCCGAGCGGGCCGACTTCGTGGTCATGGGCCCCGGCGTATCCCTCGACGAGGAGACCGCCTCGCTCGTGAGAGAGCTGGCGGGCCGCATGAGGAAGCCCCTCCTGATAGACGGGGACGGCATCACCGCCGTGTGCGGCGACACCAGTTGCATCTCGGGCCGCACCTCGCCGACCGTCATCACCCCTCACCTCGGCGAGATGTCGAGGCTCACCGGGAAGCCGGTGGAACAGATAGAGAGGGACAGGATTGCGGCTCTCAGAGAGGCTGCGGGGTCCCTGAAGGCCACGATCGTGCTCAAGGGCGCCCACAGTCTCATCGGGCACCCGGACGGTCGGGTCGTGGTCAACCTGAGCGGCAACCCGGGCATGGCGACGGCGGGCAGCGGGGACGTCCTCACCGGGACGATCGCGGCCATGTTCGGGCTCGGGCTTCTCTTCGACGACGCGGTTCACGCAGGGGTCTTCCTCCACGGCGCAGCCGGGGACCTCGCCGCATCGTCCAAGGGGCAGGACGGGATCACCGCGAGGGACATCATGGAGGCGCTGCCCGAGGCCGTGAGACTTCACCGGGGAGGCGACCTGGCGAGCCGCTACCTGCCCGAGGTCATCTGAGCGGCCGGCGGGGCGCTGCTTCCGCCGGGCGTAACCCCTCAGCGCAGATCGAGGACTTCTGAACCGGGGCCCGCCTCGACGAGGCATGCCGTGTCCCTTCGGCAAAGGGGCCCATCCCGGCCCGCACCCCCTGTGGGATGAACGGGCGAGGAGCGCTCGCCCAAGGCCGCGGCGGAGACCTTCACGGCCGGTGCACGAGGTCGTCCCCGGCTCCTCGTGTGCACGACGGACGAACGGTCAACATGGACTGAACGGGGCGTCTCAGACCACCGGCGGGAAGTCGCGCCGCCCTTTTCGGCCAGGGGTGTTAAGTATTCCCACGGTCATGCCGATAGGTATATCAGCCAGACAGAGTCAACACTCTCTTCGTAACCGCCAGGCGACGACAGCTTGGCTTTTTTTTTACCGAGACACAGGCGTTGTCCCGTTCAAGAACGAGCGCACCCTGACCTTTACGGATGGCCGCGGCAAGGCCGGGTTTCAACCACCGTGGGCGAGAGAACCCCTGTGACGCGCGGCAGAGACGCACACCTCGAGGGAGGGGCCTCCCCCTCGGGTCACCCCGGAGGCATGGAATTGCCGTTTCTGTGACCGGGCACATCCCCGAGGGAGGGCTCAGCCCGGCTGCGGCCCACGAGGAATGCCGTGTTTACGCCCATGACCGGCCGCCTTTTCAGGCTGGGGATGCCGCCACCTTCCCGGAAGGGAAGACACCTCGCGCACCCTTGCTGCCGCACCGGTTTCTCTGTACGGAGAGACCCCTGCCTTGCAGCAGCCGGTGTCCCTGGCCAAAAAGTGTTGCACTGGAGATACGTGATGTATTAATAGGGTTTCCAGATGGAAATGAGCCCTGCAGCGAGTGCAGAGTGGTTTTTCTTCGAGGGGGTTGAGGCTTGAAGGGCACACCGAGCCCAGGCCTGCATCGGGGCCTCCTCTCTCGAGGCCTCCTGTCGAGTTCCTTGCTGATGCTCGCCTTCGTCCTGGTACCCGGTTCGGCGCTCTTCGTCGCGTACGTGAGGGCTCATGAGGCAGGGATCAAGAGACCCGTCACGGTAGGGATCGCCGCCGCGGCCTTGATTCTGGCATTCCTGTTCTTTTCCCTGGGTCTTGTGTACTGAGGAGCGAGTGTGGACGTCCCGGTCTCTCTTCCCCGCGTGCATGCCATCCCTGATCCCTTGGCGTGTTCGTGCGCACCTAAAGCCGGCCCCCCTGGTTCACTTGACAGGGCTCCGGCAGGGATTATTATGAAAAGCGTGGAGATCACAGGCGGCGTGAACGACATCAATGAAAGGTACCCCATCCTCGGAGAGACGCCTTGCCCACCCGGCACGACCGCTGCCGCCGTAGAGCGGCGATGCCGGACTCGATGCGCAACGAAGTAGGATCGTGAACGAAGGGAGCCCGCTGTCCGGCCGGAACCGGCCTGACCGGGCGGCCCCGAGCCGTGCAAGAGGGTGATGCCATGGACATGAAGCGTGACTACTACGAGGACATCGAGCTCTTCCAGAGCAACACCGTGTTTTTCTGGACCGTGGTGCTCATGGCCTGCCTCTTCACCCTGCCCCTGTACGTAGAGTCGTACAACATCTACCTCGTGAACATCATCCTCGTGCACGTGATCATGGCAGTGGGGCTCAACATCCTGGTGGGGTACACGGGCCAGATATCGCTCGGGCACGCCGGGTTCTTCGCCATAGGCGCCTACGGGACCGCGCTCATCTCGATGCACCTCCACATGCCGTTCGTGGTCTCGCTCATCGCCTCGGGCCTGATCGCGGCCTTCTTCGGGTTCATCCTGGGTCTTCCCGCGCTCCGACTCGAGGGGCCTTACCTCGCCATCGCGACGCTCGGCTTCGGGCTCACCATCATGCACGTCATCGGGCGGTGGGAGGTCTTCGGTGGCAGGATGGGCATCACGGTGCCGCCGCTGGATATGGGGGTGCCGGGCACGCCGCTCAGTTTCGTCATCGAGGGCGACGTCAAGATCTACTACCTGATACTCGTGATAACCATCTTGATGGTCATCTGCGCCCGCAACCTCATGAAGACCCGCCTGGGCAGGGCATTCGTGGCGATCAGGGACGACGACGTCGCGGCGGAGGTCATGGGCGTCAACCTCACCGTCTACAAGACCCTCTCTTTCGCCGTCAGCGCGTTCTACGCGGGTATCGCGGGCGGCCTGTACGGCTACGTGGTGAGCTTCTTCGACCCCTTCACCTTCAACCTCATCCTCTCCATCATCTTCCTCGTCATGGTGGTGGTGGGCGGGCTGGGATCCATCCTGGGTTCGGTGCTCGGCGCCTCGCTCATAACGTATCTCCAGTTCGACCTCTTGAAGAACGTGGAAGAACTCCCCTACCTGGGGGACCTCCTCGTCCTCGTGTCGCGCAAGTGGCTGACCGTGATCGGGCTCGCCAACTTCAGCAGCATAGCGCTCGGCGTGATCATGATCTGCATCGTCATCTTCGAACCCCTGGGGATGTTCGGAATCTGGATCAGGATAAAGAAGTACTGGAAGACGTGGCCGTTCTGAGGGAAAGGCGGAAACGAGATGATCGAACAACTCGTCGTCGAGGGGCTGGCGATAGGCGCCTGCTACGGGCTCTTCGGGATCGCCGTGGCCATCATCTACAAGACCTCGGAGGTCGTGAACTTCGCGCAGGGCGAGATGGGCATGGTGGCGACCTTCGTGGCCTTCCACATCCTCACCGTCTACCACGTCCCCTTCTGGCTCGCGTTCGTCCTCACCCTGCTCTTCGCCGCCGCCCTGGGAGCGCTCATCCAGACGTGCTTCCTGAGGCCGGCCAAGGACCCCACGGTCCTCGGTCTCATCATCATCACCCTCGGCGCGGAGATGCTCCTCATGGGGCTCGCCGGGTGGAAGTGGGGGGCGGAGCAGAAGGACTTCCCGTTCATCCTCTCCGTTCAGAAGACGAGGGAGATCGCCCCGGGCCTCGAGCTGAACGAGTGGTCCATGGGCGTGTTCGTGCTCTCGGCGGTGATCATGCTGATCCTCTTCTTGTTCTTCAGGTACTCGAGGCTCGGCATCGCGATGCGGGCGACCCAGCAGAACGTGAACGCCGCCAAGGTGATGGGGATCAAGGTCGAGCGGGTTTTCGCGATCACGTGGGCCATGAGCTCGGTCATCGGTGCGGTGGCCGCCATGTTCTTCGCGGCCAGGAGCGTCCTCGACCCCAACTTCATGATGGAGCCCTTCATGCGTGCCTTCGCTGCGGCCGTGCTCGGGGGCCTCACCAGCATCCCCGGGGTCGTTGCAGGGGGCCTCATCATGGGCATCGTGGAGAACGTCTTCGGCTACAGGTGGCCCGAGTGGAAACCGATCGTGGCCTTCGTGGTCATCGTGCTCATCCTGACGCTCAAGCCGAGCGGGCTGTTCGCCAAACACTTCGTGAAAAAGGTGTGAGACGTGGGTGCATTCCTTCCCATGGGCAGGGCAAAGACCGCGGCCGTCCTCGCGGTCATGGCTTCCTGCACCGCGGTGCTCGTCGCGTGGGACTCCCCGCGCATGCGCATCGAGCTGATCCTCGAGAGGCCCTCCATCGAGCGCGCCGCCCTCGAGTACCTCGAGGCGGAGATGAGCGGGGACCACGCGAAGGTCTACTCGATGCTCGCCCCCTCGTCCGCATACGTGCGCAGCCACACCTACGGGCAGTACCTCGAGGAGGCATCCGGCTCCACCGTGAAGGTCAGGGGATACCGCATCGTGGACATATACCGCCTGAGGCCGAACCACGACCCGAATTCCTTCCCGGGGGTCGAGAGGTTCGTCCAGGTGGAGGTCGAGGTGGACGTGGGGTTCGACGACATGGAGACCACGACCACCTGCAACTACTGCTTCACGTTCCTCAAGGAGAAAGGCCGCTGGTACAAGGGGTGAACGAGCACCAGGGCGGCGGGGGGTCGCGGGCGCGGGCCGGATGAGCGCGCCCGGCCGGGAAGAAAGGGGCTGTCGGGCCGAACCCCGGCACGGGATACGGGGCAAAGGGCGCCGCATCCATCGTGGTCGACGAGGGCTGAACGCCAGGGGTACCGGCTGAAGCGGCAGCGGCCTGCGGGTACGGCCGCTGCACGGTACAACCTGAACAGGAAGGAGGACGTATGAGGAGAACAGTGCTCGGCATGTTCGTGTTCGCGGTCGCATGTGCGATCCTGGCTTCATGGCCGGCCCATGCGGCAAGGCCAGGTTTCGACGCAAAGGAGATACGCATCGCCCAGTGGGGCCCGCAGACGGGGCCTGCGGCACCCTGGGGTGCGGTGGCCAGGGGGAGCGCCCTGCTCTTCAACATGGTCAACGACTCCGGCGGCATCCACGGGAGGAAGATCAAGTATTTCATCCGCGACGATCAGTACAACCCGGCGCAGACGAAGGCCGTGGTCAAGGAGCTCGTGGAACGCGAGGGCATCTTCGCCTTCGTGGGCGGGGTGGGCGCCGCCTGCGGCATGGCGGTGAAGGACTACCTGGCCCAGAACAAGGTCATCTGGGTGAGCCCGTCGACCGCCATCGACGAATACGTGTTCCCGGTGAATCCCTACCTCTTCGCCGTGTACCCCCTGTACGACGACGAGGCGAGCATCCTGACGAAGTACATCGTGGAGAAGCTCGGCGCGAAGAAGATCGCCTTCTTCTACCAGAACGACGCCTACGGCAAGAGCGGCCTCGACGGGTGCAAGACCCGCATGGATGCGCTCAAGATGAAGCTCGTGGAAGAGATCCCGGTGGAGCCCGGCGAGAAGGACCTCTCGTCGCAGATGCTCAGGCTCAAGAACTCGGGGGCTGAAGTGGTCATCATGTGGGTGAACCCCACCACCGCCGCCATCGCCCTCAAGACGAGCCAGACCATCGGCTTCAAGCCGCAGTGGGTATCCTCCAACACCCTGTCCGACTACCCGCTCATGAACAAGATCACGGGCGGCCTCTGGGAAGGGGTCATCACGGGCGCCTTCGGCGTCCCGCCGACTGCGGACCACCCGCTCATGAACAAGTATCGGGAGGCGGCCAAGAAGTACGCGCCCGAGGAGCGCTTCGGCACCTTCTACCTGGCGGGCGTGCTCTTCGCCGAGCCGCTGGTGGAGGCCCTCAAGAGGACAGGCCCCAACCTGAGCACCGATGCGTGCCTGAAGCAGCTCAACTCCATACGGAACTTCCAGGGGATCGGCCCGGTGATCAACTGGTCGCCGACCGTCCACCAGGGAACGGACTCGATCCAGATCCAGAAGTGCGGGCCCGACTCGAGCTACATCCTGCTGCAGGACTGGACGAGCAACGACCTGGCCAGGTGGAAGAAGAAGTGATCCTTCAAGGGGCGGGCCCCGCCCGCCCCCGGTTCGCACAGGGGGCGCACACCCGCGGGTGGGCCGATACCGTGTCGGGCGAGAGACGGACCGCTTGAGAGGCATGCGAGCATGGCGCACGTACGTGTCGAGAACTTGAGCATCAGCTTCGGCGGCATCAAGGCCGTGGACGACGTGAGCTTCGAGGTGGAGGACAACACGATCTTCTCCATCATCGGGCCCAACGGCAGCGGCAAGACCACCATCTTCAACATGATCAGCGGCATCTACAGGCCTGACTCCGGCAGGGTGACGCTCGACGGCGAGGATCTCGTGGGCAAAAGGCCGGACAAGATCGCGAAGAAGGGCATCGCCAGGACGTTCCAGAACATCCAGCTCTTCACCAACGCCACGGTCATGGACAACATCATGCTCGGCAGGCACATCCACATGAAGACCGGCGTGCTCGGCGGCGCCTTCATGTGGGGCAGGAGCTCGCCCACCGCGAAGGAAGAGGTGAAGAACCGCGAGATCGTGGAGCACATCATCGACTTTTTGGACCTCCAGTCCGTGCGCGACCAGTTCGTGGGCAACCTCCCCTACGGAAAGAGGAAGCTCGTCGAGCTCGGCAGGGCGCTCGCGCTCGAGCCGAAGGTGCTGCTCTTGGACGAGCCCTCCGCGGGCATGAACACCGAGGAAAAGGACGACCTGCGCATCTGGATCAAGGACATCCAGGAGGACTACCGGGTGACCATCCTGCTCATCGAACACGACATGAACATGGTCATGGGGATCTCGGACAGGATCCTCGCCATCAACCAGGGCGTGAAGATCGTCGAGGGGAAGCCGTCCGAGGTCCAGAAACACCCCGAAGTCATAGCCGCATACCTGGGCGAGGAGGATTGATGCTCTCGGTCAAGAACATCGAGACGTGGTACGACCTCATCAGGGCCCTGCACGGCATCTCGTTCGAGATCAAGGAGGGGGCCATCGTGGCCCTGCTCGGGAGCAACGGAGCGGGCAAGTCCACGACGCTCAAGACCATCATGCGTCTCCTCGACGACGACCAGCCCGAAAAGGGGACCATCGAGTTCATGGGCAGGCGCATCGACAGGCTGGATACCGAAGAGATCGTGCGCATGGGTATCAGCTACGTGCCCGAGGGACGCGAGGTGTTCCCGGAGCTGACGGTCATGGAGAACATCCTCATGGGTGCGTACACGCGAAGGGACAGAAAGGGCGTCCAGGAGGACATCGAGACCGTGTTCGGCCACTTCCCCATCCTCAAGCAACGCGCAGGGCAGCAGGCGGGCCACCTGAGCGGCGGCGAGCAGCAGATGCTGGCCATCGGCAGGGCGCTCATGAGCAGGCCGAAGCTCCTCATGCTCGACGAACCGTCTCTCGGCCTCTCCCCGCTCTTGACCAGGGAGATCTTCTCCATCATCAGGGACATCAACGAGCGGGGGGTGACCATCCTGCTCGTGGAGCAGAACGTGAACATGGCGCTCAAGTACTCCACCTTCGCATACCTCATGGAAAACGGCCGCATCGTCAGGGCGGACAAGCCGGAGGTGCTCAGGGAGGACGAGGACGTCAAGGAGTTCTACCTCGGGGTTGCCACGGAGCAGTCGGTCAAGGGCTACAAGAGATACAGGAGAAAGGTGAGGTTCAGGTGATGCGGCACGGGAAAACTCCGGATATCGGCATCCTCGACGACCCGTCTGTGAAGACACTGCCCCAGGCGCTCAGGGCGATCGTCAGGAGGCAACCTGATCGCGTGGCCATGCGCATGAAGGAGTACGGCATATGGCACGACATCACCTGGCGGCAATACTACGAGAACGTGAAGAAGACCGCCATGGGCCTGTACGCGCTCGGGGTCAGACGGGGAGACAAGGTCGCCATCGTGGGGGAGAACAAGCCGGAGTGGCTCTACAGCGCGCTCGGCGTCATGTCCGTGGGTGCGACCTTCGTGGGGGTGTATACCACCAACCCCGCCCCCGAGTGCGAGTACGTGGTGGGACACTCCGAGAGCGTGGTCTTCTTCTGCGAGGACGAGGAACAGTTCGACAAGGCCCTGACGTTCAAGGACAGGACGCCGAGTCTCAGGAAGGCGGTCGTCTGGGACATGGAGGGGCTCCGCCACTTCGACGACCCCATTCTCATGAGCTTCGACGACCTGCTGGCCCTCGGTGAGGCCACGAACGCCGAGAACCCCGACCTCTTCGAGCTCCTCGTGGACGACGGCGAGGCCGGCGACATCGCGTCCATCATCTACACCTCGGGGACCACGGGCCCGCCCAAGGGGGCCATGATCGCCCACGAGAACTACCTCTGGATCGCGAGGCAGACGAGGAAGATCACCCGCATGTCGGCAGAGGACGAGACCATATCGTTCCTCCCGCTGAACCACGTCTACGAGCAGATCTTCGACCTCATGATGCACTTGAGCGTCGGCCACATCGTGAACTTCACCGAGAACACGGACACGGTCATGAACGACCTCAGGGACGTCTCCCCCACCCTCTTCCACGCGGTCCCGAGGATCTGGGAGAAGTACCACTCGGGGATCGTGCTCAAGATGGCGGACGCCACGTGGTTCAAGCGCACGGTCTTCAACCTCGCCTACACCATAGGCAGACGGTACAACGATCACCGCCTCGCGAAGAAGCCCATCCCCTTCTTTCTGAACATCGCGTACTGGCTCGCCTACCTGGCCGTGTTCCGCAAGCTCAAGGAACGCCTGGGCTTCGACCGCGTCAGGCTGGGGTTCTCGGGCGCCGCCCCCATCTCGCACGAGGTGCTCAAGTTCTTCCAGTCCATAGGCAT